>NZ_CP037922.1:3650000-4250000 GCF_004355185.1 Hymenobacter radiodurans
GTAGTCGGGGAATACGCGCTGGGCGGCGATGTACGACAGGGCTACAATGCTGCCCCATTCTTTCATCGCGTCCTGGCGCTCGGCTACGGCCATCATTTTGTGAAACGACAGGGCCGACACGTCCAGGGTCTGTTGGAAGAATTTGTAGTCCAGTTCGCCGTAGTGCTTCTTCTTGCGAATGTTCGGGCTCATGCCAATGCTGTGCAGCACGAAGTCCAATTTGCCCCCCAGATGCTCGGTTGCCTGCGAAAACAAGTTTTCCAGCTCCTCCACGGAGGTCGCATCGGCGGGCACGATAAGGGCGCCGCACTCTTCGGCTAGTTGCTTGATTTCGCCCATACGCATGGCCAGCGGAGCGTTGGTCAGCACAAAGCGGGCACCCTCGGCGTGCGCTTTCTGGGCTACTTTCCAAGCAATGGATTTAGAATCAAGAGCGCCGGAGATAATGCCGACTTTGCCAGCGAGTAGGTTATTGGACATGGAGAGAATGTAGGAGTTGGTAGTTAGGAAGTACAAAAGAGGCGAAAAAATAAAAAACACCACTATGCTCTTCAATAACATCATGCAGAAGCGGAGCCAAATTGATTGCCATGAAGCCTTTTCCCATAAACCGTCATGCAGAGCGGAGCATCTCGCTCGCTTCGTTGTTTAGCTTGGCAACATCAGCACGCGAGATGCTTCGCTCCGCTCTGCATGACCACCTTATTTAATCTTGTCTTTTGGCTCTACCAGCCATCAATATTAGGCGGCTATTGCCTCACCGCGCATCGCCAGCAGTTCCCGCGCGCTTTCGAAGGCATTCTCGCTGGGTTTGGCGCCGGCAATCATGTGCGCAATTTCACGGATTCGCTCTTCGGTGCTCAATTGACGAATGCGGCTGATGGTGCGGTCGGCGCGATCTTCTTTGTACACGAAGTAATGCGCGTCGCCGGCGGCAGCCATCTGGGGTAGGTGAGATATGGCTACGAGTTGGTGTTTCTTGGCCATCTGCTGCATCATACGCCCCACTTTCACCGCGATTTCGCCGGAAATACCGGTGTCGATTTCGTCAAATACTATCGTTGGCAAAGCCGTCTTATCGGCCAGCATGTATTTAATGCAGAGCATGAGGCGAGAAAATTCGCCCCCGAGGCTGCTTTGCTGAGCGTTTGGGGTTGGGCGCCTTTGTTGGCGGTAAACAGAATGCTTACCACATCGGTACCGCTGGCGGTGGGCTGACTGGTAGTGTGCTGCACTACAATGCGTGAATGCGGCATTCCTAATTCGGACAGTAGAGCTGCTAACTCCTTCTCGAACTTGGGGAATGCTTTGCGCCGGCTTTCGGAGAGGCGAGCAGCTTGCTTGGTCACGGTGGCCAGAGCGCCGTCGGTGTCTTTACGCAGGCGGGCAATTTCTTTGTCCAAGTTCAACACCGAACCGACTTGCTGGCGCAGTTGGTCGCGCACTTCGATGAGGGCCGCTAAGTCGCGGACCTGGTGCTTGCGCTGGAGGTTATACAGCACATTCAGGCGGCCTTGCAGCTCATCGATGCGGGCGGGGTCGCCTTCCGTGCGACGCTCAGCGGCTTCTACCTCGTCAGCAATGTCGTGGAGTTCGATGAGACAGCTATCGAGGCGAGCTTTAAGGGTCTGGAAAGAATCGGCGTAGGCGGCAATCTGGCCCAGCATTGTGGCCGCTTCCTTCATGCTGCCCGTGGCGCAGTACTCGCTCTCCGACAAGCTTTGGTACGCTTGGCTGAGCTTATACTTAATCTCTTCGGCGTGCTCGAGCTGCTTTATTTCTTGCTCCAGTTCCTCCTGGTTTTCCTGATCTAAGCGTGCTTCTTCCAGTTCGCTGAGCAGGAAGCTGTGGTAATCCAGTTCCTTGTTGGCCTGCGCCACCTGATTTTCCAGCGTTTTCAGGTCAGACTCTAGCTTGCGATACTGGCGGTAAGCATTGGAATATTGGCCCCGCGTAGGCACCAAGCCGGCGTACAAGTCAAGCAGATTGAGTTGAAATACGGCATCACCCAGCAGCAGCGTATCGTGCTGGGAGTGAATATCCATGAGGTTGGCACCGATTTTCCGCAACGTCTCCAGCGTTACCGGCGTGTCATTTACGAAGGCCCGCGACTTGCCTGTGGGGCTAATTTCGCGCCGCAGAATGCATTGAGCGTCGTAGTCCAAGTCTTCGGAATCGAAGATATCCTGTAACTGATAATTAGAGATATCAAACTGGCCTTCAATCACGCATTTGCTACCTGTATTGAACAGCATACGCGAATCGGCCCGATTGCCGAGCAGTAACCCAATGGCGCCCAGCATGATCGACTTGCCCGCGCCTGTTTCACCAGTAATTATATTGAGGAGGGCCGAGGGCCGCAACTCCAGCGCCTCAATCAGCGCGTAGTTTTGAATGCGAAGATCAACCAGCATACAAGTTTAAGAATAAGAATAGCAGCGGCTCAGCCCAAAACTTCACACTCGAAACGCCTGCGCTGGGGGGCTTTTTTTAGGAATACGCCGTGAAGTAAGAGGCAAGAAATGTTCTTTAGCTTCTCTTCAAAGCATTGATACTATTACAACTAATAAAATTAGTTGATTCCCGTGACTAGACAAAAATAAGCCAAATTATTTAGCAACACCCACTTAGCTACAGCTCTCGAATTAGCGCTGCATAATCGCCTGATACTTGGCGGAGTTGGTGGGGTCTACTTCCGTGAGCAGGGTTACTACCTGCGCCTTCTGCTGGGGGTCGGAGGCGGTGCGGAAAATGTTCGCGATTTCGTCGGCTTTCGTATCGAAGAAAGCGCGGGCCAGCAGCGTACCCGGCCGGCGAACGGTGGCAGCCTGTACGCCCTGCAGTGCTTTAAACACACTAGCGCGGGCTTCTTCTGGCTTCTCTACAAAGATATCAAGGCCTTGCCGATAGTAGGCATACACTCCGTTGCGGAAGGCCGCTAGCTGAGGATCCTGCAAATTATTGAGGAGCCAATAGCGGTTGCGCGGCTCTCCATCGCGCCAGCCCTGGTCGCCTTCCTGAGTTTGGGACGCGGCCGTAGTCAGGATGTTGCGAGCCCGGTCGTAGTAGGGCGAGCCCCCCAACGGCGAAAAGCTATCCTGGTCCATGCCAATGACGATATAAGCATAGAAACTCAGCAGCGACGACAGATTGGACACAAATACGTTGTCGGAATAGTCGAGCGGATTCTGGGGGAATAATTAAACGACCAACCCCGGTCGGCAAACGACAGCAGATTGGTTTGATACCCCGTACCGTACACGGGCCGCTCCGTGATAATGCGCGCAGTGGCTTTATAGGAGCCGGTTTGGGGAATGGCCGTGATGCCTACAAACAACCGAAACCGAATACGCTCCTCGGGCCGATACGTGACGTTGGTCCAAGTGCGCGTGTTCAGAAACGACTGGATGTCCGTCCGCATCTGCTGCACGAGTTGCTGATCAGCGATAGTCACATTTTCGGTGGTCACGCTTACTTCAGCCAATAGCTCCTGAGCTTGAGCCGGGCGTACCAGCAGCAAAAACAGACAGCAGAATGCAAACAGCAGGTTACGCATGGGGAGCAGATAAGGCAGAAAGCGACGCCAAAACGGTTTGCACAATGTCGTGGGCTACTTCGGTCTTGGGCTTCAATTCAAAGATAGACATTTGCCCCCCAGCGGTCAGCAGCGTCACTTTGTTGGTATCGTGGCCGAAGCCCGCACCGGCGTCGCGCAGAGAGTTGAGCACAATGAGGTCGAAATTCTTACGCTGGAGTTTGGCGCGAGCGTGGGCTTCCTCATCATTTGTTTCTAACGCAAAACCCACCGAAAATTGTTCAGGGCGCTTCTGTTTGCCCAGCGTAGCGGCAATGTCAATGTTCTTCACCAACTCTAAGGTCAGCGTATCGCCATCTTTCTTGATCTTGTTTGGGGCCATTGACCGCGGCTTATAATCGGCTACGGCGGCGGCAAATACCCACACATCGGCCTGGGGGGCAATTTTTGCGGCAGCGGCGTACATTTCGTCAGCCGTCTGCACTGCTACCACCTCAATGAGTGGATGGTGAATGCGGAGTTGCGTTGGGCCGCTTACCAGCGTCACATTTGCCCCCCGAGCCGCAAAGGCTTCGGCTAGCGCGTAACCCATCTTACCGGTTGAGTGGTTACCGATAAAGCGCACTGGATCAATGGGTTCGTACGTTGGGCCAGCCGTGATGAGGACGCGCATAATGAGGTTTTGAAAGCTGGTCATGCTTTACTTGCATGACTAGTGCCTAGTTACTAAAAAACTCCTCTAGCTTCCGCATGATATCCTCCGGCTCCAGCATCCGGCCCGGACCTGAAAGGCCACTTGCCAGCTCGCCAGGGGGTGAATCGAACACGTGGTTGCCGAAACGGCGCAAGCGAGCAAGGTTTTCCGTTACGGCTGGATGCGCGTACATATCTAGGTCCATAGCGGGCGCCAAAAACACGGGGCAACGGGCTGAGAGGTACACCGCGGCCAGCAGATTAGGGCAATGCCCATTCGCTAACTGAGCTACCGTATTGGCGCTAGCCGGGGCAATGACAAGCGCATCGGCCCACAGGCCCAAATCCACATGGTTGTGCCACTCACCGGCCGCTTCATTCTTCAAAAACCCTGTCAGAACCGGATTCTTGGATAATGTACCGAGGGTAAGGGGCGTAACAAAGGCCGAGGCCGAGGCAGTCAGAATGACTTGCACCTCAGCCCCGGCCTTTACCAGGAGTCGCACCAAGAGGGCGGACTTATACGCGGCAATGCTCCCGCACACGCCCAGCAAAATTTTACGGCCTTGCAGCGCCATTGTGCGGTAGTTAGGAGGCTTTACTTACTCGGCAGCGCGGGCTGGCGTCTCGCCTTCAGCGGGCGTAGAGAAGTATACTTTGCCTTCCAAAAACTCTTCTACAGCCAGGTTAGTAGGCTTAGGCAGACGCTCATAGTACTTGGAAATCTCGATCTGCTCGCGGTTTTCAAATACTTCTTCCAGGTTGTCGACCGTGGTGGCAAACTCGGCCAGCTTGCTGTTCAGCTCTTCCTTCAGCGTAACAGAAATCTGGTTAGCCCGCTTAGAAATGATAGCCAGCGACTCATACACGTTGCCGGTCTGGTCAGCAAATTCCGACAGGTTGCGGGTTACGATGGAAGCGGGGACGTTATTCGGAGTTTTCATCTTAAATCAAATGGTTTACTGGTTGGATGAGTACATGCATGGCTCATGTACCCATTGAAATCTAATTGACGGCAGCGTCGGGGGCAGGTTTGAGCTTAGCCACCTCAGCGCGGGCATCGTCATAAAATGCCTCCGCCTGTTTCAGGTTTTTGCTCTGCGGATACGTATCAACGAAGCTTTGGTAGAAGGCAATAGCCTCCAAGTACCGCTCACGCTGCTTTTGCTCCACACTTTCCTTGGCGTAATAATACTGGGCAGCTACCTTCAGATAAGCGGCTTCTTCATTGTAGGCAGAGGCCGGAAACTGTTGCTGGAAAGCTGTAAACGCGACTACCGCCGACTGATAATACCGCAGCTGATAGTAAAGCCGCGCACTTTCAAAAGCCTTGATATCCAGCTTCTTCTGCAACTCCTGCGACATACTTTCCGTTTCGGGACGGAACTGGCTGGTGGGGTAGCGATTCAGAAAATCCTGAATCGCTTCCAGTGCCGTGAAAGTGTTGGTCTGATCGAGTTCAAACTCCGGTGAGTCGCGAAAAAGCGACTTGGCGTACATAAACGAAGCCTCTTCAGCGTAGGTCGAATTGGGATATGTCTCGAAAAACGACTTAAAGTAATACGAAGCCAAGGTGTAATTCCGTTGACGGAAGTTCGTATTAGCAAAGAAGAACTGAGCTTTCTCCGCCTCTGGGCGGCCACGCAAGAGCGGAATTAGCTCTTCCAGCAGAGTACCAGCCTTGAAGAAGTCGCCTTCATCATAATACTTAATGGCAGCAGTGTATTTTTTATTCACGTCGTCGCTCTTGAGCAGCTTTTGGTAGCCACTGCACGAGCCGAGCAGCAAAGCGCTCAGTAACAACAGAAAGAAGGTAGGGCGAAACAAGGGCATAAGGACGCAAAGGTAACGGAATACGGAGCCGAATCAAACGGCAGGAAACGCGGACGACGCTAGCAGTAGCGGAACGCTTCTTTTAATTGACCGCCGCACGAACAGGTACCGAGCGGCTGGGGGCTTTTTGGCGTTCGGGGCGGCTTTTGGTTTTGCCTTTGGGGGGCTTTTTTGGGTCTTGGTATTCGTCTTTTTTGGTTTCGCTTTGGCGGGCGGGTTGAAGTGTTTTCCTAACGTAGCCCGACGGCTTGGTCGTTCCTTGATGCGCCACTGCATGCCTTTCAAGGTTTTGTCTTCCTCTTTAAGCTCGTGGGGCGGAATAAAGCTGGCGT
Organism: Hymenobacter radiodurans; assembly: GCF_004355185.1. NCBI lineage: Bacteria > Pseudomonadati > Bacteroidota > Cytophagia > Cytophagales > Hymenobacteraceae > Hymenobacter > Hymenobacter radiodurans. Next base: position 3,656,394 of record NZ_CP037922.1, read on the forward strand.
CGGGGTTGGTTTGGAAGGTGATGGTTTGAAGCTTGTTGTCGGCAAAGCGAAGCGCCATCGTGGCGCTAACTGCTTTATTCATGCCGGTCGTGGTGGTGTCACCCTCAAGAGCAAAGTAGAGGCTCTCCGCGTTGCCAACCACGTCAACTTTTTTTATTTTGTTATCACCGAAGTACGCCACCATGTTGCGCCCCTTCACTTGGTTGAAGTTGAGCAAGGTATCCTGGCCCACAATGAAAGCGTTGGCATACAGGCGCATCTGGTCGATTTTGCCGCGACGCTGCTGTATTTCCATGCTATCCGAGGTGAGCTGATTTTTGTCACTCCACAGAATCGGATTGCGGTTCAAGTAAATAATGGAGTCTTGCCGGTCATAGGTCAGCGAGTCGCAGCGGCCCTGCAAGTCGGCGCGGAAGATGCGCACTTTGGGAAAGGCGTAAATAATGCCCCCCGACGTTTGCCCTGGCTGCCCTTCCACACTCATCAGCGTATCGGCGGCTAAAAACAGCGTGTCACGATCCGAAATATTACGCATCACGGGCGTGCCGTACACTTTGGCTTTCCCCAATGCCCGCCAATAGCGCCCCACATCACCCCGAATCACGATGTTATCTTTCTTGGAAGTCATCGACACATTGCCGGTAGCCACCCCGTACTGCCGAGCTTCGTCGTACACCAGCTTGTCGCCCCCAAGCAGATAGTCAGGCGTCTCAATCTTGGCGTTGCGCTGAAAGTTAGAAACGCGAGTAATCGTGTTATAATAGCCGTTCTCAGCATACAGGCTGCGTCCCTCCTGCCCCGTAATGCGCGTTGGGCCAAAGAAGTAAGCAATCTTCGACACCGTATTATACTGCAAAGAGTCAGTAGTAATGAGGTTGTCTTTGGTAGTCAAGCGCACGTCGCGCCGAAAGCTGAACACTTTCGTCGCCGTATTATAGTACCCTCGCTGGCTGGTAAGTGTATTTTCGGGGTCAGTCAGCCGGCCATTATTGGTATAATATGCTTGCTTGCGGTTCAGGTCGTAGTCGAGGGCCTGCGTAATGAGGGTCATGCGCGGGTCGCGCATCACTACGTTGCCCGTCATGCGCGCTTTGCGCGTGTCGCCGTCGTAAAAGGCTTGGTCGCCGGTAATCGTCAGCGTATCGTTTTCTACAATGCGCACATTGCTGAACGCCTCCAACGCATTACGCCCAATATATTGATAAGCCGAATCGCAGTAGATAAAGGTGTTCTGCTGCTTAAAGCTCACATTCCCAATCAGCTTGCGAATTTCTACTCCGTTGAAATCACCGCCTACCAGCTCGCCTGCCGTCAGTAGCTCAATGCGTTGGCCTTTGGGTGGAGTGCCGCCTTTGGGGGTCGGGCGTTGCTGGGCCAGCACAGCCAGGGGCAGCAACAACAGAAAAAAGAGGAGTCGTAGAAAACGCATTTCGCCGCAAAGGTACAGAAGGCCCGGTGGTAACGCCCATCTTTGCAGCGTAGTGCCTTCGTCGTAGATTTTACCCCCCAGAAGGAGCTTTCACCGCTGCTAAATTATTGACATTTCATGCTCGACCGTGTCCGCCAGTTTATCGAAGAAAAAAACCTCTTCTCCCCCACCACCGACCAGCTTCTAGTTGCCGTGAGTGGAGGCATCGATTCCGTGGCTCTGGCCGACGTGTTGTACCGGCTGGAAGTGCCGTTTGCTATTGCGCATTGCCACTTTGGGCTGCGCGGCGAAGAGGCCGATGCCGATGAGCAATTTGTGCGCAAGCTGGCCAAGAAATATGATGTCCCTTACTTCGCCGAGTTCTTTCAAACCAAAGAATTTGCTACCCAAGAAGGTATTTCTACCCAAATGGCGGCCCGGGCGCTGCGCTACGAGTGGTTTGAGCGCATCCGCCAAACGCAGCAGCTTAGCTACATTGCCACCGCCCACCACCAGCGCGACGCTGCCGAAACCATGTTACTCAACCTGACGCACGGCACTGGGTTGGCTGGCTTGCACGGTATTCAGGCCAAAAACGGTTACGTCATTCGGCCCTTCCTAAGCATTGGCAAAGAAGACCTGTTCGAGTATGTGATGGAAAACCGCCTAGTATGGCGTGAGGATGCCTCCAACGATAGCACCACGTATCAGCGCAACCGTCTGCGCCACGATGTGCTACCCGTGCTGCGCGAAATCAATCCTAACCTCGACCAGACCCTGGAGCACACGGCCGAGCGCGTGGGTGGAGCCGAGGAAATTGTGCGCCGCTATGTGGCCGACACTGCTGCCCAAGCGCAGACAGAGGAAGAGGAGGTAACCTATTTCAACATTGCCACCCTGCAAGCTACGGCAGCCATCACGCTGGTTTTGCATGAGTTGCTGCGACCGTTCAATTTCTCTTTCCCGGTTACAAAAGAGATTGTGGCCGCCTTTAAAGCCACCGCGGGCCGCCGCTTCGAGTCGCCGACACATACGCTGGTGAAGGACCGCGACCAGTTGGTTATTACCCGCAAAAACCTCACAAGCTTCGGCACTTACCAGCTACAGGCGGGCCAAACCAAGCTAGTTGCCGAGGGCATGCACCTCACGGCCGACTTGCAGGAGGCAGAAGGATTCGGCGTGCTCCGAAAGAAAAACGAAGCGGCGCTTGATGCCGACCGTCTTCAATTCCCGCTCACCGTGCGGCGCTGGCAGGAAGGCGACTGGTTTATGCCCATCGGGATGAAGGGCAAGAAAAAAATCAGTGACTTTCTCATCGACCAAAAAGTGCCGCTCAACCTCAAGGACGACGTGCGCGTGCTCGTAACCGCCGACCAGCGTATTGCCTGGGTTATCGGTTTCCGACCCGATGAGCGGTATAAAGTGACGGAGGAAACCCAACGGGTGTTGCTGTTGCGCCGAATGTAGCGTAAGGCAGTCCAACGGATGTTTTCTTCTTTCCCTCTGCAAAAACCTCCGGCATGGAAAGCGTTTTCGCTTACTTTTACCACGCGAATCCAATATTTCACTCCCAATTCCTCACCCGATGAAAGTTACCGTAGTTGGGGCTGGCAACGTGGGCGCCACTTGCGCTGATGTACTCGCCACCCGCGAAATCGCCAACGAAATTGTTCTCGTTGATATTAAGGAAGGCTTCGCCGAAGGCAAAGCGCTGGACATCTGGCAGAAAGCTCCTATTATTGGTTACGACTCCCGTACCGTAGGCGTCACCGGCGACTATAGCCGCACCGCCGACTCCGAGGTGGTTGTTATTACTTCCGGATTGCCCCGCAAGCCCGGCATGAGCCGCGACGACCTGATTTCGACCAACGCTGGCATCGTAAAATCGGTAACGGAGCAGGTGGTGAAGTACTCGCCCAACGCCATTATCATCGTCGTTTCTAACCCCCTCGACGTGATGACCTACCAAGCCCACCTCACCTCCGGCTTGCCCCGCGAGAAGGTATTCGGCATGGCTGGCATCTTGGACACGGCCCGCTACCGCGCTTTCCTAGCCGAAGCTCTGAACGTGAGCCCCAAAGACATTCAGGCAGTACTGATGGGTGGCCACGGCGACACCATGGTTCCCCTGCCCCGCTACACTACGGTGGGCGGTATTCCGGTAACCGAGCTTATTGGCAAAGCCGAGCTTGATGCTATCGTGCAGCGCACCGCCGTTGGTGGTGGCGAGTTAGTGAAGCTGATGGGTACTTCGGCCTGGTACGCTCCCGGTGCTGCCGCAGCTCAGATGGTAGAAGCCATCGTGCGCGACCAGCGCCGCGTGTTCCCCGTTTGCATTAAGTTAGAAGGCGAATACGGTATCGACGGCGTTTACCTTGGTGCTCCAGTTATTCTGGGTAAAAATGGTATTGAGCGCGTTATCGAGCTGCAACTCAATGATGAAGAGAAACAGTTGCTCGAAACCTCGCGTGGCCACGTGAAAGAGGTAATGGAAGCGCTGGACAAAATGACTCAGACTGCTTAGCATTTATTCAGTACATATAAAAAAGCCCCCCACACTAAGTCTGGGGGCTTTTTTGCGCTGGTCATGCAGAGCGAAGCATCTCGCGTGTTTGATTGCAATGGTAGCTCCAACGAAGCGAGCGGTGTTACTTCTGGCTTGCCCTGAACAGCTTCTGCTTTTCATCCTTCGATAAGCTCTCGTAACCGGAGCGGGAAATCTTATCCAGAATTAAGTCAATCTCGTCTTGCTCAGGCTTAACAATATTGCCTTTACGCGTAGCGGCGGGCTCAGCAGGTTGATTACGGTGTGTAACCCGCAGACGCGGCCGCCCAGAAAAAAGCCCCCCAAGCCAGTCACCGATGGCTTGCACCGGCCGCCCTAAATCAGTGCCTCGCTGAAGCAGCTTGATAAAGCTGAAGCCGAAAATTGCGCCCCCAATATGCGCGATTTCGCCCCCCGCGTTACCACCATCAATGCCCGCCAAGGAAATAATAACGATGACAATGGCGATATACTTAATCTTGACCGGGCCAATCAGGATCAGGCTAAAAGTGTAATCGGGCAACAACGTGGCCGCGGCCACAATAATAGCCGTGACAGCGCCCGAGGCGCCTAACACTTCTGCCAATGGCCCGTTGCGGTAAGCCGGCACCAAGTTGTAAGCCAACAGAAACAACGCCGCACCGGCCAAGGCGCCCAGAATATACAGGCTCACCAGCTTTCGGTCGCCGAGGTACTCGCGCACCAAAGAGCCAAACCAGTACAGGTTCAGCAGATTAAAAATAATGTGCAGAAAGCCTTGGTGGAGAAAAGCATACGTCAGCACCGACCAAGGCCGCCGAACCAACGCCCCCAAGTCGGCGGGCAGGCTAAAGAGGCGCACAATGGTCTCGTAAATGCCCGCGCCTCCAGCCAAAAACGCTACCGCCTTGATCAGAATTAGCACAACAAATACGATGATGTTAATCAGCAAAAGCTGATTCAAGGCATTGTCGCGGCGGCTAAAGGCGGTGCGGATATCGTTTACAATACTCATGAAAAACGCAGCAGGTGTTAACCGTTATTAGTACATCCGGGTGCGATTCCGCTCCCAGAGTTTCAACAAAATGAAGCCAATCAATATTCCACCCAAGTGGGCAAAGTGCGCCACATTGTCGCCCGGTACCCGCTTGAAACCCGCATAAAGCTCATAGATGCCATACAAAGCGACGAAATATTTGGCCTTGATCGGAAAGGGAAAGAACAGGAGCATCAACTCCGTGTTGGGAAATAAATAGGCGAACGCGAACAAAATACCAAACAGCGCGCCCGAGGCCCCCACCATCGGCGAGTTGAAGCTGCGGCTAAAAATGGCATCGATAGTTTCATTTGCGGAAGCAATCAGGCCAGCATCATTCGGGTTGCGCTGTAAGGCAGCGGCCACCACTTCGAAGCCGCGGGCTTCGGGGGCATTATCGCGAAAGAAGTCGGCGAAGGCTACGCCGGAAGGCTGCTGCTGAAACGCCAGCCGCGCTTCGTTCATTTTATTCAACTCATAAAACCGCACCCCCGAATACAGAATGCCAGCCCCGATACCGCAGACTAACCAGAACGTCAGGAACCGCTGACCACCCCAGCGCTGCTCCAGCAGTGGCCCGAAGGAAATAAGGCCGAACATATTGCCGAAGATGTGCCCCAGCCCGCCGTGCATAAACATATACGTCAGAAACTGCCAGGGCTGAAAGCTTTGTGAACCCACTGGATATAACGCCAACCAGCCCAACCCTAACTGCGTGGCAAGCAGGAAAACGCCAATATTTATGAATAGCAGAATGCGAACTGTAGGGGTCAGATTAAACATGAAGCGCGGGAAGGCAGATGAAATGAGCTACGCTGTTAGGGTAATAACAGCTAATGGCGATTACGGCTTAAACGATAGTATCGTCGGAAACGATAACTAGGCTGAACGTGGCGCAATCTACTTGCTTATCGAGTAAAGAATGCTTGCAGTTGATCAAGCTCTAAAAGCACCAGCGTTTTGCGCCCATCAGGTGTGTACCCAGGCACAGCGCAGGCAAAAAGTCGATCTACTAAAGCGTTCATCTCTACTTCCGACAAGCGGGCACTTGCCGCGCCACTCGCCACGCGGCGCGCCAAGGCCCGGGCCATTTGTTCTCGCCGATCCAGCTTCACGGGTCCGGCGTGCGTGCGAAACTGCTCAATCAGGCCTTCAAACAATTCCTTCTCGTCGCGCGCTGGCACATCGGCCGGGATGCCTTCTACGGCAATGGTGTGGGGACCAAATTCGGTAAAGCGAAACCCTAGCGCGTGCAAAGAATCAGTAACCTCGCGCAGCACGGCAAAGTCGGCGGGCGAAAACGTGACGGTGCGCGGGAAAAGCAAGGTTTGCGAAGCGCCGCTTTCGCGCTCCAAGGCCTGGGCATATTGCTCATACAGAATCCGCTCACGGGCAGCCAATTGATCAATTAGCATCACCCCCGATTTCACCGGCACCAATACATACTGCTGATGCACCTGAATTACCTTGCTGCCTGGCCCCGACTGGTTTTCGCGCAAGGGCAATTCGGGGTTAGCAGTTTCTACCATTACCAGCTCATCATCTGAAGGTGGCAGCGTGTCCGTGGCTTCGGCCTCTACATCGGGCAGAGCAGTTTGGCCAAGTGAGCGGTAGAAGTCCTCCAAATCCCGTTTGGCCTGATCGGTAGGTCTGGGGGGCAAATTCCGATCCTGGGGGGCAAATCGGTCGGGTTGCCGCTCGCGCGGTGAAGGCGAAGCCGCTTGCGCTGCCGCTGCTGAGAGGGCATCGGGGCGGTATTCGTCGGAAAAGGAATTGTGGCTGGCGCCTGAGCTGCGCAACGGGCGAATGGGAGCAAAATTCACATCGCCCTCGAAGTCCAGCGACGGTGCCATATTATGTATTCCCAAGGATTGCTTCACGGCCGCCCGCACAATGGCGTACACCGTCTTCTCGTCCTCGAACTTGATTTCCGTCTTGGTCGGGTGCACGTTGATGTCGATGGTCTTGGGGTCAAGCTCCAGAAACAGCACGTAAAACGGATGGGTATCGCGGGGCAGAAGACCTTCATAAGCCGCCAGCACCGCGTGATTAAGGTAAGCTGAGCGGATAAAGCGATTATTCACAAAGAAGAACTGGTCGCCCCGGCTTTTCTTCGCCGACTCGGGCTTGCCGATAAACCCCTTAACGGTAATAAAAGGCGTCACCTCTTCGCAGGCCGCCAACTGCTCTTTGTAGCCATTGCCCAGCAAGGCCACAATGCGCTGACTGAGTTTGCCGGCCGGCAGGTTGAACACCTCCAGCTCGTTCTGATAAAGCGAAAAAGTTGTCTGCGGATTGGCCAAGGCCACATGCTGGAACTCGTCCAGGATATGACGCATCTCTACCGCGTTGCTTTTCAAAAAGTTACGCCGCGCCGGCACGTTGTAAAAAAGGTTCTTTACTGCAATGCTGGTACCATCAGGGCAAGCTACGGGCTGCTGACTCATTACCTGGGAGCCTTCAACCAATAATAGCGTACCGGTGTCATATTCGCGTTGTTTGGTGCGCAACTCTAGTTGAGCCACTGCAGCAATGGAAGCCAGCGCCTCACCCCGAAAGCCGAGCGTGCGAATCCGGAACAAATCCTCGGTGGAACGAATCTTGCTCGTAGCATGGCGTTCCAAGCTCATGCGGGCATCAGTAGGCGACATCCCGGCACCGTTGTCTACCACTTGCACGAGTTGCTTACCAGCATCCTTGATAATCAACTGCACCTGCGAAGCGCCTGCGTCAACGGCATTTTCCAGCAATTCCTTTACCACGGATGCCGGACGCTGGACTACCTCGCCGGCGGCAATCTGGTTAGCGAGATACTCGGGTAGCAATTGGATTACGTCCGCCATCGACCGGGAACTGAGGAGGTTAAGAAAGAAGTTAGCAGGAGTAAAAAGGGCTTAAAAACCGTTTAAACAGTCCAAGGCCGAGAAATTATCCGTAAGTTCGCGGTCAACTTCGGTTTGTGCCTCCCCGTCCCGGGCTGCCAAACCAGCTACCTAAGCAGTGCGAAAACCGGGTGCCCTGGGTCAGCCAAAACGACTACAGCCCCACTCGCTATTGCTTCCTGAAAGGGACAAAAGTAGGGCTAATTCCGCTCGTTTTCAACGTTACGACCACACCAGCAGAGCCGATGCTCAAGGATTATTCGATTAGACTTTTGCTGCTACTGCTGGCCATCACGGGTCTGATCATTTCGTCGTCTTCTCCGATAGACAAGGATGTGCGGCCTATGTCGCCGGCCGAGCAGAATTGGGTGGATAGCGTGTATAGCTCCCTTACCCCTGACCAGCGCTTGGGGCAGTTGTTTATGGTGGCCGCCTACTCCAACAAGGACCGCAAACATGTGCTCCAGATTGAGGAGTTGGTGCGTAATTACCACATTGGGGGGCTAATGTTCTTGCAGGGCGGCCCACGTCGTCAAGCTGCACTTACCAACCGTTACCAAAAGCTGACTAAGCTGCCCTTGCTCATTGCGATGGACGCTGAATGGGGTCTTGACATGCGCCTCGACAGCTCCATGCATTTCGCCAAAGCTATGACGCTTGGCGCCATGGACGACGACCAGTATGTGTACCAGATGGGCCGCGAAATCGCGCTCAACATGAAAGCCCTTGGCGTGCATGTAAGCTTTTCGCCCGTTATCGACGTCAACTCCAACCCTGCTAACCCTGTTATTGGTAACCGTTCCTTTGGCGAAGACAAAGAGCAGGTTTCCAAACGCGGTGTGGCGTATATCCGGGGCTTGCAGGACCACGGCATTATTGCCGTAGCCAAGCATTTCCCCGGCCACGGCGACACCGATACGGACTCCCATGTGGCGCTACCGGTGGTGAATACCGATATGGCTCGCCTGACCAATGTTGACCTGTTCCCTTTTCAGCAGTCCTTCGATGCGGGCGTGATGGGCGTGATGGTGGCCCACTTATACATGCCGCTCTTCGACACTTTGCGCACTCAGACTACTACGCTGTCGCATAACTTGGTGACGGGTTTGCTCAAGGAGAAGATGGCCTATAAAGGGCTGGTTTTCACCGATGCGCTGAACATGAAGAGCGTCTCGAACCTCTATAAGCCCGGAGAATTAGATGCCTTGGCTTTGGCCGCGGGCAACGATGTGCTGCTCTTTTCAGAAGATGTGCCGGTTGCCCTGCAGAAAATTCGCGAAGCCATTGCGGGGGGCAAAATTCAACCCGCTGACTTAGAGTACAGAATACGTAAAATTCTGCGAGCCAAATATTGGGCGGGACTTAACCGCTACCGCCCCGTTGAGCTAAGCAATTTGATGACTAGCCTCAATCGGCCGTTGAGCCGCATGGTGCAGCAACAGATTTATGAGCACGCGGTTACCGTCGTCAAGAATCAGGACAATCTCTTGCCCTTCAACCGGCTAGATACGCTACGCATCGCCTCGGTTACTATCGGCACCCCTGCCAGCGGCACGTACGCTACCATTATGAATAAGTATCAGGGTGGTACTGTCTATTCCGTACCCAACCGCTACGCCCCTGATTCCACTTACACGCGTATTCTATCGCGCCTCGGACCCTATAATACGGTGGTCGTCAGCCTGCATGGCATGAACAGTACGCCCGTGCATAAATACGGCATGGGCGATGGAGCCTTGAAATTTATTGAACAGCTACAAGCTAATCCGCGCGTAAAAACGGTAGTTGTTGCGATGGGCAATGCCTATTCGCTCAAGTTTTTGGAGTCGGCGCGCACCTTGGTTTGTGCTTACGAGGATAATTACCCTTCCCAGCTGGTAACGCCGCAGGTATTATTTGGGGCTTTGCCTGCTAAGGGGCGGCTGCCCGTCACGGTGTCGCCGACGCTCAAAATAGGTACTGGCCTGCCTACGCCAGACTTCCGCCGTCTGCGCTATGCAACCCCAGAAAGTGAAGGATTGGATTCTCGCATTTTAGCTCAAATCGATAACATTGCGCTCGAAACAGTAGCGTACGCAGCGGCCCCTGGCTGTCAAGTATTAGTGGCGAAAAATGGCGCCGTAATATTTGATAAAAGCTACGGTTTCAACACCTACGACCGGACCCAGCCAGTAAACAACAGTACGCTTTACGACCTGGCCTCGGTGACCAAAGTAGCGGGTACACTACAGGCGGCCATGTACCTGAAAGATCAGGGCAAGCTCAGCCTCGACGAGAAGGTATCGACGTATCTGCCAGAGCTGCGCAGTACCAACAAAAAGGACATCATTGTGCGCGACTTGCTATTGCATCAGGCTGGCCTGAAGGCAGGTATCCCGATGTGGGAGCGCACCGTCACTAAAACGGGTCTTAAGCCAACCTTTTATGCCAGCACCCGCTCCGCCGACTTCCCGAATGAAGTAGTGCCTGGCACTTATAGCGTCAAAACTGCTGACGATTCGGTGTGGGTGTGGACGATGCGCTCTGGCTTACTGCCTAAGATAAAAGGCAAATACCCATTGGAGTACAGCGACCTGACTTTTGTAATCGTGAAGCGCTTGTGCGAAAAGCTACTGCAACAGCCAATCGAGCAATTTCTGGCTAAGCAGTTTTATCAGCCCTTGGGGCTGAATACTATGACTTATAATCCGCTACAGCGGTTTCCGAGTTCCTGCATCGCCCCTACGGAAAATGATACATACTACCGTCGCTCTCAGCTGCGGGGCTCGGTGCACGACCAAGGCGCAGCTATTGTGGGCGGCGTAGGCGGCCACGCAGGCTTGTTTGCCAATTCCAACGACTTGGCCATCCTCATGCAGATGAATCTGCAGAATGGCCGCTACGGTGGGCAGCGCTACTTTCAGTCGCCTGTGGTGACGGAGTTTTCGCGCCCACAAATTGCTGGCAACCGTCGGGGGCTAGGCTGGGACCACGGTACTCCCGAAAAAGGACCCGGTCAGGGCCCGACATCGAGCATGGCGCCACCAGCTACGTTCGGCCACACTGGCTTCACGGGCACATGCGTGTGGCTCGATCCTGAAAACAAAATTGTATATATCTTTCTTTCTAATCGGGTATACCCTGATGCGGGCAACAACAAATTGATTCAAAACAACGTCCGTACACGCATCCACGACGTTATTTATAAGTCTTTCATCAAAAGCATTTCTAAGACATGACCTGTTGTCCGTCGTTTTCACCAAGCTTCTGATCCGCATATGGCGGTAAGACATCTACCTGATGGCTTACCGCCAATTTTTTTGCCCCCCATACACAGCAACCTACAGCGTGGTCAATCGTTGAGAAACAACGTACCCGCATTCGGGCTAACTATTTGGCTCGTGTCCACTCCAAGATGGCTGGGGGCTTTTTTATGAATTTTCTCACCACGCCAGCGCTGATTGCCCTACCATTCTCACCATTCACCAACCAATGACAGCCCACCTGAATTTTGGTGAAACCTCCCCTACCATGAACATCGGCATTGTTTGTTATCCCACCTTTGGAGGTTCCGGCGTAGTTGCTACGGAGCTAGGTAAAGCCCTGGCTCTCAAAGGGCACCGTGTCCACTTTATCACGTACAGCCAGCCTGTCCGCCTCGATTTTTTCAACGAGAACCTCTTCTATCATGAGGTGTATGTGCCGCCGTATCCGTTGTTCCAGTTTCCGCCTTATGAACTGGCCTTAGCCAGCAAAATGGTGGACATTGTGCAACACGAAAAACTCGATGTGCTGCATGTGCACTATGCCATTCCGCACGCGTCGGCAGCCTATATGGCCAAGCAGATTCTGCGCACCAAAGGCATTCAGATTCCGATCATAACAACTCTGCACGGCACCGATATTACGCTGGTAGGCAAAGATGCCAGCTACGAGCCGGTGGTGACGTTCAGCATCAATCAGTCGGATGGTGTGACGGCGGTATCCGCCGATTTGCGGGCCGAGACGTACCAGTACTTTGCTATTGAGAAAGACATTGAAGTGATTCCGAACTTCATTAATCTGGAGCGTTTCAAGAAGCAGAACAAGTCCCACTTCAAGGCCGCCATTGCGCCGGAGGGCGAGAAGCTGCTGATTCATACATCTAACTTCCGCTCCGTAAAACGCGTGGAAGATGTGGTTCGCATTTTTGCGGGCGTGCGCAAAGAAATTCCGGCCAAGCTCCTGCTCGTTGGCGATGGTCCTGATCGACCGCGCATCGAAAAGCTCTGCCGTGAAACCGGCTACCTCAGCGACATCCGTTTCCTGGGTAAGTTGGAGGCTGTGGAAGAAGTACTCAGTATCAGCGACTTATTTCTGATGCCTTCTGAAAAGGAGAGTTTCGGCCTGGCAGCGTTGGAGGCAATGGCCTGCGAAGTACCGGTTGTCAGTACCAACGCCGGGGGCATTCCGGAGCTGAATGTGGATGGCGTAACCGGTACTACTAGCGCCGTGGGCGATGTGGAGGAGATGGTGAAAAACGCTCTCTTTATCCTGGCCGATGAAAATCTACCACGGTTCAAAGCTGCCGCACGGGCGCGAGCGGAGGAGTTTGCCGTGGAAAAGATTGTACCGCTGTACGAAGCTTGTTATCAGCGCGCCATCGATTCCCAATTGGCGGTAGTGTAAATCTCAATAAGTCAGCTTCCTACCTCGCAGATAAAACTCACATTTCACTCGCTGCTTTTCGGCAAATCCTTTATCGATTTGCTTCAATAACTGTAACTGTTTAGTGAATATGAGAATTCGGGAATCCTGGTCTGCTATCCGGTTTTTCACCTCGTGGTTACAGGCCATTTCAAAAGTTACTTTTTGAAAAACATGAAATAGTAGCTCTTCTAACTGACCGAAAATCCGACGTTCGAGCTCCTGTCCACGCTCCACTACAATGAAGTGATATCCATCGTTATGCACCTGGATTTCCGGTCGGGCGAAATCTTCATTGCGGCCAAAAGTAGGCAAGGATGAAGCCGGTGCATCTATCAGATTACCTAGCGCTGAGACAATAGCTTCGACTGCTATGAGATTCATACAAGTTTAAAACAGGCTCGCTGCCTCTCGCTTCACCACATTCAAAGCGCGGGCCGTAGGATCCACTTCTTCGGCAATTAAAGTTTCGAGCACGCGCTTGGCGAGTTCGGTACCACGGGCTTGCTGAGGGGCTGGCAGAGCATGGTATGATTTGTTGATCATTGTGAGCACATTCTCGCGGGCCTGCTTTACATGATCCCAGGCGTCGGGGCTCATGTAGAGCTGCTGGGAAAGGTTGTGCTCAAACTCAGCGCGAATCTCCTGAAGCAGTAAACGGTGAAATTCAGGGGCCGTTTGACCGGCGCTGCTGAGGCGCACCAGAATGTTATTAGGCGTAATGCGCTCCAGCAGCAGCGTTACGCGCTCATAGGCTTGCAAACGGATAGGCAGAGTTTCCTTGCTACTCTGCAAACGCAGCTCGATCAGACGCCGCTGCTGCTCCTTCTCAAAATACTGCTTGATCAGCAGGAACACCGAGCCGGCCACAATAATGGCGGGCAGAATGATTTTGAGCAATTCAAAAATATAGGCAGTAGTATCCATGCGAGCGTATCAGGCCAAGTTTGGCGAAGTGTAAAGGATAAATGACTGTAAATGTTGACTGTAACCGCTAAGCAAATGGCGCGGTGTTTGGGCAAAGATAACCAGTGAACCGGAGCGGCCAACCGGCTGTTCTAACACTATACGAATCCTATAGTCTTCGTATCTTTGCACCAGTCTTCTCTTAACCACGAACTCATTATGGCAACGGCCGTTTCAACCAAAACTGCTCCCATTAGCCTCACCTCGCGGGCTTTGGTAGAAGTCAGAAATATCATTGAAGAAAAGAAAGTACCGACCGAGTACGGCTTGCGCATTGGCGTGCAGGGTGGCGGTTGCTCGGGCATGAGTTATCTGCTCGGCTTCGACAAAGCCAAAGACAACGACGAGGTGTACGACCTTGATGGCCTGCGCCTTATCATGGATAAGAAACACGCGATGTACGTGCTAGGCATGGAAGTCGACTTCCAAGATGGCCTGAACGCTCGCGGCTTTGTCTTCAACAATCCGCAGGCTAAAAGTACCTGCGGCTGCGGTTCGTCATTCTCGGCCTAATAAACGCGCCGTTCTGCTTTCATAAAAAGCCTTGTCTACACGGTGTAGACAAGGCTTTTTATTTGTCCTAAGTCTCCTTATTCGGCAACATCATCTTTTTAAAACGATGTCCCGGCGACCCGTCCAGCCTTGTGCTGTTCGCTGTAACTCAACTACGCCGGTGCCACCCACCGACACCGCCGGTATTGATGCGATATACTTCGGTGTTACCAATGGATCGTCTTTGAACACAAAGTCGGTGATATAATATGGCGGCCGGCTTCTAGGTTCCTTAATAACGGCGTGAATATGAGCAGGATCGGTGCGGCTTGGGTATGACGCGGGCCGGATGGAGGTAATGGTGTAGCGGCCCTGCTTGTCTGATTTTGCCCATCCGTGCAGGTGCCCATGCCACTTCTGCACGCCCGTTTCACCCCCTTTTTTGGTGTAGTGCCCCGTATGGTCCGTTTGATACGCATAGATGATTACGTCCGCATACGGACTTTTGCCATCGGCCTGTAGTAATGTACCAGTAATTAGTAACGGGTCGCCTGATTCGTTGGGCCCGCCCATCTTGAGGGTAGAGCTTAATGAAGCGGGCATATTCACGAAACAGCACGCAATAGCGGTATCGGGGCCGTCGCAGGTATCTGCTGTGGTTATAGAGTGGTTATTACCTTCTAAAGCTTGGACGCTACTTTGCGACTTACTGTCGCTACACCCACCAATCAGCAGACCAAAGCTACTGAGCGACACACTGAGCAGCCATTCGCGGACTTTCATAACTCTGATTAGCTAGAGATTTGCTTCTGAGTTACTTAAGTTACGTTTTTGCTAGCACTCTTCTATTAATTAGAGCCTGTTAATACGTCTTAGTCATATCGGCTGGCACAACTAGCACGAAGTCGGCTTTGCGTAGGTGCTCTTTCTCCAGCTTCTCCAGTCGCTCCTGCGACACCGTGGAAATAGTACGAATGCGCAGTTTAGGCTCCGCTTGGCGCAAATACCAGTTAATCCCGTCGTAGTTATCAGAGTGGTAGCTGCCATTGAGGTGGAGCAGCAACTGGCCCGGCTGCCGGCTCTTCAGGATAAAATGCGCCATGGTGGCGTCTTTCAAGGCTTGGGCCTGAATGATGTTTTGGGCCGCCGTGCCTCCGTGAGCAGCGTCACCAAACATCTTAGCCATGTTGGCATAGCCGGGCAGGGCATAATCGACGGTGATGGGCAGCGGCGCGAGCCATTCCTTCTCGTTGGGGGGCAAATTATCGAGCGAGGTTAGGCTACCTTTCGCTACCTGAGAAGCATATCGCCGGGGCACGTTGGTGCCTACTACGCGCAGCTTATTTTGGCGCGCCAACTGAAGCAAGGGCTTATAGTCGGTGGCATAGTTAGGCCAAGGCCGGCTCTGCTCTTCGAAGGCTTTATCATCCAGCTCACCCGTGTTGTATTGCTCCACGAGCGGCTGTACGTCGCGCTCAAACATCTCCAATCCCAATACCAGCTGGCCAGCTTTGCGCTGAGCTAAGTCACGGGCTACTTGCAACTGCAGCCAGTGCGCGATGGGGTCGTTGTGCTGCTCGCCGAAAAGCACGACATCGGCTTCGGCGAGTTCCTTGAGCATCTTGTCGTAGCTGGCAGATTTGCCGGCGGCTGTATACAGGCGATAAGCGGGACGGTCGCCGGTGCGGAAGCTGAGGAGGCTAAGCAAAATTGGCAGGAAGAATAAACGGCGCATAAGCAAAGTTGGTGGCGTAGAGTAGGAAGTCGACAAGCGGGCCTCTTGTTACTCCTAAAGCGCAAAAAGCCCCGTCATGGTTGCTGAAAGCAGATGACGGAGCTTTTGTACCAAGCACAACCGCTACTCTGCAAGTTGCACAGTGCGGGGGGCTTTTTTGGAAGATTTAGCCTTTATAGAACATCCAGCGCGACAGCTCTTTGTAGGTTACCTTCTTGCCATACAGCAGAATACCCACGCGGTAGATGCGGGCAGCTATCCAGATAGTAGCTACAAAGCCAACCACCAGCAGCGCCATGGAAAGCAGCAATTGCCCCGCTGTGACACCACCGAAGGGAATGCGAATGACCATAGCAATAGGCGACGTGAATGGAATCATTGACATCCAGTAAGCTATAGGCCCGTTCGGGTCCCGGATCATCACGCTTTGAGCCACAATGAATGTCAGAATGAGCGGCATGGTGATGGGCAGCATAAACTGCTGCGTGTCCGTCTCATTATCAACGGCGGCGCCAATAGCCCCGAATAAAGCACCGTAGAGCAAATAGCCCCCAGGAAGTAAAACAAGAAGCTACCGATGATAAGGGGCAAATTCAGGTTAGAGAATCCTTCCATAGCTGACTTGTACACTATGGCCGTCTTGTCTTCGGTTTCTTTAGGCGTGGCTCCGGCCGACTGAGCTACGGTTTCTAGTTGCTGCGTACGCGAAGCAGCCACCGTATCAAGACCCGTAGCAGCCGAAACGCCGGTTATAACAATGCTCGACAGCGCCACCCACAGCAATAACTGGGTAAGACCTACGGCAGCAATACCGATTACCTTGCCCATCATCAGTTGAAATGGCTTCACCGATGACATAATGACCTCTACAATACGGCTGGTTTTCTCCTCAATTACCCCACGCATAATTTGTACGCCGTAGAGGAAAATGAACAAGTAAATCAGGAAAGCCATGAAATAAGCCACCCCCGATGTCACCATCGAGTTGCTTGATTTCTCGCCTTCATCGCTCAAGTTCACCGTGTCTACATCCACGTCGGCCTTCAGGTTGTCGAGCACTTGCTGGTTGATACCCGACTTTTGCAGGCGGGCCGCCTCTACCTGCCGATCCACCATCCGCTCGATGCTGGTTTGAAGCGAAAGACTCAGGTTTTCGCGGCCAAATAGTTTGATACCGGTTGGGTTGGCCAAATCGAAAGGCGGAACATAGAGCAATGCTGAATTCTTGCTTTTCTTGAATTCCGCTTTGGCCGTCTCCAGATCAGCAGGTGCGTGTACGTAGCGAATGCTGCTCTTTTGATCTTCGGGCAGCTTACCACCAAAAAGCCCCCAGCGTCGGCCACGGTCACAATTTTCTTTTCATCCGATGACATTTGCATCAGAAATATTGGCACCACAAACAGGGCAGACATAAGCAGCGGCCCCACAAAAGTCATAATGATGAAGCTCTTTTTGCGCACCCGCGTGATGTATTCACGCTGCACGATAAGCCAGATTTTATCCATTGGTTTTACTAGTTGAATACTGATTAGGACACACTAAATGAGCACGTTACTACTGCTGCCTCAGACGTTCTCCTCCACCAATGACTCTGGCATCGTCTCACGCACGCGACGAATGAAGATTTCATTGATGCTCGGAATCTGCTCGCGGAAAGCATGGATTTCTACCTGCCCAATAAGGTAGCGCAGCAAGTCGTTGGGCGTCACGCCTTCGTGCAGCCGAATACGGTCGTAGAAGTAGCCGTTTTCGCGCTCCTTGTGCTCCAGCACCTCAAAGTCGGGGTGAATAACCATCAAGCGGCCTTTGCCCTCTACTTCGAAAGTATTCGTCTTGAACGTATCCTTAATCTTGCCCACAGGACCATCTAGTACCTTGCGTGAGCGGTTAATTAAGGCAATAGAATCGCACATTTCCTCCACCGATTCCATGCGGTGAGTGGAGAAAATGATGGTAGCGCCCTTTTCGCGCAGCTCCAGAATCTCGTCCTTAATTAGGTTGGCATTGATTGGGTCGAAACCGGAAAACGGCTCGTCGAGGATAATCAGGCTAGGCTCGTGCAGCACTGTGGCAATAAACTGCACCTTCTGCTGCATGCCTTTTGATAAATCCTCCACGTTTTTGCCTACCCAAGTACGCAGGTCAAAGCGGTCAATCCAGGCTTTAATCCGCTGGGTAGCATCAGCTTTGCTCAGCCCTTTTAGCTGGGCCAGATATAGCAGCTGCTCCCCTATCTTCATCTTCTTATACAGCCCGCGCTCCTCTGGCAGATAGCCGATTTGGGCAATATGGCTGGGATTTAGCCGCTCGCCCCGGAACCGGATTTCGCCCGAATCAGCGCCCGTAATCTGAGTGATGATGCGAATAAGAGAGGTCTTGCCCGCTCCGTTTGGGCCCAGCAAACCGAAGATGCTGCGCTCAGGAATATCGAGGCTGACGCCGTTCAGGGCTACGTGCGCATCGTAGGCTTTGTGCACGTCAATTGCTTGTAGAATGTTGCTCACGGCTGGTAGTAAGGTTTTTCGACGTTAAATGTATTCATTTATAGATATACTACTGTTCTGTTGCTGAGCTGGGGGGCAAATTCTTACTCAGCCTGCAACTCATGCAGGTATCCTTCGAGTCGGTCGAGGTGCTGACCGTAGAGCTTGTGCAAGTACCATTTGGTGAACTTGATCATCAACCAATACAGAATGGCGCCCGCGAGAAACATGATCACCATCATCGATCCGATGCCCCAGACTAGCTTTCCACCATCGTATTTCAACGTAAGCCGAAATGCCTGATAAGAGGTAGTGGCTATAAGGGCAGCGATGGTAACCCAGAGCGAAAGGCGGAGATAGATGGCAAGCAGACCACGCAAACCCGTAATTAACGTCTGCAAATGCCCTCGTACGTCCTTATCAACATGATCCATCCGGCGCAGCAGTTTGAACTTGCGGTAATAGTAATAGAGAAAGGCCACCGACAGCAACTCGAAGGTCAGCAGATAGCCCTTGATGAACTGGTTGTCGAAATAGTCGATACCAAATGGCAAGGCAATGATTACATACATGATAGACCCGACTTCCCACCAAGCGTTGCGGCGCAGCCGCGTCACTTCGCTGTCTGATTTACGCGCTACTATGCGCGCCACGCTCTGCTCGCTGAGCGGCGCTGGCTCCGCGGTAGTCTGGCGGTTCCACATCTGACGGAGTTCATTTAATTCCATTGCTCTGAGCGACTGAAAATCTTGCGTAGTTTTTCTTGGATGCGGTGCATTTTGACGCGCACGTTATTCTGCGTAATCCCGAGAATGTCGGCCATTTCCTCATAAGTGTGCTCTTCTAGGTATAGCAGCACAAAAGCCTTTTCCACTTCCGACAGCCGCTCAATAGCACTGTAAAGCGCGGCAGTTTCCGCTGAATCGGTGCCGAGGTCGGGTGCCTGGACTACTTCTAATATCTGCGGGTTGAGGCGGTCGGGAGCCGGTTTGCGGGTGCGCTGGCGCAAATCCGACACGGCCACGTTTAGCCCAATGCGATACATCCAAGTGCTGATTTTTGCCCCCCGCGGCTCGTAGCGCGGGTAGGCTCGCCATAGTTGCAGTACGATTTCCTGAAACAGATCCTGCTGGTCATCGGCGTCGGGGCAATACAGCCGACAGATTCGCCGGAGCATTGCCTGATGCGCATTGATGAGCGTCAGAAATTCAGCAGTATTGGGATCGGGAGCCAAGAGCGAGGAAACAGCCAAGATACACTACATATATCGCGGCTATTATCGACGAATTACAGCGCCCGCGAAAAATATTTCGCGGCTTCAAAACCATCCTCTTTTTTGTTGCTTTTATCAAAGCGCAGAGTGTTACCCTGGCTTTCCTCAACTAAAAAAGCCCACCAGAAAATATCTGGGGGCTTTTTTACAAATAACTTAACTCTGCAAAAGCGAGCTTACGCCGTGCTTATTGGAAGTACTCCTTCACTTTCTCGAAGAAGCCTTTCTCATTCTTGCCCGGATTGGGCGTAAAGTTTTGCGAGTCGCGCAGCTTCTCCAGCAGCTCACGCTCCTGGCTGTTCACCACCTTGGGCGTCCACACGTTGATGTGAATCAACTGGTCGCCGCGACCGTAGCCGTTCAGGTCCTTAATACCTTTGCCACGCAAACGCAGGATCTTGCCGGGCTGAGTGCCAGGATCAACCTTGATTTTGACTTTGCCTTCAATGGTCGGAACCTCAATGCTCGCACCCAAAGCCGCATCCACGAACGAGATGTACTGGTCGAACATAATGTTGTTGCCATCACGCTTTAGCAATTCGTGCGGCTCCTCCTCAATCTGAATGAGTAAGTCGCCGGGCACACCGCCGCGCTCAGGGTAGTTGCCTTTGCCGTTCATGCTCAACTGCATACCCTCCGCTACGCCAGCCGGAATGTTGATCGGAATGATTTCTTCCTGCAACTGCCGACCATCGCCGTGGCACACGTCACACTTACTGGTTACTACTTTACCTTCCCCATTACAGGTAGGGCAAGTAGAGCTGCTTACCATTTGTCCCAGCATCGTGTTCACCACACGCTTCACCTGACCTTGACCGTGGCAAGTACCGCAGTCCTTTAGGTCGGTGCCGTTTTTGGCGCCCGTACCCGAGCAGGTGTTGCACGCTACGTAGCGTTTCACCTTGATTTTCTTTTCGATGCCGTTGGCAACTTCCTCCAGATCCAGCTTCAGCTTGATGCGCAGGTTGGAGCCTTTCTTCATGCGGCGTCCGCCACCAGAGCGGCCACCACCAAAGAAACCCTCGAAGCCGCCGCCACCAAAGATGTCGCCGAACTGCGAGAAGATATCCTCCATGTTCGGGCCGCTACCGTTGCCGCCTACACCCTGATGGCCAAAGCGGTCGTAGCGAGCGCGCTTCTGCTCATCCGACAATACCTCGTAGGCTTCAGCAGCTTCCTTGAACTTGTCTTCGGCTGTCGGGTCGTCGGGGTTTTTGTCGGGGTGGAACTTGATAGCCACCTTGCGATAAGCCTTCTTGATCTCGTCTCCCGTCGCGGTTTTGGCTACATCCAACACCTCGTAATAATCACGCTTCTGCGCCATAATCTTTAATCTGTGCGTCGTTTATTGGCCCAGCACCACTTTGGCGTGGCGGATTACTTTATCACCCAAATAATAGCCCTTCTCCACTTCATCTACCACCTTACCCTTCAACTCCTCACTCGGAGCTGGAATCTGGGTAATAGCCTCGTGCAAGTCCGGGTCAAAGTCGCCGCCTTTAGTTTCCATAGCAGTCAAACCCTTCTGCTGAAGCGTTTTGACCAGCTTGTTGTAGATAATATCTACGCTCTCCCGAACCACTTGCACGTCTTCCGACGATTGGGTGTGGGTGCGAGCGCGCTCAAAATCGTCAAGCACGGGCAGCAAAACGGCCATTAGCTCCTGATTAGCTGATTTGAACAGGTCAGAGCGCTCCTTGGCAGTGCGACGCTTGTAGTTATCAAACTCAGCGGCTAAGCGCAGGTATTTGTCTTTTAACTCCGCAAGTTCAGTCTCTGTTCTGTTTACTTCAGACTGGGGGGCTTTTTCAGTTTCAGCAGTTACTGTTGCCTCACCATCAGCCATTTCGCCAGCTACGTGGTCGGGGTCAACGGTCAAGTTGTCGTCCTGCAGTACGTGTTTATCGTCAGCCATTTTATCGAATATGCGTCGAAACGGGTTTTTCACTTCATTTTAGCCGATTGGCAAGAAGTGGGAACAATGAGTTTGCCAAAGGCACTAGGGCTGCCATAGTGGCATTTTTTTGTAACAGGCTCTATTGTTGAAAATATTGGAAGCATGCAATTGAATTTTTCAACTAATGCGCCGCATACTGTTCCAAATGAAGTGTGGCAGCTTCAGAATTATTTATTAAATGAGGCAGAAACCCTTTTAGGTCCTAAAGGGAATACTATTATTTATCAACCTGAATTTAAGAAAGTAGGAGGACCCCAGCTTATAAATTCAAATACAAGAGACGGTGCTTGGGCAGCACTCAGTCCTTATGCAGCTCAGTATTGGCCTACTACTGCATATGAGTTAGCTCACGAAACAATTCACCTTCTTAATCCAGTTCATGGGTACACTAATCATTTTGAAGAGGGCATTGCTGTATTGTTTGCTGAACGAATATCCCAACATACTGAAAGCCCACAACAGGACGACATATCTGCTTATAGAAAAGCTTTAGCACTTATTCACCATATACCTTACGACCCTTTCGAGGTAGCCAAACGTGTACGGAGCGAGTGTGGTGCGCTATCTAAAGTCACCCCTGAGATTCTTACTAAAGTCTTTAAATTAGACACTTCAGTAGCTGATGAGCTATGTAAAGTTTGTATACCTACTTAGCGTTCAGTTCCTGCCAAATCATATCCTTCAACCGCTGGATATTCTTATTGGCTAGGCTGGAAATAAATACGCTGGGCAAATCTGTGGGTAGTGTAGCCCGAATCTCAGCTTCCAACTCATCGTCAATCAAATCGGCTTTGGTGATGGCCAATACGCGGCGCTTTTCCAGCAGGTCTGGGTTAAACTGGGCCAACTCATTGAGCAGCACCTGATACTCGGCGGCAATGTCGTTGCTGTCCACCGAAATCATGAATAGCAACATGGAGTTGCGCTCGATGTGCTTCAGAAAGCGCGTACCTAAGCCTCGCCCTTCAGCAGCTCCTTCAATGATACCCGGAATATCAGCCATCACGAAGGACTTGTAGTCGCGGTAAGCCACCACGCCCAGATTAGGCACCAAAGTCGTGAAAGCGTAATCCGCAATTTTGGGCTTTGCCGCCGATACAACGGAGAGCAACGTGCTTTTACCAGCATTCGGAAATCCGACCAAGCCTACGTCGGCCAGCAGCTTTAGCTCCAGTACCACCCATTCCTCAATACCGGGCTCACCGGGTTGAGCATAAGTAGGCGCTTGGTTAGTAGCCGATTTAAAATGGTCGTTGCCAAGCCCACCACGCCCGCCAGGCGTGAGGATAATGCGCTGGCCATGCTCTGTGATTTCAACTTTCTTTTCGCCGGTTTCCGCATCGCGGGCAATCGTACCAAGTGGAACTTGCAGAATTACGTCTTCGCCCTGGGCACCGCTCCGAAGGCTTTCGGCGCCGCCTTGGCCGTGGCCGGCAATCACGTGCTTCTGGTATTGCAGGTGCAACAGGGTCCAGAGCTGAGAGTTGCCTT
The DNA here is from genome assembly GCF_004355185.1 of Hymenobacter radiodurans. NCBI lineage: Bacteria > Pseudomonadati > Bacteroidota > Cytophagia > Cytophagales > Hymenobacteraceae > Hymenobacter > Hymenobacter radiodurans. Next base: position 3,679,306 of record NZ_CP037922.1, read on the forward strand.
CCAAAATAATATGCCCCCCACGACCACCGTCGCCGCCATCGGGGCCGCCGTTCGGCAACCCTTTGGCCCGAAAGAAGTGAGAAGAGCCCGCTCCGCCCTTGCCCGAACGGCAGCAGACTTTAACGTAGTCGATGAAATTATTGGAAGCCACTGGTAGAAATGCTGAATGAGGAAATTGACAGATGATCTGCCTAAAAAACGTCTGTCATCCTGAGGAACGAAGGACCTTATCATATTGAACCGACTTGTTCAACAGATAAGGTCCTTCGTTCCTCAGGATGACAGGTGAAAGCGGTTATGACCGCAAAGTTACGCTTTTACTTCGTCAGCAGCCTGCTGACCATCAGACAGCGATGGCGCCGCCTGCTTCTGATCAATAATATCGCAGATTTGGGTAAATATTTCTTCGATAGCACCAATGCCATTTAAAGCGTGAAACTTCTGCTGCTCAGCATAGTAGCCAGCCACTTGAGCGGTTTCGGTGTTGTACACGTTTACGCGGCGGCGGATTTTGGCTTCGTCTTGGTCGTCAGGGCGGCCGCTGGTTTTACCGCGCTCTAGCAGGCGCTTCACCAGTTCCTCTTCCGCTACTTCCAGAGCAATCATGCACGACACGCCCGTGTCGTAGCGTACCATTAGCTCATCGAGGCTTTGGGCCTGGGGCACAGTACGGGGAAAGCCGTCGAAAATAAAGCCAGCCGCCTCAGTGTTGTTAGCCAGTTGGCTCTCAATCATGCCAATTACTACTTCATCGGGTACCAAGAGGCCTTCATCCATGAGTTTTTGGCGCGCAGACCTAGTTCGGTGCCTTGCGTGATTTGGGAGCGAAGCAGGTCGCCGGTCGAGAGGTGTACCAGATTATAACGGGCAATTAACTTCTGACTTTGCGTTCCTTTGCCGGCGCCGGGCGGGCCGAAGAGCACGATATTGAGCATAGAGCGAGGATTTTCGCAGGGAAAGAAAAGACGGTGTTTGGGAAAGATAGCGAATCGATACTAAAGTGCCCCATACGGCAGGCCGCAAAAGTAGGCTGAACCCGCCAGATTACAACGCCTTGTATAGATCAGGGTAATTTCGGCCTAAGCCATCATAATCAAGGCCATAGCCTACCACAAAATCATTTGGAATACTAAGAGCTGGGTAGCGAATATCCAGCTTGTGCTGCAGGCAATCGGGCTTGATTAGCAAACAGGCGACCTCCAACGAAGCCGGGTTTTTGCCCCCCAGCGTGTCGAGCAAGGCCCGAATGGTGTGGCCGGTATCCACGATATCCTCCAGCACTACTATATGCCGGCCTTGCACTTCTTCACGGAGCCCTAGTAGCTCTTTTACTGCTCCCGTGCTGCTAGTGCCCTCATAGGAAGCCATCTTGACGAAAGAAATTTCGCAGTCGATGGTCAGCTCTTTCAGCAAATCGGACGCAAACATGAACGAGCCGTTGAGCACGGCTACGAATAAAGGAGTCTTGGTGGCGTAATCCGCAGTAAGGCGGGCGGCCAACTCTCGCACGGCGTCTGCCAGTTGCTCTGCTGTGAGGTAGGGAACAAACTGCTTGTTATGCAGAGAGATAACGGATTGAGGCATACCGGACAAGGTTGAAAACCGGAAGAAGGGATGGCCAAAGGTAGGACAAAAAAAAGCAGCCTCTTCCGTATGAAGAGGCTGCTTTCCAGACTTTGAGTAACTCAAGGCGAGTGCTACGAACCGTTAAGAGAGCGAATGTCAACTCATCTACTACTTGGTTTTCAATAAGCTACCTACTGAGCTTAATCTATTTCTGAGTGCGCTGTGGAAGTACGTAAGTCGTTTTGGTAGCAGCAACGGGCGCGTCGGCATATGCAGCTTTGGGCTCCATCACCCGCTCCAACGACTTCACTCCTACCGGCGCCACACCTTCGGGCACCGTATCATCGGTAACGGCAATGTGGGGGGCAATTACCAGCGACACGATGCTCATTAGCTTAATCAGAATGTTCATGGAAGGGCCCGAGGTGTCCTTGAAAGGGTCGCCTACGGTATCGCCGGTTACGGAAGCCTTGTGGGCATCGGAGCCTTTAAATTCCATTTTGCCATTTACCATTACGCCTTTCTCAAACGACTTCTTGGCGTTGTCCCAGGCACCACCGGCGTTGCTCTGAAACATAGCCATCAGCACCCCCGATACTGTTACGCCGGCCAATAAGCCCCCAGCACCTGTGGGCCGAAGGCAAAGCCAACAATGATGGGGACGATAAGCGCAATAGCGCCTGGCAGCATCATCTCACGAATAGCAGCTTGAGTAGAAATGGCCACGCACTTCTCGTACTCGGGCCGACCAGTACCTTCCATAATGCCCGGAATCTCGCGGAACTGACGACGCACTTCCTGCACCATGGCCATGGCTGCCCGACCTACCGCCGAAATTGCCAGCGCTGAGAAGATAAATGGAATCATCGCGCCAACGAATAGGCCAGCCAGCACGCGGGCATTACTAATGTCGATACTTGTGATGTTTGCCGTGCCCATGAAGGCAGCAAACAACGCCAGCGACGTAAGCGCCGCCGAAGCAATGGCAAAGCCTTTACCCGTAGCTGCCGTAGTGTTGCCCACCGCATCCAGAATGTCGGTACGCTCCCGCACTTCCTTAGGCAGCTCACTCATTTCGGCAATACCACCTGCGTTATCCGCAATAGGTCCAAAGGCGTCAATAGCCAACTGCATGGCCGTAGTTGCCATCATGCCCGCTGCTGCTATAGCTACGCCATATAGACCGGCAAACTCGAAGCTGAGGACAATACCGGCCGCCAATACTAGAATAGGTAGCACTGTTGACTCCATGCCTACTGCCAAGCCACCAATTACCGTAGTAGCGTGGCCAGTGCTGCTTTGCTGCACAATGCTCATCACGGGCCGCTTACCCATAGCGGTATAGTATTCCGTGATGATACTCATCAGCGTACCTACCACCAAGCCTACTAGGATAGCATAGAACACGTCCATAGCGCTAAAAGGAATTGACCCTGGACGGTTGATAACCAACTCGCCAGCCGGCAGCATCCAACGCACCAGAAAGTACGACGAAACCGCCGTAAGCACCACTGAAACATAGTTGCCGAAGTTTAGCGCACCCTGCACGTTGCCGCCTTCTTTCACTCGTACCGTCAGTATACCCAACAGCGACGAGATGATGCCAATACCGGCAATCACCATTGGTAGCAGGATGGGCGACAGGCCATTGAACTGGTCATTGGTAGCGGCGACCTCGCGGCCCAGCACCATGGTAGCCAAAATGGTAGCCACATAAGAACCAAATAAGTCGGCGCCCATACCAGCTACATCGCCCACGTTATCGCCTACGTTATCGGCAATGGTAGCGGGGTTGCGGGGGTCATCTTCCGGAATGCCGGCCTCAACTTTGCCCACCAAATCGGCTCCTACGTCGGCAGCTTTGGTATAAATACCACCACCTACACGAGCAAACAGCGCGATGCTCTCTGCTCCCAATGAAAAGCCGGTGAGTACTTCCAGCGCCGTTTCCATCTCGATACCGTTGGCACCGGCACCTTTGCTCAGCACGAACATATTGTAGAAAACAATAAACAGTGAGCCCAGCCCCAACACGGCCAAGCCAGCTACACCCATGCCCATTACCGAACCTCCCGAAAAAGACACGTTCAACGCTTTGGCTAGACTAGTGCGAGCTGCCTGCGCCGTACGAACGTTGGCTTTGGTGGCAATCTTCATCCCAATAAAGCCCGCCAGCGCCGAAAATACAGCGCCAATCAGGAAGGCAATCACAATAACAGGGCTCGACTTTTCGCCTGTGGTGCCCAAGTAGCCCAGAAAGGCGCAGGCAATGAGCGCGAACAAAGCCAGCACTTTGTATTCAGCTTTCAGAAACGCAATAGCGCCATCGGCGATATAGCCAGCAATCGTGCGCATGCGTTCGTCGCCGGCATCCTGCCGGGCCACCCAGCCCGAGCGCAACCACGTGTATAACAGGGCCAACACGCCTAGCGCGGGAGCTACGTAAAGAATTTCCATCATAGAAGCGGAGGTGAGAAGTAAGCGTTTAGGTTTAAGATTGAGGAACGAACGAAGGTTTTGGGTTGGTAAAATAGAGTTTATTACCTAATCCTCAAGTTCTCAGCCCGCAAAAGTGAGCCGCAACACTTCCTTATATTTTACAATCAACTCTCCGTTGTTACCTGTTTTATTGACTCACACAAACGCCACCACGTAAAAAAGCCCCCCAAACTAGTCTGGGGGGCTTTTTGATTACCAGTGATTAGCTTAAGTGCTACAGTTCCCGCATGAGCACTTGGTACAGCGCCAGCATACTAGCAATATCACGCTTGTCTACTATTTCGTCGGGTGAGTGCACATTGTCTTCGGGTGCTCCTATAAAGCACCAATCCCAAGGCTGAGCGCTGTGCTGTAATTCCTTAGCATCAGAGCCGCCGCTGCCCTCCACTTCCAACTGGTGGGGAATGCCTGCAACTTTTGCAATTCGGCGAATGCGCTCCACGTATGAGCGGCGCGGAATCAGTGAGTCACGAAGAGAAATAGCAACCCCCTGACCAGCATGTACGCCCTCCGTTACCCAGGTGATGTCCGAAATCAACGCCTGCCGCACCCCATACTTCTCATAGATGTGCTTGGCCAGATAAGCTACAGAGCCGCCGCCATGCTCTTCCCAACAGCTAAACACCAGAATACCATGCTCCAGCGTTTCGGCCAGGCGCAGAGCATTCCACACGCCCAACCGATTATCGAGGTAACATGACTGCACAGTATCGGCCGTTTCGCGGAAGTCGCAGGCAAAGGTTAGTTCGGTGCCTCGCTCAATGTCGCGAGTGAACTCATAGCTTAGTTCACCCGTTTCGTCGTTTACGGCAAGTGTGCAGGCAATGTCGCCTTGCGCATCGTGGCCCACCAGACGATACCCGGTTTCAGCTTGTGGTCCACCAATCCGTACTAGCTGACGTCCGTACCGAACTGTAAATCCAATACTGTCAAGATGAGCAAATACCGCTGTCCGAGGTTTTCCAAATACTAGTACAATGCAATCCTGCCACTCTTCCCCTTGTATTACTGTTGGTTGCACACGCCAACTAGCCTGATTTTCGTTAATGTAGTGTAATAAGAATTCTGTCAGAGGAGCTTCGTTGCCTGCTGGTGCTGAAATCTCACACAAGGTTTTAAGCAAATGCATATGCAGTAGGTTGTTTGTCCAAAACTAGGATAAAAGCCATACTTTAGCCCTCTTGTCAGCCGTACAGCCTCCGAACTTAGCTTAGCCGACGATTGCAGTAGTATATCCCATGATCCGACAACTTCGATTTATTCTGTTACTACTTTTTCTGGCGACCGGTGTCCAGGCCCAAACAAAGGATAGCACTCGCACTCCGCCCCCCATCCGCACGATCGAAGTAGAAAATGTAGATGTTCTGCCGACAGCTAATACGAAAGGCTGGCTGCTGCTGGACAAAGACATCCAGACTGAGCTAGATGGCGCCGTACAGAACTTGTACAACTTCAAGTATGATAAGGCGGAGAAACAGTTTCGGTCGTTGCGCCGGCGCTATCCTGAACATCCAATGCCGTATTTTCTGCTTGGCCTAAGCACTTGGTGGAAAATTGTGCCCACCAACGTTCAGACAAAGCAGTACGACAAGCTGTTTTTCGCTTACATGGACACGGCTATTACCTACGGCGAGAAGCTCTACAAAGCCGATAAGAAAAACTATGAAGCCTGTTTTTTTCTCTCCGCTGCTTATGGCTTCGATGCTCGCCTGAATGCGGAGCGGGCCAACTGGCGCAAAGCCACGGTAAGCAGCCGACGCGCTCTTGAGTACCTAGAGAAAAGCAAGGAAGCAAACGGTCTAAGCCCAGAGTTTCTATTTGGACAAGCACTATTTAACTACTACGCTGTCTGGATTTCGGAAGAATATCCGCTTTTGCGACCCGTGCTTTTATTTTTTCCCAAAGGAAACAGAGAGCTAGGTTTACAGCAGCTCAAAAATGTAGCTGACAACGGCTTTTATACCGGTATTGAAGCAAAGTTTTTCTTGATGCGCATCCTCAATAATGAGGAGAATAAACCAGCGGCATCCATGCCCGTTGCTCGCTTTTTAGCCAGCAACTATCCCGACAATGGATATTTCCAACGCTTCTATTCCTTATTATGCTTCAACGAGGGTGATTTTCGGGAGTGTGAACGAATAAGTCGTGACATACTGGACAAACTTAACCGTGGCATGCCTGGCTATGAAGGCATTAGTGGTCGTTACGCCACTTATTTTCTAGGCTGGCTGATGCAGAACAAGTATAAGGACCTCGAGAAGGCTCAAGACTACTACCAGCGCTGTATCGTATTCGCGGAAAGCACGGACGAGACCAGTGGTGGCTTTTACGTTTATGCCAACTTCAACTTGGCTCGCATAGCTGCCAAAACTCCTGATGTAGCCGCTGCGCGTCGTTATTACGAAGTCGTGCGAGACAAAGCCGACCATAAATCGGAGCAGTATCGTGAAGCGAAAGCGTATCTCAAGAAAAACAAAATTTAGCCTCCTGGCTAGGACCGAAAAATGGAGCTAAAAGATCTTTTTCTAACACCGCTTTATTTAGGCATTTTCTATGCCTTCGCATTTGCGTTGCGCCCACGCTTCACTAATGTTTTAACAAAAAAATATTTTATTCCGGCTCTATCGCTCAAATTTCTTGGCGCAATTGCATTAGGCCTTATTTATCAATTTTATTATGACGGGGGTGATACCTATAATTATTTTTATCACTCCACGATTATGCATGAAGCATTTGATAAATCGTGGGCAACTGGTATCAAGCTATTAACTTCTGATGGTGTTAAATCCTCCGATATCGCCAACTATACGTCACGCATGTACTGGTTTGAGCCAGGTTCAAGTGAGATGGTTATCGTCCGTATAGCTACGGTGATAGGTATGTTATGCTTTAATACATATACAGTGGTCGCGTTAATCTTTGCTATTATAAGCTTTAGCGGGATGTGGGCAATGTTCCTGACCTTTATGAAGATCAGACCGCAGGTATACAAGCAATTAGCAATCGTTGTATTTTTTATTCCTTCTGTTTTTTTCTGGGGATCCGGATTAATGAAGGACTCTCTGTGTATAGGTGCGTTGGGTTGGATTTTTTACACCTTTTATGAGGGTGCTATCGAGAAAAAGAAGCTTGTTCGCAATTTAATATTGGGGGGCTTAGCTGCGTATTTTTTATCTATCACCAAAGTTTATATTCTTTTATCCTTTTTGCCCCCCGCCGTACTGTGGGTGTTCAATGAGAATAGTCAGCGCATTCGTAATCAATTGATCAGAATACTGGCAAAACCTATTCTTCTAAGTATGGGTGCAGTCATCGCAGTATATGCAATGACGAACCTCACAAAAGGGGACGAGAAATATGATTTAGATAAAATTGGGGAACGCAGTAAAATAACCTCTGACTACCTGTATGAAGTATCCATTAAGCAAGAGGGCTCGGCTTACACGCTAGGCGAACAGGACGGCACTATAGGCGGAATGGTGAAGCTGGTGCCTCAGGCGATAGTTGTTTCGCTATTTCGGCCTTTCTTGTGGGAGGCCCGCAATCCGGTGATGTTACTCTCGGCGCTAGAGGCTACATTCTTTATAGTCTTTACCTTCCGAATGCTATTTAAGATTGGGCCCCGACGCTTTCTTAATTATATCGTTCGTACTCCGGTACTGAGCTTGTGTATTGTATTCTCATTAATTTTTGGAGCGTCTGTAGGTATTATCTCCTATAATTTTGGCACGCTCGTTCGCTACAAAATTCCGCTTATACCTTTTTATCTGGCTGCCTTGTATATTATGCAAAGCTTGAGTCAGCAACCTAGCAAGGCCAAAACGCGTCGTAGGATTCAGCCAGCCACACGTCGGTTAGCCACTATATCCTAGCTGTAGCTTCTCTGTGTAAGATTACTATGTCCAGAATATTCCTGAAAGGCTTTATTATATCTTTAGCCGATCTCGTTAGCTATTTAGTACCATTCAAACGACGGTAGCGCAAGTATTCCCCTAGCGTCGGGTGCGACCATAGCCGCGATTCGCCAGTGGGGGGCTTTTTTAATTGAATATTGCCATGAAGTGCGTCGCGCACAGCTTGCTTAAGCAAGGGAAGTCCAGCGGCCAACTGCAATAAAGGATAGGTTATAAAATTATCCTCCGGTGTAGGCTCGATTAACGCTTGGGCGATAATAGCTCCAGTGTCAATTCCTGGATCAACTAAGTGGACGGATACGCCGCAATGGGCGCGGTCATTCTGAGTCAGTGCCCAATACCCCCCATGCACGCCCCTATAAAGCGGCGTGATACCAGCATGTGTATTTACAAATGGACAAGGAACGCTGGTGAGCACTTTTTTACTGATAATACGCGTACCATTCACCACGATTACATCTGGTTGTAATTCTTGGAGAGCGGCTATGCACTCCGCGGAATTTACAGAGGGAACGTGCAGCACACGGTCATTAGGAACTGGCCGGTTATCAAGCTTTGCCTGCAGGCGAATGTTTTTTAAGCGTAGCTGAGAAGCCCTGCTTAGGGGTGCAGCTACCAGCAACTTAAAAAGTATCTGACCTGCTACTGTGGCATACCCGAGCTTTTGGGTTCGCCGCTTTAGCAACTGCTGCTGACTGATGGGAGTCTCAATAATGACACGGTGCACGCCAAACTCCCCATCAAGGGCGTGGAAGAGAATATCTGTTGACTCACCTGGGCCAGCCAGCAATACGATTTTTTTGCCTGTGGCTATAGCACTCATGCGACGATAGTAGGATGTGAAACCCGAGCTTGCAACAACTCTGCTACATCGGCCATTGTCTGGCTTTCAAAACCGTATGCAGTATGCAGTGCCTGATAGTGATCAGCAATTCGGCGTAGTACAGCCATATTTTGCGAAAGATTCACCCCGAAATTATGCGGGTGCCACCACAAGTGAAACACAAGCCCCTGCTGTGCGGCATGGGTCATATCATTTAAGATGCGATTTAGCCGCAACTGCTCCAAGGCCTCTAGGCGCGCCGACCAAGGACGCAGAAAGCGGCTGGCTGGAATATTATAAGGATAGCTTTTAGCGATATCCGCTAGCGCATAACAGTTGTGACCTGATACATTAAGATAGGCATCCAACAGTCGAGCACCGCGCTTATAATAGCTTTGCTCCTCTTCTGTGCGCTCTTTGTAAATCCAAGAAGCTTCGTTACCACGATAACTTGTGATTCCTAGTTCAGCACAAATAGGCAGGTAAGCCGGATTGGCTTGGTTGCGTGGAAATACCAGACTACGCATCTCCATTCCTTGAGCGCGCGCTACCTGAATGGCTGCTTCTAGGTCGGCTCGAAATTCCTCGGCTGTTTGGCCTCGTTCCAGGCAGTAATAATGACAGAAGGTATGCGTGGCCATCTCCTGGCCGGGCGTCTGGCGAATCTGGGCTATTAAGGAGCTACCAAAATGATATGGATCCGTCGTCTCATCGTCACCTACTTCATCAAGAGCCAGATAAGGTGACAAATTAGAATCAGCATATTGGGGCCGAACCGTGGGTAGGTTTTCCAGGAGCGTTTTTTTATTCTCAAAAAACAGTAGGCCAACTGTAGCCCAAGTCACTCGCAAGCTATATTCTTCGAAGAGAGACAGCAGAGCGGGTACCACTTGCCGAACGCCCCGCAGGTTGGCTCCATACTGCGCCAAGGTCTGCTGGTCGCGCACGCCCCAGTTGATTTCAAAATCGAGCGAAATGACGAATCTTCCCGGCTCTTTTGACTGTTTTTCCATGATCTACTCCTCCTTACTTAGCAGCTTCTACTGGAATAGAGCCAGGAAGTTGTTCTTATTTGAAACCACTGAATAACGCTCAACAATAGTTTGGCGAGCCGCTTTTCCCTGCCGTGCCCGCAATTCACCGTCTACTAGCAAGCTGCGCAACGCAGTGTACCATTGTTCATCGGTGGAACAGATAAATCCATTGATGCCATCCTGTACTACCTCGGTATTCATGCCCACCGGCGACACTAATGCGGGCACTCCTAATGCCATGTATTGTAATGCCTTAAAAGCACATTTACCTCTCGCCCACGGATCATCCACTAGCGGCATCAGTCCCACATGAAACTGAAGCAAGTCCTGAATTTCGGTGGCTTTGCGCCACGGGGTGTAGTGTAGCGCTCGTAGGTTAGTATACTCGGGCGGCTGATTAGATATGACATGAAACACGAAGTTGTGGCCTTCCCTTTCAAGTCGTTCCAATACAGGCCACACTATATCCAAATGGCGCAGGGTAGTATGGGTACCCGTCCAGCCAATGACTGGCGTTGAGGCTGCATTCTGGTCTCGCACTTGGTTATGCAAATGCTCAGTATCGAGTGTAGTTGGGTTAATAATAGCTCTAGGGTTAAACTGACTGGCATAATCGCGTAGATAAGCGTTGCCACAGCTGATTTTATACGCCCAACGGCAGATGCTCCCGACTTTTTGCTGCCATTTTAACTGGCTAATAAGCGTGCGCTCTCCCGCCGGGTCCTTCATCCAGATTGCATCATCAAAATCATAGATAATCCGCTTTCCTAACACATTCGCCACGATCCATTCAAAGACCGGTGGTCCGATGGGTGTTGCTTCCCTATGTATAAAAACGAAATCGTAGCTAGAGACTGAAAACAACAAACCCAAGCGGCGTAAAAAGCCCCCCAGAACGCCCATCACCTTTTCTAGCTGATGCCCAGGCTTATATAAGATGGCCCAAGCGCTTGCCGAGATAAAGGGAGCCAAGGTATAGTAGTGGCCTGCTTCCTTTAAGAATTCCAGATATTGCTCAAAGCGAAACCGTTGGGAGGGCGCCTGCCCGTGCGGATAAGGGATAACAAACAGAATACGCATATCAAAAATTAAGACGCTATTACCGCCCTTAGTACACTTTGCAGATTATTCGTTAGCCAACCCAGTGTTTACCAAATGAGAAGCTCAACGCTAAAGAGGAAACGGAACTGGTAACGGCTAAGCAGCTTGGGGGGCAAAAAACTTAGCGTAAGCCTGCTTAGCAAGGTTTAGTGAGCGGTGACGCTCTGCCAGTTTCACGGTGTGTTGTCGGTAGTCAGGGCTCTGTAAAAGAACTGCAATCTGCTTTATCGCTGCCGGAACGCTTGCGGGTTGGTCGAGATCGAAGACCGCTCCTCCTCCCTCCTGCCGAATGATAGCGCTATCGTCGCCAACTCCTTCCGTTAATAACACCGGCAATCCGGCTGCCCAATACTCACCCACTTTAATAGGCGAGCAGAAAAGCCGGCAAGGCGCAGGCTTAATGGGAGCAAAAGCAAAGTCGGCAGCCGACAAATACCCTGGCACATCAGCGTGGGGGCTTTTGTTACAAACACCTGTGCCTCCGTGAATCCAACTTTAGCTAATTTGGCCCGCACCTCACTTTGTATATTCGGTGTAAGAATAATCAAGCGAAAATCAGGTCCAAAATGGTCAGCAGCAGCTTTGAATAAATCAAAAGCTTCAGCGTCATAATAAATATCGCCAAACTTACCCACGTAAATCCCGACAGGAGCAGTAGCTGCGAAGCCTAGCTGCTCACGTACATGCTTTCGCCTTGCTTCATCGTATTTGAACGTCGCAACATCTACCGAGCAAGGTACCGTAACGATACGTTCGCCAGAAACTCCCTCACGGATAAGCTGCTGTCGGTAATTCTCGGCCACAGGCAACAAGCCAAGAGCCAACTGTTTTTGCTTTTTCTCCCAATAACGCTGAAATAAATAGCGCGGATCATAGGATTTCCACACTCCCGACTCCAGCATGTAGTCAGCATGGGGCTCAAATGACTCGACATAGAACGGAAGCTTATTCTGTTTCCACACCAGATACGCCAGCGCACCAGCTGGTGCGCCCCGGGCCAATAAGAAGTCGCTTCTATGCTGAGTGGCCAGCCCTACTAGTTTCTGAGGAAAGCGCAGAAAATCGTCTGTTTTAGTAACCAGCACATTTCGCCCCGGCTCCGAGATTAGAGGCGCGTATTCTATTTTGTCTGTCGCAAAAGGCGGATTAAATACAGGTACCTTCCCGTCTCGCTCAATAGTTACGAGCAAGACAGACTCTATATCAGGACGCTGTATAAGCAGTTGTAAATGCGGAAAAACTGTAGAAACAGTAAGCGGATCGTCTAGTCCCCAATAACTCAAAAACAGAATGCGCATTCAAAAAGGAAAATGACGAAGTGTGAGCGTCAGGTGCGAATCTTTTTTAACCATTCCACTGCGCGTAACCCAATCAAACAACGAATCAAAAGAGTCACTGCCTGACCTCTCGGCAGATTAGGCGCAGCACGGCGTGCATAACCCATTGCTTCTTTCCGATGATCATCGGCATAAGCATGGATGGCACAAAGATAATACACTCGTCCCATCAGCGTCCGCCGTTGCTCCGGCGTCAGTGTCACACGCTCCAGCATCCAATCTAATGCTAACTGCAACTTCCTGACTAAGGCGGAATTGTCGGAGCGCATCGAACGGGCATCATGGTCGTTCATCGTTAGCGTCACCGCATCCACGATGTAAACCCGATCCCGCTGCATATTCTCCAGCATAAACATCCAGTCCTCCACAGCCGCGTAGCGTCTATCTTCTTCGAAGAGTCGTAAATCAGGGTTCTGACGACGGACGCAAATATTACAAGCTAACGCATTGCCCCGAACAAAGAAATCTAGGCCGTACCATCCTTCAGCAACAGGAGCTAAATCGCTACTAGCTAAAATGCCATCTCGATCAAAGTTGTATTTTGTAGCAATGAAGTTTGGTACTCCAATATGTTGAATTGTAGAGTGCAGAACCGCAAGATGATTTGGAAGCAATCGATCGTCCGAGTCCAAAAACAATACATATTCTCCTTTAGCGCGGGCCAATCCATAGTTGCGAGCGGCTCCCCTTTCCGCATTTAGCTTAGGTAGATACTGAATACGGGTATCTGATAGAGCAGCCACTCTTTGACTAGTATCATCAGTACTTCCATCATCAATAACTAATACTTCCCAAGCAGCAAACTCCTGTTTCTGTACCGACTCTATGGTCGTGGTTATAAAATCAGCCCTGTTGTAAGTAGGAATAATAACGCTGAAGAAAGGATTATTTGATGTATTACTGTCCATTAAAGGGAGTTGACATACAACAAGAAGAATAAGATTGGTTGAGCATCGTACTTTTTAAGCGGAGACATACATTTTGCGACTTGACGTAGCTATCATTAACCAAGCAGAAGTTCTGCACCAATGCGTATACTTTTTAGTACAACCAAAGTAACACCAACTATTAAAACAGTACGTAACGCAATCTTCCAAACGGGTAGTTTAAGTAATGACAGCACTTGTAGATCTATTAGGAAAGTTGCTAATAAGCTGCCTAGGCCAAAAAGCAATAAGGCTAAATTTAAATCATGATTGAGTAAGCCAATAGCCAGTCCCCCCCCCTCATTACAAGTAAAAATATATTACTAAATAAGATATACCGTTGCTTATTCATTACGGTATAAATTGGTGCTGTAGCCTGCGACATTAGTTTGAATACATAGTAATAACCTAAGTACCCAGTGTATACACCAGCCATCTCCCAGCGTGCTCCAAATACCAACTTAAACAGTATATCACCATATACTGTTATCAGTCCAAATGGAATTAAACCTAAATACAATAATTTATTGTATAAGTCTAGTGTAAGAATTGGGAGGCGTTCGGGTTCTTTGGAATTCACCTCCGTTGCTTTCTGCCAAAATACAGGTAAAACAGCGTTTCCAATTAAATTAATGGGTATTTCTAATAAGGCTACTGAGAAGGAATAAAGCCCAACTGGTGAAGGCCCAAATCCTGCAGTTAATGCAAAAATAGGCAGTTGTGTAGAAAGTACATTAATAAAGCTTGCTGGGAGAAAATAAAATGGAAATTCACGATATTCTACCGCAACAGAACGGATATTTTTCCAAGAAAAATTTTGCCATAATAATCCAAATGAAAATCGAATTGTACCACTTAATAAACTAATTGTGCTGGTTATGCGATTAAAGAATTCACCTAACAGTAATCCAACCACATTACCGCCAACTATTAAACCATATAAAATTGTAAATCCACGGCCGGCCAAGACTGTGGTCACATCAACGGTAGTACGTTTAATAAATTGCTTTTCACGTAGGTACCAACCACTCATAATATTATTAAGATTGAATAACAACAAAATAACAGGCAAAGTATAAAACCAATTTCCTATACCTTCTATATTTAAATAATGTATGATATATGAACCGCCTATAATTAATCCAATTGCTAGTAAAAAACATGTAAAAAAAGCTAAAAATACAGTAAGCTGAACTAAGTTAATAAATTTCTCTTTTGTTTTAGGTTGCAAAAAAGCAGCAGTATACGTCAGTGTAGCCACCATACTTAAGTTGCTTGCCAACGAACTAAAAACTGCGAATTGGCCATAGGCAGACGGAGGGTACAAGCGTGACATAATTGGCGTTAAAAGAAAACCAATTAAAGTTACTGCTGCTGATCCTGATAATGTTACTGCAAAATTCTGTGCAAATGATCCTTTCTGCAAAAAAGCATGTATATTATTTTTTACAAATTGCTGGATATGATGTTTCAATTATTTAAAGAACAGGTTGTTATTGTTTAAATACCTTACTAATTTCTTTTTCCTTATACAGAAATTCAACTGACCGATTGGCATTTTGAGAGTCTAGAAAAAGATCACAGATAACAAATGCTGACTTTATCGGATCTCCATTAGGGTTGTGTATATACCCAGTGTCAAATCGCTCAGGATCTTGATATTGGTTCCATCCCATGTTGTTAAAAAAGTCTCTTTTAGCGGGACGTAACGGACGCTTTATAGATTCAATTGTATTACGAATAACCTCACCAGTACTTCGGCGTGTGGGATTAGTAATAAAGAATTTTGTGATGCGATTATATTCTGCCATACGGTCTTTTTTAGTCATTCGATTAAAATTGCCGTTTGGATTACTTATGTGCATGCTTAATACAGCAGTGCACCAAGCGATATTTACATTTAGACTAGTAATACGATATACAAATTCCAAGTCTACTAAAACTACACCGGTATTGAACATACCTGTAAGTGCTAACATGGAGCGACGAATCAAAATGGGTAAACCAATCATCCAAAAAGGGGTACTATGCTCTAACCAACGCTGATAATCCTTAGCTGGATCTTCCTTTATTTTTGCAAATGTTAAATCATCAGATTGAGTAGCTGCGTTATATCCCATTACAACATCAATCGCAGGATTTTGATCATAAAGTTAGCGGCCTCACGAATAGCCGGATAATAAAAGGCGTCATCATCAGTGATAAGCTTGATAATCTCTCCCTGGGCCATCAGCATGCATTTATTAAATCCGTGCGCCTCACCCTTATCGCGCTCGGAGATGAATTGCTGAATCTGCCCGGCGGCATACAAACTTTGTAGATACTCGGCCGTGCCATCCTTGCTGCCGCCGTCCGCCACAACGATCTCTTCATCTTCCTGCCGGGCCGCTATCAACCGCTCCAGCACCTGCTTCAGGTACGGCAGTTTATTGTAAGTGGTGAGAATATAGGAAAGAGTGTAGGTTGCCATAATGCGAAAAAATCTGTGGTCTGGGGCAAGTCATTGTTATATCAACAACCTTCAATAATGATTAATTATTACTGTACGAAGCACTTGATCGACCAAATCTGGGTCAGCAGTAATATCTGCATAGTTGTGCTCTACATTTAACGGTGAACCTAATTTTGAGGGCACAACAGAGTAAAATACACCAATACTAGATGCCATAGAAAGGTAACTTGGATTCAAATATGTTTCACTCATCATCTCAATAACGTTAGTTCCAGGTGTCATAAACATTAAGTTGGTCATATTTGCCCCGTGTATCCCAATCATTATCGATGTTTCATACATTGTACGCACCTGTTCGACAAAGCTGAGACCTTCGAAGTAGATAGTTTCAAAGTCATAGCGTTCGAGCACTTTCAATATTTCACTTTCATTAGTTAGATGTCGCCATTGCTGCCGATTCCGCGAGACATAAATGCGGCGTGTTGCCTTGAGGGATGGAATAAGATAAGAATGCAGATAAGTCATTATGGCCTCACGCACCTCACCTACCAATGAAGGGACCATATAACCATGGCGACCTGGACGAGCTGGCATCCAAAGGTCTTTTACATGTACTATATCACTTGGTCCTAGAACGAATGTATTCTTAAAGCCGAGCGCGTCAACAGTGTAAGTAACATATTCTGGCGGCGTTGGTCCGGGCAATAATATTAAACAGTTGGGCTGTTGCTTACTCAGAAGCATCAGGCGTGGTAAAACTTCAGCGATCCAATGAAAATAATTACCTGACCAACTATCAAAAGCGAGTCCTACAGGGCCCGCTTCTAATTCTGGAGCGTTAAGGGTACGTAGTTGTCTTAATAAAAAAGTACCTGTGAACTCAGCCTTCATACGCGGTTGTGGTAGACTGGGGACCAATACTCTTAATCCTTTCAATACAGTGCCATTCCATGCCACATTCACATTTTGTACACGGTATATTACTTGTCGAAAATTAGGCGTTACTTCAGTAAATACCTCTTTGTAAAAATGTATAAAGTTTGCCGGCACCATTGAGATATTCGCTGGTAAAGGACAGATAGCATCAGTAGGAACAGGCGCTATTTCATATTCTGAAACTTGTATTGGATCGCTTAAAGCTTGTCCAATTTTGCTTAATTGGTAATCAAAAACCTTTTTGAATCTTTGATATCTATTAGGACGCGGACGAGGAGGGGTAGCCATTATATTATGAGGCTATAAAGTATATGCCTCCAACTTACCAGTCGGAGGCATATAGGTGACAGTATTCGTAAGGAGACTAAATTGTGCTAACTATCTACTCATGATAGTTGAACACTTTGTGCCCACCTTTCATTAAATAAGCATCCCGTTTAAATAAATTCAGGTCTGCTTGCATCATGTCTTGAACAAGAGCTGGCAAATCGTAGGTGGGAGTCCATCCCAGTTTTTGTTGAGATTTGGTAGGGTCACCAATCAATAACTCCACTTCTGTTGGGCGGAAATACTTCGGATCTACTTCTACCACCACGGTCCCTTCAGCTACTTGATAATCAGGATTATCGCAACGCACCACTCGAGCCTTTTCATTTGCTCCTTCACCCTCAAAAGCTAGCTCTATTCCTACTTCCTCAAAAGCCATCTTTACAAAATCGCGCACGGTCGTAGTGACACCCGTAGCAATGACAAAATCTTCAGGTTCGTCTTGCTGTAAAATTCGCCACATTGCCTCTACGTAGTCCTTCGCATGGCCCCAATCACGGCGTGCATCCAAATTACCTAAATATATTTTCTGTTGTAATCCCATCGCGATACGGGCAGTACCACGCGTTATTTTACGTGTTACGAAAGTTTCCCCACGCAACGGACTTTCATGGTTGAACAGGATGCCATTACAAGCGAACATGCCATATGCTTCTCGATAATTCACGGTAATCCAATAGCCATAAAGTTTGGCTACTGCATAAGGTGAGCGAGGATAAAAAGGTGTAGTCTCCGATTGCGGCACAGCTTGCACTAAACCATATAATTCGGAAGTCGAAGCTTGGTATATGCGTGTTTTTTTGGTAAGCCCCAATAGACGCACAGCTTCCAGAATACGTAGCGTACCAATACCATCTGCGTTTGCTGTGTACTCAGGTGTGTCAAATGAAACCTTAACGTGAGACATTGCCCCAAGATTATATATCTCGTCTGGCTGTACCTCTTGAATTATGCGGATCAGATTGGTTGAATCAGAGAGGTCGCCATAATGAAGCTTGAAGCGAACATTATTATCGTGTGGGTCTTGGTAGAGGTGGTCAATCCGGTCGGTATTAAACAACGATGAGCGTCGCTTAATCCCATGAACCATATAGCCTTTCTCTAGCAGAAGTTCAGCCAAGTAAGCACCATCTTGTCCGGTAATACCAGTTACTAAGGCTACTTTCATATGAGCATTTTTTGAATTAGATACTAAATTTCTTTTTTACGATTTGTAAAGCGGAATGAAATCAAGAAGGAGGATCAAAAGTACTCTCTCTCAGCCATGTAACCAAAATAGGGAATTCTCTTCTTTATTCTCCACCTAAGTAGTGACCGCCGAATACGATTGTTTAATACTTTATGTTACAGATTTACAAGCGTTTTTATTATAAGACTTTCTTTACCTCATCTTTGCGATAGAGGTATTCGACTATATGAGTTTTGTTATAGTTTTCCATAAATTCATCAGCCACTTTAAACGCTTGGTTAATCATTTTATCCGTGCTCTCCCCAGATATAGTGTTAGAGATATCATAGCCAGTAGGCATTGTTTGGTTACCCTTGTATTGATCCCACTTTAATACTTCAAATATCCGGCGCTTTATAGGACGTATCGGAGCTTTTAACATCTCGATCCAGCCAGACTTGTATCGCACGAAATCTTGAAAACTGTCCCCAATGGATTTATCGTAGTAGAAGCGCATACGGTCTGCTTCCAAGTCACTAGCACTTCGCCCTTCCCGTTGATTCATCACCCGAAAGTTACTTTGAGGATTTTCGATGCGAACACTTAGCATCGCTGTGCTCCAAGCAAGATTCACATTTAGGCTGGTAATTCGGTATGTAAACTCCGTATCCACTTGTACAACGCCGGTATGAAATAAGCCCGTAATGGCTAACGATTTACGCCTTATCAAAAAAGGTAGACCAATCATCCAAACCACTTCTTTACTATCTAACCAGCGGCGGAAATTATTGGCCACATCTTCATATATAGTGGCTTGGGTTAAGTTCTCCAGTTGAATAAGTCCCGTGTTTCCCGATAGCACATCTATCTCAGGGTGTGCTAACATAAATTTTTTACTCTCTTGGATAGCCGGATAATAAAAGGCGTCATCATCAGTGATAAGCTTGATAATCTCTCCCTGGGCCATCAGCATGCATTTATTAAATCCGTGCGCCTCACCCTTATCGCGCTCGGAGATGAATTGCTGAATCTGCCCGGCGGCATACAAACTTTGTAGATACTCGGCCGTGCCATCCTTGCTGCCGCCGTCCGCCACAACGATCTCTTCATCTTCCTGCCGGGCCGCTATCAACCGCTCCAGCACCTGCTTCAGGTACGGCAGTTTATTGTAAGTGGTGAGAATATAGGAAAGAGTGTAGGTTGCCATAATGCGAAAAAATCTGTGGTCTGGGGCAGCGGAAGGCCTATACATATCTTCCTACAAAGCCTCATTGCTAGACTTAATACCCTAGCTGCTTTGCATACTCCAACATTTTCGCACGAGGCCGAATTTTGATAGGACGTGCGGGTACTCCCACGTATATAGTCCAGGGCTCAGTGTCCTTAGTTACAAGGGAGCAGGCTCCTATTACACTGCCTTCAGCAATCGTCACGTTGGGCATAATTACCACATTAGTGCCGATACCAGAAAATCTGGCGCAACGAATGGTCCCAAAGTCTACGGTGTCTCGATATTGCTCAGGCGCGGTCACACTTGTAAAGCCATCACCCATAAACCGATCTGAACCGCAAATAAGGCGGCTACCAGCAGCTACAGTCACAAAATCTTCTACTATGAGTGTACTCTGCGCGCCACCTATGACAGTAAGGTAGGGTGACAGATGGGTATAATCACCAATCTGTGCGGCAGTTGTTATGTACACGCCTGAGTCAATTGCTACATGGCTACCTAATGTTATCAAGTGAGGCCGACGTATTTCAACATTAGCACTTACAAACACATCTTCACCACATCCCTTTAACAAGGAAGTGTCATACTGCGCGGATTTAACTGGTATCCTGTGATCACTCATGTTTAGTGAAGGTTGTATTCTTAATTGGTGAAAGGTTGCGATCGATTTGAGAATTAATCAACTCCATACTTACCTCTTTGACCTTTAGTAAGGGAATGCCGACTCGTAATAGGCAATCGTATTGGCAATACCTTGCTCGAAGTCAGTAAATTGAAATGCAGGAAACACTTGCCTAAAGCGAGTATCGTCCATTACTTTCTTTGGGGCACCATCTGGTTTGCTATGATCCCATACTACATTGCCTTGATAGTCGAACTTTAACTGAATAATATCTACCAGTTCTTTTACACTAAGACCATCGTTTTGAGCTAAATTCAATGGTTTTTCCAGGCCAGGCCTATCAGGAAGCAACATAATTTCCCATACCAGGCGGGCGAAATCACGAGCGTATAACCACTCTCGAATGGCAATACCTGTGCCCCATATAGGCAGTTCAGGCTGCTTTATTTTTTCAGCCTTTACAAACTTTGATACCAGGGCATTTAGTGCGTGAGCCTTATTGGGATCAGTCGAATCATAGGGTCCATACATATTGGGAGTAAGCAAATTGATACTGCGCACTGCATACTGCATCTGAAAGCTTTCAGCAACTGTCCATAATAAGCGCCGCGTTGAGCCATAGGCCAATACCGAGCGATGAATATGACCATTCCACCACTCCTCTTCGCGATAGACTTCAGCATTACCTGGGTAAGCACAGTTTGCAATGGGGTTTATTACGATAGCCAATGGACAAGCAATAGCTACAGCCTCATACATGCCCATAATCATGCGTGTATTG
This sequence comes from Hymenobacter radiodurans, assembly GCF_004355185.1. Classification (NCBI taxonomy): domain Bacteria; kingdom Pseudomonadati; phylum Bacteroidota; class Cytophagia; order Cytophagales; family Hymenobacteraceae; genus Hymenobacter; species Hymenobacter radiodurans. The sequence goes on from NZ_CP037922.1 coordinate 3,700,023, forward strand.
TCAGCAATGACAGTTGCAGCCTGCTCCGTCACATAATTAAGACTGCCTACATGGGCAGCACAGTTAATAATGAACTTAGGACGATGCTTACTTAAAAATTCTGTTACCTGCCGTGCATCACGCAGATCTAAACCAGTGCTCCGCGAAGCCTGAATAGGCTCAACCCCATTTTCACGCAACACCTCTACGACATTGCTGCCCGCGAATCCGTTGGCCCCAAATACTACTACTTTCATTTTACCAGCCCTGTTTAATCGTATTGATAATATATTCTATTTGCTCCGGAAGAAGTGCATCATGCAGAGGGATATGAATCTGGGTTTCATCGAAGCGACGCTGATTAATTAGATCCATTTTTTTTCCTCCAAATAGAGTGTTTTTATCTATACCGTCGTGTACGACGGAGCTAGCAATTCCTTTAGCTTTTAATGTTCGAATGAATTCGAGACGGTTCTCTACGTGGAAGCCAAATAACCAATGTGCGCTCTCACGATCCGTCTTGTGTTCGAAGAGTGTAACCCCACTAACTTGGCTCAGCCCATCATGGTATTGGCGAACCAGCTGCCGCCGGTACTGCATACGCTCTTCAAACCCTTCCAGATTAGCTAAGCCCAGCGCAGCAGCGTAGTCGCTCAAATGATACTTATATCCGACGTCCGTTAAATCATATATTCGTTCACCTATTTCAGACACAGGCGAGTGAGCCCGATCAATACCAAACCAACGGCGCCGAAACACTTCACGGGCATTCTCTGAGCCTGTGCAGCATAAGGCACCACCATCGCCTGTAGTCAGGTGTTTTATAGCTTGAAAAGAGAAACAGGTGAAATCAGATATTGAGCCAATTGCTCGACTCTTGTAGGTAGCTCCTGGAGCATGAGCAGCATCTTCAATGACAATTAAGTTGTATTGACGCGCTAGGGCATGGATCTCATCCATATCGCACGGGTAACCACCCCAGTGCACTGCCATTATAGCTTTCGTACGCTCTGTAATCTTATCTTTTATTGAAGCTGGATCAATATTGCCAGTCTCATACTGAATATCAGAAAAAACCGGAGTAGCTCCCTCTTGTACAACTGAAATAGCGGAAGCAATGAATGTCTGGGGGGCCATTATCACCTCATCACCATGACCAATACCTGATACGGCCATAGCTAAGTGAAGAGCACTAGTACCACTGTTCAAAGCTGCTGGATTTACCATACCTAGCTCTGCAGCTAGACGCGCTTCAAACTCTTTTACTAGTTTTCCTTCACTCAGGAAAGTAGTACTTAACACTTCCGAAACCCTTGACTGAGCTGAGGGGTGAACGAAAGTATTGAACATTGAAATATTCCCCATTGTACTGGATATATCTAGTTGGCCAGCCATACCTATTCGAGCTTATATGAGCCCGCAAAAGTAATTGTATTCTGCCTAACTCATTTGATATATCTGACTCATCTGTCAAAACACTATCAAATCCTTCGGAAAAATTATATAATAACAATGTATAATCTTATTAGATATTTTTTTTACAATTATTAAATGCGCACAATATCCTCTGCTGTTAAAAAATTATTAAATGAAGGAATTATTTCAGATTAATTAATATTTCATTTAATAAATATTCATCCACTATTACATCTGCTCTATTAGTTATATCGCCCTTGACTGAGGGCTTACAAGGCGCATTATAATAGTGAAGCTGCATATTGAAAGCCATACGATAATAAATGAGGTTTTCGAAGTCCTGGTTATCAAGTACTACTAGCTTCTCCTCATTTATTAATTCTATTACAGTTGTGCTTGGCTGCATAAATAAAATATTTGTCAGGTTAGCACCGTGTATGCCCATCACAACAGCTGCTTCCTGCATAAGCTGAACCTGCTGTGCAAATTCAAGCCCTTCGAAATAAACTACCTCAAACCCGTATTGCGTCAGGATTGGAATAATAGCTGCTTCATTCACCAAGCGGCGATTATTTTGACGTGCACGTGATATATATAAACGTCGATGTGGCTGCGGCGGGGGCTGGTGGCCGATGGCCTTTGTTATCTCGGCTCGGAGTTGCCGCATCAAAGATGCATCCTGGAAGCCAGGCGGTGCGGCATACTCTGACAACAGTAATAAGGGCACTTTAACGATTTGCTTATCCTGTATTGGCAGCAGATGCTTAAATCCTAAAAGGGATGTACTCGTGCGCACGTATTCCGGAATAGGCTCCGGGACTAGTAGTAAGCAAGCAGGATACAATTGACGCAGTATGAGCAACCGTGGTAAGGAGTCAGCTATCCAGTGATAGTAGTTATCTACAGACCATAGATCATGCACCAATGCCGCCTGATTAACTGTTGGGGGAAGCTCTACTGGATCAACAACCCACTGCTTCAGCAAGTAGGCATCTGTATAATGCTTTTCTTCTCTAGGATGAGGCAGCCCTTTTAAAAATATTCTTAGGTTCCTAAAAATGATTGTTTGCCAAGAGACATGAACGTGCTTTAGCCGATATATATGACGCGCAGGCAGCCCTGTACTTTCCTGGAAATATTTGGCAACCTGAGGCGGCAGACTATCGAAATTGACAGGAAGCTTAGGCGATGTTGGAGCTACAGCAGGTAATACTTCGACCCCTTCCTCCTTCCATTCAGGAAGAATTTTATATATTATTTTAATACAAGAATCTGTGAAACCTTTGAAAAATGAATACAAATAATTGCCCCCCATAACTGCTTGAATAAAATATGGATATGTATTTTAATTCCTTGATTACAAAAAAATATATTAATGTATTATTAATACATCGCGTTCCCTAGTTTCAAGCCCGATTTTTTTATTTTTTGCTTCAATTCGTCCACATATTTATAGTACCCAATGATATTTCCAAAATCAAGTATATAATTAAAAATAGTTAGCATCTGTTGTTTACAGTCCATCAGATATAGTTTATCATCTATGAATAGTGCTTTAACAAAACGCATAGATACTATTTGACGGAAAGCGCCCCAACTCATGTACAAAAAGTCCTTTACTAAATGGGTAGTCGTATCGGAGTTGCTTTCGTTTGCTGTAAGCAATGCGCTCCGGTAAGCCCCTAATCGGGATGCGGCCCAAACGGGCGAATAATAAAGCCGATTTCGATAAGTGGGTGTTAGACGGTTCGCGGTCATGTAATGCTCAAGCCGAAGCCCAGACCAGTACCATACCTCATACCCTAATAGCTGCGCCACATAACACAACTCATCATCTTCTCCCGCAGTCAGCACTTTTGTCCCCTGACGACCAGCAAAGAGACTTTTAAATTCGAGTTGGGTTAGTTTGTGCCAGAGCTCGAGCCGAATAAACATGCCCGCCCCCCAAAGGATATGGGAACCGATATTACCATCGGGCAGCGGCTTTATATTGGAGCCCACTTTATATACAGGGATTCCGACAGCATAATTCGCCTGAAAAAGTGGAAACCAACTAGGTGGAGACACCTCAAAAGTGGCTATATTTTGCCCCCCAACTATTGCTACTTGAGGATTGGCTTGCAATACATCGAAGCCAATTTGCAGATAGTCAGAAGCTAACCGGTTGTCGTCATCTACGATACAGGCGTACTGGTAACGTGCTTGACTAAAGGCAAGCTTGACGGCAAAGTTCTTACCGGGACGGGGTTCTTTAAATAGCCGTAGGGGAACTGATGTACCCAACTCTCTCCAATGAGCCTCGGCTTTCTCCGTGGTGCCGTCTGTACAGGCGTTGTCGACTAGAATTACCTCCCACGGAATAGCTGGGTCTGCAGCCTGCCGGGCTAGGCAGGTGAGTGTTTCACTAATGCGCGAGGCACTATTATAAGTGCATATCAAAAAAGAAACACCCGCCGGCACCACTTGCACACTGTTACTCTCCGGCAGCATAGGTAAATCGCTTAGTATAACATGATCAGCCTGACGTGAACACTGCGCGAAGATAAGCGAGAGAAATAAGTTTGCCTGATTTGGGCTAGAATGTAACAGGCATACATGAATAACTACCCCGTGAATTGCTATCTATCGTAAAGGAGAGTAGGGGCTTAGCTTCATATGGTGAGGAAGACATCCTTTCCTAAAGTTTAATACAAGAAGTAAGTACAGTCATCTCTGAACTCACATTGATGAATGCCTGTACACACCGAACCGATTTATAATGATTCTATAAACTTTATTAACGTTTTCTCGGGATGCAAGTCTGTGATACCAGATGCATGCTCAAACGCTTTCCGACCCATTTCCTGAATGTTTTCCCTATTTTCCCAAAGGCGCTCTAAGTCAAGTGAAACGCATTTCACAGAAGCTGTACTACTTAAAAATCCTGTTACCCCATCAATTATATACTGAGCATTGTCTCCCACATCAGTTACTAAGGCTGTCCTACCACACAACATTGCTTCAACTAAGGCTAGTGGTGTGCCCTCGCTTATGGATGGAAGTACTAAAATGTGGTTTTCCTCCCAAATTTTATCAATATCATTGACATGCCCCTTTATACTCACTTTAGCCTGTAATTCATATAAATATATGAGATGCTGTAAGTGATTTAGATGGGGACCGGTACCATAAAGGCTCAGGTGATAGTTCCTGTCCCTCCATTTGTGAGTAGCTAAAGCTTGAAGCAAAATATCCTGCCCTTTATAATCACAATCAATTCTTGCTACGCATGCAATCTGTAACTGAGACGAGGTAACGTATGGCTTAACTGCTTTAACAGCGATATTCACTGGGTTACTGATAATCTGAGCTGAATTTATAAAATGAGCTAGTTGTCGTTCAGCTGTCTCCATATTACGCTTCGCAACAAAAAAATTCATCGATGCATGTTGTACAACCTTAATAGCGTAGTCACGATTTAAGCCTGTGACAATATTGCCATGCTCATAGTTATGCTGATTTATCAGTATGTATGGCTTTCCTTGACTAAGGATATTTTCGATAACCATTCTGTGCTGCACGAAATCCCATGTAGTGCCATTTGATATAACATAAACATCAGCTACTACAGTTGGCACTATTTCACCTGTACTAGATTTAACTTTTAGCTTAATAGCTAATCTTTCTGCAATAGAGAATTGAGGCTTATAGTAGAAGTAATTATCAGCTCCTAAAAATCTTAGTTCTTTAATTTTATCTGGAACAGTTTCCCATTTCTGAGTGAGTGTGCTAACAGTATGACCATCAGCTAAAGCAAGCTTTGCAGCTTTAAACCATAGTTCTTCGCTTCCACCCCAAGGCAACACTCTCATCAAGGAAACGAAGGCAATTCTCATAGACTGGTTGTTCGTATTTACTGAAGAAATGCCCCACACATAAACTACAGAGCCTTAAAACGAATTCTGTACTAGTAATAGACTGATAAGGCGGAGACTACAGCCAGGAAGCAACGCAAAAATCAGATACTGAAGCCAAGCACAAAGATAGGCGGCTATACTATAATTTATGTAGGAGCCAGCTTAGGGGGCTGTTGCGGGGGAGCGCTACGCAGTATTTTTTGCAACGGATTCTCCACTAGCTTGTAGAGCAGAATAGACGCTACGATATGAAAACTAATCCGCATCCGGATGCTGGCCTTGCAGGGCACGGGCAGGCTGCAGGTAGGCACGTTGTACGTCATCACGGGGCGCACCAATGGCACTTACTTAGCCCAGCGCTATGAGCTTGGCTCCAGCATTAACCTATACCACCTCTATACCTTCTTTTGTGAGGCATGGGTATGTCAAGAGCGGGCTGAGATTGTGCGGTTATGCCCATTTAATTGTTGGCAACCGCTTCTAACCTACGCTGAGTTGGTGCAGTTGCCTGCATTTAAAACCCACCCTACGCGTCAAGATTTACGGCTGGTAAAGCCATAATAGTATAAAAAAAGCCCCAACGATGCCGGGGCTTTTTTTATACTATTATGGCTTTACCAGCCGCTTTGCTTCTTTGACTAGCTTATGCTGGGTGTCTTCGTCTTTCTAGCTGGCGGAGAGCTGCCGCCAGCGGCGCTCCCCCTCTGCGTCATTGAAAGGTTAAGGAGGCTGTTCATACTCTTCTGCCATCATCCGACTCAACCAACGGCTAAACGTGGACCACAGCTTTCCTATAGCCCAAAGATAACGGCCTTTCCCCAACCCTGCGTTACCTTTGCCCCAAACAATGCTATTCGAATGTCATTATCTCCTGTGAAGGTTTTCCAGTTGCCTTCCTCACCAAATCGCATCTTTGGCTTAGACTTGTTGCGGGCCTTTGCGATTCTGACCGTACTGGTGACCCACAGCGATACGTGGGTGTCTAAAAAGTTCACCTTCTTTTATGAGTACATCGCGCGCTTCGACGGCGTCAGCGTATTTTTTGTCCTGTCAGGCTTCCTCATCGGGGGATTCTGATTCGTACCTTGGAAATCAAGCCTGCAACAGGGGCTACGCTCTGGGACTTCTGGACTAAGCGCTGGATACGAACGGTGCCACCTTATCTAGTGGCGCTCCTGCTGGCCGCACCCCGGCGTCTTTGCCGAGGCTTGGAGTTTAGCAGTCGAGGAGTGGTTCTACCTGCTCAGTGCGCCGGCCGTGTTTCTCTTTGCCGGCGGGCTGCGGCTCAAGCCTCGACATGCTGTACTACTGGCGGCAGTTTTGGTAGTCATACTTACTACAGCCTACCGCTATTACAGCTATCTGGAGGCGCCCCCGCAAACGCTTGAGCAGTGGGATAGCAACTTCCGCAAAGTGGTCGCGCTGCGCCTAGACAATCTGATGTATGGCGTCATAGCAGCTTGGTGGGCGCACTATCATGCCGAAAGCTGGCTTCACCTGAAAGGCGTCAAATTCGTCGTGGGATTCGTGGCGCTTTACCTGCTTAGTGATGTTACCGCCCTGGGAGATATTGGCCTATTCGCCTCCGTCTATTATTTTATTATTCCGGCCTTGGCCACAGTGCTACTTATGCCCTTACTCAGCCAGTGGCAGTACGCCTCGGGCTGGTGGGCCAGAGCCGTCACCCACATCTCGCTGATTAGCTACAGCATGTATTTGCTGCATGCCACTATCATCAACCAGAATATACTAGTACAATTGGTGCCTACTTTGCCCGTACCGCAGGCGGTGCGTAATATGATAGGCTTGCTGCTGTTCTGGGGGCTTACAATCCTGCTCTCTACACTTATGTATAAATACTTTGAGGTGCCGGTGATGAGCCTGCGCAATAAAGTAAAGCCCCCGAGCCGAAAGTAGCTGCGTAGGCAGTTGATGGGCACCCTACGTCATTTTTCCTAAAGGCCCACCCTGCGGTGGGGCTTTTTTCATTAGTAAGCAGCATGGATGCTTACGCGTTGAAATTGAGAAGTATCTTGAGAAAAGAATATCGAGCGGGAAAAGTTATAATTAATATAATAATTTTATAAAAATCGTAGGATTTTCGATTCACCTGTTTACCTTTGATTATTACAAATAAATCTTCTCTTAAACACACACTTTTATGACAAACCTATACTCGTTCCCCCGTGCGGCTGCTTTGGCAGCGGTGATCTTTATGACAGGCTGCGCCAAAGAGTCCGAATCTGTAGCTCCTGCTTCGTTATCCGTTGTGCCTGGCCAGCAGTTTGCTATCGGCGATACGTATCCCCAGGGCCCTCAGGCGACTGGTCTTACCTGTGATGTCATGATGACCATGGTGAAGGAAACCACGCCCGCAGATGGCCAGATTGCCAAGTGGGTAGGCATGGCAACCTGTAAACCGGCCGTCAAGCTGGTTTATCAAGGCGAATACACCAATTATTTAGGCCAGACCTTTCAGTACAATACAACGACCCAGACGACAGGCGAGTGCACGATGATAACTTTTTATAAGACGGGCAAGCAATAAGCCACTACTACCTGCCGGGCAGACGCAACAGTTGCCATAAAAAAGCCCCACCGTTACAGGTGGGGCTTTTTTGATACCTACGCAACTGCTACCTCCTTTACGAGCCGTGGCGGTTTGGCACGCAGACGGTTATGCAGGGGATGCTCGCCCCCCTTATAGAGCGCAATGGATAAAATCGTGTAACTGACTAAGCGAATGAGCTAATTTTCCGTGATATATTCCGAGAATAGTGTATCTATGACTCCTAAGTGAATGAGGTAAAATACATAAGAGCTTTTGCCCAGCAGATCAAATGCCGTGGTTTCCAAGAGCTGTCGCAGCCGCGTGCGCTCCTTAATCAGCCCCCAAAACAGTACCGCCACCGTGCCGGGTAGAAGCACATTATTTATAGAGCGATAAGCGACCAACCAAGCCACAGAATTGGTGATCGTGTGCTGAACCCACGCCAAGCCAACTAGGCAAGCTACAATACCGGCTAACCCCAGAAAGGTGGCGCGGACTCCTCGCTGGGAATCTTCCGTTCTGCGGGCGACGAAGAAGGCAAGCCCGATGCCGACCAGAAACTCGATGCAGCGCCCAAAAAAGGTACTCTGTAGCAGAAAGTTAATGTCGGCCATCAGGCCATAATACGGCAGGAAGCGCGAACAAAACAGGACCAATGCCACCCCAATCGAGAGCAGCAGCACGGGATACAAATACAGCAGCCGAAAGTTGCGCTTGAGGCCCAGCAGCAGGAAAGGCGCCAGTAGGTAAAATGTTTCTTCCACCGTTAGGGTCCAGGCCGGCGGCACCCCCATCACCACCAGATCCGCAAAGTAGGCGCGGGTTAGCGTCAGATTCAGAAACAGTACGGCCACCTTATCAATCAACGGATAGACGTCTGGCCACTCATACCATTGCTGCGTGGGTCGTAGAAACATTACGGCAAAGGTGAGCAGCGTCAGCAGTAAGTAGATGGGATAGATGCGGGCAAAGCGGTTTTGCAGGTAGCGCCGAAACCAGGGCCCTGTGAGCTCCAGGCGGTGAAAATAGCGGGTGGTTATCAGGAAGCCGCTGAGCACAAAGAAAATCGGCACCCCTATGTGGAGCTGCTCCCCAAGCCAGACGCCCCATTGAGAAAGGAAGGATATATCCTGAGCTGGCGGCTGGCGGGTATGCGGCGCCACCACCACATGATTGAAAAATACCATAATGGCTGCCACTGCTCGGATGCCGGTTAAGGCAGGATAGTACTTGCTTTCCTTTTTTGTGGGGCTTCTTGCGTAATCAATTGGGTCATCACAATCCTATAAGGCACAATAGGGCCACAAAGCTACGGACATTTGGCTTGGTGGCAGTGTAAGGCTAATGAGCGCAACAGGACTCAACGGCCCACTTACGACCTGCAAAACAACTCTCATAACCTAGGATGGTGGCTAGTTGTATTAACTATTGCCGTGCTGGTAACACTTATCAATCTATACGGCTTGTAAATACCCTCCCTCCTTTCCTAAAAAAGCCCCTCCTGAAACGAAGGGCTTTTTTAGATGCCTAAGCTATGATTGACTCCTTTAATACCGCCTGTGGTTTTGCGCACAAATAGCTATACAAAGAATGATTAACTCATAATAAAGCGTAACGGACAATACATAAAATACGGTTTCATAACGCTCTTCTGCCCCGATTTAAAACTGAGACCAAGTGGTAAAATACTAGCCTTACTATTTAAGATTTATGATTTTTAACGTACCACTCCCAAGTTTGCTGTAATCCTTCTTCAAAACGTACGGTGGGAGTCCACCCAGTATGAGCATGTAGCTTGCTACTATCTAACACATTAACCTTCACATCAAAGGCGCGTTCAGGCAGTATCTGAATGTTCAAAGGCAAGTCTCGAGCCACTGCCAAGGGTGCAAGTATATCAAGTACTTGCCGATTGCTGTGTCCTACACCACTGCCTATATTATAAACCTGGCCGGCTTGCCCATCAACCAACGCCGCCACAATACCGCGGGCTACATCGCGTACATGCAGATAATCGCGAATAGTACCCTCCTCGCCGAACAGACTTAGTGTTCGGCGGTCAAGGAGAGACGCGATGGCAGTAGCTACAAACCCTTGTCCGGCATATACTCGCTGGCCTTCACCATATGCGTTGGAGGGCCGCACACAAACTATTGGCAGCTGTGCCGTGTGATGGTAAAGATGAGCATATTTCTCAATGGCCAGCTTCGTGATCCCATACGGCGATACCGGATTTGTTGTGTGCTCTTCCGTTAAGGGGACATTATGTGCATGGCCATACACAGTTCCGCCCGACGAAACCCATACAAATTTTCTTAATGACCACCGCGAAGCATGTTCAAACAGACGCACAGCTTCAGGCAGATTAACTAAAATATCGTTTACTGGATTATGGAAACTGGTCTGGGGCACTGTGGCATAGGCCAGATCTATCACTTCGTCAACGCCAGCTAACAGCCCTTCTAATAGCTCGTCCGTAGCTCCGGTCGGGTTTTGCACATAGCGAACAGTCGCTGGCAAATGCGACGCAGCGGGTGCGCGCCCGACAACGATGACTTGCCGGTCATTGCGCAGCAGTAGCTCTTCAACTACTGCTTTGCCAATAAATCCGGCTCCGCCAATAATACACGTAATAAGACCCACAATAACCGGTTTAGCCCTCTGACAGTGTTTACTATAGTTACAAATATGAGACAGTATACTTAAACATTGAAGTGACGTGTGCTACAAAGCGCTTTCAATCAATTTGAGAATAGAAGGCCCTAGCTTGCTAATTGTATGGTTATTTAGTGCACGTTCTCGGCCAACATCGCCCATTTGCTTACGAAGAGTTTCATCATTGAGCAACGCTAAGGATTTCTCTGCCATTTGGTCAATGTTGACATACTCTACTACATAGCCAGCGTCTTCCCGCACAAACTCAGGCATGCCTCCTGCATTTTCGAAACAGATGATGGGTGTTTTAGCTAAAGCAGATTCCAAGCACACTAAGGGGAAAGGGTCTTCGCGGGAGGTTAGCAAAAAGACATCAAAGGCCTCATAGTAACTGTTAATATCAGTTTGCTCTCCAGCCAGAATAAGCCTGTGTGCTAGTCCGAGTAATCTTACCTCGCGCTCAAGCAACTTATATTCGTAGGATCTTTTATTACCGCCAACCCAGATAAAATAAGTGTCTGGGGAACGTTCGATTACTTCGCGGGCTACATAAGAGAAGATATCGTATCCCTTACGCCATTGCAGGCTTCCCATACCTCCCACTATTTTAGCACTAGCAGGAATATTATATACTTCACGTATATCTACAAGCGCTGCACGTAAAGGGTCCTCGTCAGCAATAAAATCGTATATAACAGAAACCTTACTGGGATCAACCGAAAAATTATTTAGATAAAAGTCTTTGACTGCATGTGACCCCATCATCAACAAATCTGCTTTGTGGAGGGCATCAATATATCCACCAGCAGGTGCATAAATCATAGCAAATTCTAACTCATGAATGTTGCAAATTAATTTAACACCTATTTTTTCTTTTAATAAGATGCCATAGTTAATTGCAACTAGGGAATTAGCAAATATTACATCAGGAGCGTATGCAACAATTTGATTTAATGTATTATCATGTTGCCTTCCACTCATACGGTTCAATTTTGACCATATTCGAGTATGAAGTGAAAACTTAGGGCTACTTACTATACAGACATCTGCTAATTCCTGAAATTCACTAACTAACCCTCCGCCTTCTAATAGCACAAGCGCCATTTTGTGCGATGTATGCTCTTTGATCCATCGCATTAAGTGCAACTGCGTAAAAGGAGCTCCGCTTCTACTTGCTTCATGCCCTACGAAAAGGATGGTTGCCATACGAGGTTTGCTACGCTTATTTAAAGCTAATTCCTGAATTTATTTAATAGCATTACAATACCTGTTCTTTTTAGGAGACCATAAATAGCCTCGCCAATCTTATAGGATCTAGATGATATTATATCATTCCTCTCTTGTTTGATTTTATTTAATTCTTTAATATAGGTCGCTGGAACCATATCATAGAACGGGTCTGTGTGATGCAAGCTGCTCACTCCCGTCACATTATTAAACACGACTATGTCCCTTGTAATGTATTTCTTTTTAATATCATCATTTTGAAAACAACGAATATTAAAGTCCCAATCTGCGACCACTGGATATTTCAAGTTATAAAGCCCAATTTTATTGAATACACTTCGCCGATAGAATATGGCTTGATGACACACGTTACGCTTTGTAAGCAAAATCATTAAGTCTACCTCGCCATCATGCCTCTGTCCATTACTTGAGACAATAGCATCACCATATACAAAATCAGCTTCTGTGTTAGATAGTATTGCTGCAATGTCTTTGAAGACATTTGCATCATGCAAATAATCATCGCTTCCTAAGAAATAAAGCCAGCTACCACTAGCTAAACTTATTCCTTTATTCATGGCATCATAAATTCCCTTATCAGGCTCAGACACCCACTTAATATTCAAGTCCGAACCAGAATATGCATCTATAGTTACAATAGTATTATCAGTTGATTGACCGTCGATTATAACAACCTCAAAATTCCGAAATACTTGCGATACTATACTACTAAGTGCTATACTTAATGTAGCATCACTATTGTAAGTCGGAAGAATTATTGATATTAATGGTTGCACAATATAATTACATCAATACAAATTGACACCTAAAAAATAGACACCACTTTTAGTCAATAGCAAGCCTTTTATTAACGGTATCAATATCTTTTATTGCAAACAGATTATCGTAAGGATAATGAAGTTGTTTTTTTTCAAAAACTAACTTTTTATCTATATACCGATACCACTTATATCCCCAAGCCTCAAGAATATCATATAATTCTTGTACATGGTAGCCAGCAGAGAATGTATTCTCCTCAGTAAACTCTACCATAATCACAGGAGAATTATCCTTCATTGTGCGTTCACCTCCATATAATACAAACTTCTCCCAGCCCTCAACATCTAATTTAATTAAATCAATATTCCTTACTCCGTATCGATTTGCTATATTATCTAATGTATCAACATCCACCTCTTGAACTTTACTAAACTTTCCGTCTTTAGAATCAGCAAATGAATTCCATGCATCATATCCATTATCGGATATATTCAATTGCAGTTTATCAATCTTATCCGACAAGCCAATATTAAATACATATTGGTCAGATATATTATTGTTTTTTAAATTCTCTTTTAGCCTTGCATAAGTTTTGGGAGAAGGCTCAAAAGCAAAAATCTTTCCTTCATCGCCTATTCTAGTAGATGCAACTAATGAAAATAAACCAATATTTGATCCTATATCAAAAAAAGTATCACCCTCACGTAAAAAATTTCTTAAAAAATCTAACTCTGCATTCTCAAAACCATTATATATAAGTTTTGACAAAATAGAGTCTCTATAGAGCCTAATTTTAATATTAGAATCTATACTGTGGTCAAAAAACTCTTTATCACCGAATTTGTCATTCCAGTGCTTTTCCCGAGCTAAGTTTGTTTTGTCATTTTCATCTTTAGTAATACTATCGTTAATTGCAGTCAACTTTCTAACTGCAAAACCTAGTGCTCTAAATGCAAATTTACGCATGTGTATTATGGTGTTTTGTTTCCCAATTTATTACTGGCGCTACTAAACCAGGCCTATTGTCATTATAATTACTGTTTAAGCTATCCACTTTAGCTATTGACACTTTCACACTGACTTCATCGTGAATAATCCATCTAACATTATGTACACCAATTCTCAGTTTTATATAGTAATCACCTTCCGCCAAAATATTAGCTGGAATCTCGGCATAGCTTCGATACGCTCCTAATTCAAAGAAACTAGTTTCTTTTTCTAGATCATCATGAAAAGACCTAAATATGACAGTATCCATGTTATCTACGAGATCAAAACCTATTCTTAACCCATGCATATCTCTTTTAACTAGATAATCATAATAAAAACTTATTGTGTCACTTGTATAAAAAGTATCATTGCTTCTTTTAGAACTTAATTTGAAGTCTAAAAAATCAAAATCTGGATCACTTTTTAATATCTTCTTAAGCTCAGTTTGCTGGTTATTGGTGCTTCTACTAAAATACAGATCTATACATTCTTTAACATTGCCTTGCTTAATGATATTTCCATTCTCCAAATAACAAATGCGGGTGCATAAATTTGCTACAGCCGACATGTTATGACTTACGAAAAGTACCGTACGCCCATCATTAACACTTACATCCTTCATTCGACCTAAGCACTTCTTCTGAAACTCGGCGTCGCCTACAGCAAGAACTTCGTCTACTATTAGTATTTCTGGTTCTAAGAAGGCTGAGACAGCAAATGCTAAGCGTACATACATACCGCTACTATATCGCTTAACAGGCGTATCGATATAGCGTTCTACTCCAGAGAAGTCAACAATCTCGTCGAATTTGCTGCGGATCTCAGCTTTGCTCATACCCAAAATAGCCCCATTGAGAAAGATATTCTCTCGCCCTGTCAGCTCTGGGTGAAAGCCGGTTCCTACCTCCAATAAGGAGGCGATTCGGCCCTTTATCTTAATGCGACCGGTTGTAGGCGCCGTAACCTTTGATAAAATCTTCAGCAACGTAGACTTACCAGCCCCATTACGGCCAATGATGCCGAGCACCTCACCCTGCTTCACCTCAAAGTTTACATCCTTCAGCGACCAGACATAGTCGCTCTGGCCTTTAGCTGTGCGGTCGTTGGTCTCCCCTATCTTGGCAAACGGGTCCTCCTGTCCGCGTAGGCGTGCCCACCAGCGGTTCAGGTCGTGGGTGATAGTGCCCGTGCCGATTTCACCAAGACGGTACAGCTTCCCTAACTCTTCTACTCTTATGGCAATGTCACTCATGAATCAGTAAGCGGTACCAAGAAGCTTTTTTGCCCCCCAGCCTTATTTATACAGTATCAGTAAAGCTCTTCTGCACTTTGTTGAAGATGATAGTGCCGAGGAAGAGCATGAGCAGGGCAATGAGAAAGCTATAGCCTAAACCACCCCAACTAAATGTACCAGAACCCAAAAACGCGAATCGGAATGTTTCCACAATGGATGTCATAGGGTTCGCCATGATCAGCCAACGGAAAGTTGCAGGCAAGCTGGACAGAGGATAGATTACGGGAGTTGCATACATGAGCAGCTGTACGCCAAACGTAAGCAGGATAGCTAAATCGCGGTATTTGGTAGTCAGGGCGCTGAAGATCATGCCTAAGCCCAGTGACAGAACACCCATAATCACTACCAGTAGTGGGGTAAGTACGATTAACCAGTTAGGATGAATCTTGTCGCTAAAGACCAAGTAGTACCCCCAAACCCCAGCAAACAGGATGAACTGGATACCGAAGCGAACCAGATTAGAGATGACAATGGACAATGGCATGGTTAGGCGCGGAAAATAGACCTTACCAAAAATGTGGGCGTTATCACGAAATACGGTGGACGTAGCGGTCAGGCTTTGCGAAAAGTAATTCCAAACGGTAATACCAGCCAAGTAGAACACCAGCATTGGCAGCCCATCAGTAGATAGCTTAGCTACGTTGCCAAAGATGATTATGAAGGTAAGCGTTGTCAGCAAGGGCTGAACAAAAAACCAGATAGGCCCAAGGATGGTCTGTTTGTAGGTTGACACAAAATCCCGGCGCACAAACAAGAGAACCAAGTCGCGGTAGCGCCAGAGATCTTTAAGACCCAGATCGAGCAGACGAGTCTGGGGGGCAATTATTTCCGTCCAGTCATCTGCCTCCGTTTTGATTACGGGATTCGGCGCTTTCATCACTTCTGCTGTTTCCATCGCGCTGATTAAATCACGGAACGTTTACGGTGTATTGATAGCCTTATTTTACCTAAGGCTAATTATCTCCTTATTAAGAGTTTAATAGAGCATTAAGCAGATACTGCGTTCATGTTCTTTTGTTCGTGCTGCATAAAGTCTTGGTATACAGCGTGAATTCCTTCTTCCAAGCCAATGGTATAACGCCACCCTTTGGTGGCTAGCTTGCTCACATCCATCAGTTTGCGGGGCGTGCCATCGGGGTATTCAGCATTGAAGCGAATTGTTCCCTGGTAGCCAACAATGCGTTGTACGAGTTCTGCTAGCTCACGAATGCTAAGGTCTTCACCCGTACCGATGTTCACAAGGCCTGGCTCATCATAGGTTTGCAGCAGGTGGAAGCAGGCATCCGCCAGATCATCCACGTGCAGAAATTCGCGACGAGGCGTACCGGTTCCCCATACTTCTACTTCGGCAGCGCCCTGAAGCTTAGCCTCATGAAACTTGCGAATCAGAGCCGGCAAGACGTGTGACTTCTGCAGATCGTAGTTGTCGTGGGGACCGTACAGATTAGTAGGCATAGCCGAAATAAAATGGCTGCCATACTGACTGCGGTAGGCATCACACATCTTAATACCTGCAATCTTGGCAATGGCGTATGGCTCGTTGGTGCTTTCCAGTTCGCCAGTAAGTAAGGACTCTTCTTTTAACGGCTGGGGGGCTAATTTGGGATAAATACAGGATGAACCCAAGAACAAAAGCTTTTTTACTCCGTGTACATGGCTCTGATGAATCACATTACTTTGAATCATCAGGTTGCTATAGATAAAGTCGGCCCGGTAGGTATTATTGGCGTGAATGCCCCCTACCATCGCAGCGGCGAGCACGACGTAGTCAGGCTTCTCAGCGGCAAAAAAAGCTTCAACAACCGCTTGATTGCGCAAATCAAGCTCAGCTGATGTGCGTAACAACAAATTGCTATAGCCAGCCTTTTCCAAGCGACGAACTAGAGCTGAACCAACCATTCCGCGATGGCCAGCTATATATATTTTGGCGTTTTGGTCCATTAAGGTTTCGCGCAATTATAAAGTACGAAAAAGGCAGTAAGTCTGAATATAAATGAACATGTGATAGCCAGCTACTTGCTCCACCAATCAAGATCAGGTAATGGGGCATTGCTCACTGGAGCAACTCCGGGTTGTAGGCGTTTAACCATACTACCGGGCAGCATCTTCTTAATGAGTGGGTTGATGGTGGCCCCCAGAATTACTCGCCTTGTGCGAGGACTGTAACTCAGTAATCTAGGCAGCTTACGCATTGCCAGTGGTCTGGCGATTGCCGCATCAATCTTGCCGGCCCAGTTTACTTCCCAGTAAGCATACAGGTTTCGACGCTCAACGTTGGTAAGATGAAAACGTTGGCCGTAAACTGCATCGGCTTCGCAGCTTTCCACCATTTTCACCAGGTTGGGATACCATTTTGGCGATGTAGATGTGCGCTGCTCAGGGTGAAGCTGATACACTGCCAGCATCGCAGGAATTGACTGACCAGCAGAATGGTGTGCTAGCCGATACCACAAATCAATATCAGCGCACATATCCACTTCTCGGCGCATAGCTCCTACTCTGTCCAGCATATCACGCCTTACAAATGTGGCATGCTGGGGAGGAATGAACTGAAAGAGTATGCTATGTGGAGTGATTGGTCCGGTAAATGAGTTAGCATACGTTACCTGATTATCCAGATCTATAGCGTACTCACCACCCGAGATAAATCCTGCTTCGGGGTGCTGTTCAAAGCCCGCCGCCATATGGCGAAATGCATGGGGCAAGTAATAGTCGTCGCTGCTCTGAATAGCGATGACATCACCCGTGGCCTTGGCTAAGCCTTTCGTTACAGCATCAACGTATCCCTCATCACGAGCTGACCACCATGTAATTTGGTTATCGTACTTGCGCAGTACATCTACGGTAGAATCAGTGGAACCGCCATCGGAAACGATGACCTGTACTTTACCAGGATAATCCTGCCGAAGAATGCTCAATAACGTCCGCTCGATAAAATGCCCCTGGTTCCAGGATGGAATAATGACGGAGATGGAAGGAAACTGCTGCATCCAGGTTATATTTCTACGTCAGAGACTTAACATCCGTCAGCCATAGACTGAGCAGTTCGAGTTCGTTAGGCAGCACAATCCCTTCCTTCTCCAAGGCTACGTAAGCCTTATAGAGGTTATCGCCAACGGAAGCATTAGGGTCCAGTGCGGACTGTACAGTAGCAATTACACGATTGGGGTGTAAGTAACAAGGAATCTCTGATTCAAAGTCCTTCACATAATCATGAGGATTGCGCTCTTGAATTACAGTAGCTTTAGTAAAACCTAAACGGTAGCCGTAAAGCCACATGATTGGCTGTGCCACCAGGCCACGCAGAATATCTGTAAAGCGAAAGGTGACGTAAGCCGGCAAATAGAGTAAAGGGAAAAGTTCCTGCCGGAATGCTGTATTCTGAGAGTTAAAAGGGCAAAGTGTGCCTTCTGCCAATACCACCGGTGCATGGTCGTCGAAGAAGCATTCGGTATTATCTACTAAGCGATAAATAGCATCTACATCCGGATCACCATCGGCTAGCCCCTGCCATACCCCTATTTTTATCGATTCACTTTGAAGCTCTTCTTCCTGCAATACGTGTGCTTTGGAGTTAATTAGATCCAAGGGTAAGCCACGCGGCCATATGTGCTGTTTAGTAAAGGTCTTGTATATATTAACAAATCCTTTGCTATCCTTTGAGGTCAGAAAATCACCTTCCATTGCTGGAAATTCCCAGCCCTCATAAGGAATGTTGTCATCGTCTGTATCAATGATGACCTGAGCACCCTGTTGCATGGCGTGCAGATAGCCCATCATCTTACGTCCATAGTGATTGTAGGGCAATTTGGCCGACATCTGCATACCCATCGTCTCCTGTTCTTGCACTGATAAGTAGGTGACATTATCACTGCTCCAGTGCGCAGGAGACTTTTTATCGCCAGCAACTACAAGCTGATAGTCAGCAAGGGTAGCGAATTTTTTTACTGCCTTCGTTGGGGCAAAAATAGATGTAATGACAATGAAAGACTTCAACGAAGACATAAGCTGGAATAAGATTATATGAGAGAAGTTGGCGAATCAGAGTACTGCAGATAATGCTAACAACTCATAGTTAATGCTGATTTTGAGGCGCAAAGGTACAGTGTTTTTATTCACACTCTGTTTTGTTCAGTCAGCGCGAGCGTCTAGGAGCTCAGTATTTCACCCATATTGCTTGGTGTACAAGCCGGTAAGATAAGCCTACTCGCTGATTTTACAAGGTTTTATAAAAGCCTCCGATGCCTTCGGCTACTACTTTTACCTCTGGCTCTTGCATACCCGGCCATATTGGCAAACTCAATGAAGTTTGGGCTAATTCCTCAGCAATTGGGCAAACTCCTTCCTGCATATTCAGGTGGCTATAGGCCTGTTGACGATGAGGAGGCACAGGGTAATGAATTAGTGTACCAATGCCATGTTCCTGCAAATAGCGTTGGAGTGCGTCGCGATGGGCCGTACGCACTACATAAAGATGATACACATGTGATGCTCCTACTGTAGTAACCGGTAGAATAAGGTCTCCTAAGCCATACAAGTATTGGTCATAAAAAGCAGCTACTGTTCGGCGTTGTTGGGTCCAGGTGTACAGATATGGCAGTTTCACGTTTAATACAGCCGCCTGCAGCTCATCGAGGCGGGAATTATAGCCTATGACCTCGTTGTAGTATTTTTTTTGAGAGCCATAATTGCGCAGTGTGCGAATTTTGCCCCCCAGCACCTCATCATTCGTTGTTACGGCACCCGCGTCACCGAGAGCCCCAAGGTTTTTACCTGGATAAAAACTAGTACCATTTACATTGCCAAAACTGCCGGTCATCTGACCTTGCCAGGTAGCTCCCTGCGCCTGCGCATTATCTTCGACCACCCATAGCCCATGTCGCTGCGCCACTTCCATTATGGAAGTCATCTCACATGCTTGGCCGTACAAATGGACGGGCATTATGCCTTTGGTTTTGGGGGTTATAGCCGCTTCTAGGCGGTTAGGATCAATATTATAAGTAAAAGGATTGGGCTCAACTGGAACTGGTGTAGCGCCAACAAAAGAAACGGCCAACCAAGTGGCAATGTATGTGTTGCTAGGTACCAGCACTTCATCACCTGGCCCAACATTTAGCGCTAGGAGCGCCAGATGCAATGCATCGAGCCCATTTGCTACGCCGATGCAGTGCTTTACATCATTAAACGTGGCGTAGGCGGCCTCAAAAGCCTTTACTTGGTCGCCTAAAACATACCATTGCTTATCGTATACACCTGCAATTGCAGCAAGTATTTCCTCACGAATGGGGTCGTGCTGAGGCGAAAAAGACAGAAATGGAATATTCATCAGGATGTGAATTGCAATAGAAAACAGCCTCTAAAACCGCTGTAGTAGTCGAAGTATATAAGATGCCTAACAAGAAATTGTCAGACGAAGTAAGCGGTTATTGATTTGAGTAAAACAGCTATTGCGTTTGCAATACTATTTAGGGCGCAACACCGGTCTCATAAGTGTTTTTTACTACATACAACGGACGGTTGCGAGAGGCATCAAGTCCGCGCCAAACGTATTCGCCTATTATTCCTAGTGCAATCATTTGAAAAGCCGACACAAATAATACAACGACCATTAAGGTTGTCCAGCCAGTGGGCGCTTGGGGGGCAAAAATATTCAGACCGATAACGTACAAACCGTAGAGAAGGGCAATTATGCCCAGTAAAAGACCTACGACTGAAATGGCTCGAATAGGGAAATAGGAGAAGGCAAGCAGAGAATCAATAAACAATTTTATCTTTTTCTGTAAGGTCCAGCGCGACTTCCCTACTTCACGCTTACGGCGGACATACGGGATATTCACATATGGATATCCCAGCCACACCATGAGGTAAAACACATTGCTGTTGCGCTCGTGCATCTTTAACACCTCTTCGGCTACCTGACGGTCAAAAAAGACGAAGTCAAAGCCGCCCTCGGGTATGTTGCTCAGGGCTAAATGCTTCATCAACCAGTGGAAAGTCTCGGCAAATGTCTTTGCTAACCCCGTTTCCTGCCGGTCCTGCCTGTTACCGATGACTAGCTTAAAACCCTTTGACCAGTGGCCATACATTTGCACCATCAGCTCCGGCGGGTCCTGCATATCAGCGGTAATAACAGCCATACAGTCACCTGTTGCGTGAGCCATGCCGGCTACAATAGCGTTATATGACCCCACATTGCCCGCAAGCTCCACTACCCGGATTCGATCGGGGTATTGAGCGCGGGCTTCCAATAATACCTCTAGTGTACGGTCGCCAGAGCCATCGTCTACAAATACATACTCAAATTCGACTTCAGTG
This sequence comes from Hymenobacter radiodurans, assembly GCF_004355185.1. NCBI lineage: Bacteria > Pseudomonadati > Bacteroidota > Cytophagia > Cytophagales > Hymenobacteraceae > Hymenobacter > Hymenobacter radiodurans. Next base: position 3,721,126 of record NZ_CP037922.1, read on the forward strand.
GGAAAACGGGCCTCATTGGCAACCAATTCTCGTACTGTAATCGGAATATTCTCCTCATTGTAATAACAAGGAACGATGACAGATAGCTTGGGCATTCAGGGACAGAAAAACGGTAATTATTTAACAATTTAATCACCGTGGAAAGATAAGATATGACTACTACCTCCTAGCTTGAAGCCTAATTTTTCGCACGTGCGGAATACAGCTCGATTAGTTGCTTGCGTTGTCATCAAAACAGCCTTATCACCTTTTTCACGAGCTCGGTGTATGGTTTCAGCTACAAGCTTCAGGTGCCATCCCCGATTTTGAGGTCCTACAGCCGTGAGAACCACTCTGGACATGCCGAACCCTGTTGCAGCTGAATCGTCTTTTAAATCACTGATTGCCAGAAAGGATTGAATAGGCAAGCCGGGCTCATCGGGCACAAGCACAGCATCGCAATAACCGCGAACGGCAGCGCTTGCATAACGCGCCAAAAAAGCATCGGCACGTTCAGCTCCAAACCAAGGATCGGCATGAAACCGATCATAATCATTGCGATTCTCAGCAGATATGCGAGCAATCTGTGCTTCGTCTTCTGAATTAGCTAGGCGTACCGGATAGCGCTCCTCATTGAATGATTCGAGGTTGTCACGATAGAAGAGCAAGCGTGTTTCAACTAGCCGCCATCCACTAGATGTCAACGTTTGCAATAGCATGCTATCCTCGCTTGGCACTTCACTAAAACAATAGTAGGGCCCGGATGCTGCTAAGTGCTTTTCAAAAGCTTTAATAGTTTTCAATCGATCCGCTGGGGGGCTTTTCTCAGAGAAGAGCCCTGTCAACAATCTATATGTGGGGACGGCAAAAAACTGGGTGTCCCAAGGCAAATCACTATATAACAGCTGACCTGAGCGATGCGTAAAAATGTTGTTATGAGCTGATTCATCAACAAACCTTGCTGCTCTGCCAACCCCAAATAGTTCTTGTTGGCGCTCAACGGAAACTAAGTTGCGAAGGAAAATATAGGGCGAATAGAATGCTAATACTGAAGCTCGTTGCGCAAGTAAAGCTTGGTTTACGCCTTCCATATTCTGCGAAATTGCTCATACTCACGTATGTAGTCTTTCTCGTCGTAAGGCTGAGAAGCGAAAACCAATTGCACAGCTGAATGCGAATACTGCATTGTATGCCAGGCATTTGGTGGCACATACAGACCCATATAGGGATCTTCTAAGCGATACACTTCAATTGTTCCATCCGACATTTCTGTCGTCACGGTAATACGCCCAGCAGCCGCCACGAGCACCTGTTCGGTCAAGTGATGCGCGTGACGGCCACGGACGATGCTCTCTGGAGTGTAATAGGTCCAGAATGTCCGTTTTACCTCAAAAGGAATAGGACGCAGTTGTTCTGTTACTGATATAAACCCAATAGTAGAGTCTCCTATTTTAGGAAACTCTATTAAATAAGGCTTCATCATGTGCAGGACCTAAACCTTGTCTTTGAAATACTCCAGCGTCCGGCGTAATCCTTCAGCCCGATCAACTTTCGGCTCCCAACCCAAAATCTCCTTGGCTTTTGTGATATCAGGCCGGCGCTTCATGGGGTCATTCTCAGGCAAGGCCTGATACGTTGGTTTAAATTCAACGCCCGTCAGCTTTGCAATTTCCTCCCCAAATTCCTTGATCGTGATTTCTGACGGATTACCAATATTCACTGGCAGTGGGTAATCAGAAAGCAGCAAGCGATAAATCCCTTCTACCAAATCATCGACATAGCAGAAAGAGCGCGTCTGCGAGCCATCGCCAAACACAGTCAGGTTTTCGCCTCTTAGCGCTTGTGAGAGGAACGCTGGTAATACACGGCCGTCATTGAGTCGCATGCGAGGGCCATAGGTATTGAAAATACGAATAATACGCGTTTCCAGTCCATGATGTGTATGATACGCCATAGTAATTGCTTCCTGAAAGCGCTTAGCTTCGTCGTAGCAACCGCGCGGACCCACTGGGTTCACATTACCGAAGTATTCTTCTACTTGTGGATGAACCTCAGGGTCACCATACACCTCTGACGTGCTAGCAATTAGAATGCGTGCATTTTTAACACGAGCCAGTCCTAATAGATTATGCGTACCCAATGACCCAACCTTCAAAGTTTGGATTGGAATCTTGAGGTAGTCGATTGGTGAAGCGGGGGAGGCAAAATGCAGAATGTAATCTAGTTTGCCTGGCACAAACACATACTTGGACACATCGTGATGGTGAAACTCGAAAGCTTCTTGCCCAAACAAATGCTCGATGTTGGATAAGTCACCCGTAATGAGGTTATCCATGGCTATAACATGGTAGCCTTCCGCCAAAAATCGATCACAAAGGTGAGAACCCAAAAATCCGGCACCGCCAGTAATGAGTATGCGTTTCTTATCAGACATGCGTGCTAAATAATATGGTGCTTGGGTATGTATGTTGATGAATGCTACGCCTGAACTACTGGCTCCTTGTGGTTGGCTCGGATGCCAATGCAATGGTAAGTAAAGCCAATCTCGCTTAGCTCTTTCGCATCATAGATATTACGACCGTCGAATATGGCTTTTTGCTTCATCAAGCGGCCCAGAACTTCGAAATTGGGTGAGCGAAACTCTGGCCATTCCGTTACGATAAGCAGGGCATCAGCATCAATCAGTGCATCAAATTGATCTTTGGCGTACGTGATACGGTCGCCCAACGAGTGCTTCGCCTCTTTGATAGCAACTGGGTCGTAGGCCGATACTGTACAGCCAGCTTCCAATAAGCGCTCAATAATCACCAAAGAAGGAGCCTCCCGCATATCATCGGTCTTGGGCTTAAAGGAAAGGCCCCAAATGGCCATCTTCTTACCTTGCAGATCGCCGCCGAAGTGCTTATTCACTTTGTCGAATAGTACTGACTTCTGCGCCTCATTGACATTCTCGACAGCTTTTAGCACCTGCATCTCATAGCCATTCTCAGCGGCTGTTTTAATGAGTGCCTTTACGTCTTTTGGGAAGCAAGAGCCGCCGTAGCCAATACCTGGATAGATGAACTTAGTACCGATACGAGCGTCAGAGCCAATACCCTGGCGAACCTTGTTCACATCGGCGCCCATAATCTCACATAGATTGGCGATGTCGTTCATAAACGAAATTTTGGTCGCTAGCATGGAGTTAGCGGCATATTTCGTCATTTCAGCCGAAGGAATATCCATGAAGATGATAGGATGACCATTGAGCAGAAAAGGCTTATACAGTTTGGTCATTACCTCTTCCGCACGCTCGGACGCTACACCAACTACGATACGGTCGGGCTTCAGGAAGTCGTCGATGGCGGCACCTTCCTTCAGGAATTCGGGGTTAGAGGCTACATCAAAATCGATATTCTCACCGCGCTTTTCCAGTGCTTTTTCGATTTCGGCACGCACTTTCGCAGCTGTGCCAACGGGCACCGTGCTCTTAGTGACGATAACCCCGTAGCTGTTCATATGCTCACCAATACCACGGGCTACTGCCAGCACGTACTTCAGATCAGCAGATCCATCTTCGCCGGGGGGCGTTCCTACCGCAATAAAGGCTACGTCGGCATCGTGGATGCTTTCGGCGAGGCTGGTAGAAAAGTGCAGACGGCCTTTCTCTACATTTCGCGAAACCATTTCCTCCAAGCCAGGCTCATAAATAGGTAGAATGCCTTTCTTGAGGTTATCAATCTTTTTCTGGTCGATATCAATGCATGTAACATCAATGCCAACTTCGGCGAAGCAAGTGCCTGTAACCAGACCTACGTAACCGGTGCCTACTACTGCAATTTTCATAGTGTATGAAAGGGTAAGAAAATTCTGAGTTTATGATTTTATATTGAGGGGCAACACTGGGGGGCAAATTAGCCCATCATCCATTTTTTCCACCAATGCTGGAACACAATAAGGGCCCAAATACGAGCATGAATATCACCAGGGTTACTAGAAAACAACTGCGTCTTGAGCGCACGTACGGCGTCTACGTCAAAAACGCCCTGAGATTCAATAAAATCGTCAGAAAGTAGATCGTCGGTTATTAGAGGACGCAGCTCATTGCGAAACCACTTCAGCAACGGCACTTCAAAGCCATGCTTCGGACGCTTATATAGTTCCGGCGGTAACATTGGGCGGAAAGCATCCTGCACGATGCGCTTTTTCATGTTCGCGTTGATCTTGCTTTCAACGGGAAGAGAAAAAGCAAAATTGACTACTTTATAATCCAGAAATGGCGTCCTTACTTCCAGCGAGTTTGCCATACTCATCATGTCCACTTTCGTAAGCATGTCATTTGGTAGCACCAAGTTCATATCAGTGAGCAACACCTCGTTCAAGTCACCATCTGCATGTAAGTGCTGAAGCACGTCACGCCGACGCTTTTCGGCCAACTTCTTCCCTACTTTACGCCGTGATGCCTGGCTTAGCAAGTTGCGGGCGTCGCGCTCGCTCACAAAGGAGGCCCAGTCCCAATAGCGGTCTTTTGGGCCGCTAAGCATGCCACGGGAGAAGCGCTGAAACTGACGGATACGATTGCCAAAAAACGAATTGCGCGATTTGGGCAGAATATCCCATAAGAAGTCGAGTCCAGCAACAGCCTCGGCTTTGAAGCCACCATTCCTGATTTGAAACTCGCCCATGTGCTTGTTGTAGCCAGCAAAAAGCTCGTCAGCACCATCACCAGATAAAGCAACAGTCACTTTTTCGCGCGTGCGCTTACTAAGGATGTACACAGCTAACGCTGAAGAGTCGGCGAAGGGCTCATCGATATACTCTAGTACATCAAAGATGTGATCGTAGAGGTCCTGATTTGTCAGAGAAAAGACCGTATGGTTCGTCTGGTGCATTTTGGCTACCAGATTGGCATACTTCGTTTCATCAAAGAAGGGCTCGTCTCGAAAACCTATGCTGAAGGTATTCAGGTGAGGCGTATGGCGAGCAGCGAGAGCGGTAATAGCGGAAGAATCGATGCCACCGCTTAAGAAAGAGCCTAATGGCACGTCAGCAACCAAGCGGCGTGCTACGGCATCGTCCATCAATTCCAGCAGTTTCTTTTGCTGCTCCTCGTAGCTGAGCTTATTCTTCTGCGTCTTTTTAGGATCGTAGGGAATCCGATACCACGCTTTGCCGACTACCTTTTGGCCTTTGACATACAAATAATGGCCGGGCAGCAATTTCTTGACACCTTTGAAGATAGTAGCCGGGCCAGGAATGTAGTTGAGCTGCAAATAGTGGCTCAAGGCCACATAATCCATCTTGCGCGGCACTCCCAAAGCCAACAGCGACTTCATTTCGGAGGCAAAGAACAGCTTGTCCTCGTCGCGATAAACCAGCAAGGGCTTAACCCCCATTCGGTCGCGGGCGATGAACAGCGAATCTTCCTCTTTATCGTAAATAGCCAAGGCGAAAAAGCCGTTGAGCTTTTTCAGGCAGCTGCGCCCTTCTGTAATATATAGGCGCAGAATGACTTCCGTGTCAGTTTGGGAATGAAACTGATGCCCCTTGCGAACAAGGCGCTGTCGTAGCTCGCGAAAGTTAAATATCTCACCATTGAAGACAATCGTATACCGCCCCGACTCATCGGTCATAGGCTGATTGCCGTCGCAGGAAAGGTCAAGAATGGCAAGCCGGCGAAAGCCGAGGCCTACATTGTCGTATACATAATGCCCTTGCGAATCAGGCCCACGGCTGATAATGGCATCAGTTGAGGCTGGCAATGCGGCTAGCGAATTGCGACCAGCGTCGGAGAAAGCGAATATTCCAGTAATTCCACACATAATAGGCGGGCAAAAGTACAAACTATAAAGACGTGTGCCCAAAAAAGTAGCCGCAAGCATCTGCAACCAAAGCCGTGCCACGGTAGTACACAGCTTAGCTTACTGCTTTTTCCCACTCATTTTTGCCATGAACCTTCAGCAGCAAATGGACTTACAGCAACAATTCGAAGCCGCCGTCTCTCGCGTAGACAACCTGCCCGGCGACCAGGCCGCACCGCATATGACCGAACTCTATGGCTTATATAAACAAGCAACGGAGGGCGACCACGATACCAAAGGCGAAGTAGTGGGCGACGATAGCCCCGATAATCCTAGTGGCACACCTGGCATGTCGCAGGCGCAGTGGGACTCGTGGAGCAAGTTTAAAGGTGTAAGCGAGGAAGATGCGAAACGTCACTATATAGAAAAGGTGAATGAAATAGCAGGTCCAGTTGGCGAGCAAACTTCCGTTATAACTGGATCAGGGCAGCCAGCAACTGGTTCGCAGGTAAAACCTGAAAATACGACTCCCTCCCAGCAGCCCGGCACAGGCCCCGGCGTTTCTACTGGCGGCTTGCGCGGTGATATTACAGCTGGTGCTCCGTATGGCGGCGAAGACAAGCTGAAGGGCGACCAAGAATCGGTTTGAGGCCTACACTGATGCCAGCCCGTAAGCCGGGCAACTAGTCAGTTTTTAATTAAGACTATAAAAGAAGCCCCCAGATTAGTTCTGGGGGGCTTCTTTTATGCGTGCTTTAAAAAATCTTGCCGGGATTCATAATACCATGCGGGTCGAATACGCTTTTTATACCGCGCATCAAGTTCAGCTGCGCTTCTCCCAGCGCGATGCCGATGTAGGGCTTTTGCACCAGCCCGATACCGTGCTCACCTGAGATGGTCCCCCCCAGTTTCACACAAAGTTGAAATATCTCCCGGATCGGCTCAGCCAAGCCCTTGTGCCACATAGCATCATCAAGGTCGCCGCGAATGATATTTACGTGCAGATTGCCATCGCCAGCGTGGCCGTAGCATACCGAAGTAAATCCGTAGCGCTGCCCAATCTCTTTCACTCCTTTCAATAATGTGGGCAATTCGGCGCGAGGAACTACGGTATCTTCCTCCTTATACACAGAGTTATATCGGACGGCATTCCCCACGTTGCGACGTATTTTCCACAACTCTTCTTTCTGAGTAGCCGTGTCAGCGAGCAGTATTTCGCCGATGTCATACTTTTCTAGTACACCGTAGACCAGTTCGGCATCTTTGTACAGTTGCTCCAGTTCATTGCCATCCAGCTCGATAAGCAAGTGCGCGGTGATGTCGGGGGGCAAATTCAGCGGAATATTCAGGTAGCGCGCCGACCACTCAATGGCCTCACGCTCCATAAACTCCATTCCGGAAGGCACGATACCAGCCCGAAATATTTCTGAGACTGCAGCGGCGGCTTGCGTCTGGTCGCGAAAAGGCACTAGCAACACGATATCCTGCTTCGGGTGCGGAATAAGCCGAAAAACGACGCGCGTAATAATACCTAGCGTTCCCTCCGACCCTACCATCAGTTGAGTCAGGTTGTAGCCGGTAGCGTTTTTCAGAACATTGGCTCCCGTCCAAATAATATCACCAGTAGGCAGAACTACCTGCAAATTGAGCACATAGTCCTTGGTCACGCCATACTTTACGGCCTTCGGACCACCGCTGCTTTGGCTCAAATTGCCCCCCAGAAAGCAACTACCCTTGCTGGCAGGGTCTGGCGGGTAGAACAAGCCCTTCGCCTGTACTGCTTCCTGAAACACCTGGTTGATAACGCCCGGCTCGACAGTAGCCTGCAGGTTTCGCTCGTCGATTTCAATAATTTTATTAAGGCGCTCCGTGCTTAGCACCACGCCATGGTGTATAGGCAAAGCGCCACCACTCAACCCAGTGCCTGCACCGCGCGGCGTGACAGGAATGTGGTGCTGATGGCACAAACGAACAATCTGGCTGATCTCTTCAGCGTTAGCCGGACGTAATACAACGTCAGGAGCAAAATGCAGATCCTCTGTGTGGTCGCGGCCATAGTCGGCGTAGGCATCAGCAGTAGCGGCGGCTTCAGCGCGTTGAGCCGTGAAAAGGTGTGCAGGGCCCACGATGGCCTCAAAAGCCACCAGTAATTCGGGGGTGAGCGGTTGAAAATTCATCGAAATTTGAAAGCAAATGACTGATTCGAGTATCTTTGCGCCAATGCAGAAACACCCTACGAAGGTACATGTTTCGAGACAGTATAGCCGCCTAATCGCTATGCTGCTACTAATGACGCTGGTGTGGCTGGCCAGTTGCGGCGGCGCAAAAAAAGTAAACTACCGCAACGGGCGCTACTACTCAGCCCGTGAAATGGCCCGAATAAAGGCCGCTGAACGGCGCAAAGGCGGTTCTAAATCAAAGAGTAAATATGCATCGTCCCGAGGAAAGACGAAGGTAGTAGCTAAGCGTGGTGCCCGACGGAAGCTGCCTGCCAATATCAGCCGAGAGTTGGCCACTGTTATTCAGACGGCGCGGTCATACGAAGGTACTCCCTATAAATGGGGCGGTACAACCCGTCTGGGAATGGATTGCTCAGGACTTCTCGCTACCTCGTTTAGTGCTATCAACGTTGACATTCCGCGTTCCTCTAATGAGCAAGCAGAATGGGGTACTCCAGTTCGTTCTCAAGAACTGCAGGTAGGTGATCTAGTATTTTTTGGTGCTTCACCCGGTAGCAACCGCATCACGCACGTTGGCTTAGTAACAGAAGCCACAGCCGAAAGTGTGCAGTTTATTCACGCTTCTAGCTCTTTAGGGGTTACTGAGAACAGTTTAGATACTGATTACTACCTCAGCAGATTTATTAAGGCTGTCCGACCCAAGTTGTGAAATTGCCTTCTACCTTTGCGGCCGCAAATTGGATCTATCAACTTTTGGTAGAATAGTTAATGATTCGATAATGCATAGCTACAAAGTCATCAGTACTTTTGTAGCGCCGTCGTCTGGCTTCTTCTTTTTTCACCTTTTTTTCTCTCTATGAAACAGTTACGTTTACGCTACTTGCTGTTGTTTCTGCTTAGCGTCTGTACAGCGAGGCTGGGTTGGGCGCAGGGCGTTACCACATCAGCTATGACCGGTATTATTACCGATCAAACTGGTGCAGGGCTGCCCGGAGCAACAGTTATTGCTGTTCACACACCTACCAACACGCAGTATGTAGCTCCTACTAATGCTGAGGGACGCTTCAACCTACAAAACATGCGTGTAGGTGGTCCTTATAACGTGCGTGTTACGTTCATTGGCTACCAAGAAGCTGTACGGGAGAACATCACTTTAACTTTGGGTCAGGTACTGCGCCTAGATGTAAACCTGAGTGAAGCTACCACTCAACTGGCTGGTGTAGTTGTGACGGGCGAAGATTCGCGCTCTGTACTCAGCGGTGGCCGCGCCGGTTCTACTACTAACATCAGTACCGAAGAAATTCAGCGTCTACCTACTATCACGCGTAACCTAAACGATTTCACTCGTTTGACGCCCCAGGCTTCATCTACTTCCTCCGGCTCTATTGGAGGTGGTAACTTCCGTCAAAATAACATTACTATTGACGGTTCTGACTTCAACAACAACTTCGGTATTGGAGGCAACCTTCCCGCTGGTGGTAACCCTATCTCACTGGATGCTGTGTCGGAAATCACAGTAAACGTAACGCCTTTCGACGTGCGTCAGTCAGGCTTCATTGGTAGCGCCGTGAATGCCGTAACCCGCTCCGGGACTAATGATTTCTCCGGCTCAGTTTATACTTACTGGAGAAATGACAAGCTACAAGGCAATGAAGTAGGCGACGAAACATTTACAAAGCAAAAGTTGGAAGAAAAGCAATACGGCTTTCGGTTAGGCGGTCCCATTATTAAGGATAAGCTTTTCTTCTTTGTTAATGCCGAAAAGCTTGATAGAACTAGCCCTGGTCAGCAAAGCGTAGTTTCTTCAGCGGAGCAACCTTATGGTGTTGCTGGTACGCCCGCCAACGTTGTGCGTCCCACTGCTGCTCAATTAGATGAATTCAGCAATTATCTGCGAGATACTTATAACTACGAGACCGGACCCTACTCTGGTTACTCCTTCCAAACCGACCGTACTACCCTTTTAGGACGTCTTGACTGGAATATCAGCACCAACCACCGGCTTACTGTTCGTTACAACCAAGTAGAGAGCAAGTCACCCAGCTTTGTTAGTGGATCTAGAAGCCCTTTAGGTAACTTTCAGTTCGGTGCTAACGCTCGTACCAGCAACCTTGCTTTGTGGTATAAGAACTCTAATTATTATCAGGAACAGAACTTTTACTCGCTGGCTGTTGAGGCCAACTCTACTTTTGGAGGCAAGTTCTTCAATACATTACGGGCTACTTACACTAATCAGAATGATCCCCGTAGCTCAGATAGCGAGGTTTTCCCATTCGTAGATATCTTGGATGGTAGCCCTGGCACCACTGGTAATCCTATCACTTCTTTCGGATACGAACCATTCACGTATGGCAACCTACGCGATGTACAAACCTATTCGGTTGTTGACTTTGTGAACTTCACAGCAGGTATTCACAATCTCACGGCTGGCTTCCAATTCGATCTGCAAAACACCAAGAACGGCTTCCAGCGCTTTGCCACTAGCTATTATACCTTCAGCTCGTGGGATGATTTCAAAAATGGCGCGAAGCCCCGTGATTTCGCTCTTACCTATTCATTGCTACCTGGTTTTGAGCAGGCCTTCCCTCGCTTTCAAACAGCTCAGGGCTCCGTGTATGCTCAAGACGAAATTAACGTAACCGATAAGTTGCGTATAACTGCAGGTTTAAGAGCTGAGTTGAACTCATATTTGGATGTAAAAGAGATTCAAACACATCCAATTGTAGCAAGCCTAGCATTTGCTAACGGTGAGCAGATCGACACAGGCATATTGCCTAAGAACCGCGTATTATGGTCACCTCGCTTAGGTTTCAATTATGATGTAAAAGGTGATCGCACACTACAAGTACGTGGTGGCAGCGGCCTTTTCGCTGGCCGTGTTCCCACGGTATGGATTGTATCTCAGTCTGGTGACGCTGGTATGATTCAGTTGACTACTACCTCTTCAGGTAACGATACTCCTGGTCCATTTAATCCGGATCCAGCAGCTTACCGTCCAGATACTCCTCCAGCAGCTGGTACCCAAGTACCAGGTACAATTAGTGCAACTGATCGTGATTTCAAAAATCCACAGACTTGGAAGAGCAGCTTAGCTGTTGATGCTCAATTGCCTTTTGGCATAGTAGGTACCTTGGAAGGTATTTATAACAAAGACCTCACCGTAGCACTAGGCCGTAACCCCAACTTAGTAGAAGCGCAGCCGCTGAACATCGCTGGTTACCCAGATAATCGGCCGATCTATCCAAATGCTGTTTTCAACAAGTTTATTAATCCGCTAACTCCAGGTAGTGCTACCCCTAGTGCTACTAACCCGGGCCCAAACCAGCCAGTAGCTAATGGTAACCCCTTAGGTACACAAGCCTTCAATACTGTTGTTCTAGACAATGGAACAAAGGGCTATTACTGGTCAGTAGCAGGCAAACTAGAAAAGCGCTTTGAAGGAGGCTTATTTGCTTCGGTTGCGTATGTACGCAGCAACGCTGAAGTTTTGTTTGATGGCGGCGGCGACCAATTGTTGAATACTTGGTCGAACACCCAAATCGTTAATAACTCGAACAACCCCGAGCTGAGCTACGCTAACTACGTTGTACCTCATCGTGTAATCGGCTCTTTGTCTTATCGTAAGGAGTACCTTGGCCACTTAGGAACCACCATTTCATTGTTCTATGAAGGTTCTACCCAAGGTCGCTTTTCTTACGCTTACGGGGGTGACTTCAACCGCGATGGTCAGACTTCAAATGATCTGATCTATATACCGAAAGATGGTTCGGAGATCGACTTCTCTGACTTCAACTACGGTACTACTGCGGCGCCTAACAACGTGAGTGGAGCCCGCCAGGAAGACTTATTTTTCCAGTACATCGAGCAGGATGACTATTTGAGAAGCCGCAAGGGCCAATACGCTGAACGCAACGGTGCAAAGTTTCCATGGCGTCATCAAGTAGACGTGAAACTTGCGCAGGATCTTTTCATGGACCTTGGCGGCAAGCGTAACACTTTACAATTTACGCTTGACATTTTCAATGTAGGAAACCTGCTCAATGAGAATTGGGGCGTATTCAAGTCTGTTAACAATGCTTCTATCTTGGTTCCAACTAACGTGACAACCAATAATACCACGGTTAATCCAGGTGGAACAACTCGCCCAACTTTCCGTTTGGCTACAGACCGCAATCAGCCTATTACTTCCACTTTCAGAAATAATAACTCGCTGACATCAACTTACTTCATGCAGTTTGGCTTGCGCTACATCTTCAACTAAGCCAAGCTATTACTTGATTCTGAAAGCGGCCGGAGAAATTCTCCGGCCGCTTTTTTTGAGTGGCAATGGAAAAGATTTGCCAAAAAAAGCCCCCCAGCCTTGCAGAATCCGAAACGCGCCGTACTTTTGTCCCACCAAACACGGAAGGTGAATGGCATAACAGAAATGGGGGATTAGCTCAGCTGGCTAGAGCGCTTGCATGGCATGCAAGAGGTCATCGGTTCGACTCCGATATTCTCCACTCAAACAAAAGGCCCGGCTTATCCAGCTGGGCCTTTTGTTTGGACTTCAGATTCCGTAAGCAACTGAGCGTTGCTGTTCAGTAGGCATCAAGTCTTAAGTCAGAAAAAAGCCTCCCAGACATATTCTGGGGGCTTTTTCTTTACTTATTATTGCACCTTACACAAACAACCCTTCTACAGACAGATACCGCTCGCCGGTGTCATAGCAAAACGTGAGCACGCGGCTGCCTTGGGGCATTTCGGCAAGCTTTTGAGCTACGGCGGCCAAAGAGGCCCCAGACGAAACACCCACAAAAATCCCTTCCTCGCGGGCTGCACGACGTGCCATATCGAAGGCGGCTTGTTGACTTACCTGGATGGTGCCGTCCAGAATATTCGTGTGCAAGTTATTAGGAATGAAGCCGGCGCCGATGCCTTGAATAGGATGCGGGCCAGGGGCACCGCCACTAATAACCGGCGACAATTCAGGCTCCACGGCGAAGGTCAGCATCTTCGGAAATAATGGCTTAAGCACCTCCGTCACAGCGGTAATATGCCCCCCGTGCCAACTCCCGTGATGTGATAGTCGAAGCCTTCGGGCGCGTCGCGCAGAATTTCCTGAGCGGTTGTTTCAGCGTGCACTTTAATATTGGCGGGGTTATCAAACTGCATAGGGATCCAGGCGCCAGGGGTGTTTTGCACGATTTCATTGGCTTTTTCAATAGCGCCTTTCATGCCTTTCTCGCGCGGTGTCAGCTCCAGGTTCGCGCCATACGCTGTCATCAGACGACGGCGCTCAATCGACATTGATTCGGGCATCACCAAAGTAAGTTTGTAGCCTTTTACGGCCGCTACCATAGCCAGACCGACGCCGGTATTGCCGGAAGTTGGCTCTACAATCAAGCTATCGGGCTTGAGGATACCATCTTTTTCGGCCTGCTCAATCATAGAAAGGGCAATACGGTCTTTGATGCTGCCGCCGGGATTAGCGCGTTCCACCTTCATCCAGACTTCCACATCGGGGCGGTTGGCAAAAAGGCGATTGATACGCAGTAAGGGAGTATTGCCGATGGTGTCGAGAATGGTATTTGCTTTCATTTTCAGATGTGTGTAGGTAGATGTAAGAGACTAATTATCAGGGACAAGCCACCAGAAACAATGTTGGCTTGTCTATTCGGAATTCATATGGAAAAGGAAATATCCGCACTGGGATCTTCGGTGCGGGTCACATGGAGCTGTGCTTTATGATAAACACGGGAATGGGAAGGGACGCTATCAGTCAGCCAGACGTTGCCGCCGATAATGCTGTGGCTACCTACCACCGTACTGCCCCCTAGGATGGTTGCATTGGCATACACCACTACGTTATCTTCAATAGTTGGATGGCGCTTAATGCCTTGCAGCTGCTTGGCCACGCTCAGGGCGCCCAGCGTAACCCCCTGAAATATTTTGACATGGGCCCCGATGACTGCCGTCTCACCTATCACAATGCCGGTGCCGTGGTCAATACAGAAGGAAGAACCAATACGGGCGCCAGGATGAATATCAATGCCGGTGCGGGTGTGGGCGTACTCACCGAGCAGCCGGGGCACGCGAGGAACCGCTAACTGGTGCAGCGCATGGGCCAGCCGGTGCAATGCGATGGCGTAAAAACCCGGATACGTGGATACTACCTCGGCTACCCCCTGCGCGGCAGGGTCGGCGGCCACAATGGCATTCGCATCGAGCAGCAACAATTCCCGCAGGTGCGGGAGCTGCGCGCCTAAGGCAGATGCTACGGCCTCAGGGGCCTGGAGAGACAGAATAGGGCGAAGCAAGGCCGTCAGGTCGGCACGGAGGTGGCTCAACGTGGCAGCTACGGCATCGGCGCTGGATAATTGGCGGTCGGCACGCTCAGGGAATAACAAAGACAGTAGCTGGTCGGCCCAATGGCAAAAGGCGTGCGCTGGCAATGGAACGGTGGCTTGTTGGTGTGCTAAAGCCAGCGTCTGAACAAATTCTTCGGACATAAAGAGTATGCGTAAGGGCGCTATATGGCTGCTCTGGGGCAGCTTGACAGGCCCATTGGGCCTAAGATAACGTCATTTGAAGTAGCAGCAACAATCGGTAGTAGCGAAGGTTTGGGGCAGCTACACGCAGACAACCGCAACACTGCCTTGCTCGTTATGAAAGCACAACCTCCGACACTTCACTCCAAAACACCCCATTTATGTCCGATTCCACTATCATCAAAGTCGATTCTCAGCACTCGCCCAAAGGCAACGACGGGGAAAAGTACCTCGCCTCAGGCAAGAACATATCCATGCGCCTCTGGGAAAATGAGCAGCCCAGCGACGACAAAGAGCCCGTATCGCGGCCTTATGAAACAGTAGGCTATGTGATTAGTGGCCGCGCCGAGCTACACTCCGAGGGCCAAGTGGTCATACTGGAGCCCGGCAATTCGTGGGTGGTGCCCAAAGGAGCCTCGCATACGTACAAAATTCTGGAAACCTTCACGGCTGTAGAAGCCACCACTCCTCCCTACCAAGTACACGGCCGCGAAGACAAGCAGGCCTAAGGCCGCGCTTCCTTCACCGCAAAAAAGCCCCCCAGTCAGCTTACAGTAATCTGAAAGCTGACTGGGGGGCTTTTTTATAAAGCTAAGTGCTAGCGTACCAACTCAATGCGGTCAATTTTGTCACCGATCTCCAGTCGGCTTACTACATCAAGCCCACCGACAACCTGAGCAAAAATTGTGTAGCGGCCATCGAGGTGGGGCGTGGGGGCGTGAGTGATAAACCACTGGCAGCTTTCGGTGTCTTTGCCAGCTGAGGCCAGCCCAACGGCCCCCGCGCCATAGCGCAGGTCAGCAAATTCGGAGCGAAGGTTATAGTCGGTGCTGCCCCAGCCATCACCGCGCGGGCAGCCTCCCTGAGCCACAAAGTTGGGCACGACCCGATGGAAGTTTTTCCCGTTGTAAAAACCTTTCTCCAGCAGTTCCACGAAGTTGGCCACCGAGCCCGGCGCTGCTTCCACCAGCAACTGAAAGACAATATCGCCTTTACTCGTGTGCACAATAGCCCGCTGCCCAGTCGGAATCCTACTTATCGTTGTCCAGCTTATTGGGTGCGCCACGATGGAGGACGAGGTTACGAGCGGCGTGGGGGGCTTTTTGGTTAGATAATCAATCGTCTGCTGCAGGGATTGCCAGGCTTCGAGGTCGCGGGGCATGGTGAGCTTGTCGCGAGCCTGGGTTAGAAAGTCGATAGAGGTCAGCAGCGGCTGCACATTCAGCTTGGGGTCTCGGATGGCTTCGGCAGCGAGGCCCATAACGGCTACATCACCGCTGCCCACAGCCCGCTGCAACAGCAAGGCAAAAGCCGGATACTGGGCTTCTGGAAAGTCGGGTAAGCGCCGCATAGCTACCAGCGCCTCCATACCATACGTCCCGATAAGGACCGGCTGCTGGGGGGCAAATGTGGCCGCAGAAACGAATTCGTAAGCACTCGGGTCTTCGCCTAACGCTTTTAATAAATAGCCTTTCTCATACGGATCGGTGGCGGCGGTGTAGCGTTCCTGCACGGCTCCACGAATAGCTTGTTGGCCTTCTCCCCGCTGTTTGAGGGCAGCGGCTAGCAACGTTGCCCGCACCCGCCACGGTTGTAGCTTATTGGCTTTCTCCAGAAATAGCGTACCCGGCTCTTGGGCAGCATGAGTCAGAAAAAACTCTGCCGCCGTTAGCGCCACCTGATCATTTTTATCCGTTAGGGCCGCCCATGCTGCTTCTTTTACGGGCACATACATGGCTGCATTCATCGCCCGTAGCGCACTCACGCGCACCTGATATTCGGGGTCGCGGCGTGTGATAGCGGCCAAAACGCTGGGCACGGATGGTGCTTCGGCCGCTTTGCTCAAGGCAGAAGTAGCGGCACTTCGCACAGCATAAGCCGGATCGGCCTGGGCTACTCTGGCGAGGGCAACGGCATACAATGTCAGATCGAGGCCGCGGGAACGAGCCAGAGCGTTGGTTGCAGCCAGGCGCGCTCCATGCGGATTAGGCAACTCTATCAGCTGCATGAGCCGAGCTACGGCCGCGTCAGAAGTAATGCCACGCAATCCAGCCCGATACAGCCCCCAAGCCTGACCCGTAATGCTAGCGGTATCAGAGGCCAGACTAGGGGGCAAACGCAGCAGGGTGTTTAGCTCATTGCGGGTGAGGCAGCGGCCGAGGGCTTCGAGAATAGTGCGGCGCGCGGCCGGGTCGGGCTCGGCAGCTATACGCTGTTGCAGTGCCGGGGTAGCGCTACTATCAGCCGTCTGGCCGAGGGCAAATGCTGCTGCGCGGCGCACACCCGGATCAGTATCGCTGAGGCAGGTAACTAAAGCGGAGGTGGCGGCTTTGTCCTGCACTGAGGCGAAAGCTAAGGCTGCCTCACGCCGATGCGTAGCGTCGGGCCGGCTCAGATACGGCAGCAGCAACGCCATTTGGCGAGCATCCTGCGCGGTTGCAATTCGCCGCAGGGCCGTGTCAGCCGTAAACTTATTGATGGAAGTAGCCGAGCCTGTACTTGGCGCGCTGGGGCGCGGCGTGGTACAGGCGCCCAGCCAACTGCTCAGGCAGCCAAAAGCGAGCAGTTTGGTGAGGCGGAAAAGGAAGAGTGGATGGGTCATCGATGGCCAAAATAGCCAAAATATGACGCTGACGCTAGTGTACTCGCTAAGCAGTTGTTAGTGAATACAATACAGTTCAAAATAGGCTCTATCACTGCGCTAGCCCAGCGATGAACTTCTTTATTCTGCAATAAAGCAGCCCACAGCCTCTGTCCGTGACTTGGCCACTGGCTTACCAGTAGTAATAGCGGCTAGTGCGTCGCGCAGTTCCTGCTCGGTCACAACAGTACGGCGCTGGCCGAGACGCACGTAGCTATTGTCAATGCGGCCCTGGTAAAGTATGGTACGACCATCGGCCGAGGCCACTACTACCTCCGGAGTGATACGGGCCTGAAAACGATGCGTAAGCTGCTTTTTGCTATCCATTTTCAGCGGAAAAGGCACCTTGTAGGTGCGGCCAAACGCGGCAATATCGGCCAGCGATGTTTGCTGATCAGGAAACAAGCCTACAAACTGTACGCCTTGCGAAGAATATGCAGCATACAAGTTGCGCAGCGCCAATGTAGCCTGTTGGCTAATTGGGCAGGTTTCGGCCAGAAATACGTAAACTGTGGCCACCTGCTTCGGACTTCGGCCTGGGTTCTGACTAAACACTGGCAGCGTGGTCACGAAAAAGCACACTAAAGCAAGCGTCTCTACCAGCCACCATTTTACACGAATCATATTCCTTTAGCTTAAGGTACGCTATTGTACATGAGCCATACTACTCATTGCAAGTAATAGTCAGTTGACAAACGGAAGGTTCGCTGGCAGTCATTTATTTCTAACGGCCAAGTATTGATCTACTCTAATCCGGTGCTTCTAGGCAGCACATGCGGCCGGTTGGAATCGGTGGTGGCCGAAAGCCCTGGGTCAACGTGGTGCCGCGCATTTCCAGCTCAATTTCCGGGCAAGTAGCGCAGGGCAACGGGGCATTCCAACACTGAATCCCGACCTGCGGTACGCGAACCAATAAGCCCTTACTCGGTTTCAGGAACAGCGTAGGCACCGCGGGAGCCGCCGCAGGCCACAGCAGGCGTTGCGCGAAAGTCTGGGGCTGCGTGCGTAACTGGTACACTGGGTCGCGCAGGGAATGAAGGCCCCACGCCAGAGTCAGCAACACTGGCAACCACGCAACGGCTCCACTACGCGGCCGCGTTGGGGCATGATTCAACCAAGGCCACAATCCAGCAATCAGCAGAAAACCAACACCGAAGCGGTAATCAGGTGCCGCCCAGAACCAAAAAAAGCCCCCAGCCACGCGGTTAACCAGCCTGCGGCCCACCCTGTTTCCTGGGAAGAGAACTTGCGCCAACGTATTATCGCCGGCACCACAGAGCCAGCAGCCAGCAACATGACGCCCTGCATAAAATTACTTTGCGTAAGCCACCAATGCGGCACCCATTGGGCTAGCGTCTGGTGGGGCGGCAAACAAGTGGGGTGCGTTGTCCACCGGCCCACGTTTGTAATCATGTATTGCTCTTTTTGAACTGAGTCCAGCGGAATCTTCCAATCGACTGTGATCCAATCGAGAGCAGCAACAGGGTAGATAAGGTAGCCCGACAAGAGGATACCGCGCACCAGCCAAGGCGTGAGCATACAGAATACAAGTCCTGCCACTAGTAACCAATGGCTACGAGTCATAGCGCGTCGGCTGGCCCACAGGCTATGTAAGGGCAGCAACAAAGCCGGCAGCGCCGAGAGCTTTATCGTAACAGCCAGCAGAACAACCAGCCCTACCAACACAGTATCAGCATCGAAGCGATGGCCGTTGCCTAGCTCCCACTTTCGAGCGTAGCGCAGGAAGGCAAAAATTAACAGCACGGGCAGCACGTAGTCGGGAGTTGGCGACGACAGCCAAATCTGAAAGCTCCAGAGCAGCAAAAAGAAAAGCAGCGGCAGTGCCCACGCCTCCCGCGAGCCACGCCTCGTTCCTATCATTGCCCGCACCATGGCTCCCAGCAATAACACATATAAAAAGCCCCCCAGCCCATACACAGTGCCCACCGGGCTGCCGTAGCGAAACAAGGACAGCAGCGGAAACCAGCTGGAATTGAAGGCCAGTCGCCCGTGCAAGTTGCCCAAGCCCGGAACCGTTGGGTATTCATTCAGCCATTTTAAGGTCTGGAAATGATACAGCCCTGAGTCGAAATTGGCGGGGGCTACAGTGCTTAGATGGAGCAGTCGGATGCCGAGCACGCCCAGAATGGCGAGGCTAGCCAGGAGTGAATAGCGGTTATTAGGATGCTTAACTACTTGCCAGCCTTGTCGGAAATCGGCTGATATTTCTTTGCGTTGCGCCACCATCAGAGCCAGAACACTGGCCGCAACCACCAGTTGAATACTCGTCCTGATGGCCCAGCTCAGCGAAATGCCCCCCACAACTGGCGCCACCACACACAGGCCCAACAAACTGAGCCATTCCAACGGCAGTGCTTCCTCGGTGCCAGATAACCCTTTGCTTCGCAGCCAACTCCACGCAGTTCGCCCCACCACCCTTGTTACGGCAGCAGTTATCAACCAGGAAAGCAACAGGGTCAACATGGGGGGCAAATATGCCAGGATGCGATGATAAACCAGCAGTCGCTCCTAAATCTGCGGGCGAAAGAATCATTCTGGTACTATAGTTCGATTCGTTAGGCTTCCGGCCTGATTTTGGCGCTGGGGGGCTTTATCACCAACTTTGCCCCGCTTTACTCCTCCCTTCATGACTATTCTCCGCCCTTCCCTCCTTCGCTATCTGCCTTTGCTTGCGGTACTGGCCACGGCCTGCACCGCGCCGCGCACCTTTACTAGTTCGGGTAAGGTTACTCCCCGGGGTGAGTTTCGGGTAGGCGGCAACACAGCGTTCAATGTGGCCACCGAAACGCTGGATCAGGCGGGCTCAACGCTGAAAGATGCTGCTACAGCGGCCGCCCGCAAAGACACTGTGCAGTATAGCGCCGCCGTTGATAGGCTACAGGCGGCGGCTCTGGCCTACGTGCTCGATCCGGTGCAGCCTACTGCCGACCTATACGTGCGCTACGGCGTCACCGACCGCGTAGATGCAGGCTACAAGTACGCTTTCGGCTCACACGTTTTCGACGCCATGTACCAGTTTATGGGGCCAACGGGTACACCGGAAAACCCTGATGGCCAAGCGGGTGCCATGTATGGTAGCATCGGGCTACAGTTTGCTACCCAGCGCGCCAAGTTGCCCAACCTTCCCTTCCTCGATGATATTGCGGACGTATTAAGCTTTCGGGCCAACCGCAATGACTTGATTGTACCACTGGTGTTCAGCAAATCGTTTGGGCCCGAAGAGGAAATTGGCGCGTTGTCGTTCGGCGTGGTTTATACGCACACCTTCGTACGCTATGGCTTCGATTCCAATAAAGTATATCAAGTCGGCACCAACAACCTCTTGGCCGGCTTAAATCAGAAGCAGGATTTTGGTGCTTTCGGTGGCTTTATAAATGCCAAAATTGGGTACCGTTACGCCTACGTCATTCCGGCCGTATCGGTGTTTTACCAAAACTACGGTACCTATCAACTGCTGAACAACCGTTCTACTACGCTGAAAGGCGTAACGATTGTGCCCTCTATCGGCCTGCAGTTTCGCATACCTGGCAGCCGACGCTAACTCATCAGCCAAGTAGCAATACGCTTCCAACCCCGGCTTCTTTATGGCGTACACCGTACGTGTAGGACAAGCACCCTGCACGTACGGTTTTGCCTTTTCCAGACTACATAGAACCAGTCTGGGGGCAATTTTCAGCTTATCCAATGAAGCCTATTCGCTCTTCTTTCCTGGCAATGCTGGCCCTGCGCTGTCCGCGCTGCCATCAGGGACCGTTGTTTAAATACCCAACGTATCGCGTTACCAAGTTCTCCCAAATGCTGGATTCCTGTCCGGTTTGCGGGCAGGCCTATGAGCCGGAGCCGGGCTTTTACTGGGGGGCAATGTTTGTGAGCTACGGCTTCTCAGTCGCAATTTTTGCGCTGAGCGGCGTCGGCTTATACTACCTGGCCGGCGACCCAGCCGTGTGGGTTTACGTGCTCACCGTAGCCGTCGTCACCGTACTGACAATGCCGCTGGTATTTCGCTACTCCCGCGCCCTGATGCTGTATTTGTTCGGCTTTGTCCGCTATAATCCGCGGTGGGCCGAAAACACGGAGCAGCCGTCGCAGAAGGCGTAGCCGGCCGCACCTCAAATAAGGCTTTAGAAGTTGGCTACTGCCGGTTATTCTCCAAATACCCTTCGGTGAAGATCTGGTAGCGGTCAAAAATAGAGCGCACCGAGCGCTTCAATACCAATTCACCCTGTGCGCCGGGGGGCACCGTTACGCCCGAAGCGTAGCCGTTCCACACGGCGCGGTTGGTTTTGTTATCGATAAGCGTGACCAGCAACGTGCCTTCCGTGAGCAGCAGCTTCACTGGCTTGTAGCCCTGGCGCTCTTCTTTGGGAGTCTCGTCATCTTCCACGATGCCAGTTGTTACCCACCGCGTGAGGTCCTCTTGGGCATAACCGCGAAAACGCATATCGCCTTCAAACACGCGGAAGTTTACCAGCAAGTCAGCGCGGCTGCGCGCCGGCCGGTAGCCTTGCACCCGCATACGGGTCCGAATAGCCTCGCGCAATACTTCGCCCAGCCGACTAGTATCAGCAGCTAAGCCTTGGCCAGTAATGAAATCATAGGTCCGATAGCGGCGAAAATTGCCAGTGTAGCTATAGTCCGATTCGACTCGGGCCTCACGTGAGGCGAAGCAGCCTGTCATTGCTAGTGCCAGCAAAGTTAGGAGCAGCGTAAACGATAGTTTCATGGGTGTTGGCTATTGGTGATACCTATTCCCAAGATACGAAATCGATTTTGTTTACGGTTTGATAATCAAGTGAAAAGGGGCAAAAAATATTGGTAATAGCTACTGATGCGCTTCGTTCGCGCTTCGTGGTTATTCTGGCAGTATTCTGCCTCAAATCAAACGTCTAGCGATAGCCTGCGGCCTGCAAAGCAAACAACTCAGCATAACGCCCCCCACGGGCCAGCAGCTCCGGGTGCGAACCAATCTCGACGAACTCGCCGTTTTCAATGACCAGAATGCGGTCGGCCATGCGCACAGTGCTAAAGCGGTGCGAAATGAGCACGGCGGTTTTGCCTTTGGTCAGGTCGGCGAAGCGTTGGAAAACTTCGTGCTCAGCGCGGGCATCGAGGGCGGCAGTAGGCTCATCCAGAATAAGCAGCTGGGCATCGCGCATGTAGGCCCGACCCAAGGCAATTTTTTGCCATTCGCCCCCGCTTAGATCTACGCCACCAGCGAAGCGGCGCCCGATAATCTGGTCGTAGCCAGCGGGCAGCTTTTGCACCACCGTATCGGCCAGACTTTGGGCCGCCGCCGCCTGAATGCGGTCTTGGTTTCCCTTCTCTTCAATGCGGCCTACAGCCAGATTCTGCCCCGCCGATAATTGGAAGCGCACGAAGTCCTGAAAGATGACGCCGATTTCCTGACGCAGCTCGGCCGGGTCATATTCGCGTAGGTCATAGCCGTCGAGCAGAATGCGGCCCTCCGTGGGGTCATACAGGCGAGCCAGCAGTTTAACTAAGGTTGTTTTGCCGGCGCCGTTTTCGCCCACCAATGCCAGTTTCTCGCCGGCTTGCAGCGTAAAGCTCAGGTTGCGAATGGCCCATTTGCCGGCGTTCCGGTATTTGAAGCCCACATTTTCAAACTGGAAACCCACCTGAATAGGCCGCGGAAACGGCCGCACGACGTGGGCTTCGTCGCGAATAATGCGCGGCTGAATACGGAAGAAATCGAAGAAGTCCTGTAGATACAGTGCGCCTTCGGCCACGCTGCTAAAGCGGCTCAGGATACCTTCGAGCAAGCCGCGCATGCGGGCAAATGAACCCGCCAAAAACGTAAGCTGGCCAATCGAAATTTGCCCCCTGACGGCTTGCGAAATGATATACACATAGGCTGCGTAGTAGCCAGCCGCGCCTACCGCCGCGAAAAAAGCCCCCCAGCCCGCCCGACGCAATACCAACGCTTTATTCTGTTGATAAAATTGATCTGACAGCAGCTTAAACCGATCAATCAGAAAGCCTGACAAGCCAAATATCTTAACTTCCTTGGCGGTTTCGTCGCTGGCGCCGGTTTGGCGCAGGTAGTCCAGCTCGCGGCGCTCCGGCGTCCAGCCGTGCACCAGCGAATAGCTGCGCTCATTAAAGTGGGACTCGCCCAGAAAAGCCGGAATAACGGCCACCAACAGTAACAGCAGCAACCACGGATTGAACGCTACCAGCCCTACGGCCAGAAACGCCATGGTAATGGCATCCTGGGCTTGACTGAGCACTTGCGCCATCAGCACGGTGCGCGAAAGGGTTTGGCGGCGGGCGCGTTCGAGCTTATCGTAAAAGGTGCTGTCTTCGAACTGATCGAGATCGAGTTCTGCGGCGTGCTCCATGAGGCGCACGGAGGAACGGTTGGCGAATAAATCGCCCAGCAAACTATCGAGCAAGGCCACACCGCGCCCCAGCGTATCCGACAAAATGGCCAGCCCAAACTCCAGCGCTACTAAGCTCAGCAGCGGCCTCAACGAAGCGTCAGAATTGCCCCCCGACCGCGCTAAACTCACGACGGAGTCGAGAATAAGCTGACCTACATACAGCATGGCCACGGGCAATGCCGCTCGCAGCAGACGCAGACCAATATTACCGAGGGTGAGGCTGGGGCTGGTTTCCCAAATGAGCTTCAGGAAAGCCGGAATGTTTTTTAGCGCCGAAAATCGCTCCCGCACGGTGAGGGCTGGCTTACCATCAGGACGGGGGCGTTTGGCGGAAATTTTATCGAAAAGATCAGAGAACCAAGGCATAGAAAATGGCACCGACACACTTCGCGCCGAACTGTTGAGGCAGCCGTTTTGGCATACAGTCTACCCGAAAACGCAGTGTATAATACAGCCTGGCCTATACCTAATTATATAGCCACAAGCCATCGGAACTGGTTAATTCTTAGACAACAAAAAGTGCTGGGAAAAGGCTAGTGGCTTGTGAAGAAGATCAGCATATGGCGTATATCTCATAATTTCAATATCTTCCTTAACACGCTAACAACTGGACAGATATGAATGCAGAAGCTAAAATTCTGAAGGCGGAAGACGGGACTCGGCTCACCGTGCTAGGTGATCATCAGCGTATTATGCTAAGTGGCAAGGACACCAACAATCAGTTCACGCTGATAGAACAATGGAATGACCCCGGTATCGGCGTTCCGAAGCACGTGCATGCCAATGAAGACGAGGTGTTTCATGTGTTGGAAGGCACGGTTGAGTTTCATATAGAAGACACGGTTCAAACCTTGAAGGCAGGCGAGCTAACCTACGTGCCGCGCGGCGTAGCGCACCGCTTTACTGTGGTGGGCGATGCCAAAGCCAAGGTTCATTTATCCATCTTTCCGGCTGGGATAGAGCGCATGTTTGAGGAGTTGAACCAACTACCGCCCGGTCCGCCAGACTTTGCCCGCATTACGCAAATATGCGCGAGTTACGGGGTGACGATTCTACCGTAAAACCCAGGTCTTAATACAGTTAGAACAAACACCCCTAGAGGTGTACAGCTTCGCTTTATTGCTTTCGCTGCTGCTTGCTCATGGGGGGCAAAAACTTTAACCAACTGGTGTGAGGAGGCGTACCTTTGCATCTATGCGCTTCTTCAAGAACAGTATTTACTCGGCTGGCTTTTGGCTGATGTGTCTGAGTTCATTTCTGTTTTTCATCAGCTTCAATATGCTCCTACCGGAGCTCCCTGATTATCTCACGCGGCTGGGCGGAGCTGACTATAAAGGATTTATCATTGCGCTTTTTACACTTACGGCGGGAATTTCGCGGCCGTTTAGTGGCAAGTTGGCCGATACTGTGGGGCGTATTCCGGTAATGGTATTTGGCTCGCTGGTGTGCTTTCTGTGCGGCTTCTTCTACCCCTGGGTAACCACGGTTGCGGGGTTTCTGCTGCTGCGCCTGCTTCACGGATTCAGCACGGGTTTCAAACCTACTGGCACGGCCGCCTTTATTGCCGATATCATTCCGCTCCAGCGCCGGGGTGAGGCAATGGGCTTACTGGGTGTGGCGGGCAGTTTAGGTATGGCCGCCGGGCCAGTAGTAGGAAGCTTGATTACCAATCAGTTTTCGCTCGAAACAATGTTTTACTGCTCTTCAGGAGCGGCGTTACTATCGTTAGCAGTGCAGGGCACCATGACTGAAACCTTGCCCCAAGCCCAGCGCGAACGGTTTAGCTGGCGTCTGCTACGCTTGGAATGGAGTGAGGTACTGGAACCTCAGGTGCGCGCGCCGGCTATTGTTACGCTGCTGTGCCTGTTCCCATTCGGCATTGTGCTCACCGTTATTCCCGACCAAAGCCAACTGCTGGGCATCACCAACAAAGGGCTGTTTTTTACCTTTTTTACCACTGCATCCTTATTGGTGCGGCTAGTGGCAGGCCGCGCTTCCGACACTTACGGGCGCGTACCAATTCTACGGGTCTCGGCGGCCTTGCTGGCTTTCTCCATGATTCTGCTGATTGTAGCCAACTCGGCAACAATATTTCTAGCTGCTGCCGTCATATTCGGCTTAGCCGCAGGGCTTAACTCCCCTACCCTCTACGCCTGGACCATCGACCTGAGCCATGAGCAGCGGCGCGGACGGGCCGTGGCCACCATGTACATCGCGCTGGAAGCCGGCATTGGGCTGGGGGCGCTGCTGTCGGGCTGGCTGTATGGCAACATCGCCAGTCATTTGCCTTATGTACACGCACTTGGAGCCATTGCTACGCTAGCCGCGCTGGCTTACCTGATGTGGGGCGTACGGGCCGAAGAGCGAGTTCGAGCTACCGCTTAACGTATACATAAATCTATATAGCAGAAAACTTGGAAGAGACGCGTCAATCTTGCACTTTTGGTTGCCGGATTCCCGGTCTCTTTCCTACACGGTGATTTTGGCTTATTTTAAGGAGCTATGCATGAAGGAGTATAAGCTATTCTTATCCCTTTTATTGTTTCCTTATGCCTTCTTCTGTAGGCCACTGGTCAGCTCTGGCTATAGTTTTTCTTGTTGGGGGGCAATTTTGCCAAGCTCAGCAAGCTCCCATTCAGTTCGGCGATGTAAAGGCCGCCGATTTTGCCCCCCAAGCTAAAGCTGATACGACGGCTGCCGCCGAAATCCTGTGCGACTTTGGGCAGTCGAAGATCAAGGGTGGCGACGAAGGTTTCGAGCTGGTATTTGAGCGTACTACGCGTCTGCGCATCCACCGCAAAGCTGGTTATGCATGGGCTACCGTGCAGGTGCCGCTCTACCATAAAGACGGGCGAAAGGAAGAAATAAATGGCCTTAAGGGTTTCACTTACAATCTGGTGAATGGCCAGGTAGTGAAGGAGAAGCTGAACAAAGAAGCCATCTTCGAAGAAAAGGTAGATGCGAATCATCTGCGCTGCGCTTTTACGTTGCCCAATGTGCGTGAGGGGTCCATTATCGAGTACTCCTACACCATCAAATCGGACTTCCTGTTCAACCTTCAGGACTGGCAGTTTCAGCATACCATTCCAGTGCGCTGGAGTGAGTACCGCACCGTCGTTCCGCAGTTCTTTACCTACAAAGCTACCGTTCGCAGCTATCTGCCTTTCGCGGTAAAGGAAAGTCAGGCCGTCGCCTATGGCACAAGCATTCGCATGGCCAAAAAGGACTCCTATGGCAATCAGGTAGCAAGTAGCGGCACCAACACGATGCAGATCAGCGCTCAGGCGCTCAGCTCGCGTTGGGTAATGAAGGATGTTGCGGCTTTCCGCGACGAGCCTTACATGACAACCGCGCGGGACTATATCAGCAGTCTGGATTTCGAATTAGATGGCATTCAGTACCCCGAGCAGAAATACCAGCAGATAACCAGCACCTGGGAGAAAATAGCCTCTGAATTGCTGAATGACGAGCAATTCGGCTTAGCACTAAGCAAGACTACGCCGCTCACAAATTCTGCAACAGCCTTAGTGGCGCAATATCCTAATCCCACGGAGCGCCTGAATGCGGCCGTGGCATTAGTGCAGCGCACGGTGCATTACAACGGGCAAAATCGTTTGTACACCACAGCGTCACTGAAGCGCATATGCGAGCAAGGCACTGGAAACGCAGCCGAGCTGAATCTGCTGCTCATTAATACGCTACGCGCGGCTGGTCTGGCGGCAGAACTGCTGCTGATCAGCACCCGCAGCCACGGCCGCATCCAGACTGATTTGCCCGTACTCAGCCAATTCAACTATGTGGCGGCTCTGGTCACCATGCCTGATAACAAAGAGGTGTTAGTAGATGCTACCGCACCCCTCACCACTGTTGGTATCTTGCCCGAGCGCTGCCTCAATGGACAAGGTCGGCTGGTTGACAAGGCGGGCGGCCGCTGGGTGTCGTTGGTGCCAACCCAACGCTACACCCGTTATACCTCGGCCCAACTGGCGTTAGATGAGCAGGGCGCACTGGGGGGCAAAGTTAAGCTAGAGCACACAGGCTATGCTGGCATAGAGGCCCGCGAACAACTAGCCGGCACCACCGAGCAACAGTTTGTCAAGAATTTGCAGCAACGCTGGCCCGAGTGGACCCTGACAGGGCCCGTATTCAATAACGTTGCCGCCTCACAGCAACCATTTAGCGTAGAAGTTGGCGTAAAAATCCCGGGTGCTGAGTCATCAGCTACCACGCTATACGTGCAGCCTTTACGCCACCTTGGAGAAGCTCAAAATCCCTTTCGCTTTGAAGATCGGCAGTTCCCAGTCGATTTTGGAATGCCCCATGAGCATAGCCAAACTATAGTACTGACGTTGCCAGCCGGCTATGAAGTGCAGGAACTTCCAGCTAACCTACTGCTAACCCTGCCCAACGATGGGGGGCGTTTTCAATTCAATATCACGCCGCAGCAAAATACCCTGCATATCAGCAGCCGCCTTCAGCTTCGCAAAACCGAATATTCAGCCCAGGAATATGCTTCCCTGCGCGAACTGTACAGTCGCGTGGTAGCAAAGCACGCGGAGGCCATTGTGGTAAAGCGCAAGTAATTAAGCATGTATACTTTATAACGCTTCATCTTACAGTAAGCCTATTGCATTTTTTGACGACTCTAGGCACGGGAATGCCCGGAATACTTTAACTGTAAAATTTCACTTTGCCCTGTATTCTCTCCGAGTAATTTTCTTCCTCCGAATAATCTCAACCTCATTCAACAGCAATACTTTATGCCGAAAAATTTACTCCATCGTAGCGCTCTAACTTTATTGCTACTGACGGGCGCTTCCCAACTTCCCGTCTTTGGTCAGGCTGATCCGATCAAGTTTGGCAAGCCTGACCTAGCTGATTTCGACGCCAAAAACTTTGTGGCCGACAGCGCCGCTGAAGCCGTCGTGCTCTGCGACTTCGGCCGCACTCGCTTCGAAACCGGCAGCGGCGACTTTAAGCTAGTTTTTGAGCGCGTTACTCGGATCAAAATCCTCAAAAAATCGGGCTACGACTGGGCCATCGTGAAGGTGCCACTTTATAAAAAGGGCTCCAACGAAGAGAAGATTTCGGCACTACGCGGCTTCACTTACAATATGGTGAACGGGCAGCTAGTGAAGGAGAAAATGGCTTCCGATGCTACCTTCATGGAGCAGCAGACGACCAACAACTTCATCCGCAAGTTCACGCTGCCCAACGTGCGTGAGGGCTCCGTAATTGAGTATACCTACACCGTCAACTCCGATTTCCTGTTCAACTTCCAGGACTGGCAGTTTCAGCACTACATCCCCGTGCGCTGGAGCGAGTATCGGGCGGCTATTCCGGAGTATTTCGATTACAAGCAGCTATTTCAGGGCTATGAGCCTCTAGCTGTGCAGGAGCGCACCGAAGGACTCACGCAGTTCAGCTTTAGTCAGGGTGGGTCATTCAATGAAGGCACTGCAATGAGTGGAGGAAGCGGGCGCACAGGGCCTAGCTCTACAACCGTGACGCCGCGCGTTACCAACTACCGCTGGGCTATGAAGCAGGTACCCGGCTTCCGTAATGAGCCTTTTATGACGACCTCTAAGGACTATGTTGCCCGCGTGGACTTCGAATTAGCCGGATATCAATGGCCTGGACAAGCGTACGAAAGTGTAGCCGGCTCTTGGCAAAAAATTGATGATGAACTGCTTAATCACGAAAACCTAGGGTCTCAGCTGAAACGCGGCGGCTTCTTGAAAGCAGAGCTGGCAGCCATCACCGCCCAGCACACCGACCCAGCGGCCCGCGCCGCAGCGGTACACGCTATGGTGCGCAAAGCCGTGAAGCACAACGGCACTGACTGGATGCTGAGTACTGGCTCGCTTAAGCGCACTTACGATCAGCATACCGGCAATTCGGCCGACGTAAACCTGCTGCTCATCGCGGCGTTGCGCGATGCTGGCTTGGAGGCCAACCCCGTAGTACTTAGCACTCGCAGCCATGGCCGCCTGACGGAGACAATGCCCTTGATGTCGAGCTTCAACTACGTGGTAGCCCATGTTGCTTTACCCGGCAACCAAGAACTGCTAGCCGACGCTACCGATGCCTTGCTCCCTTTCGGAATGCTTCCGACGCGCTGCCTCAGCGGGACGGGTCGCCTGTTGCTGCCGGGCGCGGGCAAGTCGCGGTGGGTAAGCCTTACACCTGCTCAACGCTATGTAAACTATCATCTAGTCCATCTCACGATGGATGAGCGCGGGGGCATGAAGGGTAAAGTGCACCGGGAAAACGGCGGCTACGCAGGGCTGGACCAACGTGAAACCCTGGAAAAAAAGGGAGAGAAGAAGTTTATGGAAGATATGGCCAAAACCCACGAGGGCTGGTCCATTCCTGCCTATGCCTTCAAAGAGCGCGAAACCCTGCACAAACCACTTACCCTAGATTACGAGTTTACCGCACCCGGCGCTGATGCCCCTACTCCTACCCTTTACCTGAATCTGGTGCGGCACTTCAGCGCGGAACGCAATCCTTTTGTGCACGAAGACCGTCGTTTTCCGGTTGATTTTGCGGCTCCTTATGACGAAACAGTACAGTTGAACATTACTCTCCCTGCCGGCTACGAACCGGAGGATATGCCCAAACCTACGGCTGTAAAGCTGCCCGAAGATGGGGGCTTATTTACATATCAGGTGGCAGCCTCGCCGGGCACTATCCAGATTATGAGCCGCATGACGCTGCGTCGGGCCGTGTATTCGGCGGAAGAATACACGTACCTGCGCGAGTTTTATAGCCGTATGCTGGCCAAGCAGGCCGAGCAGATTGTGTTGAAGAAGAAATCATGAGCTATTTTTTAACTACTCTGCGCCGTGCAAGCCTTGGCTTTACGCTGAGCGGCCTGGTTGCCTCAGCGGCCTGGGCCGGAGGGCAGCCCCCCAAATATGCACTGTCAGATTTGCCCACCAGCCTGCGCGAAAATGCCCACGCTGTAGTGCGCGAATATGAGGAGACTCTACTAGTAAAATCGGTGGGACGCACGGTGCAGACGGTGCACCGCGCAGCCACCATCCTCGACGACAATGGTAAGCATTGGGCGGGCGAACTGGTGTCTTACGATCAGCTAAACTCGGTGAATTACCTGCGCGGCGCTGTCTATGACGCAAACGGGCGGCTGATTCGGCAGCTGAAGGCCTCGGATGTAAAAGACTACAGCCTCGCCGATGGAATTAGTCTGGCGACCGACACGCGCGGCCGGCTCGCCGATTTAAGTCAGGCTACCTACCCCTACACCGTTGAGTTTGAGTACGAAGTCACTTCGGACAATCCTTTGTTCTACTCTTCCTGGCATCCACAAGCTGGTGAGCACGTCGCGGTGGAGCACGCCTCATTTCGGGTGATAACGCCCACGGAGTTGCCGCTACGCTACCAGGAGCGCCACTTGCCCGGCAGTTCAGCTGTGGTTCGCAGCAAGCAGGGCGCCTTGGATGTATATCAGTGGCAGGTAGCCAACTTGGTGGCGCTGGAGCAGGAGACAGCCGGTCCGCCCCTGGAAGAGCTAGTGCCCGCCGTGCTAACTGCGCCTACCGCCTTTGAAGTGCAAGGCCATCGGGGCGCACTCACCTCCTGGCAGACGCTGGGCCAGTGGAACTACGATCTGAATGCGGGCCGCGACGTGCTACCCGCCGACGTGAAAGCGCGCATCGCAGCTTTGGTGAAAGATGTACCTGACGAGCGGACCCGCATTCGCAAGGTGTATGAGTATTTGCAAGCCAATACACGCTACATTTCTATTCAACTGGGATTAGGCGGATGGCAGACCTTTCCGGCCAGCGCCGTGAGTGCAACCGGCTACGGCGACTGCAAGGCGCTGACTAACTATTGCATGGCTTTGCTTAAGGCTGCCGACGTCACTGCCTACTGCGCCCTGGTGCGGGCCGATGAGGCAGATATTCGGACGGAGTTCCCAAGCAATCAGTTTAACCACGTTGTGCTCTGTGTACCGCTGAAAGCAGCTAAGGCAGATACAGTGTGGCTGGAGTGCACGAGTCAGAATCAAGCGTTCGGCTACATGGGCAGCTTTACCGGCAACCGTCACGCGTTGCTGCTCACGCCTACGGGGGGCAAAATTGTGCGTACGCCTCGTTATGGTGCCGTTGAAAACCGACGCGAGCGGCGCGCTGACCTCTATCTGGATGCCCAAGGCACGGCCACTGTCAGCGTTCGGACGATGCGCACGGGGCAGGAACAAGATCACCATAGCCAATTGCTTCACGGCTTATCCCCGGCTGATCAGAAAAAGCAAATTGCTGAATCATTGCCTTTGCCCAACTTCAGCATCACAAAGTTTAATCTCGCTCCTGACCGGCGCACAGCATTGCCGGCCGTGGTAGAAACGCTTGGGCTTACGTTACCCAATTTTGCCCCCCCGAGCGGCAAACGGGCTTTCCTCACGCCAAATCTGCTCAGCCGCCTGCCAGCCTTGGCAGCGCCCGTGGGTGAGCGCCGGGCCGATATTTGGCTCGATCATGCCTTTTCGCATGCCGATACGGTGCGCATACACGTGCCGGCTGGCTTCCAGGCAGAAACCTTACCGCCTCCGGTACAGCTGACGACGGCTTTTGGAACGTATTCCAGCCAAATTCAAACGTTGCCCGACGGCACATTACAATATGTGCGGCGTTTGCACATGCCCCGCACCCGCTTTCCCCGCACCGATTATCCGGCATATGTCGAGTTTCGCCGCAAAATCAGCACGGCTGATAAAGCGCAACTGGTACTGCTGAAAAATGAAGCGTAACAGACTTTGTGTTATAAAAAAGCCGGCCTAAGGCCGGCTTTTTTTATGTCTGGGGGGCAAATTATTTGGGAGTTGGCACCTTTCAAAACCGATAAGTATCGTTGCATGAAAATACTACTCTAGTGCGCTCACTGCTACCCGGCTACCTTTCTCGGACAGAGGCGTAACTTGTTTGCCGATAGGTACTTCTTTATGCCCGTAATTTTTCTTTGGGCTGGCCGCCCTAGTAGGCGCTGGCCGCTGTTTTTATTTATGCTGTTGGGTGCAGTGGAAGCCGTTGCGCAAGTACCCAAGACTATATGGGCGGATGCTGCGCCTGCCTCTGCCGCCGCACGGATTTTGGCTTCCGGCCTAACTCAGTTTCGGGCAGTTCGCTTTCAGACGTCGGCTTTGCGGACAGCGCTACAAGCCGCTCCAGTTATTCGTAAAGGTGCTCAGCTCGGTCAGGAAACTGTGCTTTCGCTTCCTTTTCCAGATGGCTCCAGCCAACGCTTTCAGGTGACGGAAACTGCTGTGCTGCATCCTCAGCTAGCTGCTCGTTATCCACGCATTAAAACGTATACGGCGCAGAGCCTTGATAACTCGACAACTACAGCCCACCTCGATCTGACGTCCGCTGGGTTTCACGCACAAATATTGACTGGTGCCACAACTGTTTACATCGACCCTGCCGCGCCGGGTGACACCGTTAATCATCGGGTATTTTATCGAGCGGCGATGCGCCCGGATGGTGAGGCCTGTCTTACCACTGATGCAAAGCTGAAATTGCCCCCCGCTTCCAATGAGTTGCGGTCCAATGGCGCGCAGCTTCGGACTTACCGTTTGGCCGTGGCTTGTACGGGCGAATATGCGATAACTAAAGGCGGAACGAAGGCTGCTGCCCTGTCCGGCATCGTGACAACTATAAACCGGGTGAACGGTATTTATGAGCAGGAACTAGCCATTCAGCTGCAACTTGTGCCCACCAATGATGCTCTGCTTTTCCTTGATCCTGCCACCGACCCGTACACTAATAATAACGCGTCGGATTTGCTCACCGAGAACCAGCGCACCACGGATGCGCTGATTGGCTCGGCTAATTATGATCTGGGGCATGTGTTTGGTACGCGAGTTGGCGGGTTGGCTTACGTGGGCACCGTGTGCGATGCCTTATTCAAGGCGAGTGGCACTACAGGCCAGGCCGACCCCAGCGGCGACGCGTTCGATGTGGATTTTGTGGCGCATGAGCTAGGCCACCAGTTTGGGGCCGATCATACATTCAACGGTACCACCGGATTTTGTGCCAGCAGCCGCGTTGACAGCCAGGCGTATGAGCCGGGCAGTGGCAGCTCCCTGATGAGCTATGCGGGCCTGTGCTCGCCTCAGAATATTCAACCAAGCAGCTTCCCTTACTTCCATTCACGCAGCCTCGATCAGATCCTGGATTACGTGGCCGCGTTTGGCACCTGCGCTCAGGTTACGGCCAGCGGCAATCGGCCACCGACAGTGGATGCGGGGGGCAATTTTCGCATTCCCTTCAGCACACCTTTCACGCTCACCGGCACAGGCTCTGACCCTGATGACGACGCGGTAGCCTATACCTGGGAGCAGAACGACCTTGGGACCGCCGGCAACCCCGCTACTCCGACCGGTGATGCGCCCCTGTTCCGTTTTTTGCCCCCCAGCGCCTCTACTAGCCGGACATTTCCAGACCTCGGCAGCTTACTTGGAGCTGCCGAGCTGCCGCCTGGTGAGCTGTTGCCTACCTACGCCCGGCGCCTGCACTTTCGCTTGGTAGCCCGCGACCAGCGCCGGCCGGCCGGGGGCACCGATTATGATACGACCAGCGTAGCCGTGATCGGCACTGCTGGCCCGTTTCTGCTTAAATCTCCAACGGCGCCAACTACTTGGGTAGCCGGGACAAATCAAGAAGTCATTTGGGATGTGGCTGGTACAGACCAGGCGCCCATCAACACCGCGCAGGTGGCAATTCTGCTTTCTACCGATGGAGGACTCACTTTTCCTACCACGCTGACTACCGCTACGCCCAATGATGGTTCTGAGACGGTGCTAATTCCTGCTGGTCTGAGTACTACTACAGCCCGCATAAAGGTGCAGGCAGCGGGCAATATTTTCTTCGCCATCTCTCCACAGAACTTCACTATTTCCGGTGTACTGGCTAGCTCAGTCTCTGGCGTTGCACTTGGTACGGTGGAGGTTTTCCCTAATCCCAGCACTGGTGTCTTTCAACTAGAAGTGCACAACCAACAGTCAGGCCCCATTCGCGTGCTCGTTACGGATGCTATAGGGCGCATTATTCGCCAGGAAACAGTAGCTAAGTCAATAGCTCCGCTACAGTACCACCTCGACCTGCGCAGCCTGAGCCGGGGCGTTTATTATCTGCGCCTGACTATGCCCCAAGGTACCAGCGTAACACGCCTGCTGAAGGAATAGACTCACCGGTTTAATGCTCGTGCTCTACCACACAAAATCACCCTTACTTCCGCTGGCACTGCATTGAAGTCAAGTGCTTACCCGATACGCTAAGGACGTATTAAAATGTGTAACGAGCCTGCATCTTCACGTCGGAACGAAGGGAGCCCTCAATTTCTTCCAGGCCGGAGCTGATTACTTGCTGATGGCGATATTGCGTAGCAGCATAGCGCAGCCAGAACGTGAGGTGGCGAGTGCATTTTACCTCCGCCAACGCGTACGTGCGCGTACCACGACCGAAGAGCGCGGGCACCGAAAAGGCGTACAGCACATCCTGCTCGAAAGCATACTGCCGGGTATCGTAGTCGTCGGTGTCAAAGAGGGCGTAGCGGGCGCTAAGGCGCAAATAGCGGTTGAGGCGAACGGTGGCATCCTGGGCTAACAGGAAACCTGTGTGCGGCGTGGCTCCGTCGTCGCGGTAATGAGTGCCTTGCAGACGCGTGCGCAGACTGATACTAGATGAGGGCGCGGCGTCGTAGAAAAGCAGCAGGCTGCGGCGCTCGGTGGGTATGGGCTGGGGCACGGAGCGAGAGGGCGTCAGGTCGGCGTTCTGGTCTTTGGTACGTGAGCGGACTTGCACATAGAGTTGGCTGGTTTTGGTAGGCGCAAACGAGAAGCGCAGCAAATAATCGTGGCCGCGCGAGGGGGCATCAACACGATACTTCAACCACGGAAACCAGAATTGATCATAATACCCGGTTATTTCCCAGCGCGGCGCAGGTCGCACTTTTAGGCCCAGGTACACCCCGCTTTCGTTGATGTTACGCGTATTTTCGCCAAAGGCCTGCCCGTAAAAGGTGTGAAAGTTGCGGTCGTAGCGGCGGTACAGGATGGAGGCTTCTACGTTGGTGGCCAGACTGGCCAACAGGCCATTTACGGTGCCCAAGCCACCGCTGCTGGAGCGCGCTGTTTCACCGAAAAAGAGCACGTTACCGAGCACATAGCTATAGTGAAGGCCCACCGCCAGGTTATCTTTCCCCCGAAACTCAAACTGATTATAGGGCTCAGGACGGCGCTGCAAAGCCACGTCATAGTGTGTGCCTACCAAGGTAGCGCCGGCCGCAAAATCGCCCCCCACACTTGTATAAGTGATGTTACCGCCGGCTACAGCTTCGTGCAAACGCTTCCGATTGGCCAACTCAGTAGTGGTGCGGTGCAGGCCACTGGTGCTGATACCCGACGAAAATGTATCGTAGATGGCCAGCGAATCGGTGGCAAACTGTTGATTTGCATCCACTTTTTTGGCCGAGAAAAACGCTGTCGCGCGCACGGTCTTGTGCAAGCTTACGGTTGCCGCCGCCCCACGAAAGAAGGACGTTTCCAGCACCGATGAATAGGGTCGCACACCTAAGCTGCTGCGCCGCAGGGTGGTGATAGTTTCAGCCCCCTTGCCTACCTGCAAACCCGATGAGAGCAGTAAGCCCTGGCCAAATTGCAGCTGGTAATCACCCAAGGCCAGGGTTTTGAGTCGGCCTCGCTCCTGCACCACAAAGTGTGCGGAGTAAAAATCGGCCCCCAGACGCCCTTGCCCAGGTTTCCAAATCAGTGGTTCACCCGCATCTTTCTCCGCCGTAAAACCCAGACTAAAGTCGCGCGTGTGACTGACGCGATAACGCACCAAAAGCTTATCGGGTGAGCCGAGATAGCGACTAAGTGGTCGACCGGTGCTGGTAGTATCAGCGGCGGCATAGCCTCTACGAGCCTGCAAACCTCGCTCGTAGCGCAGAAATAAGGCATTATTATCCTCGTGCAGTATACGCTGCCAGAGCGGACCACGCGCAGCGTTCTGGTTTCCAGATTG
Organism: Hymenobacter radiodurans; assembly: GCF_004355185.1. NCBI lineage: Bacteria > Pseudomonadati > Bacteroidota > Cytophagia > Cytophagales > Hymenobacteraceae > Hymenobacter > Hymenobacter radiodurans. Next base: position 3,757,707 of record NZ_CP037922.1, read on the forward strand.
TACCGTTACGAAAGGTGCCACGCGGTAAATACTGCGCACTTGCTCAAAGCCCACAATGCTTTGCAGTTCATACAAGCTCAGGAGCGGACCAAGCTGCTGCCGATGATCCAGCAAGGCTGAAATCTGCGTTTCCGAAAGCAATAGTAAGCCTCGCAGTTCTTCCCGGCTGGCTGTATTCAGGTTTAGAGGCGTCTGATAATAAAGCAGCAGGGTTTCATATACATCTTCAAAAGCTACCTCGTCGCTCTGAATTTCGGCAAACAATTCCTGCACGAGCCGGTCCAGATCGGCGGCGGGGCGCACGTAGTCCTGCCCTTGAAGCCGCAGAGGCAAAATCAGACACAGCATCCCGCAGGCCCACACTATAGTACGCCACCAACGATGCTTGCTGGCAGTGGTACAGCGTAGCATCCCATCGTGCGCGCCCTCCAGGCTTGACCTATACTGGGGGGCTTTTTTGGACGTAGCACTCACTTTTTAGCCCACTGCAAACTCACGCCCACATGCTGACTCAAGCCCAGCGCCGATTGCCAAGCCGCGGCATAGTCTATCTGAAAACGGCCGGCTTTAAAGCCTACGCCGGCTGTGGCTTGCTCCACTAGAGAAGCAAATCCGGCCCGAAGCGTCAACGCCTCCAGCAACTGATACTCAATACCCGCCTTGAAATCAGCATCCTGCTCCACATCTTTTTCCGTTTCCACGTTGAGCATTAGCTTACTCGTGGGGCGGTATGAGAGCCCAGCTTTGAGCACAGTGGGCACCCGCTCATCCTCATAGGCAGCCAAGCGCGCCTGATTCAGATTATATAAATATCCCCCGAATATCAGCCTATCTGGAATCAGTTCAGCTTGCCCTCCCAGCGAAGCAGCAACCACTCTTTTACTACCCAAGCCCTGAATACTGACCTGCAATACATCCACGCGGCCACCCACGCTGATCTGTCCGCCCCGATATCCGTAGCCTAAGCCCAGCCGCTGCTCAGCATACAGATTATTGCCAAAACGTTGCGCTTCGAAGCCGATTACACCACGACTGGGGGGCTTTTCGGTATGTACTGCACCCATCGGAGTAGCCACCACAAGCGCCACGTTATTGAATGCAGAGCTTAAATAGCGGTTTTCAGCATAGAAACCGAAACTAGTTTGACTTACTTGGCCCAGCCCGGCTACGTTGTTGCCTACTGCCCAAACATCCGTGATTGTTACCGACGCGTTGCCCAGCGCTGCCGCCCGCGCACCACGCACGCCAGGGCCGTTTCCAGCACTCGCAATAGAAATAGTAACGGAAAGAAATAAGCTTACTAACGATAAGTACCCGTTTAGCATAATAAGGAGATATGAGGCTAATTTATGCCTCGCACGCCCAAAGCAAATTTCGCGGCAAATGTTTCCGTTCGCGTTTTTATTATAACGAGAATGTAAAGCCATCTTATCACGGCGCAATTGCGGTCAATCGGTTTGCTACTATTGGTACACAAAAAAGCCCCCAGATTCATCTAAGGGGCTTTTTAAACAGCAATAAAGTCGTGGGCCTTACATATTCGCGCTGGCCTCGGCTTTCTCTTTGTTCTTTTTCTTCTTGATTTTGATCTTGCCGGCCTCAGCCGATTTGGTTTTCATCTTCCCGGCTTCCCAAGCGCCATTTACCTGGCTAGGCGTGCTGGCAGTAGCGCCGACGCCCGGATTGGGTCCCTTATTCACTACGGTCATTTCATCAACGAGGTGCTTAGCGCCACCAAGCTTATCCACGCAGAACAGCACGTAGCGGATGTCGACATTAATGCACCGCTTCAGGTCGGGGTCGTAGGCCAGGTCGCCAGTCATGGCTTCCCAGTTGCCATCGAAAGCCAATCCGATCAGCTCGCCGCGCCCGTTGATGACAGGTGAGCCGGAATTGCCCCCGTAATGTCGTTATCCGTGATAAAGGCCACCGGTAGTTGCCCGTCCTTATTGGCATAAGGTCCAAAGTCTTTAGATTTCAAAAGCGCCACCTGCTTGGCTGGCACCACAAATTCGGGGTTCGTAGGATCTTCTTTTTCCAAAATGCCCTTTCCCGTCGTCTGATAGTCATAGCTTACCGCATCGCGGCCCTGATAGGAGCGCACGGTACCGTAGCTCAGGCGCAGCGTCGAGTTCGCGTCGGGCGAGTACACTTTATCGGTGTTCTTGGCTCGCAGACCTGCTACATACTGGCGGTTGGCCCGGCCCATGGTAGCTTGGCTGGCTTGCAGCTGGGGGGCAATTTTCTGCACATAGTTCAGGTACACGGAGTTCATTGTTTTGAACGCCGGATCTGCTTCCAGCTTGGCTAAGGTAGGTGCCGCCAGAAAAGCGTTTAGCTTCGTTGGGGAGGTCAGGAAGGTATTGCCAAACACGTAGTCGGCGTACTTCTTCATGGAGCCACCGTACTGTTTGGCTACCGTTTGAAATACATCTGGGTGCTGAGCCTTGGGCACATCGGTGTAGTAGAGGCCCATCAGGGCGGCAAAAACCTTCTTATCCGTGGTAGCGCTGTAGTCTTTGAAGAACTCGGCGGCTGGTTCCTTCAAATCGGCTGTAGCCTTTTGAATGGCAGCTTTATCAGCATTCGGATCTTTCAGCAACGAATGCAAAGGCAGCATTCGAGCCGCGAACGTCATGATTTCGGTACCGAATGCGGCCTCATTCAAGTACACATTGCTTAGGTTGAACTCACGTAGCGCCGCGTAATTCTGATTGATATCCTGCAAGGCACTGCCATAGAGTTGCTGGCGGGCGGGGTCAGCGGCAATCCACTGGGCAAACTGCGCTTCTTCTGCTTTTTTCTTATCTACCGTTTTCAGGCGCTTCATGCCTTCGTTTTGCCCAATGTAGTACTTCCAGTAATTAGCAATGCTGGCGTACTTAGAGGCGTATTTGAGGCGGAGCGCAGGGTCGGCATCCATATCTTCCTTCCACAGTTTCAGGCGGGTATCACGCAGTTTGATGCGGGCTGGGTTGCTTTGGTCAAGCGTTAGCTGAAGGCCAGCGGCGGGCAGAAAGCGCTGCGTGCGGCCTGGAAAGCCAAATACCATGGCAAAATCGCCCTCGCTCACTCCCTGCAGGCTCACGGGTAGGTGCTTTTTGGGCACATAAGGCACATTGTCGGCTACGTAACCGGTGGTGGGCTTATTGTCTTTGCTGGCATACACCCGAAACATGGAAAAGTCGCCGGTGTGGCGGGGCCACATCCAGTTGTCAGTGTCGCCGCCAAATTTGCCCACTGATTCGGGTGGAGCACCTACCAGCCGCACATCGCCAAAGCGCTGATACACGAACATATAGTACTCGTTGCCGGCAAAGAAATCGCGCACGTAGGCTACGTACTGGCCGTTCTCTTTGGCTGCGTCAGCGAGTTGCTTCTGCCGCTGCTGCACCAGCGCGACGCGCTCCTGCTCCGGCGTTTGGGGGGTGATGCCCTCCAGTACTTGGCCCGTCACGTCTTCCATCCGCACCAAAATGTCGACAAACAGTCCGGGGTTGGGTTTCTCTTCGCTCTTATTGGCCGCAAAAAAGCCGTCGGCAAGCAGGTTTTTCTCGGGCGTACTATGGCTCTGAATAGCATCGTAGCCACAATGGTGGTTGGTGAGCAGCAAGCCCTGGCCGCTCACCAACTCGCCCGTACAAAAGCCCCCCAGCTGCACTACAGCATCTTTCAGGCTAGCATTATTGATATCATAGATTTCTTCGGCCGTCAGTTGCAGACCTTTCTTCTGCATATCGACGTAGTTGAGGCGCTTCACAAACATCGGCAGCCACATTCCTTCGTCGGCACGGGCGGCCATTGGTAACAAGAGTACCAGCAGCAACGCATTTGCCCAGATTTTTTTCAGCATAAGGGGTGGGTAGTGGGAATGAAAAGGGGAAGTGAGTGTGTAAGAAAGGGACTTCTATAAAGCAAAGGCTAAACTTACTCAGGTGGGGCGAGTAGTGAGCATATTTTGTTGAAACCTTGTCTTGTTATACTCATTTGGCGGACTGCATACGGGTACGCAACTCACTAGATCGATTCCTGCTTTTTGTTTGTTGCTCAAGGGAACGAACACAAAAACTAATTTGCCGTTGCTTTTCGCATAACCTTCGCTATGGCTTCCCTGTTCCGGCGCTTTTTTCTTGGTCTTATCTGGTTGTACAGGCACTTTATTTCGCCGCTCACCCCAGCCAGCTGTCGGTTTCAGCCTACCTGCTCGGCCTACGCGGCGCAGGCCATCGGCAAATTTGGCCCCTGGCGCGGTGGCTGGCTGGCGCTACGCCGTATTGGGCGGTGCCATCCGTGGGGTGGCCATGGCTACGACCCCGTACCCTAAGGTGAATCTTGCGTATAGCTAACCATAACCGTTGCTTGTGCCTACTGGGTCAGGCAACGTTTTTCTGTTTTTATACTCTCAACCCATGCGTTTAATTCCCATCATAACACTGTCAATCAGCGCTTTGCTTAGCGCTAGTTGTTCGCAGGCCCAGTCCGATGAAGTAGCAGGCGGCAAGAAGGGCAAGAAGAAGGATAAGAAGGAAAGCCTGGAGAATCGCCTTATGGAGGGAGCGGTGCCAGGTTTGAGCCGCACAGGTTCGCTTAACAAAGCAGTTCCAGAAAGCTCGGGTTTGGCCCGTGCCGATCAGGCAGGCACCTTTTACACGCACGGCGACGCCGGTAACTCCCCTATTCTTTACAAAATTGACGAAACGGGCAAGCTGCTGAACGAAACCAGACTCAGTGTGCCGAACCAAGACTGGGAAAGCCTGGCGCAGGATAACAAGGGCAACTTATTCGTGATAGATGCGGGCAACAACAACAACAGCCGCCAAGATCTGGCTATCTACCGCCTCAACCCAGCCAACCCTAAGCAAGTAGGCGCCATCCGATTCACGTATGCGGATCAGCGCGAATTTCCGCCCGCAAAAGGTGCCCGGAACTTCGACTGCGAGGCTGCGCTCTGGCACGACGGCATGATTTATCTTTTCACCCGCGACCGCGCCAATCAAACAACCAGTAAGGTGTATGCTGTACCGGATAAGCCCGGCCAGCAAACCGCCCGCTTACTTACCAGCCTCTCTATCAACGGGAGGTAACGGATGCTGACTTAAGCCCTGACGGCAAACGCTTGGCTCTGATGGGTAAGGAAGAGATGTTTTTGTATGAGGGCGACTCGTTTCAGACACTGCTCAAGTCGACGCCTCAGCGTATAGCCTTGCCCGGCGCGGGCCAAACAGAAGGCATTGTTTTCACCGATAACCAAACCCTAGTTATCAGCACGGAAGAAGGATCACTTTACCAGTATTCGTTGCAGGGCCAGTCGAAATCAGGGGCCAATGTTGGAGCCCAGTAATAGGCAAGGAAGCATCAGCAACTTTACAAGCACAAAAAAGCCCCCCAGAGTTGCTCTGGGGGCTTTTTTGTGCTTGTATGATGGACTACTTCGATTTTACCATTTTTTGGGCTTGCTCAGCGGCCGCGCGTGCTTCTAAATCTCGAGGGGCAAAGCCGAATGGATTGCTGGGCCATTTGCCGGCGCGCAATAATACCCACAAACCCATAAAGATCAGCGGAATACTTAGGATCTGGCCCATGTTCAGCACCATTCCGCTCTCGAAGTCAGACTGATCTTCTTTGAGAAATTCCACTAGAAAACGGAAGGTAAACAGCAGCACTACGAACAAGCCGAACAGTTGCCCTCTAGGCGTTTTTTCCTTCGTACGGTTCCACATCAGGTACAGCAGCACCAGCAAAAATACGCAAAATAGCGACTCATAAATCTGGGTTGGATGACGTGGGACGGCTACACCATTCACTAAATGCTCCGTGTCGCGCACAAACTTGAAGGCCCAGGGCACGGTAGTTTCGTGGCCGAAAATCTCGGAGTTGAACAAGTTGCCCAAGCGAATAAGTGCACCACCGAGCGCCACCACAATCACAATTCGATCGAGGGTCCAGAGGTAATCGAACTTATTATTGCGACTGAATAGCCACACCGCCAGCAAGATACCCAGCGTAGCACCGTGGCTAGCCAGCCCGCCTTCCCATATCTTGAGAATATCGAGCGGATGAGTAAGGTAATAGCCAGGGTCGTAGAATAAGCAGTGGCCGAGCCGGGCACCTACAATAGTGCCCACCAGCATATAAATCGTGATTACATCGACCCACTGCGGCGATACGCGCTCGGAACGGTAGATGTGCGACAGCACAAAGCTACCCAGCACAAAGCCGGACATAAACAGCAGGCCGTACCAGCGCAGGGTAAGGGGGCCTATCTTAACGATTTCGGGCGCAACGTCCCATGTAATGTAAGCGAGCAGCGAGGTCATGCGAAGAAAAAAGAGGGGTACAAAGGCAAAGGTACTCAGGCATTCGACTTACATCTTTGTAAGCCGCTTACCTATTCAGGTATCGGGCGTAAGCACGACGAGACAGTGCTGAAGTAATTAGCGGCGGGCGGGTAGAGGCGCCGGCGGGCCTCCATCAAGCTGATAGTGAATTACGGGTTCTGCAGAGCGCAGTGCGGCACCGTCGCCGCTAAGTAACAGCACTATGCCCAGTAATGCAGCATAGCTGGGCCAGCGCAGCCAAGTACGCAGCGGTTGGCGCTCTCCGGTTGCCTCCCCAACGAGCCGGGCACGTACTCGGCTATAGAAGAAAGGCTGAGGCTGGGCATCTTGCATGTTACGCCACTGGCGCAACAGGTCTTCCAATTCCTCATCGGCAGAGGAGCGAGTAGCAGGATCAGACATGGGGCAAGAGTGGAATAAGATGATTGCGAAGGGTTTTGCGAGCGCGAAACAACAGAGATTCCACGGCCGGCACGGTTGTTCTGAGGACAGCGGCTATTTCCTCGTAACTCAATTCCTGCTCGTGGCGCAGCGTAAAAGCCACTTGCTGCTGGTCGGGCAAGCGGGCAATATGCGTCAGTAAAAGTGTCACCTGCTGCTGCCCTTCCAGTTGGGCCTGCGGGTGGGCATGGTCGGCCGGCTCGTGCAGCACCTGATTATCGAAGCCCAAGAGGCTGGTGAAATAAGCGAAGCGCTTCTGCGCCTTGGCGCGCTGTCGGTGTTTAAGGGCCTGCGAGGTGGCCAGCCGATAAAGCCAAGTGCTCAGCGCGGCCTCTCCCCGAAACCTATCGATTGTTTGGTACACCTCCACGAATACTTCCTGCGCCACATCCTCCGCCTCTTCCGGCGACCGTAGTAGCGCCAATACCGTGCGGTAAATCCGGTTTTGGTATTGTTCTACCAACTGGCGAAACGCGGCCTCACTGCCCTGCTGGAGTTGCGCTACCAACTTGGCATCGGCAGATGCCGCGAAGCCTTGGCCGGACGACGGAATGCTGTGAGCGACGGGCAGCGGAAGTGTGTACACCAGTGAAGCGAAAACCGAAGAATAAAAACGACCTAAGCTCAGCACTCGGCTTTTCCTGCACATAGTAAGCTTATATCTGCTTAGGCCAAGTTAACGCGTAAAACTTGCGCTCACAGTTCTATATTTCCATAACATCTTGATTATTACAGCCTTGATTTATACAAAGCAGCAACATTTCCTCTGCATAAGCCTGGTCAAGGCACGCTCAGCGGCTATAGTTCACTTAGCTCTTGCGTATAGCCCCCACTCAGGATCGGGAAGCGCAACCAAGAGCGCGGATCCACATTGTAGTCATCAAGGTGGAACGCGGGTGCGTAACGCTCACGCTTCCACTGATTGCGCGCCCACAGCGAGTAAAAGTGCTTCACATAAGTTTTCAGCTGTTCCGCATCGGTCGATGCTTCTTCTTGCACCAAAGTGGCTAACACCTGGCGTGGACTGAGGCGGTCGTAGAAAGCCAGACGCTCGATGCGGTTGAGCAACACGTACGGCATCAGGTCGCGCTCGTCCGTTTGCTTGTCTTCCAAAGGGCGAAGCTCAGCCGTGGGTTGCAGCGCATTCACGTGGCGCAAAGCGTGGTAGCCAAGTTCTTTTTCGGCCCAGCGCAACCATTTTTTTACGAAATCCTTATCGACGCCTGCAATGGGCGAAATACTGCCGGCTGTGTCGCCATCCATCGTGCAGTAGCCCACCGACGCTTCGGAGCGGTTGGACGTGGTAATCAGCAGACAGTTTTGCACGTTGGCTAAAAGCCAAATACCCGGAGCTCGTACTCGCGCCTGAATATTTTGGAGAGCTAAATCGTCGGTCTGCCAGGTCAGCGGCCGATTGAGAGCGTGTTCAATCTTGGCAACATACCCTTCCACTTCCTCATCGATGGTCCAATCAAAGAAAATGCCCCCCAGCTCGCCGGCCAACTCCTTCGCCGACTGAAACGTATCATCGGAAGAGTTGACCGTGCCTTGATAAGCAGTAGTAAGCAAGCGGCCAGTTAGCTTTTGATTGACTGCTTTTTGCTCCTGATTAAGTAGGCTGAGGGAAGCATCTTTTGGGCCGGGTGCATTCTGGTCGTCTACTAGCACAACCGGGCCAGCTAGCGTCGCAATTTCTTCGGCTGTGAAGCACCCAGCACGGCGCATGAACTCGGCTGTACCTAGCTCCGCTGTGCCTAAGCGTACCATTTCGGCCACGGCTACGGCACACATGCAGGAGTCGGCGCCGCCACTAAGGGACAGCACAAATCCACGACTGCGCGCCTTCCGCATGTAGTCGAACAGGGCTAAGCTGAGGGCTTGGTTCAGCTCGCGGTATTCATCGGGCGTGGGCAAGGGCACAACATCCGTGGGGGGCAAATCTGAGTCAAAGTCAACATCTGTGCACTCCAAGTCCACTTCCTTGAAGCTTAATAGCTGATTGCGGAGCAGCAAATGCCCATTACGCGCCACCAGTATTTCGCCGTCGTAAATGATACGTCCAGCTTCGTTGCCCAGTAGGTTAGCGTAGAGGTAAGTGCAATTATACTTTTGCGAAGCCTGCAATACGAGTTGGTAGCGCACATCCGTTTTGCTCATGGCAAAATGGCTGGCCGATGGGTTTACAATGAGCTGTACTCCGCGCTCCATCAAACGGCCTGCCGGCCGATCAGCAGCGGGACGCCACGCGTCCTCGCATATTTCGAAGCCAAAACGGATGCCTTGGTGCTCAAAAACTAAGTCGCCCAAAGGCCATGTCTCTCCTTGCCACGCAATTGTCGTCGTTTCGCCCGCCCGCCAGGAGTTAAAGAAACGCGGCTCGTAATGCACGCCATCATTGGCCAGAAACTGCTTGGCAGCAAAGCCCAGAATTTCGCCGTCGCGCAGTACAGCGGCAGTGTTATAGGTCCTTCCGTCAATGCGAACAGGCAAACCCACACAAACCAGAATACCCTCTGTCCAGGGCCGAATCTGCTGCAGATACTCGAGCGCTGCCGCCGATAGCCAATCACTCAAAAACAAGTCTTCGCACCCGTAGCCTGTCAGGCTTAGCTCCGGTAGGCATAGCAAATCGACACCAGCCGCCTTCGCTTGCTCAATAGCTTCGCGAATGGTACGTAGATTATGATGCCAGTCAAAAGGAATCTGGTTGAGGGCAGCGCCAGCTAATCGCATGGAAAGAGAGAATAGTTTAGCCAACAACTACTTTTTGCCCCCCAGAGTTGTCTTAGCGGCTCAAAAGCTCTGCAGAAGACGGGCAGCGCACAAACAATGGGAGCAGCTATACGCCCAAGACTGTCAGAGCACGCTCGGCTGCTGTTTGTTCGGCTTGTTTCTTCGAGAGGCCCATGCCCGTTGCTACGGCTTCATCATCCACAAATACGGTAGCTGAAAATTCCATTACGCCACCCATCTGAGGCTCACCGGCCAGCTCGTAGCGCAGATGCTTGCCTTGGCGCTGCGCCCACTCAATAAGCTTACTCTTGAAATTAGCAGTCGTTGTGGTGAGCGACTTTACGTCTACGTAAGGCTTAATCAAGCGGGCTAGCACAAATTTTCGGGCAGCTTTGTAACCCTGATCCAGATAAACAGCTCCTACTAAGGCCTCCAGCGCATTACCGTTTACGGAGCGTGAACGAGCCGCCCGGCCTTGGGTTGGGTCGAGCTGCACCAGCTTATCCAGCCCAATTTTCAGAGCCAAGGCGTTTAGGCTTTCACGATTTACAATGCGGGAGCGCATTTCCGTGAGAAATCCTTCCTGCTCGTAAGGATACTTGCGAAACAGGTATTCGGCCACCACCGTCCCGAGCACGGCATCACCCAAAAACTCTAGGCGCTCGTTGCTTTGAGTACGACTTTTATCATCCTGTTGTCGCACCAGCGACGAGTGCGTGAACGCCAGTTGGTACAGCCGAATATTATCCGGCGTGCGGCCAGTCACTGTGGCAATGGCTTGGCGAAAAGCCCTATCCTGCCCCAGCAACCGCCGGAAGAATCCGAACAGCGGAAGTGGCTGCCCCGGCCGTGTCATTAACCTTGAAATTTGCGAAACAGAACCGACGTATTGTGCCCACCAAAGCCAAAGGTGTTGCTTAGCGTCACATTTATATCCCGCTTCTGCGCTTCGTTGAAAGTAAAGTTCAGCCGTGGATCTAGTTCTGGATCAGCGGTAAAGTGGTTGATGGTAGGCGGAATCACGCCATGCTGCAAAGCCAGAATACAGGCAATAGCCTCAATACCGCCAGCGCCGCCCAACAGGTGGCCAGTCATGCTTTTGGTGGAGCTAATGTTTAGGTTGTAAGCATGCTCACCAAATACCTTCTCAATGGCTTTCACCTCGGCCCCATCGCCTAGGGGCGTGCTAGTACCATGAGTATTAATGTAATCCACATCCTCTGGGCCAATGCCTGCATCGCGCAGGGCGTTTTGCATCACCAGCACTACCCCATTGCCTTCTGGGTCAGGAGCGGTGATGTGGTAAGCATCCGAAGACATGCCGCCGCCGATAATCTCAGCATAGATTTTTGCCCCCCGGGCTACTGCGTGCTCGTAGGCTTCTAGAATAATAGCGCCGCCGCCTTCACCCAACACAAAACCATCGCGCTCCTTATCATAAGGGCGGGAAGCTTGCTCGGGCGCGTCGTTACGCTCACTCATAGCCTTCAGGGCGTTGAATCCGCCTACGCCTGCTTCCGTAATAGCCGCTTCTGAGCCACCAGTTACCATTACATCGGCCAGATTGAGGCGGATGTAATTGTAGGCAGCAACAATAGAATCGGACGACGACGCGCAAGCGGAAGTAGTGACGAAATTTGGCCCCCGGAACTTGTGGCGAATGGAAATATTGCCCGATGAGCTATCGGCAATCATCTTCGGAATGAAGAAGGGATTGTAGCGGGGTGTGCCGTCGCCCTTCGCGAAGGTGAAGCACTCTTCCTGGAAGGTTTTGAGCCCACCAATACCGGAACCCCAAATAACACCTACCCGGTCGCGGTTTACTCCTTCCAGCAAGCCAGCATCTTTGATAGCTTCGTCGCTGGCAATGATGGCGAACTGCGTGAAGAAGTCCATTTTACGGCCCTCTTTACGCTCGAAATAATCATCGGGGTTGTACCCCTTTATCTCGCAGGCGAAACGGGTTTTGAACTTGCTGGCGTCAAAGCGCGTGATGGGTGCGGCACCACTAACGCCCCTTGACAAGCCATCCCAATATTCGGTGACGGTTTTGCCAAGAGGCGTAAGGGCTCCAAGGCCGGTCACAACAACTCTCCGAAGAGACATAGGCTAACGGGAGAAATTAGAAAGCAAAACGGCCGGCGGCGGGCCGGCCGGTAAGCAATAGAACGGGTAACGGCTACAAAGCCGTCAGGTTATTTGGCGTGCTCCTCGAGGTAGCTGATAGCTTGACCCACGGTGGCGATATTCTCGGCCTGATCGTCGGGGATAGACACGTTAAATTCTTTTTCGAATTCCATGATCAATTCAACAGTATCCAGCGAATCAGCGCCCAGATCGTTGGTGAAGCTAGCTTCTGGAGTTACTTCCGAGGCTTCAACGCCAAGCTTGTCAATGATAATGGCCTTTACTTTTTCTGCAATTTCAGACATTTCCGTGGGGGTTTAGAGAAAACTCGGCACAAATAACACTAACTTCCCTAACATTGTCAAACCAACCACCCCTAATCTTGCAGGTACAAGATTACGGCCGAGCTAGTTCCCGTTGGCTCCTGCGGTCCGTTGTTTTGTCCTGCGTAAGCCCGCAAGCACCCTATGAAAATGCTAACGCTGGATGTTGAGTATGACTGTGATTTTGAGCTATTTGGCCTCGTCTCATCGAGCCGCGAGCACACCCTTGCCTGGACGCTGAATCAGGCCCTGCGCCTGCGCTTGGTGAAGCAGCAAGACCTCATATATGACCTGCTAACAAAAGGTCGTTTGGTTATCAGCAATTATGTGTACGCCACTGAAACACTTACTTTACGGCTACTACGCAACCGTTCCGTGGACCCATCGCCACTGAAAAAGCCGTTTCTTGCACCTGACATTAAAGAGTATGACTACTTGCTGCAAGTTAGTAATGGGTCGGGTGCGCTGGCGGCCAGTGAATTGATAGAACAGCTTACGGCCTTACCCGCAGTACAGTACGTATGTCAGTTCGACCCAAATGAATTGAAGTTCAAAGAAAATCTGCTGTTTTGATAAAGTAACCTAGCTCCAGCGTGGTGTGCTGTCATAAATAGCCTTCAAATTGCCCCCAACTTACTCGTTCAACGATCCACCAAGCTGGAGCTTGGTGCTACTTGCTTATGGAACCTCGTCCGCATTACAATAAAACCAAAATTGTGGCCACCGTTGGCCCTGCCTCAAACACTTACGAACGCTTGGGTACGCTCATTCGGGAGGGTGTCGATGTGTTTCGCCTCAACTTCTCACATGGCTCCTACGAGGATCATTTAGCAGTTATTAATAATGTGCGGCGCCTGAACAAGGATATACGCACGAATGTGGGCTTACTGCAAGACTTGCAGGGGCCCAAAATTCGTCTTGGCGATGTAGAAGGTGGCGGTGTTGAGATAAAGCCTGGCGATAAGATTAAGCTGGTGTGCGGAGAGAAAGAAATCAGTACGGCTACTCGCTTAAGCACCATTTATATGGGGCTAGCCCGCGATGTGAAGCCCGGCGACATGATTCTGATTGACGACGGCAAAATTGAGCTACGGGTACTAGCTACCGACCGTGAGCAGGAGGTAGATGTGGAAGTAGTGTACGGAGGACTTGTGAAGCCGCGCAAAGGGATTAACCTGCCCGACTCGGACGTATCAGCGCCGTCGATGACGGAGAAGGACATCGAGGACCTCAAATTCGGCTTGGAGCACGATGTAGATTGGGTAGCCCTTTCCTTTGCCCGCCGGGCAGAGGACATCCGATTCATTAAGTCATTGATTGCAGAAAGTGGCAAGCAGACGCGCGTGGTTGCGAAAATCGAAACGCCGGAAGCTCTCCGCAACATCGACGAGATCATTGCGCTAACAGATGCTGTTATGGTAGCCCGTGGCGACCTAGGCGTAGAAATCAATGGTGGCGAGGTTCCGCTGGCGCAGAAGATGATTATTGAGAAGTGCAATAAGCTCGGCAAGCCGGTAATCGTTGCTACCCAGATGATGGAGAGCATGATTACTAACCCACGACCTACGCGCGCGGAAACCAATGACGTGGCCAACGCCGTCCTTGATGGTGCTGATGCCCTTATGCTGTCCGCCGAGACGGCCGTGGGTGAGTATCCGGTTGAGGTTATCCGTTCTATGGTGAACACTGTGCGCAGTGTTGAAACCCACGCCAATAATATTTTCCACCGCTTCCACCCCATCGACCCAGCCGCACCATCGTTTATGGTCGACAGCGTATTATCTGCGGCGGTTCACCTAGCTCGTAATACAAAAGCCAGCGCTATTACTGGCTTAACGCACCGTGGCTACACAGCCTTTCAAATCGCTAAATACCGTCCCAAAGCCGATATTTTCGTCTTCACTGACACCCGCGACTTGCTGACAGTATTGAGCCTCGTGTGGGGTGTGCGCGCTTTCTACTATGACCGCATGGTGAGCACCGACAACACCGTATCTGATCTGAAGTATGTGCTGACCACTACTGGCAACCTCAAAAAAGGTGACGTATTCATCAATACAGCGTCAATGCCCATTAACGAGAAAGGCAAGACCAATATGGTGAAGGTGAGCGTAGCTTAGACTAAGAAGGTAATAAACGGAAGCGGAGTACATTAACTCGGCTTCCGTTTATCGCTTAGCTTAATAGAAACATGAAAAGGCCCTGCACTTGCGCGCAGGGCCTTTTCTATGCTAGAGCAGAAAGCCTCTTAAATTACTTAAGCGGCAGCCAGCGAGTTCACGAACTTGGTCAGGCTCGACTTATTGTTAGCCGCCTTGTTCTTGTGAATGATGTTCTTCTTAGCCAGACGATCTAGCATTGACGATACTTTCTTCAGCAACTCTTGGGCTTCAGTGGCATCGGTGGCAGCACGCAGCTTCTTGATAGCGGTGCGGGTAGATTTGGCCTGGTAACGGTTCAACACGCGCTTGGCTTCGTTGGAACGGATGCGCTTGAGGGCCGATTTATGATTCGCCATGGTATGGAAATAGTGACGTTCTGCTCGATTTAAATTTCAGTTCGGGTGGCAAAGGTAAGGCTTTGGATGGAAATACCAAATAGCTCCCTCTCACTTTTGCTCCTTGTTGAAGCAATTAACGAATAGCGCGCCTCTTTTAAAGCTTTGTCTAACCCGACAGTAATGGTATGCATGACGAACTTTTTTCTGCGTTTATACTTTAGGAAGTGATTTTTGTCTATTTTAGAGTAACACCGCCGGGCAAACACCATTCTATACCTTTTTGGTCATGCCGCTTATTCAACACTCGCGCTATCAGCCGCCGTTTTACATGTTTAACGGCCATTTGCAGACCATTGTGCCCAGCCTGTGGCGCACAGTACCCGATGTACGTTACCAGCGCGAACGGGTGGAAACCGACGATGGTGACTTCTTAGACCTTGACTGGTCGAGAGTGACGGAAGGGAAAGCGGCTGACACGTTGACCATCGTCTCGCATGGGCTGGAGGGTGACGCTGGCCGGCCGTATGTGCGTGGTATGGTACGAGCTATCAACCGCGCTGGCTTTGATGCCTTGGCGTGGAACTACCGCAGCTGCAGTGGCGAAATGAACCGGCTGCTCCGCTCCTATCACCTCGGCGACACCGATGACCTTGACTTCGTAGTGCGCTACGCCCTAGGCGTTGGTCATTACAAGCGACTATATCTCACTGGTTTTTCTGCCGGCGGCAACGTGACCTTAAAATATTTGGGGGAAAAGGCTGACCGTGTACCTGCTCAGGTACAGCGCGCTGCTGTGTTTTCAGTACCAACTGATTTGAAGTCCAGTTCTCAGCACATTGCCCGCCCCGAAAACCGGGTGTATCTGAACCGGTTTTTAAAAACGCTACGCGCTAAGATGCGCCAAAAGGCTGAATTACTGCCAGGACAAGTGGATATTGAAAACTTAGAGGAGCTACGCGACTTTGTGCAGTTTGATGACCGCTTTACAGCTCCTATGCACGGCTTCAAATCGGCTGATGATTACTATGAGCATTCCAGTTCAGGGCGCTATATCGAGCATATTCGGGTGCCTACCCTTATTGTGAATGCCGAAAACGACCCATTTTTGCCCCCCGCCTGCTTCCCCCGCGACGCGGCCGCAAATAGTCAATTCGTGTTTTTGGAAACGCCTCGTGAGGGTGGCCATGTAGGGTTCCCCGAGGGTACGCCGGATGGCAACTACTATTCGGAGCGCCGCGCTATTGAGTTTCTGACTGCGGAAGTGCCAGCGTAAGCAAGATGAAGTGCTTTACACCTATACTGTAGTTGCGGGCACAAAAACGACTTTCTTCGTCTCGAAAAACTCTTCCTTGAAATAGTCGCTTAGGTCAAATAAAGTGGCAGGCAGGCCTGCTTCGGCTATTTCTTCCGCCAAATCGCCACCTTTCAAATAATATAAGCCGCTGGTAGCATCGCCGGTGCGCTTGTAGCGCTGGGCAATCCAGGTGTGAAAGGTGGCTAAGCGTGCCACGGCTCGGCTCACCACGTAATCAAACTTTGGGCGAACTTGTTCGGCCCGCGTCTGCTCAGCCGTGACATTCGTCAGATGAAGGGCCAGCGCCATTTCCTGCACCGCGTGAATCTTTTTGCCGATACTATCGACGAGGTGAAATTTCACTTCGGGAAATAGGATAGCTAGCGGCAAGCCCGGCAGGCCGCCCCCGTACCTACATCCAGAACAGAGCTACCAGACGTGAATTCTACCACCTTCGCAATACCCAAGGAGTGCAGAATATGGCGCTCCACTAAGTTTTCTACATCAGTGCGCGCCACAAGATTCAGGCGCTCATTCCAGCTTTTGAACTCCACTTCGAGTTGCTGAAAACGCTGACGCTGCTGGTCGGTAAGGTGCGGAAAGTAGTGCTGAATCAGGTCCATGAGAACAAAACTACGATGCTTGCCCATGTAGTACTACCACTTTTTGTTGTGGCACCACATGTTTGTAACCAAAAAAGCCCCCAGAAAATATCTGGGGGGCTTTTTTTAGATGATGTGCTTCTTGTTCTTCACCATGTCATAGAGCAACTCGCGGGCACGGTGCAGCTGGGCTTTTACCGTACCGAGCGGGGCTTTTAGCTCGGTAGCAATTTCTTCGTAGCTCAGCTCATCGAAGTAGCGCAGGGTTACGAGGCGCTGATATTTGTCGGGCAGCCGCGACACCACGTGCTGCATGATTTCGATCTTTTGGTTCTTGATGGCCGACTCCTGCGGGTTCAGGTTCTGGTCGCGGAAGTCAATCGTGATTTCGTCGCCGTTGTCAATCTTGATGGCCGAGTCAATCGACATCGTCTTGATCTTATTCTTGCGAATAAAGTCGATGCAGTTGTTGGTGGCGATGCGAAACAGCCAGGTACTGAAGGCGTACTCGGGGTTGAACTTGTGCAGGTTGCGAAATGCTTTGGCAAATGCCTCAATGGTTAAGTCCTCGGCATCGTCGGGGTTGCGTACCATCTTCAGCACTACATGGTACACGGGCTTCTTGTAAATCTGCATCAACTCGGCGTAGGCTTTTTCGTCGCCCTGCTCAACGGCGGCCCGAATTAGCTTGAAGTCATGCTTAGCTTTGGCGGAGAATTGTTTCTGTATTTCCTGGTTGTTTACTTCCATCGGAGGGTGCGGTAGAGGAACAGTGAAATTCCCAGAGCGAGATAATTAAA
Source organism: Hymenobacter radiodurans (assembly GCF_004355185.1). Classification (NCBI taxonomy): domain Bacteria; kingdom Pseudomonadati; phylum Bacteroidota; class Cytophagia; order Cytophagales; family Hymenobacteraceae; genus Hymenobacter; species Hymenobacter radiodurans. The sequence continues at coordinate 3,774,865 of NZ_CP037922.1, forward strand.
AAAATAAACTGCGTCGAGGACTGGTAACAGCCAAAAAGGCAGACGGTCGGCTAAATGACGGCCGAGCCGCGCGTAGGTTGCGCTAATCGCTCCCGTCCGCACCGCCCATATAACCGCCAAAGGTATCCAATCGGGCCGGGAAAACACGAGCAAAGTTGCTGTGAAATAAAAAGAAGATTAGTGCCAATAAACGTTCCAATTCGGACCTGATCTTTCCATGAATAGCGCGGCCCGGCCGACAAATGACGGCGCTTTTGCCGCCACCACGCCGCCCACGTTTGGGCCGGCCAACTCACGGTTTGAGCCGCTAGTTGTACTTGCACTGCCACGCGCTGCCCTTGCGCCACGGCGTCCTGCACCAGCAAGTCGTCGTCGCCGCCCAAGCGCCGCAAGTGAGAAGCAAATCCTTTGGTAGCTTGAAAACAGCTTTTGGTATAAGCTAGGTTTCGACCCACTCCCATATAGGGATTACCACGCCACGCGAACGACAGATACTGTGCTCCGGTCAGCAAGGTTTCAAACCGAATCAGCTTATTTAAAAACCCTGGGCCTGACGCGTATCCTGAGTACCCAAGCACAATATCGGCGGGCTGCGCAAAGCCACTTTGCATGGATTTGATCCACTGATTTGTAGCAGGCCAGCAGTCAGCATCGGTAAAGAGCAACTGCTCGTATCGGGCGGCTTTTATACCCAATGTAAGGGCATACTTCTTCGGCGAAAGCTCGGCTGGCGTATTTAATACGGATACTAAGCGTACGTGCGGGTAAATCTGGGTGAATTGCTGAATCAAGCTGGCGGTACCATCGATCGAGCGGTCGTCAACCAGAATTACCTCAAAGCCTGCTGGGTAGTCTTGCTGTAGCAAGAGCGGCAGCAACCGGCGTAGGTTTTCCACCTCATTGTGAGCACACACTACCACCGAAACAGGCGCCGCCGCCACTTCATCAGGCGCAGCCAAAATGGGGCGACTAATAAAGGATAGAAAATAATAGCCGGCGTAGTAGAGCTGAACCAGCGCACAAGCCAGCAACAGCCAGACCGCGGGCGAAAAAGGCAGGGACAAGGCGCGGAGGGTCAGTGGGGGGCAAAATTAGGTATTAATCACGGGCAGCGGGCTACCTTTGCAGATTCTACCGTCGTTTCCCGCCAACGCTCGCCGGAAACCCCTCTTAGTGATTAGATGACCTTCGATTTAGTAACCCACGATCCGCAGACCAAAGCCCGCGCCGGCGTGGTGCATACCGCCCACGGCGCCATCGAGACGCCGATTTTTATGCCCGTTGGTACGGCCGGCACCGTGAAAGCCGTGCAGCAGCGTGACCTCACCAACGACGTACAAGCCCAGATTATCCTCGGCAATACCTACCATCTGTACCTGCGGCCTGGCCTCGACATCTTGCGCCAAGCTGGCGGCCTACACAAATTCAACGGTTGGGACCGGCCTATTCTGACTGACAGCGGTGGCTATCAGGTGTACTCCTTAAGTAACACTCGCAAGATTAAGGAGGAAGGCGTTAAGTTTCGCTCCCACATTGATGGCTCTCAACATCTATTCTCGCCGGAAGGTGTCATGGACATTCAGCGCACTATCGGGGCCGATATTATCATGGCTTTCGATGAGTGCACGCCGTGGCCCTGTGAGTACGACTACGCTCGCCGCTCCCTAGATATGACGCACCGTTGGCTCACGCGCTGCATTCAGCGCTTCGACAGCACCGAAGGCCACTACGGTTACGAGCAAACGCTTTTCCCTATTGTACAGGGCAGCACCTTTAAAGATCTGCGCATCAAATCAGCGGAGTTTATAGCTGAGCAAGGCCGCGAGGGCAATGCCATCGGTGGCTTGAGCGTGGGCGAGCCCGCCGAACTGATGTATGAGATGACCGAGCTGGTCTGTGATATTTTGCCCCCCGACAAGCCCCGTTACCTCATGGGCGTGGGTACGCCGGCCAATATCTTGGAAAACATCGCGCTCGGCGTGGATATGTTCGACTGTGTGATGCCCACTCGCAATGCCCGTAATGGCATGCTGTTCACCACGCAAGGCATCATCAACATCACCAATAAGAAATGGGCGACTGACTTTGAGCCGATTGATGCTGAACTTGGTGGCTACGTGAGTACGTTTTATACGCGGGCTTACGTTCGGCATTTATTCCAGAGCCAGGAAATGCTCGGCCCGCAGATTGCCTCTATTCACAACCTCACTTTTTACCTCTGGCTGGTAAAGCAAGCGCGCGCCCACATCATCGCTGGCACCTTCCGGGAGTGGAAGGAGAAAATGGTGAAACAGGTAATGACCCGATTATAAGTTTGTATTTCGTTGCTCGTGCTGAGTAGGAATACCTAGCTGATCATCCACGAAAACACATTAACGCAACTCGAAGTGAAGCTTCTCGATAAGTACATCCTCAAAAAATTCCTGACCGCGTTTCTGTTCACGGTTGTGATGTTGGTGGCTGTAATTTGTGTGATCGACTTCACGGAGAAGAACGACGATTTTATCAAGCATAATCTGGCTGCCAAGACGATTATCCTTGATTATTACGTCAATCTGTTCCCCTATTTCGCCAATCTACTCTCGCCCATTACGGTATTTATTGCCGTCGTTTTCGTAACGGCGCAGCTCGCGTCGCGCACTGAAATTGTGGCAATTCTGGCCAGTGGAATTAGTTTTCCGCGGCTCTTGGTGCCGTATGTAATGGGGGGCGTTATTATCGGCGTAGCCACATTTGGGCTGATCGGTTGGGTGATTCCGATTACCAGTAAAACGCGGGTGGAGTTCGAGCGCAAATACACCAAGCGGCAGTTTCGCTTCGATCAGCGCAACGTGCATATTAAAGTGGGACCACGCAGCTACGCCTATATGGAGAGTTACGATAACACCAATAATATTGGTTACCGCTTCGCGCTGGAGGACATTGAGGGCACTACGCTCAAGCGTCGCCTCACCGCCGACGCCATTACTTGGGATTCGGTAAAACGTGCCTGGCGCCTCTCACCCCAACTGGTCCGCATCTTCGATGGCCAGAACGAAAGCCTCAAGTCCTACCCGGCCCGCGACACCACGCTCAACCTCTATCCTAAGGACTTTGCCAGCACCTATCGCCTGGCCGAAACGCTTACGTTGCCCGAGTTGAACCGATTTATTCAGCAGAAAATCGACCGCGGCGCCAGCGACACCCAAACGTATTTGAGCGAGAAGTACGAGCGCTACGCCTACCCATTTGCCATCCTTATTCTGACCGTTATCGGCGTTATTCTGAGCGCGGGTAAGTCGCGTAGTGGCGTGGGGGGCAAAATTGCGCTGGGCTTCGTGCTGGCTTTCATCTTCATCATCTTCGTGATTCTGAGCCGCAATTTGGCTGCTGTCGGGTCGCTGTCGCCTCTGCTGGCAGCCTGGATTCCCAGCATGGTGTTCTCCGTCATCGGGTTAGTCCTGTATAGGTTGGTGCCGAAATAGACAGGCTTCACCTACCCCATCACGAATAAAAAAGCCCCCCGAGATATGCTCAAAGACTACCTACGCCTACACTTTATTGTTTTGCTGTGGGGCTTCACGGCTATTCTAGGAAAGCTTATTTCGGTGCCGCCAGTAGAGCTAGTGTTCTGGCGAACGCTGCTGGCCACTACCGGCTTGGGCCTATTGCTGACCCTCAAAAAGCAAAGCGTACGCATACCACTCGGCCAGGCGGTACGCTTGCTTAGCGTGGGCTCGTTGGTAGCTGTACACTGGATTACCTTTTTCCTCGCCGCCCGCCTTTCGTCCGTGAGTGTGTGCCTAGCCGGTATGGCAACGCTCGCTCTCTGGACCTCGCTGCTGGAGCCCCTCTTGCTGTGGCGCCGGATACGGGGCTACGAGGTTTTTCTAGGTTTGCTAACGATGGTGGGGCTTTATCTAGTGTCGCAGGCTGAGTTTGACCAATTGCTGGGGCTGGCTGTTGCTATTCTCTCGGCGGGTTTGTCAGCGCTGTTTAGTGTGCTCAATGTCAAGCTGGTGAAGCAGCACTCGCCCCTGCGCCTGACGTTTTACGAGATGATGGGTGCTTGTTTATCTATCGTGCTGTTCTTCCCGGTTTACAGCCTGTATTTTACGGAAGGCGCGGGCTTACATCTGGCTCTTGTTTCCTGGGATTGGCTATGGCTGCTAATGCTGGCCGGCGTATGCACGGTCTACGCTTTCTCGGCCTCGATTGAGTTGATGAAGCGTTTGTCGGCTTTCGTTATCAACCTGACTACCAACCTGGAACCTGTGTACGGCATCGTGCTGGCGGTTCTTATTTTTGGGTCGGAAGAAAAAATGTCGTTAGGCTTCTACTTGGGTACGCTTGTCATTCTATTCAGCGTCCTCATTTATCCGGTGCTCGATCAGTGGAATCAGCGCCGCCAGCGGCCCGTCACCGTTGTATAGATCCCAGTCATTACAACACGCCGCTCCACACCAAATAATCGGCTGCAACAGGCACGTTGGGGGGCATTTCGCGGCCCGGAAATAGCCCATACACCGCTGAGCCCGAACCAGATAAGCTAGCATAAGCAGCACCAGCTGCATACAACGCAGCCTTCAGCTCGCCCAGCACCGGATAATGCGGCGTCAAGGCTTCTTCAAAATCGTTGCTCACCGTATCGCGCCACGTTTCGATAGGCTGCGCCAGACTCTCGCGCAAATCGTGGCGCGGCGTACGAGGCGTTACGCGAGAATAAGCCTCGCCTGTGCTAATGTGCAGATTGGGGTAGATAACCTTGCAGGCAACTCCTGTCAGATTAAGGTCAATTGGGGCAAATACGTCGCCTTTTTCGTGGGCAAATACGGGCTTATTCTGAATGAAGAACGCACAGTCGCTACCTAAGCGGCGGGCGTAATTCTCCAGTATTTCGGGGGATAGTTTTAGCTCAAATAATTCGTTCAACGCCCGCAGCGCGAAAGCCGCATCAGCAGAGCCACCACCCAATCCAGCCCCAATGGGCACTATTTTGTGCAAATGCATCTGCACGGGGGGCAAATTAAAGTCGGTTCGCAGCAGTTCGTATGCTCGCCAACATAAGTTCGTGCTGGGCTCGCCAGGAATCGGAATACCCGTCAGGGCGAGAGAATCCGAATCGGCGGGTAGCACTTCCAACGCATCGCTCCACGGCAGCGGCACAAACACCGATTCGAGGTTGCGAAAGCCATCGGGCCGCAGGCCAGTGATATACAGGCCAAGGTTGAGCTTAGCATTCGGAAAAACGAGCATAGAAAGTAGCGTAGGCGTTGTCTGTTGGGTTTAGTAGGTGGCAGGGGCAGATTTTCTGCTTCCCTATTCCTGTTATAAATCACCCAAAGCCCAAACCTAGCGCAAACCACGAAAGCATCCGCTACGAACGCCTCAGAAAACGATAAATTTGCCTCAACTCAACCTATTGATTCATGTCTCACCCGCCGCCTACCGATTGGTACCAAGCCTGGGGCAAGCGCCTACTCGATGTGGTGCTGGCCGCGCCGCTGCTGGTGGCCACGCTGCCAATTCTGCTGCTGGCGGGGGGCTTTTTGGCGGTGCAGAACGGGGGGCAATTTCTGTTTCGGCAGCAGCGGCCCGGCCTTCATGGGGGGCTTTTTTGGCTGTATAAACTGCAAACCATGACCAGCCAGCGCGATGCTCATGGTCAGCTTTTGCCCGATGCGGCGCGATTGCCGCGCCTGGGTCGCTGGCTGCGCGCTACTTCCATCGATGAGCTACCACAACTCTGGAACGTGCTGCGCGGCGACCTTAGCCTAGTAGGCCCGCGGCCGTTGTTGCCAGAGTATCTGCCGCTGTATTCCCCCGAGCAGGCCCGCCGCCACAGCGTACGCCCCGGCCTGACGGGCTGGGCACAGGTAAATGGGCGCAACGCCATTAGCTGGGAGCAGAAATTCGTTTACGATGTCTGGTACGTTGAACGCGTATCTTGGCGCCTCGACCTGCTCATTTTAGCCCGCACCATGCGGCGGGTGCTTGGTGCTCAAGGCATTACTACCCCCGGCCAAGCCACCACCGAAGCCTTTCGCGGCTCCCCCGCCCCCACCATTGCCGACAACTCCCCCTCATGACCAAGCTTTTTTTCTCTGAGTACGAAGAAGCCGACCAGCCTCCCATCACTCGTCCGTTGGCCATTTTCGGGGCTGGCGGACTTGGTCGTGAAGTACTCATGCTGATTCAGCAGATCAACGAATACGAGCCTACCTGGCATATCACTGGTTTCTATGACGACGTGCGGCCGCAGGCAGACTCTATTCATGGCGTGCCCTACTTAGGTACTGCCGCTGACCTCAATGCTGTAACCGAGCCACTCCACGTAACGGTAGCGGTGGGCAATAGCCGGAGCCGGGCCAACGTGGCTGATAAACTCACGTCGCCGCAGCTCTCTTTTGCTACGCTCATTCACCCGGCCGTAGCTTGCGCGCCTTATCAGCAGGTAGAATTGGGCGTAGGCTGCATTATTAGCCAAGGGTGCATCCTGACCTGCGATATTGTATTGGGCAAGCATGTCCTTCTCAACCTCGGCTGCACCATCGGCCACGATGCGGTATTGGGCGATTGTTGCTCCTTAATGCCGCACGCCAATATTGGGGGCGCAGCTCACTTGGAAACCGGCGTGTATTTGGGTACCAATGCCACCGTCATCGACCGAGTGCGCGTGGGTGCTTACGCCATTGTAGGGGCCGGAGCCGTTGCCGTCCGCGATTTGCCCCCCAGCTGCACCGCTGTAGGTGTCCCGGCCACTGTGATTAAGCGGCACTCTGTTTGAGTGACTACTAAAGTAGGCCCGCAAACATAAACGAACGTCATGCAGAGCGCAGCGAAGCATCTCGTTGGCGGTAGTAACAAGTAACCCAACATCAGCACACGAGATGCTGCGCTCCGCGCTGCATGACCGCCTTTTGAAACTCAGCTTAGCTATACATTACACTATCTACCCGCCCTTATCACCTTATGCGCAGCCAAGACCACGACCGTATTTTTCTTTCCCCGCCCCACCTTGGTCGTCACGAGCTGAACTATGTGCATAAGGCTATTGAGGATAATTGGGTAGCCCCTGCTGGCCCCAACATTACGGGCTTTGAGGCAGATATCTGCCAATTCACCGGCGCCCCCCATTGCGTCGCGCTCAACTCGGGCACTGCCGCTATTCACCTGGGCTTGATTTTACTGGGCGTAGAAGCTGGCCATGAAGTACTCTGCTCCTCCTTCACTTTCGTAGCTACGGCTAATCCCATTGTATATCTGGGTGCCACGCCAGTTTTTGTGGACAGCGAGCCGCAGACTTGGAATATGTGCCCAGTGCACTTGCGCGAAGCCATAGAAGACCGCCTGCGGCACGGCAAAAAGCCCAAAGCGCTGCTGCTGGTTCACTTATACGGCATGCCCGCCCAGCTGCGTGAGATAATAGCTATAGCCGACGAGTACAGCATTCCGGTGCTCGAAGATGCGGCTGAAGCCCTGGGCTCTTGCTACGACAAGCGGGCGCTGGGCACCTTCGGGTCAGTAGGTGTTTTCTCGTTTAACGGTAATAAGATTCTGACTACCAGCGGTGGCGGCGCCCTTATCACCAACAACGCCGAGCTAGCCCAACAAGCTCGTTTTTTGGCTACCCAGGCTAAAGACCCGGCCCCCCACTACCAGCACTCCGCCACGGGCTATAATTACCGCCTCAGCAATATCCTGGCGGGCATTGGGCGGGGTCAAATGGAATTGCTGGACGACCGCGTAAAAAAGCGTCGCGAAATTTACGCCTGGTACCAGCGCAACCTCGCCGACTTATCAGCCCTAGAATTTGCCCCCCAGGAGCCTGCTGGCAGCCGCTCCAACCGTTGGCTCACCACCATCCTCCTCGACCCTGCCCACACCAGCGTCACCCCTGAGCAGGTCCGCCTCCACCTCGAAACACGCAACATCGAAGCTCGCCCCCTCTGGAAGCCCCTGCACCTACAGCCCCTCTTCCAAAATGCCCCCCAGTACGGCGGCAGCGTCTGCGAGGATCTGTTTGAACGCGGCCTCTGCCTGCCCTCCGGCTCCGCTATGACGGATGAGGATTTGCGGCGCGTGGCCGGCGCTCTGCGTGAAGCAATTGGTAGTATCTAGACTATTCTATACCAGATGATTAGTCAGGGATATTTATAATTCTATTAAAGATTTCTAACCAAGCTGATATTCAACTTTCTAAAGTATGCTGTTATAACTCTTGTGGCTGTTGCAAAAGTCTGGCAAGAGGCCGAAACCAGGTTATTCGGATCCCCACCCGCCGCCAATTGGTGGCGCTGCTCAAGACTTTTTAGCCCTTACTTGGCGCTGATGCGACCCAGCAGGTTCCCTACGGGGACTTTTGCAACAGCCACTTACGTTATGTTTAGCAACTTTCCCAGGACTCGCGTCTTCAACTTAGTATCGGCTTGTTACCATAAAAGTCCAGTTTTCGCTACCTGATCAGGCTCTTCTCCCTTGGTTCCCACTACATCGCCCGAACTCCGTCGTTTGGCCTTTTTACTCGGTTTATCTCGCCCGCATCTGTGGCTGTGTTCGAAGCCTACGCCTATCCTCCACCAGCGCCCCAGGCAGTTCCTTGCCGACGCCCGCGCAGCCCTTAGAACCGGCGATTAAGGGCGGCAGGAAGCTGCCGGTGAAGGATTATAAAAGACAAAGGTCCTGGCTTGTAGGCCAGAACCTTTGTGCCTTCGCGTAATCCCTGGGGAGTTCGGCTTAGAAACCTAAGCCAATTGTGAATCCACTCATGGCACCCGCAAAGTCCGAAATCGTACTAGAAGAAACTTGCGTGGCCCTGCCTCTCTCTAAGTCAATTGTGTACAGCCGCGTAAAGCCAGGGGTAGACAGAATAGCGTAGCCCTTGTTGCTGGTGCTGCCGATATCGAAGCCGTCACGCACTTCGGAGTCAAGGCCCAGATCGCCGACCTCGACGAGGCGGCCTTCGTTGGGGGGAGTCTGCAAAAAGAGCTTGTCGCGGCCGATCACATATAGGTTGGTCGTGGTGGCACCCGCCACATTATTGCTGTAGGCGGCGGCCGTGATGCTGGGGAAGCCCGGATTAAGGCGACGATCCTCCTCCACCACCCCGTCTACCGGATTCACCCGCAGATTTTGGCCGTTGCTACTCACAATGCGCAGGCGATCGGCGACGGGATTGAAGTCGAAGCCGAAGGTAGAATTATTCTCCAGGGAGGCACTCAGGGGCGTGACTAGGGTCGCCACGGCGGTAGCAGGATTGATCGAGTAGAGGCGGGCATTGTCCGTGCGGTAAAAGCCGGAAAAGTCCCGGATCTGACTCCCCACCAAGGCATACAATTGCCCCGTGGCCGGCCGGAAATCCAAGCCATAAATGAAGTCGGAGGCGTTAGGCAGGCCCGTGATCGTCTTTTGCACATAGCTGGCCCGTGGGTTGGTCGGGTCGAAGATGAAGAAATAGCTAAAGTATTCATTGACTCGCGCCTGGGTTGAATACGCACTATAGGCCACGGGCTGCGTCGGAATGGCGATACCGGCGTAGTCCAGGGTAGCCGCATACTGGGCTAGGGGCTGGGCGGCGCCCGTGGCCAGGTTGACGGCGAAAAGCGTGGGCCGCCCGTTGACTGGGTATAAGCCCAACGCCGTACCCGTCTTCGCATCAATGTCAAAGCCGCCGTTCCCGCTCACGGGCAGGTTCAGATTGCCCACGGGTACGAGCGAGCCCTCGTTAGGTGGGTTAACCAGGTACAGCTGCTGGTTCTGGGTGTTAATGGCGTAGAGCGCAGTCGTCGCGGCGCCGGATGTGTTGCTAGTGTACGCGACGCCGGTCAGCGTAGCGCCCACCGCGCCATTAATAGCGCCATCGGTCGCGGCCACGGTACCGGTCTCGGGGTTAATCCGTAGGTTCTGGCCTGCGCTGGTCACGAGGCGGATGCGGTCGACGGTGGGGTTAAAGTCGAAGCCTACGAGGTTGCCCGCCACAGCCGGGCTGAAAGCCTCGGCACCGATGGCCCGCGCGGCGCCCGTGTTCTGGTTGATCACGTAGAGCCGGCTCGCACTGCTCACCCCGTAGAGTTGACCCGTGGCGGGCCGGAAGTCAATGGCTAAGAGCGTTTCGCCGCTACCGAGGCCAGTGAGGGCCACGGAACTGGTGCGGGTAGCGGCATTGGCCGTGGAGTAGCCATCCAGCCGGGTGCCGCCCGCTAAGGCATAAAACGCAATATCTTGGCCTAGCGGGGGAAAGGTGGGGATGGTCGGCGGCGTCGGAGTGGGTTTGGGGAAATACTGCTCCAGAATGTCTTCGCAACTCGTGAGCGAGGACAACAGGAGAACAGCCGCGCCCCAGGTGGCAAGAGAAGAAGGTTTTAGCATGCAAATAAGAGTATAGGATGGAAGAAAGAAAGTATAGCACCACGATGGTTTTCCCCTACGTAGGTCTCCTCTAGTTGGATTGCTAGAAGTCTATAATTTTGCAATTCCTTGGTTCGAGGCGGACGGCGCTCCCCAAAGAGCGGACGGTAGGTAACGACAAAACAGGCCCGGCGCCGGCTGCCCATTGGCTTTGGCGAAGGCACCTTCCAGCAACCCCGATGGCCGTCAGGGTCCTACGGCCCTTCGTTCGTCAAAATAGGTGCTCTTTAACCGCCGTCGTAGCTTGGCGGGCAGACCCTGGCCCTGCTCATAGCCTTCTACCAGGGCTCGTTCCTTCGCCCGGCGAAACCGGAGCCGTAGATACAGGCCGGGCGCCACGCCCCGAGCAGCCCGAGGTTGACCAGCACGCTGCCGACTTCGCCGGTATTGTTATTGGCCCCCGCGCTGGTCAGGGCTTGGCCGAGCGTGATCACCGCCGCGAGGGGAATCGTGAGCAGGCCAGCCCCTGCCAAGTGCTTGCCTGATTGGCGGTGGAGTGCAAAGTAGCGGTGCAGGGCCTGCACGGTATCCTGGCGCGTCCCCGCGGTCAGGGCAGGGGGCGCTGCTGCCGGACGGGGGTCCGGTTGGGCAACGCTCAGCCGCGGGTGCAGGCTGCCGAGCAGCAGCAGGCGGACCAACAAGAAGTAACGCATGAGCGGCGATTCAGGGGTAGAACATATCCCTTCTAAAGTAGAACGTTTTCCGCTAGGACCTATCAGTAACCGTCCGCTGAGCCACGGGCGAGAATCAAGGGCCTTCCCTGCCCGAACACCTAGCCTATAGCCAGCGCCAAGGCTGGACGCAGGAAGGAGAGCCAGTGGGCGCTTTTCACCCCGAGCCGCCGGGGATGGAGCCACTCAGCTGGACGCTCCCCTGCCAGAGGCGGAGCGACCATTCCTAAAAGTCTACATTATAGCCTCAAACTGTTTCATGATGAACAGGTTACGGCTATGCAAATGGCTGTAGAGAAGTCGAGAATGGGGAAGTTATGGTTTGGCGAAGCCTCGGGATTGCGGTAGGTTTACCTACTGCCCGGTTCCGGGCTGGATTCCTTCTCTATCCCTCTGACTATGAACCCCATTTCCTTCCCTATCCGGTTACGTTTTCCCCCGCAGTCTGCCCGCGGCTGGTTATCCCGCTGGGCCTGCGGCTGGCTCGTCGCCCTGCTGCTCGGCCCCGGGCCCTGGGTGCAGGCGCAAGCCCCGGATTCCACGGCGCGCCCGGCAACCCGCCGCTTCCTGTCCGACCCCCAGGTAGCGGCCATCCCCGCCCCCGGCGCAATGTGCTGAAGCTCAGTCCGCTGGTGGTCGTGGGGCATCTCTCGGCCTTTTACGAACGGACCCTGACCGACCGGCTGACGGTAGTCCTGGGTTACGGGATCGGGGGTAAGAACCTGGATTTTGGCCGCTCCCTGGACGAGAGCAGCTTCACCTACCAGCGCGCCACGCTCGAAGGGCGCCGCTACGGGCACCAGCGGGGGCTGCAGGGCTGGTATGTGGGCCCGTATCTACGGGCCGGCCCCCTGCGCGCCTCTTACTTCCGTGCTGACCCGCCGGGTCCGGGCACCTGGCAAACGGAGCAGGCCTGGCTCTGGCATCCCGGCGCCTTAGTGGGTCACCAGCTGCTCACCCGCTGGTTCGTCCTGGATACCTTTCTAGGGCTGCATGCAAAAGTGATCCAGGGAAGCCTGCAGTCCACCAATCAGTTCGTGGAGGCGATGACCCAGCCGGGGGTGGGGCTGCGCGTGGGCTGCAGTGTGGGCGTGCCCTTTTAGTCTCCCTAGCGGGGATCAAGCCCGCCCAGGCTGCGCCGTCGAGGCCGCGTCGCCGCCAGGGAAGAACAGACGACGCGGGCGTTTGGGTCACCGGTGAAAAGTAGACAAACGGTAGAAACGATCGCCTAGTTAGGTTACTTTGTTTCTGCGTTTTACCCTTAACCTAATGGGCGTGGCTGTTGCAAAAGTCAACTTCCTGCAGGCGTGCGAGGTTGGTAACGTATGCTCGGCTTTCATCCCATTCGGACTTCGCTGCTGAAGCTGGTGCCTACGCGCCATTTCTACCAGCAACTGCTGCAGACCGTCGATTTCAGCTTCGTACGGTCCCTTTTTGCCCCTTTTTACAGCGCGGGCGGCCGTCCCTCGCTCGATCCGGTCGTGTTTGTCAAGTTGCTCTTGGTGGGTCACTTGGAGAACATTACTTCGGATCGCAAACTCTTGGAGCTGGCGCAATTGCATCTGGGCATTCGCGCCTTTTTGGGCTATGACCTGGCCCAGCCCTTGCCCTGGCACAGCACCCTGTCGCGGACGCGGCAACGCCTGCCGGTGGCCGTCTTTGAAGCCTGCTTTACCCACATCGTCGGCCTGTGCATCCAGCAGGGCCTCGTCAGTGGCCATACCCAAGCGGTGGATTCGGCCTACATCAAGGCCAATGCGTCCATGAGCCGGCTCCAGCCCAAGCGTTCGAGGGCATCTACGGAGGCAACCAACACTGTCGACCCTACCAACGCCCCGCCCATCACCGCTTCGGAGGACCGCCTGCAGCATATTCAACGCTTCCATGCCGCGATTCGTAAGGCTGCCCCGACCAAAAGCGGACGACTGGTGAGCAACCTGACCCACTACAGTCCGGCGGATCCGGAGGCCCGGATTTGCTTCAAAACGGGCAAAATTCGCCAATTAGCGTACACCGCCAGTGTGAGTGTCGACGCGGCGCAGCACGTGATCACCCACATCCACGCGGACCTGGCCGACTGGCGCGACAGCCGGTATTTACTCGCCATTGTCGACTCCACGCAGCAGCGCTTGCAGACCTTTGCGCTGGCTATGACCACCGTCGTCGCCGATGCCGGGTACAGCTCCGGGGAAAACTATGAGCAGCTGGAAAAGCGGGGCCTAACCGGCTATATCCCGGCCCATGGCAAGTATAAGGCCGAGCACGCCGGGTTTACCTACGATGCGGTGACGGACCGCTACACCTGTAGCCAGGGCAAACAACTGGTTTTTGATAAGCTGATCCTTGATCGGCAAGGCAACCCGAAGAAACGCTACTGGGCGAAAGCCGCCGACTGCAAGCACTGCCCGCTGGCAGCGCAGTGTAAGGGGAAGAAGGCGCGGGAAAAACGCCTGCATCATACGGTCTACAAAGGGCAGTACGATCGCATGCTGGCGCGCTTAGCTACCCGCGTCGGCCAACGCATGCGCCGGCTGCGGGCGTCGACGGTCGAACCGGTCTTGGGCAGTTTAATTACCTATTTCGGCGTACGCCATATCACCAAAAAAGGCCAGGCAGGGGCTGCCAAGGTGCTGTATGTAGCGGCGATGGCCTACAATCTGAAGAAGTACCTGCGCTTTAACTCCTGGCAGCCCGGCGGGTGCGAGTTAGTGCTTCCAGCACCGGCTCCCTTTCGTTGGCTTCTACTCTCCTTTTGCAACAGCCACGGCCATTATCCTATGTTCGCCAACCCGCCCTAACTTGAGGCTGCTGAGAAGGAAAAGGGAGGAATAAGATTCCGCCATTATGGGGCTATTGCAAGCTCGTTTGACATGACAATCCCCTCCCTTTTCTAGGGCTACTTTGGACAGTTCCACGAGGCCGCAGAGCCTGTATCAGGATAACAAAAGACTCCCTAGAAGTCCTTGTCGCGTCATCTTACCACCTTACTTACTGCTTGTTATGGTCTCGCACGTATTATTCTCTGTCGTTGGCATTGACGTGAGCAAAGCCACGCTGGCCGTCTGTTACCAAGTGGGTGAACAAGTCAAGCACTTGGAGGTGCCCAACACCAAAGCTGGCTTTCAGCAGGTAATCAAGACGTGCGGAGCGCACTGCCGGTTCGTGATGGAAGCCACCGGCACCTATAACCTGGCCCTGGCCTATTACCTGCATGAGCAGGGTGGCCAAGTCGCCGTGCTCAATCCCTTGGTCATCCGGCGCTTTATTCAGATGCATCTGAGCAAAGGCAAGACTGACCGCAAGGATGCCCAGTGGCTGCTGCGCTATGGCCAACAGCAGACAGTCACCGTCTGGCAGCCCGAGGAATCCGTACTGGTGGAGTGCCGCCAACTCGAACAGGTGACGGAGCAACTGCTCAAACAGAAAACCATGGTCAGCAACTCGCTCGAAGCGTTGCAGCGCCAACCGGTTATCAGTAAGTTGGCCTGTAAGCGCCTCCAGCGGTTGTTGAAAGCCCTCACCCAGCAGGTAGCAGCCGTGGAGACCGAGCTGCTGACTTTACTGGAACAGCGTTTTGCGGCGGAAATGACCTTGCTGTGCTCCATTCCCGGCATCGGGCGCAAGACGGCGGGCATGTTGCTCTTGTTTGCCGGCGGCTTTACGCGCCTGGATAACTACCGCCAGCTCATTGCCATGGCGGGCCTCTCGCCGCGCGAGCACAGTTCGGGCACGAGTATTCGCGGCAAGGTGCGCATCACCAAGATGGGCGGAGGCTTGATTCGCGGCAAACTGTTCATGTGCAGCTTCGCAGCCAAGAAAACCAACGCGGCCTGTAGCGCGCTTTTTGACCGCCTGGTGGCCAAAGGCAAGAACAAGAAACTCGCCTTGATTGCCGTCTGCAACAAGCTGCTCAAGCAAGCCTTTGCCATCGTCAAATCGGGCGTGCCCTACCAAGCTGATTTTACCTCCAAACTGGCCCTCAACGCTTGACTTTTAACACAGTTCATGTTAAGCGGAGCAAGTAGACCCTTGCTTCTTGATGCATAGACGTTGGAAATCGTTGCTCCAACATTACTGAAGTCCGTTGCAAAGTATTAGGGGTGCGGTTGATGACTTGTCCCTTCACTTTCTTTTTCCAGCGTTGGTGAAGTAGTCTGTACTCTCACCTACAACGTTACCTTGATTTCTTTAGCGGTTTTTTGGCCTTTAGTAGAGGAAGTTTTAGAGAATACTGCGTCTAATCAGGGAGAAGAAAAGCGGTCGTTTCGTCTACTTTACTTGTTTATAGTCTCCCCTCTAGCCCAATCGGCTTCGGTACTCACTTGGTGTAGCACCCAACAACTTTTTCACATAGCGGGTAAAAAACGAACGGCTGCTAAATTCCATCTCATTGGCAATCTCAGAAATATTCAGGTTTCTGTTTTGCAAGAGAAGAATGATGCGCTCCCTAGCGAAGCGTTGAATCCATTCAGAGGCGGTGACACCAGATGCCTTTTTGCAAATCTGGCTGAGGTATTTGGAAGTGATGTTCAACTGATCGCTGTAAAACTGCACTTCCCGCTCAGTCAAGCAATGCTCCTGTGCCAACTGCATGAATCGCTCATATAAGGTTCCGGTTTGCAGGGTGTGCTTCCGTCTTTCATACTCGTTGGCGAAGATGTGCCACATGTCGAGAATAAACAGCTGCATCTGCAAGTTCAGGGCTTCGTGGTAAAAGCGATGATCAGTTTCCGCCGCACGGTCACGCAGCCACTTGAAGTTCGAAAGGATTTTTTGCCTGTCATTTTTGCCGTGCAGTGTTTTGACCGGATAAACCCTAGAATGCAAGAGGGCATTAATACTCCAACCCTGGTCAGGCATATTGGTGTTCAAAAAATCTTTTTCCACCAGCAATACGGTTGCCTTAAAGCTTTTCGAAAGCTGCAAACCTGAAAGTCTGCTTTCGGCAAACCAAAACAAAAATTGCCCCCGCTCGCATTCCAGCAGCTGATCGTTGAACATAAACCTGATGCTTCCGCGATGACAGAATAAGTGGGTATGGTAAAGCCTTTCGAATTGATCGGGAAAGTCCTCCTTATCAGATATCACTAGTAAAATGACTTTCGGCATTGCTTCCTGTGGCATTGTATGGATTTCATCTGCTACTATAGGTGCTATTTGACATTATTGTCGAATAATGTGTAATAAATGAGAATTGATACCCCCTTAACTTTGTATGTATCAATCTAATACAGCATGCACACTTCCGATAAAGATATTTTTGAACGACTGAGGCAAGGGGAAACAATCAGCCCGAATGATTCGCAGAGTGGCCGATTGCGTGAAGCATCCTTTGCTACGATGGAATTGGTTCAAAGAATGAATAATTCCAGCAACCCGGATGAGATTAGAAGTCTTTTAAGCCAGATCACTGAAAGTGAAATCGATGCATCAACGGCTGTATTTCCACCCTTATACATCAATTACGGTAAGAACACCAAAATCGGGAAGAAGGTATTCATCAACTTTGGCTGCACCTTTTTAGACTTGGGGGGCATTACCATTGAGGATAATGTGCAATTGGCGCCCGGTGTGAAACTGCTTTCGGAAAGCCACCCGCTATCCTCCAGAGACAGGCAGTCGCTCGTTCCAAAACCCATTCACATCAAGCGAAACGTTTGGATAGGCGCGGCCGCCACCATCTTACCTGGGGTCACCATAGGAGAAAACGCCATCGTGGCGGCGGGGGCAGTCGTTTCAAGGGATGTTCCGGCCAACACTATAGTAGGCGGCATACCCGCCAAAATACTGAAGCCTATAGAATAGGCACACAGTAGCCGAGCCTACAGTACTGAGGTCATTCCAAAGGGTAGCCATATCGATTTGTAGGATAGGCTGAAGCCAATCCTGGTTGATGAAACAACGGTATTCCGGAGAAAGAATCCTGCTTCGGGGCGATTTCACTGAAAACAGCCCCAAAACGGAGGTATTGAATCAGCATCTCCGTCTTGTGCTCCAAAAACCCCACCGCCTACATCAGTTTTCTTATGAAAACAGTTCCTCTTTTTCTTCTACTGCTCCTCAGCTTAAATATATCTACCTGTACGGGCAATCAGAAAGAGCTTGTGGAGCCAGACACCCCAACTAGTGGGAACATGAACCTAAGGATAACAATTGGCCAGCGCGTATTTACGGCTACGCTCTATGACAATGCTACCGTCACGGCTTTTACCGCGAAGCTGCCGATGACCCTCACCATGGAGGAATTGAACGGAAACGAAAAGTACGTTGACCTACCGGACAATCTGCCAACCAATGAATCCAATCCCGGTACCATCCAAACAGGTGATTTGATGCTATATGGTGCGAGCACCCTGGTGCTTTTCTACAAAGGATTTTCCACCTCCTACAGGTACACCAGACTAGGACGCATCCATGACGCTAACGGGCTTGCTGCCGCATTGGGCGCCGGAAATGCCACGGTAACCTATGAACTGGCGCAATGAAGCAGACCGGTTAAGCTTTACGGGCCAGGCGATTCTGAAGGTGTAAGCCATACCTACGCCATACCCCAAATGAGATTGTATGAAGCAGCATAGCGCGATCAAAGCAACAGTGGCAGCCCTGGGAGTGGTGCTGTTCTTAAGTCATTGTCAACAGCAACAAACGGGGACTACCTCACCGGAAGAGCGGCCGGCCATCTTCCCCAAAGGGGAACTGGGACCGGCGGAAAACTTTACGGGCCAAGCCTGGAATACAGGCCTGGTTCCCAATGATTCTGTGTTTAATACGGTGGTGGGCAATGTCTATTTTGAGCCGGGGGCCAGAAGTAATTGGCACAGGCATCCGGCTGGGCAAATCCTGGTAATCACCGACGGGGAGGGATACCACCAGCTAAAGGGCCAGCCCCGTCAAACCCTCAAAAAAGGGGACGTGGTGAAGTGCCCGCCCAATGTGACCCATTGGCATGGGGCTAGCCCAGCGAAGGGCATGCAGCAACTGTACATTATCCCGAATACCGAAAAAGGCATTGTGGAATGGCTGGAACCCGTGACCGATGAAGAATATCACAAGTCGAAATAAGTCACTGTAGACCGTGTCATGTAGAACCAAGGGGTATGAAGGAGCCGCTTGATAATTAGACATTTTTATTCCACCAAAATATACGGAGCGATGGAGAAGAATAATGGTAAGCAGTGGGAGCATAATAACACAGATTCTGTACGGCGAAGAGACTTTTTAAAAACAGCAACGGTGCTGGGTATAGGGGCGATAGCTGCCGGACCGGTTAGTAGTTATGCCAGTGCTTCCCTGGAAAGCGAAAAGAGAAAAGCCATCGGTACCATTTTAACTAAAAAGCGGGTTTTAGGCGCAAAGAAGAATCCGCTTAAAGTGTCGGCCATTCAATTGGGCTGTATGGGTATGCATACTGGTCGTGGTATCCATCCGGATCATAAGAGCATGGTCAAGCTAATCAGGGAGGCGGCCGAACGGGGCTGCGACTTTTTCGATACCGCTGAAGTTTATGGGCCCTATATAAACGAAGAATTGGTTGGCGAGGCCCTGGCGCCCATCCGCAACCAAGTTGCCATCTCCACTAAGTTTGGGTTTGATATTGAGGGTACAAAGGGCTTAAACAGTCGGCCAGAGCATATTCGCAAGGTTGTAGAGCAATCACTCAAGCGCCTCAGAACGGACCGCATTGGCCTCCTCTATCAGCACAGGGTGGATCCCACCGTACCAATCGAAGATGTTGCCGGTGCCGTAAAGGATCTTATTAAAGCTGGTAAGGTTCTGCACTTTGGGCTGAGTGAAGCAAAAGCGGAAACCATCAGAAAGGCACATGCCGTCTGCCCTGTTACGGCAGTGCAAAGTGAGTATTCCTTGATGACCCGGCTGCCCGAAGATTTCATCTTTTCCACTTTACAGGAACTGGAGATAGGGTTTGTGGCCTATAGTCCGCTTTGCCGCGGTTTATTGGGCGGAAACCTGACCGAATATTCCGACTTGAAAACCAATGACATTCGGGGTGCATGGCCGCGCTTTCAACCGGAGGCAATAAAATCAAACATTCGGCTTGTCGAGGCGCTCAATGAGTTTGGTAAGACAAGAGGCATGACTTCCTCTCAACTATGCATCGCGTGGATGCTATCAAAGTATCCTTTTATTGTCCCCTTGCCTGGCACAACCAAGCTCTCGCATCTGGAGGAGGATTTACGCGCTGCTGACTTCGTCCTAACCGCAGCCGAGATCGAGGAGATTGAAAGCAGAATTGAGAAAATAGGGGTTGTTGGCGACCGCTATGACGCGTTGCAACAGTCGCGGGTAGAATATTAACCAGTCACCTAGCTGGCTGCAGGAATAGCAGTGATATATACCTGTAAAAAAATTCTATGAAAGAGAATAATCAACCATCCAGAAGAAAGTTCATTCAACAAACGTCATTGGCCACGGCAGGAGTATTGTTGGCGAGCCCCTTACCAATTTTCTCCCAAACAGCTGTTGCAAAAAACATTAGATCCAGAGCTTACGCTGCTAAAGACGCTTCAGGAAAACTGGTCCCTTGGGAATTTGAACGCAGGCCGGTCGGCGATAATGACATTCTTATTGAGATCAAGTTTGCCAGTATCTGCCATTCCGATATTCATCAGATGAAGGGCGACTGGGGGCACAGCCCTACCCGCAGGTTCCCGGTCATGAAATCGCAGGCATTGTGACAACCGTGGGCAAGAAGGTAACGAAGTTTAAAGTGGGCGACCGAGCTGGTGTTGGCTGCATGGTAGACAGTTGCCTGCAATGCGAAAGCTGCAAGCATGGGGAGGAGCAGTTTTGCGACAATGGTGCTACCGTCTTCACCTATGGCTATCCTGATAAAACGTCGCCTTCCGGTATCTCACAAGGCGGCTATTCCAACAACATTGTTGTGCGGGATCATTTTGCCGTTCATATCCCCGACCATATTTCCCTGGAGCAGGCGTCTCCCTTGTTGTGTGCCGGGATCACGACCTACTCCCCGTTGATGAATGCAGGTTTTAAACCTGGCGACAAGATTGGGGTGGCGGGTATTGGCGGGCTGGGCCATTTAGCGGTGAAACTGGCAGTGGCGAAAGGTGCGGAGGTGTATGCCTTCACGACATCGCCTGATAAAGTGAAGGATGTTCGTGGGTTTGGTGCCAAGGAAGTGGTAGTGGTAGATGACGTGGCTAAGCTGAAGCCTTATAAAGGAAAGTTCGACTACCTGATCTCTACAATCCCGGCGCAATTTGATGTGGCTGCCTATGCCTCGGTGCTGAAACGGGGGGGCTTTTTTACCCAAGTAGGTATGCCAGTTGGCTTCAATCTAACGCTGAGCACTATCGGGTTGGCCAATACACATGTCAATTTCAACGCTTCCTTGATAGGGGGCATGCCTGAAACCCAAGAGGTGGTAGACTATTGCGCAGACAACAAGGTCTATCCGCAGATACAAATCATAAATGCCAAGCAAATCAATGATGCCTGGACGAAGGTGCTCAATAAAAAAGCCCGTTACCGGTATGTGATTGATGCGGCAACTATCTAAGCATCAAACAAAATCAAAAAATGGAAAGTAACATTAAAGGTAAAGTTGTAGTAATTACAGGAGCAAGCAGTGGTATGGGCGAAGCGGCGGCGAAGCACTTGTCAGCCCTTGGGGCAACAGTTGTGCTAGGCGCAAGAAGAGCTGACAGGATTAAAATGCTGGCACAGGAGATACAGGACAATGGTGGACAAGCGCTTGCCTTCGCGGTGGATGTCACGCAGCGGGATCAGGTAAAAGGCCTGGTAGATGCGGCCGTTGCGCAATTCGGGCGGGTAGATGTTATCCTAAATAATGCGGGTATCATGCCCTTGTCGCCCATAGACCGTCTAAATGTGGAGGAGTGGGATACTATGATAGATGTAAATATCAAAGGAGTGCTTAATGGTATTGCCGCCGTTCTCCCCTACATGAAAGACCAAAAGTCTGGTCAGATCATCAATACTTCTTCTGTAGCGGGCCACAAAGTGTTTACTGGCTCTGCCGTTTATTCTGCTACTAAATATGCGGTCCGTGCCTTAACAGAAGGCTTACGGATGGAGGTGAAGCCCTATAATATCCGGACAACCATCGTTTGCCCCGGCGCTGTAAAAACAGAGCTGCTAGAACATATCACGGAGGCCGACATCCAGCAAGCAAACAAAGAGTATGTGGGAGCAGTAGGAATTAGCCCGGACAGTTTTGCTCGGGTGGTTGCTTTTGCCATCAGCCAGCCAGAGGATGTAGATATTAACGAGGTCATCTTTCGTCCAACATCCCAGGAACTTTAAAACTAACTTTATCCTGGGGCGATATGCTTCTAAGAAGTAGCATACTCATCGGGTACAGGAAACGGCAGGCCATGGAATAGCTGCACTAGGCTGGCCAGATTCGGGCCATCGGGATCAGCAATTTCCCGCTTGACCGCGTGATGGACCTGCTGCACTATACAGTAGCCTCAGCCGTTCATCAGATTGAGACGCATGCTTTCTAGCAGCGGATCGAAGACCAGCAATTCCTGCCGTCAGCACGTTCAATTCTTAATACTCTTTACGAATCACGGATATGCAACAACGCACATTAGGCACTAACGGATTGCAGGTATCGGCTCTCGGCCTCGGCTGCATGGGCATGAGCTTTGGCTACGGCCAGGCCCCCAACCAGCAAGAAATGATTCAGCTGATTCGGGCCGCCGTGGAGCAGGGCGTGACCTTTTTCGACACAGCGGAGGTGTATGGCCCCTGGGTTAACGAAGAGCTAGTAGGCGAAGCCCTGCAGCCCGTACGGGACCAAGTGGTCATCGCCACCAAGTTCGGCTTTGATATTGACCAAGTCACCGGCCAGAACCGTGGGGGCCTCAACAGCCAGCCTGCCCACATCCGGCAAGTAGTGGAAAATTCACTTAAGCGCCTGCGTACCGACCGCATCGACCTGCTCTACCAACACCGCGTCGACCCGAATGTGCCCATGGAGGACGTGGCCGGGGCAGTCAAAGACTTGATTCAGGAAGGCAAGGTGCGGCACTTTGGCTTGAGCGAGGCCGGCATGGAGGCCATCCGGCGCGCCCACGCCGTGCAGCCGGTGGCGGCCCTGCAGAGCGAGTATTCGCTGTGGTGGCGCGAGCCGGAACAGGAAATCCTGCCTACGCTGGAAGAGCTAGGCATTGGCTTCGTGCCCTTCAGTCCGCTGGGCAAGGGTTTTCTGACGGGTAAGATTGATGAACATACGGAGTTTGATAAGACGGACTTCCGCAACACGGTGCCGCGCTTCTCGACCGAAGCCCGACAGGCCAACCAGGCCCTAGTGGACCTGCTGGTCCGCGTGGCCCAGGAGAAGCAGGTGATACCGGCCCAGATTGCGCTGGCTTGGCTCTTGGCGCAAAAGCCCTGGATTGTGCCCATCCCCGGCACCACCAAGCGGCACCGCCTCGAAGAAAACCTCGGGGCCGTCGAGCTGGAGCTGACGACCGACGACCTAGAGGAAATCGAGCAGGCCGCTGCGCGCATCCCCGTGCAGGGTGCCCGTTACGCCGAGGCCCAACAGAAAATGATAAACCGCTAAGCGGGGGGCATTTTTTTCAACTTTCAACCAGTAATGCACCACCCCTTCTCCCGCAGAACATTGCAGGTAAGGTAATGGTCAGCAGCGGCCTGGGCTTCGAATAGCCGTCTTACTTCAACATCCTTTTCAATAAGTACGAGGGCCTGCCGCCCCTGGCTTTTCGAAGGCGGTTTGAGGGATGGAAGGGAAGCAGCTACCCATTTACCTATTGTACCGAACTTTAACCATGGCAATTACCCGGTTGTGTGCCTTCACCGGTTATGTTAGATGGGGCCACCTGGCTGCTTGAGAACCATTAAGCGAGTGGGTACCACTTGGTCAATCGAGCTTCTCCCGACGAGGCTGACTCGTTTCGCCGCGCCTGTGAGTATTTACTGGACCTCAGCTCCGTTCGCCAAGAAGATCGGTATTAACCGATACCTAGTGTTCCTACGGCCCAAGCCTGGTAGGCAGCAGCTAAGCGAGTCCGAGAATAAGTACTAAGAACTGACCGTGTTCAACTATCCAAATTCCCAGTAATATCCAGCAGGATTAGGTCGTTAGGATGAAGGGATGGCTTTATTCTCACCGGAGAGCAGAGTAATGCGCTTTGAGTCACTAAAAGTACCGCTGCATCTATCGGCTTAATACAGCCGCTTTATTTGAATACCATTGAGCATGGCTTCGCCTTGCTGGGCTTTGAAATCAACGCGTATGCCCTGCTTTGCTCGCGCCGATGCAGCTACCTTGAAGCTAACCGCTTGCAAGGGTAGCAGGTAGGTTTTGGCACTGAGTTCAGGCATCACTTCTTGGCCGTTAACCAAGACAGAAAAGGCTCGCTCCTGCTTAGATGAGGCATTTCCATTGATACCGGAGCCAGCTAAGTTGTACACCAGCTGCTCGCCCTGCGGCACGGCTTCCAGTTCGGCAAAATGCAGGACTACTTCATACTCACCGTCGGGCACGTCGGCGCGAAACTGGGTGAGGCCGAGGCGCTGGGTTTCGTAGATGGCATCGTATTCGGTGCCCAGAATGTTGCGGTCGGAGCCGTAGGGCACGCGGTTGCCGGCTTGCTTGTAGATTTTGCCCCCCACGCACCCCCAGCTACCCGGCGTGTAGGCTTGCTCCGGCACCCATACTTGGTGCAGGCGGTCATCGGTGAAGGTGCGCTCATCGCCCAGGCTCACGTTCAGTTCGGTGAAAGGCAGCTGCGCCGACGCCAGGTTTGAGCTCAGCAATTGAAAGTTGATATCAACCTGGTCAGAGACAACTTGCCCGGCTACCTGAGCTCGTAATTGGTTGACTCCATTACTGAATGGCACCTGAAAGCGAGCCACCCCAAACTCAGTCGGTTGCGTGCCTAGGTTGCGGCCGTTGAGCAGAAGCTGCACGGCGGGCTGATTAGTGTACACTTCCACGGGCTGCCGACAGTAAAGTGAATCGGACGTGGCAGCCGTGCCAGCTCGCAGCGTCCAGCCCCGGGAGCCGATTTTCACAAAGGGCGTTTTGAGCAAATGCGCCTGATAAAACAGGTAGGCATCCTTGGGCTGCCGGTCGCCGGTGAGCAGGCTTTTATTATTGATATGCGGCACGGCTTCCTGCCGCGTTTCCGAGTTGAACTCCGCCAGATTCCAGACGTTGCTGCCCGCCACGAAGGGCCGCTCCAGAATGGCTTTCAGGTAGACTAGATGAAACAGATTGGCGTACTCCGAGGTCTTATCGAAGCGCTGGGGCTGGAAGGAATGCAAGCGCACGTCGGAATCGGCACCGTACTCGGTCACTAGCAAGGGCTTGGTGGGCAGCTCGCGATGGTGCATATCCAGGAACTGCGCAAAACCCGACAAGTCGCCGGAATACCAGCCGCTATACAAGTTCCAGCCTGCGAGCTGGGCAATGGCGGGCAGGCCGGCTTGCTGGTAAAGCTTGAAATCGCCGTGGTTGACGATCATCGTGTAGCGCGCGGGATCTTCGCGGCGGGTTAGCGCTTCGAGTTGGCGGGCCAGTTCGGCTACTTTCGTCAGGTAGGCACGCCCGGGCTCGTTGTCCCGCTTGATGCCTTCGGGTAGGCGCAGCAGCACCTCGTTCATGTAGGTCCAGATGATGACGCTCGGGTGGTTAAAGCCCTGGCGAATCATCTCCGTTTGCATAGTGCGGCAATTAGCAAAGAAGGCTTCAGAGTCGGTAATGGCATTGACAATGGGAATTTCTACCGAAGCCAGAATGCCCAGCCGGTCGCAGGCCTGAAGCACGGCCGGGTCCTGCGGGTAGTGCGACACGCGCAGAAAATTGCCCCCCAGCTGCTTGATCAGCTCTACATCCCGCTCGTGCAGGGCATCAGGCAAGGCGTTGCCCAAGCCCGGAAAGTCCTGGTGACGGTTGGTGCCGATGAGCTTCAGGTGCTTGCCATTAAGGAAAAACCCCTCGGTGGCATCAAACCGATACCACCGCAGCCCCACCGGATTGCTTACTTCATCGAGGGGGGCTTTTTTCTTTACATCCAATACCTGCGACACGGCTCGGTACAGATACGGCTTGTCCGGCGACCAGAGCTGGGGCTGGCGCACGGGCGGCAGCTTCTGCTGAAACTGCCGCTTCTCCCCTGCTTTCAGCGTAAGGCTGGTTTGCCGCTTACTTACTACTTGGCTGTTTTGGTCGAGCAGTTGGGTAAGCACGGTCACCTTGCGCGCCGCCCCCGACGCATTCGTGAGCGCGCCGCTCACTACCACCTCCGCCGCCTCATTCGATACGGCCGGCGTGGTGATGAAAGTGCCGTTTGAGGCATGGTTATCTAGGTCGAAGTGCACAGGGTCAGCAGCAACCAGGTACACGTCGCGGTAAATACCGCCGTAGAAAGTGAAGTCGGCGGAGAGGGGCGGAATATCCGCGTTGTGGCGGTTGGTGAGCTTTACCAGCACCTCGTTAGCGGCCAGCCCAGTACCGGTGAACTTCAGATACTGGCTAATCGGGAAGCTGAAGGCCGTGTAGCCCCCGGCATGCCGACCCGCCAACTGCCCATTCACAAAGACTTCTGCTTCTTGGTTGGCACCCTCGAAGTATACATACACGCGGCGGCGCTGCCAATCGGTGGGTATGTGCAGCGTCTTTTTGTACCAGCCCACGCCGCGGTAATAGCCCGGCTCATCGTCGAGCACATCGGCGGCGTTCCAGGTATGCGGCAATGATATCTTTTCCCAGCCGGAAGCCGGCGCCACACTGCTGGCGAATTCCTGCCCCTCAGCTTTGCTAAACAGCCAGTTCGCATTGATGGACTGCACCACGCGCTGGGCCTGCGCTGGCATAATCAGCAACGTCAGCAGCAGGACTAGCAGCAGCTTATGCGTAAAGTTATTTTGCTTGTAAAAAAGCCCCCCAACCGACTTCGAATTCTTCCTCATAGCGTCAGCAGCACACTTTCCAAGTCCGGCGACTGAGCAGATACGGCGGTCTTGCCAGATTGGGCTTCGAGGCGAATAATGGCCCGTCCGTTATAGGCCTGCACCTTGCTGGAGCCACTGCTGGTACCTAAGTCATCGTGCAGCTTGCCCGCGCCGGCTAGGGAGAAATGCACCCAATTGGCCGCATCCAGGCACTGTACGCCCTGGGCGTCGAATAGCTTGGCTTCGACCGTGGTTAGGCCCTTAGCTTCGCTTATTTTTTCTAGGGTCAGGCGGGTTGGTTTGCCCCACTTCTGGGTTTGGTAGCGGAAGCTGATTTCGTCCTGCACCATCTGCTTACCCTGGCGCGCCACCACTTTCACCTGATTCTGGCCCGCTACAAACGGCACGGTCCAGTGCAGGCCGGCGGCGGGAAAATCCTGGCTGTTGCGCTTTTTTACGCCGTAGCTTTTGCCGTTCACAAACAGCTCGGCCTGCTCGCAGTTGGAGTACACTTTTACCATTTTCTGCTCGCCTTCATTGCCCCAGCGCACGGGCCAGCTATGCCCGTAGATGTGCACCATCGGCTTGGTGGTCCAGTACGATTGAAACACGTAATAGGCCTCTTTTTTAGTAAAATCGCGCTCTACCACTCCCTTCTGGTTCATGTAGGGCACGGGGTTGTCGGGGCGGACGGGTGTGGAGAAATCCTTGAAGGGCCAGTAAGCGGTGCCGCTGAGCCAGGGCATGGTTTCCTGCTCTTTCAGGTGCCAATCGACGAGGTTGCAGAGGTAAGATTCGCTCCAGTCGCCATCTTTCGAGACGCGGGCGCTGCCGCCGAATAAAGACGCGTCGCCGGCGCGTTCGTCGGCCCGCTGGGCGCTGCTGATTTTGGCCAGAGCGTTATCAGGGTTTTCGGAGTGGCGACCAGCGTGGCTGTCGCCGCCCCATTCCACGTGCAGAAAGCGTTTTACACTCTGAAACTCTTTCTCGCTAACTTCCTTGTAATCAGTGTACACTCCGCGGTACCAACCAGCCCATATGGAGGGCGAGTACACGTCTACGATGTCTTTGCAGAAGTCGCAGCGGCGGATGGCGGTGTAGCGGGCCGGGTCGAGCTGGTGAGACAGCGCGTTTAGCTCCTTCATGTAAGTCCGAATCTTTTCCTTATCGAACTCCGGAAAATCGCCGGGCCAGTCGTTTTCGTTGCCCAACCCCCAGATGATAACTGACGGGTGGTTGTAGTGCTGCTGAATCATGTTGGTGAGCATGCGGCGGCCCTGCTCCTGGTAAATTTTGCCCCCCAGCCCACCCCGACACCACGGAATCTCCTCCCACACCACGATGCCCAGACTGTCGCACTGCTGCAGCACAATGCGCGACTGCTGGTAATGCCCCAGCCGAATAAAATTGACGCCCATTTCCTTCATCATCCGCATCTCCTGCCGGATCATGGGCTCAGTCATGGCGGCAGCTACGCCCGCGTGATCTTCGTGGCGGTGAGTGCCGCGCAGCAGCAGGCGCTGGCCATTTAATTTAAACGGCCCTTTCTCCACAAACTCGATGTGCCGAAATCCAATTTTCTCGGTTTGCACAAAGGTGTCGGCGCCAGATTTTACGGTCACTTGCACCGTGTACAGCTGCGGTTTCTCTGGCGACCAAAGCTGCGGGGTTTTCAGCTGAAACGTGTGCAAATCTTGCTCGCCCGCTTTTACCGCATAGTTTGCCTGGTGCTTGCCAACCTGCTTGCCTTTGGGGTCCAGCACGCGCACCTGTACCTGGGTTTCGCCACCCTGCGCGGGTTCCTGAAACGCAGCTTTGATGCTCAGCCGGCCCTGTTTGCCGGCCGGGTCAACTTCCGCTTTGGCCATCACCCGCTCCAGCGAAATAGCCGGCACGTGCACCATGTTCAGGTAGCGATAAAGCCCCCCATAGAGGTTAAAGTCCGATAAATCGGAAGGCATCATCTCCAGGTCGCGCGAGTTGTCGCTGCGGATGGAGAGTGGAATTTTGCCTTTGAATTGCTTTTGGAAGGCTTCCGTTTTCTGGAAGTCGGCAACGGCTTGGGTAATATCGACCGTCCACTCGTCGTAGCCGCCCACGTGGCTACCTACTTTGGTGGTGTTGATATAGACCTCGGTTTTCTGGCCGGCGCCCTCAAAATGGAGCAGTGTGCGGCCGTTGGTATATGGGTTTTGCACCTCAAGCTGCGTGCGGTACCAGCCGGGTCCCTGGTAGTAGTTCACGTCTGGATTGACCGCATCGCGAGCGTTGAAACAGTGCGGCAGCGTTACTTTCTCCCACAGCGGCACGCTTTCCGGATTGCCGGCTCCTACGGGCCGCACGGCCTCCCACACGCCACCAAGGTCTTGTTTTACGAACTCCCAGTTGTCAGTCAGACGGGTACTTTTTTGGGCGAAAGCAAATTTGCCCCCCAACAGGAAAATCAGAAGTAGTATAGTGAGTTTGACGACTTTCACAGGCTAATGGTTAATGCGTATTCTTTCAGTTCTCACTGAACTAAAAGTTGCTTCGTGTTTACTCAAATAAGGCGGTCATGCAGCGCAGCGCGAAGCATCTCGCGGGCTGATGCAGGATTACTACTCTTGGTAAACACGCGAGATGCTTCGGCTCCGCCTCTGCATGACGTTCTGGGGTTACTGAAGCGCCAATGTCGTGTAGTTTTTGTGGCGCCACAGGGCTTCCAGGAAATAATAATCGGCGTACACCAGCGGCACATCGATTTCCGATTTAGAAGGCTTGTTGCCGGTGGAGTGCTTCAGCAGGAAAAAGTTATTTGTGCCTGCCGCTGCGAGATACTGCGGCGTGCAAAGGCTGCTGAGCATCGCTGTTGCAGACTCATAATACTTCTTTGGGTTCTTGGCATACTTGCTCAGTTCCAGCAACCCCGAGGCAGCCACGGCGGCGGCCGATGCGTCGCGGGGTGAGTTGGGGATGGCAGGGTCGTTGAAATCCCAGTAGGGAATGTGGTCGGGAACCCTGTTGGTTTGCTTGATGAAATAGTCGGCGGCGTTTTGGGCAGCGGTGAGGTACTGCTTGTTGCCGGTGAAGCGGTAGAGCATGGTGTAGCCGTAAATCGCCCAGGCTTGGCCCCGCGCCCAGCAGGAGTTATCGGCAATGCCCTGGTGGGTCATCTGCTTGCGCAGCTTGCCGGTGGCCGGGTCGAAATCGAGGACGTGGAAGGTACTGTGGTCCTTGCGAAACCGGTACTTCAGATCGGTATTGGCGTGTGCTTTGGCGATGCGCGCTAAGGTTGTGTCGCCGCTGAGCTTGGCCGCCGACAGCAGCATTTCCAGGTTCATCAAATTATCGACGATAACCGGATACGTGAACGGCGCGAAATCCCAGGAGCGAATGGCGCCGACCGTCGGGTTGAAGCGGCGCACCAGCGTGGCCGAGGCTTGCAACACTACCTGCTTGTACTTCGGATTCTGCGTGAGAGCGTAGCCCTGACCAAAGGAGTTATTGATAATGAAGCCCAGATCGTGCGTGCTGGTCGTATTCTTCTCCGCCTCTAAGGTTTCGGTCCAGGCGGCGGCGCGGCGGCGCCAGCTTTCCTTCTTGGTAAGCCGGGCCATGTACCACAGGTTGCCGGCGAAAAACCCGCTGGTCCAGTTGCGGGAAGAAGTGAGCAGAATCGTACCGTCCTCTTTGCTGCTGCGTGGATATTTCGTGCTATCCGGGTATTGACTTAAATAGCCCGTGTACTGCTTCTCGGCCAACGCAAGCACTTGCTCCACCGGAATAGCAGTGACTTTTTGAGCAAAACCTGCTTGGCCCACTAGTACCAATGCGAAGAGAGAAAAAAGGGCTTTGTGCAGTACTCCCATTACTTCAGGTTAAGAATGAGTCAGTGAAAGGCGGCGCGAATGCTGCTGATTTCGATAACGTAGTAGCCAACGGATGATGGCATATGGAGCGCCCGAAAATTGCCCCCCAGCCAAGTAACTAGCGGCTGGGGGGCAATTTCTGATAGTCGGCGTGTGGACGTGTTTTTCCGGCAGCATTTGCAGATGCAACCGCACGCTCACCACGCATTCGTGACTACCAAAAAAGCCCCCCGCCGTAGTTTTTGAAGGCTAGAAGCCGGGATTTTGCGTGAGGTTGGGGTTGAGCAACACTTCGCTCTGCGGAATCGGGAATAGCAGGTAGTTGTCGCTAATGGTGCGGTTGAAGGTGGCTTGCTGCACCGGCTTCAGGCGGTTGAGCCGAATCAGGTCGTAGCGGCGGTGGCCTTCGTTGCACAGTTCCCAAGCGCGCTCCCGCACCAGCAAATCCACAAATGCATCTTTGGTAGTGGCCGTGAGCGGCAGCGGCGCCAGGCCCGCCCGTACGCGCACCCGGTTGATGCCTTCGTACTTGGCCGCGTTCCCCGCATTTAGGTTGTTGTACGCCTCCGACTGCATCAGCAGCACGTCGGCGAAGCGGGTAATCAGCCAGTTCACGCGCGAGTCGTTGCCGATGCGGCGGTCGTCGCGGAATTTGTTGAAGTAATACTGAGGCAGCACGGTGGTGCCGGCGCGGTTGCTCACGTTCCACTCTTTGCGCACATCGGTAGCCGCGTAGGAGTTGACAAAAGCATTCGAAACCGTGAAGGAGGCAAACCCACCCAGCAGCGCCGGATAATTCTGCCGCACGATGATATTACCCACGTTGGGGGGCAAATCGAACTGCACGGAGAGAATATGCTCCGGGCCGTTTTCCCGATCTGGCAAGAATACGTCGCCGTACACCGGGGACAGGCTATAGGTATTGGAAGAAATTACGCGGTTGCAGGCTTCCAGCGCACTCTGGTTGTCCGTGCCTTGGGCAAACGCCGTGCTGGCGCGCGTCAGGTATACTTTGGCCAGCATAGCCGAGGCTGCGCCCGTGGAAATGCGGCCTTTGCTGGCGGCCGGAATCTGGTTTTCGGGCAGGCAATTAGTTTCGGCAAACTTCAGATCGTCGATAATCTGCTGGTATATCTGCTCCTGGGGCGTGCGCGAAGGCCGCAAATCATCATTGGGGCCAGCCACGGGGGCCAAAATCAGCGGCACATCGCCAAAGCTGCGCACCAACTCAAAATACCCCAGAGCCCGCAAGAAGCGCGCGTTGCCGATGATATTATTTTTGCGCGCCTCATCCATATTGATGGGGGGCGTTTTTTGGATTACATCATTGGCCCGACTGATCATCCGGTAGGTGTTGATCCACCAGAAAGCTATTTCGCCGTTGTTAGCGGTGTAGGTGTAGCGGCTCAGCTCGGCGCGGTCGCCGGTGGCGGCGCCCACCACTTCCATGTATTCGCCGGGCAGCTCCGTCACCAGCCACACGGTGCGGCCATAGTGCGTTTGGGCTTGCATGGTGCTGAAAACGCCGTTTAGGGCCGCAGTGGCGTCGCCTTCGTTTTGATAAAAGTTGCTGCTCGTCAGGAAGTCGTAGGGCTTTTCTTCCAGAAATTTCTCGCAGGAGGAGAACAAGCCAAGTGAACAGATGCCCAGGAGAATAATCTTCTTTTTCATGTCAGTACCGATTATTACCTAGTTGATTAAAAGCCAATCCGCACACCGGCAATGAAGGTCCGGGTGGTGGGAAATGCGTTATAGTCCGTGTTTTGGCTCAAAGGCGAGTTGTTGGGGTTGCTGCGGTCGCCAAACGAGTTCACCTCCGGGTCGAAGCCCGAGTAATCCGTAATCGTAATCAGATTATGCCCCGTCACGTAGATGCTCGCCGATTTTACGGTGGCGCTGATACCTTGTGGCACGGGCACTTGGAAGGAAATGGTAGCGGTTTTGAGGCGCACAAAGCTGCCATCTTCTATCACGTCGCTTGTGATGCCCGTATTGCGTCGCACTACGCTGTTGGCTTTCGGGATGGTGTTGCTGGTGCCGGGGCCAGTCCAGCGGTCGACAACCGTTTTCAGCTTATTAGGAGCTACAAACCCCGATTCCAACTCGTAGCGGTTCAGGTTCAGAATATCGGAGCCTTCTACCCCTTGAATAAAGAAGTTTAGGCTAACTGGACCGAGGGTGAAGTTGTTGGTGACGCCATAAATAAACTTGGGTTGGGCCTGCCCGATGATGGTGCGGTCGTTGCCGTCAATTCTGTTGTCGCCGTTCAGGTCGGCGTAGCGCGGGTCGCCGGGACGCACGCTGGTGGTGATGCCGCTGGCCGTAATTTCTTCAGGCGTCTGCCAGATTCCCTGAAACACGTAGCCGTAAAATGCGCCAATTGGCTCCCCTACGCGCAGCACACTCGTCGCGCCTGTGGCGCCTGGGAAGATGCTGGTGCTCGACTGACCCACAAACCGCTCCCGCTCCCCGTTCAGGTCGAGCACTTCATTGCGGTTGAGCGACAGGTTCAGATTGGTATTCCAGGAGAATGCTTTGGTGTCAAAATTCACCGTATTCAAAGAAAACTCGAAGCCTTTGTTCTGCACGCTGCCGGCATTTTGCAGAATATTGGAGAAGCCCGAGGTCTGCGGGATAGACACTTGCAGCAGCAGATCCGTAGTTTTCTTGTAGTAATAGTCCGCCGTTACAGTTATTCGGTTTTTCAGGAAAGCCAAGTCAATGCCCACATCGGTAGAAGCCGTTGATTCCCAGCTCAGATTCGGATTGGGAATATTAGAAGCCGTCAGGCCAACTAAGCGGGTAGTGCCCGCAGTGTACGCGTTCAAGCCATAGCGTCCCACCGACTGATATGAGCCGATTTCCTGGTTGCCGGTAATGCCGTAGCTGGCGCGCAGCTTCAGGTCGCTGAAAGCAGTCAGGTTCTCCATGAAACGCTCATCGATAACCCGGTAAGCCACGGCCGCCGATGGGAAATATCCCCATTTATTGTCTTCTCCGAAACGCGACGAGCCGTCGGCGCGCATGGTAAAGGTGAACAGGTATTTCTCGAACAGGCGGTAGTTGACGCGGCCAAAATAAGACGCCAGCGTATTCTGGTTTTTCCCGGATGAAGGCGTCAGCACATTGGCACCAATACCGATATTGTCGCTACCCAGCGCGTTCGTAAAAAAGTTGTTTGCTGAGGCGCTATAGTTGCCATTTACAAACTGCTGCGACGTAAGACCCACCACCACATTCAGCGCATTATTCTCGTTTAGCGCCCGGTCGAAGGTCAGCGTGTTTTCATTCAGCCAGCTATAATTACTGTTCGACGCTTTCGTTGCCGAGCCATTGGTATTTTGCCCTACAAACACTGTGGAGGGAATAAACTGGTCGCGCTGGTTGCCAAACACATCAACGCCGCCGGAAATGCGCAGCTTCAAGCCCTTCAGAATTTCATACTCGCCGGCCACATTAATTAAGCCCCGCGTGATAGTTGCCTCGTCCTTGGCCAGATCAGCGTAAGCAACGGGGTTACCCCCAATTTCCACGTAGGGAATTGGCTGGTTTTGTAAGGTGTAGTTGCCATCTGCGTCGCGCACGGTTTGCGTGGGGCTAAAACGCAGAGCGTCCAGCACCACGCCGCCAAGGCTCCCCCCGTTGCTATTCACGGTCGTGCGCTGCTGTTGCGTCCGGGAAATTTGGCTGGTGAAGTTGAGGTTGATTTTATTACTGATCTTCTTATCCAGATTCAGTCGAATGGATCCACGCTTGAAGCCCGAGTTCTGAATAATACCGTCCTGATCGAAGTAGTTGAAGCTCAGGTTGTAGCGCGTCTCCGCGTTGCCCCCATTAAAACCCAGCTGGTAGTTGCTTATCCGGCCCTGGCGAAAAACCTCGTCCTGCCAGTTGGTGCCTTCCCCAAACTGATCTATCTGTTGCTGAGTAAAGGGTAAAGGCGTAGTCGTTCTATTTTCTAAGTTATTGAGCGTCTGGGCTTCATTCAGGTACGTAGCATACTCCGTGGCATTCATCAGCTCATACTGCTTCCGAATGTTGCTCACGCCGGTATATGCTTCAAAGCTGATGGTATTTGCGCCGGCCTTGCCTTTTTTAGTGGTGATAATCACGACACCATTTGCCCCCCGGCTGCCATAAATGGCGGTGGCCGACGCATCTTTCAACACCTCAATCGACTCGATATCGCTGGGGTTGATGGAGTTCAGGTCGCCGGCGCCCGGAAAGCCGTCAATCACGAACAGCGGCTCGTTGCCGGAGTTGATGGAATTGGTACCCCGAATCCGGATAGAAACGCTGCCGCCCGGCTCCGAATTCGTTTGTGTAACCTGTACGCCACTCACGCGGCCTTGCAGTATCTGTTCGGGCCGCGTAATGGGCGTTTCGGCCACCTGCTCCGCCGATATGGAAGCGACGGCGCCTGTTACGTCCTGCTTGCGCTGGGTGCCGTAGCCCACTACCACTACATCATTCAGTTCCGTCGTTTTCTCCTTTAACTGGACTGAACCAACTGTAGAATTGCCCCCCACACTCACTTCCGTCGACTCAAAGCCGATAAAGGAGAACACCAGTACTGGCGAGCTTTCAGTGGGCACCGACAGACTAAACCTTCCTTCAGGATCAGTGGAAGTACCCGTGGTAGTGCCTTTCACAACTACTGAGACTCCAGGGAGCGGCGCCTTATCGACGGCGCTCAGAACGGTGCCGGCCACCTGACGGGTTTGGGCATGTGCTGATAAGCTCGCGACCAGCGCCAAGAATATCAGCAAAAGAGTA
Organism: Hymenobacter radiodurans; assembly: GCF_004355185.1. Lineage (NCBI taxonomy): Bacteria > Pseudomonadati > Bacteroidota > Cytophagia > Cytophagales > Hymenobacteraceae > Hymenobacter > Hymenobacter radiodurans. The sequence goes on from NZ_CP037922.1 coordinate 3,809,480, forward strand.
GGTGTTCGCATGGGACGGTGGGCTTAGTGGAGAATTAGTATTGTAATCTCCGCAAACTCACTGGCTATCAATCATCGGGGGCTTTTTTATTTACGTAAACGTTTACAGTGATTAATAAAAAACTCTCCGTTTAATTATCTAAGATTGGCAGAGAATCGGATTGGGGATTTATCTCGGGCGCTAAATTCATTTACCAAAAATCAATCTAGCACCATAGGTGTCACCTCTGCGGCTTCTTTTACCTGCCAGTTTTGCCCCCAATGATCACATTAAAAACGAAATAATTCGTTTGCTCTCATTTTAATAATTTGATTGATGGAGCCGGTAAACCTGAAGCGACTTGCCCAAGAACTCAAACTTTCTGTGGCTACAGTATCCAGAGCTCTGAATAACAGTAAAAGCGCATCACAGGAGACCAAAGCCAGAGTATTGGCCATGGCCCAAAAGTTGAATTATGAGCCAAATCCACACGCCAGCAGCCTACGCCGACACAATAGCAAAACAATTGGAGTAATACTTCCGGAAGTAACCAACCCCTTTTTTTCCTTAGTAATAGATGGAATTGAGGAGGTGGCGCGCGATAATAATTACCACGTATTAATTTATCTGACGCATGATAATTATCAGCGTGAATTAGCAATTACCCGATTATTGGTTGGGGGGCGAATTGACGGGGTTTTGATATCGGTTGCTAGCACCAGTCAGAATTTTGATCATCTAGATTTACTAAGACAACGAAATATTCCAACTGTATTTTTCGACCGGGTGTATGACGGCCTCGACACGGCGCAGGTAACGACTGATAATTATGAAAGCAGCTACGCGGCAACTTGCCATCTTATTGATAACGGCTGCCGCACAATAGCTCACTTGGCAGTTTCGAACAGCTTATCCATCGGGCGTACGCGCACGCAAGGCTACGTTGCCGCTCTACATCAAAACGGAATTCCTTTCGATGATGAACTGCTGCTACGCGCACAAACCACTAAGAACCAGGATGTGGCTATGATTCAAGGGTTATTGCAACGTAGACCGGATATCGACGGAATTTTCGCGTCGGTTGAGAGCCTAGCAATGAGTAGCTATGAAGCCTGCCAGAATCTGGGGCTGTCTATTGTAACAGATATAAAAATCATAGCCTTTTCCAATCTCGAAATCGCCTCTTTTCTGAGTCCTCCCCTCACTACTATTACCCAACCAGCCTACACTATGGGCCGAGAAGCCGCCCGAATTCTATTCGAAGCACTCCTTGAAAATACGCCGATTTCAGCCAGCCACAGCCTAGAATTAAAATCAACACTGGTTGTCAGAAGCTCTACTCTGGCAGTGAGCTAAGGAGCGCGCGCAATTCGATTCTGAATTGAAGGATTCGCTCAGAGTAGCAAGACGAACCCTAGATTGAGCGCAAATGAATAGTGGGGGGCAAATTAGTGACGCCATACTGGCTTTAGGGCACATATCCGCGTTGGACTGTGGCTCTTTATCCCAAAGCCTGCTCTAGATCGGCTACTAATTCTTCTTTCAACTCAATTCCCACCGATAAACGAATCAGACCTACGGTGATGCCCAGTCGTTGCTGCTGCTCAGGCGTGAGGGCGCGGTGTGAAGTGCTAAGTGGATGCGACAGCGACGAATCAACGCCCGCCAAGGACGGAGCAAATGGAAAGCGCTGGGAGCGGCGCATAAACTGATTCACGAGCTTCTCATCATCGGGCAAACGGAAGGAAAGCATACCTCCAAACTGCGTCCCGCCTTGGCGAGCGGCAAGCGGGTGCTCCGCATGATTTGGCAACCCCGGATAATATACCTCTTGTACGAGCGGGTGGCGCTCTAGCATCTGGGCTATGGCCAGCGCGTTGGAGCTGTGCTCCTGCACGCGCAAGCGCAGCGTTTTGAGTCCACGCACAGCCAACCAGCTCTCCATTGGGCTCAAAGTCAAGCCCATAACCATTCCGATCTGCCGCAGGCGAGCGGCAATTTCAGGAGACGCAGCCACAACAACCCCGGCTGTTACATCGGAATGGCCAGCTAGGTATTTAGTTACGCTGTGTAGCGTAATATCGGCGCCATATTCAATGGGACGAGTAAGCAGAGGCGTGGCAAACGTATTATCAATAACCAGCTTTACGTCGTGCTGATGGCACTCTTCGGCCAGCGCCTTCAGATCAACCACGCGCAGCAACGGATTGCTCATGGTTTCGGCTAGCAACAGCCGGGTGCGGGGTTGCAGATGAGACTTTAGGTCATAAAGCTCGTCGAAAGGCACATAGCTCACCGAAATTCCCAAGCGACTAAGCTCCTGATTCAGCAGAGCCGCCGATCCACCATAGATATCGGCAGCGCACAGCACATGGTCACCGGCTTCGCAGTATGCTAAGATGGCCGCTAGAATAGCTGCCATGCCGGAACCCGTTGCAATTGCCCCTTGCCCACGTTCCAGCCGGTTTACCGCCTCGGCGAGTTCATCGGAGTTGGGATTGCCATTCCGTGAATACATGTAGCGGCTGCCGGGCTCATCGAAATACTGCGCTATGCCATCCAGATCATCAAATTTGAAAACCGACGTTTGATAGATGGGAGTGATTTTAGGATGAATATGCATACAGAATGATGTTGCCGAATCTCGGGATATCGGTACTGTGGGGGGCAAAATTAGATCGGTCTTGCGCTAGTAGCTCTTCCTCACGAATGGTCAAAGGAAGTAGGATCAGCCAAAAACAAAAAAGCCTTTCCTAGCAAAGGAAAGGCTTTTTATTACTACATGAACCAGCTTAGGCAACTACGCCTTCCGCCAGCACGATAACATTGTTGCGCAGCACTTCTACCACGCCACCTTCGATGCGGAAGGATTCGCGGCCCGTAGCGCTGTTCACGTTGATGCTACCCGCTTGCAAAGCACTGATAAGCGGAGCGTGGTTATTAAGCACTTCAAAAAGTCCATCCGCCCCTGGAAACTGAGCCGAAGTGACCTCGCCCGCAAATATTTTCCGGTCTGGCGTGATGATTTCTAAATGCATGTCAGTTGAATTACTTTGCTTCAGCAATCAGACGCTCACCTTTCACAACGGCATCCTCGATAGTACCAACAAGGTTGAAAGCTGCTTCAGGTAGATGGTCGTGCTTGCCGTCGATAATTTCGTTGAAGCCACGGATGGTGTCTTTGATATCAACCAATACCCCTTTCAAGCCAGTGAACTGCTCAGCTACGAAGAAAGGCTGTGACAGGAAGCGCTGCACGCGCCGAGCGCGGTTAACGACCTGCTTATCCTCCTCCGACAACTCATCCATACCAAGAATGGCGATGATGTCCTGCAGTTCTTTGTAGCGCTGTAAAATCTCTTTTACGCGCTGAGCGGTGTTGTAGTGCTCCTCCCCTAGAACCTCAACCGACAGAATGCGTGAGGTAGAGTCTAGTGGGTCCACAGCAGGGTAAATGCCAAGCTCAGCAATCTTACGCGACAATACTGTTGTAGCGTCCAAGTGAGCGAAGGTGTTAGCCGGCGCTGGGTCAGTCAAGTCATCGGCAGGTACATATACCGCCTGTACCGACGTAATAGAACCACGCTTAGTAGAAGTAATACGCTCCTGCATAGCACCCATTTCGGTGGCCAGCGTGGGCTGGTAACCTACGGCTGAAGGCATACGACCCAAGAGAGCCGATACTTCCGAACCAGCCTGGGTAAAGCGGAAGATATTATCAATAAAGAACAGGATGTCGCGGCCTGAACCAGTACCGTCGCCATCGCGGAAGCTTTCAGCGATAGTAAGACCTGACAGCGCAACACGAGCACGAGCTCCGGGCGGCTCATTCATCTGACCGAACACGAGCGTAGCCTGCGACTTCGCCAGTTCTACCTCGTCAACTTTTGACAGATCCCAGCCGCCTTCTTCCATCGAGTGCTTGAACTCAGCGCCGTAGCGAATGATGTCCGACTCAATAAACTCACGCAGCAAGTCATTTCCCTCACGGGTACGCTCACCTACACCAGCAAACACCGACAAACCCGAGTAAGCCTTTGCGATGTTGTTGATCAGCTCCTGAATCAATACGGTTTTGCCTACGCCAGCACCACCAAACAAACCAATTTTGCCACCCTTTACATAAGGAGCCAACAGGTCAATTACTTTGATACCAGTGAAGAATACTTCCGAAGTCGTAGCCAGATCCTCAAACGGAGGAGCCGAGCGGTGAATCGACATAGGTCCATCACTCTTGGGCTGAGGGATGCCGTCAATGGCTTGGCCAATTACATTGAACAAGCGGCCTTTTACGCCTTCACCAGTCGGCATCGAGATGGGCGAACCCAAGTCGCGCACGATAGCACCGCGGGTCAGACCCTCGGTCGAGTCCATGGCGATGGTGCGCACCCGGTCTTCGCCTAAGTGCTGCTGGCATTCGAGGATAACAATCTGGCCGTTGTCTTTTATGACTTCCAGCGCGTCGAGAATGTTGGGGAGGCGCGTGTCATCACCGGCGAAGCTTACGTCCACTACGGGACCAATTACTTGGGTGATTTTGCCGTTATTCGCCATTGTAGGTCTTTATATAGATGGGTGGCAACGTTTTCAGGCCGCAAAACTACGGCTTAATCCCCGCTTTGCCAAAGCTCCCATGAGCGGAAAGTTTACGCAGCGCTGGAGTATTGACAATCAGGCACTCAGCAGGCTTTAAACCCAATATTTGCCCCCCAGCTCCGGAAAAATTTTAAAAAAATATTCGATTAGAATTTGCCCCGAATTATTCGCCTCGTACATTTGCACACCCAAACAGCAATGCTGATGGGAATTTTGTCCGATGGTGTAACTGGCAACACGCTTGATTTTGATTCAAGAAAGTCCAGGTTCGAGCCCTGGTCGGACAACTGCTCGTAACGCGAAAGGCGCTGATACTTCCCTCGGGAGGAATCAGCGCCTTTCGCTTTTTAGTTTAGCCTTATCGGCCTTTTAGCGTTAAATTCGGCTGTTTTTACTTACCACTCCCCTCTGCCTAGCTCAGCCATATAGCGTCTACTCTTTACCTTTGCCCACTCCGCTGATTCCCAACTGAATTAAACTCATGTCCCAGCAGGTTAAACTTTTCGCAGGCAACGCCTCGCACGAACTCGGTGAGAAAATTGCCGCCGCCTACGGCACCCAGCTCGGTGACCTGAGCCTTCAGCGCTTTGCCGACACTGAATTGGGACCAAGCTTCAATGAAAGCGTTCGGGGTTGTGCCGTGTTTCTGATTCAGAGCACGTTTCCGCCGGCTGAAAACTTGATGGAACTCATGCTGATGGTAGACGCTGCAAAACGCGCTTCTGCTGCTTCTGTCACCATTGTAATGCCTTATTATGGCTACGCTCGTCAAGACCGTAAGGACAAGCCGCGGGTGAGCATTGGGGCCAAAGTGGTGGCCGACTTCATCCAAAGTGTTGGCACCGACCGCCTGATGACCTGCGACCTGCACGCCGGCCAGATTCAAGGGTTTTTCGATATCCCTGTTGACCACCTCGACGGTTCGGCCATGTTTGTGCCCTACATCAAATCGCTGAATCTGGACAACCTCATTTTTGCCTCTCCTGACGTTGGTGGCGTGGTGCGGACCCGCGCTTTTGCCAAGCGCTTCGGGGCCGAAATCGTAGTGTGCGACAAAACACGTCTGCGGGCCAATGAAATTGCCTCTATGCAGGTAATTGGCGACGTAACTGGGCTAGATGTCGTTTTAGTCGATGATATTGTGGATACGGCTGGCACCATCTGCAAGGCGGCTGAGTTGCTGTTGGAGCGTGGGGCACGTTCGGTGCGGGCTGTTATTACGCACCCCGTACTCAGCGGCCCGGCCCACGACCGCATTCGCAACTCGGTTTTGGAGGAGCTTGTGGTCTCCGACACGATTCCGTTGCGGCAGGAAAATCCGAAAATCCGGGTGATATCATTAGCTGATCTGTTTGCCCATGCTATTCGCAACGTGGTGACGCACGAGTCAATTAGCTCGCTGTTTACTTAAAAGATTAGGACAGTCCAGCGTTGCCCTGCTCAGCAGGACGGCATTTTACATCCTATATAGCAAGTCCTTTTTTGTTAACGGACTTAAACCGTATCTTTGCGGCCCCATTAATTGATGGGATCAGAAAATACTTTTTCCAAAAACACTCTTTTTATGAAAAGCTTAGAGATTGTAGGGTTTAAAAGAGCGAATCTCGGCAAGAAAGAGGCAAAGCAGCTGCGTCTTGATTCTTATGTTCCGTGCGTAATGTATGGTGCAGGAGAGCAAGTACACTTCTCGGCTCCTGCCATTCTCTTCCGCGAATTGCTGTACACGCCTGAAGTACACATCGTCGATTTGAACGTAGAGGGCACTATCTACCGTGCTATCGTGCAGGACGCTCAGTTTCACCCTGTGAACGAAATGTTGCTGCACGTTGACTTCCTGCAATTGCAGGATGGCAAAGAGGTAAAAATGGACATCCCTGTAAAATACATCGGCACTTCGCCCGGCGTACAGCAAGGTGGCAAGTTGATCTCGAAGCTGCGTAAGGTAAAGGTGAAGGCGCTGCCCGAGAACCTGCCTGACTATGTTGAGGTGAACATTTCGGAGCTTGAGCTAGGCAAGTCTATCAAAGTAAGCAAAGTGCAGCCTACTAACTACACTATTCTTACGAACCCCCTCGCTCCTATCGCTACCGTGGCTATCCCACGTGCACTGAAAGGTGCTATGGCCGGCGGCGACAAGTAAGCCCACGCCACGGATTTTGTAATCCGTTCGATTACCTAAAGAAAAGCCCCCAGGAACATTCTGGGGGCTTTTCTTTAGATCATTTGGGCACCAAAATCAGATTGATCATTTATCAATTCTGAGCAATCCACTATATCCGATTTTAATCCGTGATTCAATGAAATACCTGGTTTTAGGCCTCGGCAATATTGGTCCCGAATACGCCAATACACGCCATAATATCGGCTTTATGGTAGCTGATTATTTGGCACAAAAACATGAGGCGCGGTTTGAAATAAATCGACACGCGTTCGTGACGGAAATCAAGCATAAAGGCAAAACCTTTGTGTTGGTGAAGCCCACAACGTACATGAACTTGAGCGGTAAAGCAGCGGCACATTATCTGACCAGCCTGAAGCTAGAAAAAGAGCAGATGCTGGTTGTAACCGATGATTTGGCCCTGCCTTATGGCAAGTTGCGTTTGAAAGGAAAAGGCTCAGCCGGAGGTCATAATGGCTTAAAATCCATTCAGGAAACGTTGGGCACCGACGAATACGCTCGCCTGCGCTTCGGCGTCGATGCTAATTTTCCGAAGGGCCGGCAAGTGGATTATGTGCTAGATCCTTTCTCGGCTGACGAGCAAATCGACCTGCCGCTGCGCATTGAAAAAGCGGCGGATGCAGTCTTGGCTTTCGGAACCTTAGGTATTGAACGCGCTATGAATGTGGTTAACGTGAAATAAAGCCTTGGTAGAAGCGCTGGCTATTTTATGACAGGGTCGCCTTTAGAATACATAGAATAAGAAAGCCCCCACTTTGCGCAAAGTGGGGGCTTCTTTATGGGTTGTCGGTTGGGAAATTGTATACCGACAGCAAGCTTACATCACGCCGCTACCGGGCCGCACTTGCTGGCCGGGTTGCATGAGTGCCAACGAGCCGTCGGCGTTTTCGGCTAGCAATAGCATGCCCTGCGACTGAATACCTTTTATCTCTCTAGGGGCCAAATTTAGCAGCACCAACACCTGCTGCCCGACCAGCGCTTCCGGAATAAATGACTCCGCAATACCGCTCACGATGGTGCGCTGGTCCAGGCCAGTATCAACAGTGAGTTTGAGGAGCTTTTTAGTCTTGGCGACTTTCTCAGCGGCCGTAATCGTGCCTACTCGCAAATCCATGCGGCTGAATTCATCAAACGACACATTATCCTTCGCAGAAGCCGTGACAGCGTTTGCCAATTCATTAGCTTTTTTAGTGTCAAGCAGCTTTTGCACCTGCGCCTCTACCGTCGCATCTTCTATCTTTTCAAAAAGTAGAAAAGCTTCATTGAGTTGGTGTCCAACCGGGAGAGCATTCGTGTTGCCAGCAGCAGCCCAAGGGGCTTTTTCGGTATTTAACATACTACCCAAGCGCGCAGCCGTGTTGGGCAAAAATGGCTCCATCAGCGTGGTGAGGCTAGCTGTAATTTGCAGGGCGATATTGAGGATCGTAGCTACTCTTGGCTCATCCGTTTTTATAAGCTTCCAAGGCTCCGTATCCGCCAGATATTTATTACCCAAACGAGCCAGATTCATTAGCTCATTGAGCGCATCGCGGAAGCGGTAGTTCTCAATGAGCTGCCCAATACGCGCCGGGAAATCGGCCAGCTGCTGTAGGACATCTTGGTCAAATTCAGTGAGCTCATTTCGCGCCGGAATTTGCCCCCCAAAGTACTTATGCGTGAGCACTACAGCGCGATTTACGAAGTTGCCGAGCGTAGCTAAAAGCTCGTTGTTGTTGCGCGCCTGAAAATCCTTCCAGGTGAAATCATTGTCTTTATTCTCGGGTGCATTTGCGCACAACACGTAGCGCAATACATCAGCGCGGCCCTCGAAATCCTGCAAGTATTCGTGCAGCCACACCGCCCAGTTGCGCGAAGTAGAAATCTTGTCGCCTTCAAGGTTTAGGAATTCATTGGCCGGCACATTATCGGGCAAAATATAGTCGCCGTGAGCCTTGAGCATGGCCGGAAATATGATGCAGTGAAACACGATATTATCCTTGCCAATAAAGTGCACAAGCTTCGAGCCGCTGTCTTTCCAATAGGTTTCCCACGTGTCGGGCAGCAGGTCTTTAGTGGCGGAAATGTAGCCGATGGGTGCATCAAACCACACGTAGAGCACCTTGCCCTCAGCACCTTCTACCGGCACAGGCACGCCCCAATCCAGGTCGCGGGTAACGGCGCGCGGGTGCAGGCCCTGATCAATCCAGGATTTGCATTGCCCGTACACGTTGGCTTTCCAATCGTTTTTATGGCCTTCCACAATCCATTCACGCAGCCAGGGCTCATACTGGTCGAGGGGCAAGTACCAGTGCTTGGTTTCGCGCAGCACCGGATTATTGCCGCTAAGCATGCTGCGCGGATTAATTAGTTCAGTGGGGCTGAGCGACGTACCGCACCGCTCGCACTGGTCGCCGTAGGCGTTTTCGTTGCCGCAGTTTGGGCACGTACCCACGATATAACGGTCGGCTAAAAATTGGTTGGCCTGCTCATCGTAATATTGCTGCGACGTCTGCTCGATGAATTTTCCTTCTTCGTACAGCTTGCGAAAAAAGCCGCTCGAAACTTCGCGGTGCGTAGCCGACGACGTGCGGGAATAAATATCGAACGACACCCCAAAATCCACGAAAGAATCGCGGATTAATGCATGATATTTATCGACCACTTGCTGCGGTGTGACGCCTTCTTTTTGCGCCCGAATAGTGATGGGCACACCGTGTTCATCGGAGCCGCAAATAAACTTTACATCACGACCCGCACTGCGTAGGTAGCGCACATAAATATCAGCTGGCAGATAAACACCTGCCAGATGACCAATATGCACCGGACCATTGGCATATGGCAAAGCAGCTGTAACAGTATAACGCTGAAAATCAGAGGACATATGGAGAAACTAAACCGAAAAAAGGATTCGAAAGAAAGAAGTAGAAATACTGTACTCACGCAGCATTTGGCTACAAAGAAAGTTTTAAAAAACAGGAGAAAGCTGCTTAATAAAACCATAACATCTCAGACCTAGTAAATAGGTCTATATTTGAATGAATAGGTTGAATAATTTTATTGAAATTAAGGCGATCTATCTACCTCTCACTTGCTTCCATCATGAAAAAATCCGACGAGGAAAAATCCGCTAAAAAGGCTAAAAAAGTGTCGACTCCAAAAGCCTCAAAGGCGGAACGCAAAGCGGCCAAATCAACGGTGCGAGTGACCAAGTCGCTTAACAACGATCGCACTAACGAGAAAGCCAGCCAGAAGAAAGCTCTCAAATTGGCAGCTAAGCAACTTCAGAAAGAGCTGGATACGCGTGTAAGTGATGTGGTAAAACGCATTCGCAAAGAAACGAAAGCGAAGCTGAAAGAAGTAGTGAAGGAAGCGACGCGGCGGCTCGATCAGGATACGGAGCGCATGTTTGAGGAAGCACTGCATACTATTGTGCGTCATTATGACTCCGCCGATACAACAACTGATACCTCGATTGCCCCCGCTGCTACTCCTACCGCGCCTGCTCGAAGCCGCAAGTCGGCACCTAAGCCGAGCGTAGCAACGAACAAGGATGGTAGCGCTCGTAAAAGCCGAGCTAGCTCGCAGGGCCAAAGTAGCACACCAGCGGCTTCGTCTAATGGCAAAACCTCAACCAGCGCGCGCCGACCTAGTACCAGCGCGCGCAAGCCCGCAACTACCGCTGCTGCCAGAACAAGCCGCAAGCCTGCCGCCACAGAAACTCCGGCACCAAGCACCGACACAAACAGTGCTAGCTAGGATTGCATAAAAAAGCCCCCGACGAGTATTTTACTTCGCTGGGGGCTTTTTATGCTTTGCGATTATTTTAAGGACGGCGAATGGTATCGGAAGGTGCACCGCGCAGGCGACGCAGCCGTGTTTCCGGCGTACTGGTGTTAGGGTCGTTGGTATTCACGTTTTCGATTCGTTGACGGGCGTTAGTCCCGGCAGCCTGTTCACCCAACTCCACCCGGCCGGGCGTTGCGTCAGGCACAACGGCGCGAGTGCCAGTTCCGCTATTATAAGCAGCCTGCCGATCGGCATCGGTCCGGATTTCAGTGGGTAGCGGGGCACGATCTACTTCGGCCCCTTGCTCTTGAGTAGCGGTGCAAGCGACGCCCAAAAACACCAAGCTACCCAGCCAAAAGACGCGGCAAGGCAAACCCAAACGATACGTGCTCATAAATTTTAGCTAAATGCAGGGTCTGGGGCGAGCCTGCACCCTTACAACGCAACCCAATAGTATAAGTTGGCTACGGGAGCGTTTGCACCCTAAGTGTAGTACTGGCTACACTGGGGGCTTTTTTAGAATTAATTACTGCTTCTTAAAAGTCATAGCGGCCGAGTTCATGCAGTACCGCTGCCCTGTAGGTTTTGGGCCATCATCGAAGACGTGACCGATGTGGCCGCCGCATTTGGCGCATACAATCTCGTCGCGCGACATGCCATAACTGTTATCCTGCTGCACTTTCACGCTGGCGGCGGTGGCCGGCGCAAAGAAGCTGGGCCAACCCGTACCCGACTCAAATTTGGTAGCCGAATCGAAAAGTTTGTTGTCGCAGCCGGCGCAGTAGTACACGCCCTTTTCGTGGTTATCGTTGTATTTATTGGCAAATGCCCGCTCGGTGCCTTGCTCGCGCAACACATTGAACTGCTCGGGCGTGAGCTGCTTGCGCCATTCTGCCTCCGTTTTGCGAACGGCAAACTCGTCGGCTTTGTTGGTCATGGGCTGAGCGGTCGGATAGGCTTTGGCAGCACCTCCGGGTGTGGTAGCGGCCTGAGCCTTAGCGGTTGCCAGCGCGTCCTTTTTCTGCGAACAGGCAGTACCCAACGTCAAAAAAGAAAGAGCCAGAATAAGGGCGTAGTTACGCATTAGAGGAAAATGAGGGAAGTGTAAATGAAACAGATGAATAGCGCGCTAATGTAGCGGCTATTGGCACAACATACGCGACGGGGTCCGGGTTCGGTTCGCTGGGGCGGGTGCTATTTCAGTTTCAAACAGTTAACATTTTCTTCTCACTCATTTATCCGCTGACAATTGCGTACCTTTGCGCCCGCAAAAACCTTTGTATGCAGAACATTCGGAATATCGCAATTATTGCGCACGTTGACCACGGCAAGACGACGCTCGTGGACAAAATCATTCACGCCTCTAAGCTATTCGATGAGCACCAGCACTTCGACGACCTGATCTTGGACAACAACGATCTGGAGCGCGAGCGGGGCATTACCATCGTTTCCAAGAACGTATCGGTTCGTTATAAGGACGTTAAGATCAACATCATTGATACGCCTGGTCACGCCGACTTTGGCGGTGAGGTAGAGCGCGTGCTGAAGATGGCCGACGGCGTACTGCTGCTCGTGGATGCCTTCGAAGGTGCCATGCCGCAGACCCGTTTCGTACTGGGCAAGGCCATTGACCTCGGTCTAAAGCCTATCGTGGTAGTAAATAAAGTTGACAAAGAGAACTGCCGCCCCGACGAGGTACACGAGCAGGTGTTCGACCTTATGTTCAACCTCGGCGCATCAGAAGATCAGCTTGACTTTGTGACCTTGTATGGTTCATCGAAGCAAGGTTGGATGAGCACCGACTGGAAAGTAAAGACCGACAACATCATTCCGCTGCTCGATGCGGTAGTAGCTTCTATTCCAGCGGCTCCTACTTTGGACGGCACGCCTCAGATGCAGGTGACTTCGCTCGACTATTCGTCGTTCGTGGGTCGTATTGCCATTGGTCGCGTACACCGCGGCACGCTGAAAGAAGGCTCCAACATGAGCTTAGTGAAGCGTGACGGCACTATTAAGAAAGTAAAAATCAAAGAGCTACACGTGTTCGAAGGCCTGGGCCGGAACAAGGTAGCAGAGGTTAGCTCGGGCGAAATCTGCGCCGTAACCGGTATTGAAGGTTTCGATATCGGCGATACGCTGGCTGATGCCGACAATCCAGAAGGATTGGCAGTTATCAGCATCGACGAGCCAACGATGAACATGTTGTTCACCATCAACAACTCGCCGTTTTTTGGTAAGGAAGGTAAGTTTGTGACCTCGCGTCACTTGCGTGATCGTTTGTTTAAGGAGACGGAGAAAAACCTTGCGCTACGCGTGAAGGAAACCGATAAGGAAGATACATTCTTGGTGTACGGCCGCGGTATTCTTCACTTGTCGGTACTGATTGAAACGATGCGTCGCGAAGGCTTTGAATTGCAAGTGGGTCAGCCCCAGGTGCTGTTCAAAGAAGACGACAATGGCAACCGCTTGGAGCCAATTGAGCACTTGGTAGTGGACGTGCCAGAGGAAACTGCTGGTAAGGTTATCGAGCTGGTAACGATGCGGAAGGGCGACCTAACCATCATGGAGCCGAAAGGCGACTTGCAGCACTTGGAGTTCAATATTCCGGCCCGTGGCCTGATTGGTCTGCGTAACAACGTCTTGACCGCTACCGCTGGTGAGGCTATCATGAACCACCGCTTCCAGAGCTACGAGCCCTACAAAGGCGTAATTCCAGGTCGTATTGCTGGTTCGCTGATTTCGATGGATACGGGTGCTGGCACCGCGTACACCATCGATAAGATGCAGGACCGTGGCGAGTTCTTCGTTGATCCAGGCGAGGAAGTATACGCTGGCCAGGTTATCGGTGAGCACACCCGCCCCAACGACTTGACCATCAATATTCAGAAAGGCAAGAAGCTCACCAACATGCGCGCTTCCGGCTCCGACGACAACGCGAAGATTGTTCCGAAGCGTCAGTTCTCGCTGGAAGAGGCGATGGAGTACATCCAGAAAGATGAGTATCTGGAAGTAACCCCAAAGTCGGTACGGATGCGCAAGATTCTGCTGGACGAGAACGAGCGTTTGCGCTCCGCCAAGAAAGTAGACTAGTTTTAGTATTATCTCTCCCTAAGAAGGGCGCAGCCAATGGTTGCGCCCTTCTGTCGTTTTACGGGGTCATGCCAGACACTTTGCTCACTCCGCTTGTTATGAGGCGGAACTGCCACCATGTCTTCCACTACCTTCTCAAAACCAGTGATAAAAAGCCCCCCAGGTCTGCCCCTGATGCGGCAGCGGTGGAGCCAGTTGCTCTTTGCGCATTGGGCCATAGATCCAGCGCTACTGCGTCCTTACCTGCCGGCGCGACTAGAGCTGGACTTATTTGAGGGACAAGCGTGGCTGGGCGTAGTGCCGTTTACTATGAGCCATATTCGGCCGCTGGGCTTGCCAGCGGTACCGGGGCTGCATCATTTGCATGAACTGAATGTGCGAACCTACGCGCGCCTTGATGGTGTGCCGGGCGTGTGGTTTTTGTCCTTGGATGCGTCGCTGGCGCTGGGCGTGTGGGCGGCGCGCACGTTTTTCCATCTTCCCTATCTGCACGCCCGCATGAGCCTGACGCAAACGGGCGACACATTGCGTGCCACGGCGGAACGAACGCACCACGGCATTGCCTCTGCATCTTTCGCGGCCACGTGGAAGCTGGGTGAAACATTGCCCGCGTCGCAGCCGGGCACTTTGCAGCACTTCCTCACGGAGCGCTACTATCTCTATACTGCCGGCCCGAATTTGATGCAAGCGGTGCGCGGCAACGACCTTTGGCGCGGAAAATTATTTCATGAGCCGTGGACGCTTCGGGAAGCTAGGCTGAACGAATGGGACTCCACCTTAGTCGAAAGCCACGGCTTACCGACGCCCAATGGTGAGCCACTCCTGTATGCTGCCGATACCTTAGATGTGTGGGTGCAGGAGTTCAGACGGGTATAAACACTGGTCATTTTGCCCCCCAGCGGAGTCTGCGTCATCCACCAGAAGCGTCGTGGTTAAAGTTTTAAGCTGAGCCGAATAATATATAGCTGCACAACGGTAGCTTGCAGTATGAAACACGCGTCAATTGCTGCTGGCTTCTTGGTCTTGATAGCATCCAGTTGCGGCTCTACAGTGCAGGAGCAGCGGGCAGAGCCTCGCCGGGGCGAAACCGTCACCACTGCTCCAGCCCCAAAAGCACCCGCCAAAATCACGTTTAGCAAAACCCTGGAGCGTGGTGATTTCACGGCTGATGTTACCTCGACTGGCGAAGGCAACCGCCGCGCGTTGGCGCTCACGGCTCGCCGCGCGGGCCGTGAGATGGCAGCCATTCGCGACTCCATCGTGGGCGAAATTACGGAGGCGCTGCTCACCGATTTAAACCAGAATGAGCTGCCGGAAACGTTGGTTTTCGTGCGCGAAACTGGCTCTAACGCTCGCGGACAAGTATATGGTTTTGAGTTTGCCACCCAGAACTGGGAGCGGTTTCAATTGCCAACTTTGCCCCCCGAGGCCACCACGGGCTACCAAGGCCACGACCAGTTCACAGTAGCGGGTGCCGACCTAGTGCGCACATTCCCCATCTACCGCCCGGCCGACGCACCCATGGAGCCCACGGGCGGCAAACGCACCATTCGCTACGCTCTCGATCATACGCTTCGACTAACGGAAGTCAGCATCGAGGACCAGCCGTAGCGAAGTGGGGGGCTTTTTTGTGGTCGGAGCCAACCTTAGCATTGAATTTATGCGCCACAATGGCATCGTCTGCAATGCAGTGCAGCCCCGAACTGGGCACACAAATAGCTAGCATACAAAAGCGACACCTTCACGGCATTTGCGCCCCTAACTGTCTAAATTATATCCTTATTTAGCCTTAGATTTCATAGGTCTGAGGCCATGTCAATAACGTGGCAAAAAGCGTCTTCTTTACCGGTTGTTTATTTTAATTTATGCGGCTGACTTTTACTGTTTTACTGAGCGTTTTAAGTATTCTAGCCAGCTTTGCCAATGCACCGGCGCCATCGGCATTCCAGTTTGTTGCCAACGCCGGCCAATGGCCTGCCCAGGTACAATTTGCTACAGCAGTACCTGGGGGGCATTTATTCTTAGAAAACAATCAGTTCACTTACAATTTGCAAGCTCTGCCCGCCGAGTACAGTCACTCGGCGGTTAGCACGAGCGAGGCCGTGCAAGGGCATGCTTTTCGGATGCAGCTGGTAGGTGCTCAGATGAAGCCCAAAACGCTGGGCCAGGAGCGCCAGTCAACCTATCACAATTACTTCCTGGGCTCTGATCCGAAGAAGTGGGCCAGCAAGGTTCCGCTGTTTGCCGTGGTGCGGTACGAGCAAGTGTACCGTGGTGTAGATATGGTGTGGCACTCCGTGGATGGACAGCTGAAATACGATTATGAAGTAGCGCCCGGCGCCGACCCCAGCCAGATTCGGATGCGTTACGAAGGTCTCGACAAAATGGAGTTGCACGACGGCCATCTTCAGCTTCACACTCAGTTGGGGATACAAGCGGAGCAGGCGCCGATAGCCTACCAGGTGCTGGCCAACGGAAAGCGACGCCCCGTAGCCTGTCGTTTCCGGCTATATGACAAAGAAGTGCGTTTTGAGTTGACCGAAAAGTATGACACCAGGCTGCCGCTGATCATCGATCCAGCGCTTGTATTCAGCACATACACTACCAACTCCACGTTTTTATCGGCTAACTCGGCGGCGGGCGATGAGTATGGCAATATGTACACGGCTGGCTACTGTCAGGATGCCACTTATCCCGTCACCATTGGTGCTTATCAAAGTCAGCAGCGAGGCCAGAACATGGGCATTTCCAAGCTAGATCCTACGGGCCGCACAGTACTATTTGCCACGTATCTGGGGGGCGGCAGCACCGAATACCCATTGGATATGGCCATTACGGCTAAAAATGAGTTGCTTGTGCTGGCTCTTTCGGGCTCTACCAATTATCCGGTGACCTCCACCGCCTATGACAACTCCTTCAATGGCGGCCAAGATTACGTTATTTCTCGGCTGAGTGCCGACGGTTCTTCCTTATTGGCCTCTACGTACTTAGGTGGCTCAGGCTATGAGGCAGGTTCGCTTTCCTCTAGGCCGGCAACTGTTACCAGTACTCCCACCGGCGACGTGCTGATAGGCGGAAATACGAACTCCCCTAATTTTCCAGTGCGTAACGCGTTGCAGTCTACCCTAAGAAGCATTGGTATATCTGGGAATGATGGATTTGTTACAAGCTTGAATGAGACATTATCAACGCTACAATGGTCAACCTACCTGGGCGGCACGGCCGAAGATCAGGTGCACGACATCAAAGTAGCTCCCGATGGGAGTATCTACGTTTGCGGCCAAACCGCCAGCGCCGACTTTGCGGTGGGAAGCACCGGACTAAATCCTACGTTTCGGGGTGGCCAGCTTGATGGGTTTCTGGTTCACTTAAGTGCTACGGGCAACAACCTGCTGGGGGGCACGTTTCTGGGCACAACGGCCACCGATCTGGCCCGCTTTATCGACTTTGACGCCGATGGCCAAGTGTTAGTAGCCGGCGCTACGGCTGGCAGCTACCCCGTTACGAGCGGAGCATTCACGCTTCAGACGCCAAATACGGACAAAGTTTTTATCCACTGCTTTAATCCGGCGCTGACCAGCACTATTTTCTCCACCCAAATTTCCACTGGGGTTAGCGGCTCCATGGAGTCGTCTAAGCTGACTACGGCTTTCAACCTCGACGCCTGCAACCGCATCTATTTTTGCGCCTACGGAAGTACCAGCACCTCCCCTACTACGTCCGATGCTTTTTCCAGCGCCCAGCGCAGCATCTACTTAGCCGTTTTGAGCCCGGGTGCCCGCCGCCTGGAGTACGGTACGTATTTCGGCGGGCCAGCCAACGGCGGAACGCACCTCCACCCAGCTGCTTCCAACGAAATCACAAAGCAGGGCGTGTTGTATCACATTGAATGCACAACTGCTACAAGCTTCACGACGACGCCGGGCACCTATTCTCCTACCAAAACGGTAGGCACCAATAGCGGAGCGGCATTTAAGTTTAACATGCTGCCAACGGGGGCTTCTCTCCCAACGCTGACGGCCGCGCTGCCTCCGGTACCGACAGGTTGCGCGCCCTATACGGTTCAGTTCAGCAATGCCGGCAGCGGAGCTGAAACCTACGAATGGGATTTCGGCGACGGTAGCCCACTTGAAACCACGGCCACGCCAACCCACCGCTTCGAGCGTCCTGGCACGTACCAAGTTCGGCTGACGGTAACACGCACGGGCGGCTGCGGTCCGCAGCGTCTGACGACCACTACAATGGTCGGCGTTACCAGCCCGGCGGCGCCTTTGGTATCGGCGGTGGCGGCCGTGCCGGCGGGCTGTGCGCCCTATGTTGTTCAGTTTCAGAATACCAGCACCAGTACCGGCCCCGTGCGCTACCAGTGGGACTTTGGCGATGGCAGCCAGGAAATTGGAATTGCCCCCCAACACCGCTTTACAATACCCGGCCGGTACGTGGTGCGGCTGACGGCTGAGCAAGCAAGTCCTTGCGGTACTCAACGCAGCGTGAGTGAAACCATCGTTGTGGTTGATCCGCCAGCTCCCACACTGATTGCGGCATTTCAGGGCCCCATCGCAGTCTGCGCGGCTAATCCCGTGGAGTTTGTGAGCACTGGCCAAGGTGCCCAGCGCTACGAGTGGAACTTTGGCGATGGCACCCCAATAGAAACATCTGAAAAGCCCCTGCATCGCTTTCTGCGTGCGGGCACCTACCAGGTACAACTTACTGTGAGTCTCACGAATGTGTGTGGCAACAAGCAGGAAGTAATCCGCCGCAATATTGTGGTGCAGGACCCGCCAGCCCTCGTGGAGCGAATCGACTCGCTGGACTGTCGCGCGCAGCTCACTCTGGATGCTGGCATGGAAGGCAACAAATATGAGTGGTCGACGGGCGAGACGACGCGCTCAATCATCATAAAGGCGGCCGGCATCTATCGGGTAAATGTGACGACAAATGCCCCCTGTCCTACTACCATTGCCTTCACTATTCGGCCCGCCGGCGAGCGGAATATCTTCAACGTCATCACGCCCAACGGCGACCGGCGCAACGACACCTTTGTGCTGCCGTCGGAGCTGGGTATCCCGGAGCTGCGCATTTTCAACCGCTGGGGTCGTGAGGTATACCAGAGCGCGGCCTACCGCAATGAGTGGAAAGCAGAAGGCCAACCAGCCGGCGTATATTACTACCAGGTGCGCCAGCCGCAGTGCTCCCTCACGCTGAAGGGCTGGGTGGAGGTTATTCGCTAAGGCCTACGGAAACCTCAATTTTGCCCCCCACGCTGGCGTACGGCCTCAAAGGTCATGATGGCCGTGCAGGTGCTCACGTTGAGCGAATCGATGTAGCCTGCCATCGGAATCTTGATCTGAGCATCGGCGGCCGCGAGCCATTCGTCGCTGAGGCCGGTGGCTTCGGTGCCCATCACAATGGCGCTGGGGCCGCTGAAGTCCATATTGGTGTATAGCTCCGTGGCGGCGGGAGTAGTAGCAAAGCTGCGAATACCATGCTGGCGCAGCCAGGCTACTACCTCGGCGGTTGGGGCGGCCACCACCTGATTAGTGAATACGCACCCAATGCTGGCCCGGATAACGTTGGGATTATATAGGTCGGTGCGCGGGTCGCACACAATGACGGCATCTACGCGGGCTGCGTCGGCGGTGCGGAGCACGGCCCCCAGGTTACCAGGTTTTTCTACGGCTTCCAGAATAATCAGGAGCGGGCTGGGGGGCAATTTCAAATCGGTGAGGGCGCGGCGCGGGGGGCGAGCCAAGGCCAAGATTCCGTCGGAGCCTTCGCGGTAAGCCACTTTCTCGAATACCGCTTTCGATACCGTGAAGTACTCTGGGCGGGGGGCAAATAACGTTTCCAGCTCCCGCTGCCTCGTTGGGTCGGTCAGTTCCGGACACACAAACAACGTCGTAACCTCCACGCCAGCTTGCTGGGCGATAGTCAGCTCGCGGTAGCCCTCAATAATGGTCAGGTTTTGCTGCCGACGCTCAGCGGGCTTTTGCTGCAAGCGTAGCAGGTTCTTGATGCGCGGATTCTGGGGGCTGGTAATCGGGTCGGGGGGCATTTTTCCGAGGAGTAAAGACAATGTGGCATAACCGGGCGGCACACAAATGTAGAAGCAAAGCGCACGAGCCGTTTGCTTATCGTTTGAGGGCCGCGCTCATAAAAGTGCGAACTTTACCCTTTACCACCATTACCGGTGCTTGTTCCCTCCTCAATTCTACTTGAAATCAAGTGCGGCTGAATCTTAATACTAAAATCAGGCTGGGCTTTGGCATTGCGCTGATTGTGCTGCTGCTTACCTCCCTGTTCGCTTACATCAGTATTCAGCAGGTGGCGTACTACACCAATCGGGTGGAGCATACCTACAAGGTATTGCAGCACAGCACCGAATTGCGCACCCAAATGCGTGATGCGCAAGGCTCTGTTCGGGGCTACTTATTGCTGGGCGATAAGTCATACTTGAATAATTACGATGACCTGATCATGGGCGTGCGCGGCAGCTACGAGGACCTGCGGCACCTCACCTTCGATAATGCCGACCACCAGCGGCGCCTGGATACGCTGGGCACCCTTTTAGCCCAAGAAATTCTGCTGCTAGATAGCTGGCGGCAGCAACCTCCCAGTCCCTACGCGGCCCGCGACTTAGTGAGGGGCGACCGGCGCCTGCTAGACCAGATTCGGGCCACGATTTCGCGCATCAAAAACTCCGAAGATCTACTGCTGCACAGGCGAACCCGCGACCGTGATATCTGGGAGCGCATGGCCCCGCTGGCCATTATTGGCTCGGCAGTACTGGCTATTGTATTGGTGCTCTGGCTGTTTAGCCGCATTGTGCAAGAGCTGAAGGAAAAAGAGCGCTTACAGGCCGAGCTGGCCGCCGTCAACCACAATACGGCCCAGCGCATTCAGCTTATCGAAAACCTGGCGGAACAGGTAGTGCTGGGTGATTACAAGGTTAAAATTCGGGACAAGGAGCAGGATAGCATCGGCAAGCTGGCCGGCTCTCTCAATCGCATGACCCAAACCCTCGATCAAACCTTCGAGGCGCTGAACAAGCGTAACCTAGAGCTGGACCAGTTTGCCTACGTAGCCTCCCACGACCTGAAAGCGCCTTTACGCGGCATTGGAGCCTTGGTAAAGTGGATAGAGGAGGAATTACCACACGAAGTATCAGCGCAGATGCGGGAGTATCTGGTCATGCTGAAGGGCCGCCTCACCCGCCTCGATGACCTCATCAACGGCCTGCTGGCGTATGCCCGCGCCGGCCGCACTCAGCCTTTACCGGAGGAAGTAGATGTGCGCGCACTGGTAGCGGAAGTAGCCGATATGGTAGTTCCGGCCGGATTCACGGTCGATTTGCCCCCCAGCCTGCCATCCTTGCTCACCGACCGGCTGAGTCTGCAACAGGTATTTACTAATCTGCTCAGCAACGCTGTGAAGCACCATCACAGCAGCCAAGGCCACCTTAATATTGGGGTGCAGGAGCTGAAAAAGGAGTACGAGTTCAGTATAACCGACGATGGCCCCGGCATCGCGCCGGAATACCACGAAAAAATCTTCCAGATATTCCAGACCCTGCGCGACCGAAATACGGCGGAGAGTACCGGTATCGGGCTCAGTATTGTGCGCAAGATCATCGAAGAACATAAAGGCAGCATTCGGGTGCAATCGGTACCGGGGCAGGGTACTACCTTTGTGTTTACGTGGCCCAAAACGCTGGCGCCTGTTTCTGCGGTGACCACGTCAGCCAGTGTTCTTTTTTAGTCGTTGTTTAACAAGTAGTTATGCGTTCTATCCTCCTCGTCGAAGACGATTTCTTTGATACGATGATCGTGGAGAAGTCCTTCGCCAAGTTCAGTGTGCAGCATAAGCTGCACACCGCCTTTAATGGCATAGAAGCGCTAGACATGCTGCTCGGACGCAATGGACAAGAGGCCATGGACCCGCTACCAGAGGTCATTCTGCTGGATCTGAATATGCCCAAAATGAATGGCCACGAGTTTCTGGAAGAGCTGCGCAGTCAGCCCAAGCTGCGCGATATTCCGGTGTTCATCACCACTACTTCGGCTATGGATGTAGATAGGCTACATGCCCAGCATCTGGGTGTGGCCGGGTATATTTTGAAGCCCATCGACTTCGAAACTTCTACCGATATGGTTGACAGCCTGAGCCTGCTGGAGAAGCTACTGAAGTAGCACCGCGCCTGACTCAAGCTGTGAAGCCCGCCTGCATCAGGGCGATGAGGTGCGTAGCAGCGGTGGTGTAAAAATTAAATAGCGATTAGGTGGCTCAACAACGCAACGTCGGGGCGCTTCGATGGCTCTTGAGTAGAAAAAGCCCCCCGCGTTCATTCAGACCGCTTTTTCGCGGGTAGCTCCGGCTATAACTATCGGTGAACAAATACTTCTGGCGGGGGGCTTTTTCGGCATACTAAATCGACTTCCTCTGTAGTTTTTTGAGTCTATCTTGCTGTCCATCTTCCCTCCTTTTGCCTGCATGACCAGCCGCTCCTTTCTTCTGGCATTCCCCTTTTTAGCGCTGTGCTCTGCGCCGGTACTGGCTCAGAATGCCCCCCGCGAGCTGAATACGCTCCCTCAGCCTACCCCGCCAACCACCGCGCCCGCGCGCACTACTCCTCCCTCCACGGTAAATACTCCCCCCGTACTCCCCGATTCGGTGCGGGCCGAGCAGCAGCGGCGCCGTGAGGTTGCGCCGCCCGTCGAAACCACTCGTTTTGCGGTGGGCCTCAAGGATGGCCGCGTATTTCAGGCCTACGACGTTGAAACCAAGCAGCCCATCTTCGGGAAGCCTTTTCTGTTACTGGATGGGCAGCAGCGCTTCGACCTGAACACTATCAGTTACTACAGCGATGAAACCGGCCACTATGTACGCACGGTGCTGCCGGGCCGCTCTACCCGTGAGGCCACCCTGCGCCGCGACCGGGTGGGGCGCATCAGTCTGTATTCCATCACCAACACCCAATATGCTGGCAACTCGCCGTATGGCTACAGCCCCTACGGCTTCGGGCGCTACGGCTACGGCGGTATGGGTGGATTTGGCGGCCCGATGTACCGCACCACTAAAACCGAGTATTTCAGCAAAGACAACGGCCCAATTGAAGACCTTAACCTGCGCAACCTCAGCATTGCCACCGCTGACTTTGCGGCCAGTCGGGGCTTGCTAGAACAGGCACGCAAGTACCAGACCTACAGCACGCTGAGCTACATTGCAGCCGGTGGAATTATAGCGGCGGGCATGTTCTCCACATTTAACAACTCCTCAGGTGGGCGAGCCAGCATATCGCCGCTGGTGTATGCAGGCATGCCGCTATTCATTGTGCCGCTTATTATGCAGGGTAAGCAGCAGCGCAATATTCGCCAGGCTATTTCGCTTTATAATCGGGGGAATAACTAAGCGGCGGCAACCTCGGCGGGCCTGGCTTGCGTAGGCGATACTTGTGGAAACCATCGCCCCCAATTTGCCCCCCGACTTTGCCATTCGCCAAGCGAAAGCCCTATTGGTGCACGAGCGCCTGTGCGCTGAGTATGGAGCGCCATTCCGCTTTTTCAGCTCCAAAGATCCGCTTAGCGAGCTAATCAGTGCCTTGCTTTCGCACCGCACCCGCAACCAAGAGTCGCATAAGGCTTACCAGCAACTGGTGGCCCGATTTCCAACCTGGGAAGAAGTGCGCGACGCTCCTACCGAGGAAGTGCAGGCTGCCATCAGCCCGTGTACCTGGCCCGAGCAAAAAGCCCCCCGCATTCAGGCGGTGCTCCGCGAAGTCAGTACGCGCTGCGACGGCCCTTGCGACCTCGAATTCTTAGCTGAGGTACCAGTTACGGAAGCACGCGCCTGGCTAGAGTCTATTCCGGGAGTGGGCCCTAAAACCAGCGCCGCCACGCTGCTATTCAGCACGTTACGCCTACCCGCGATGCCCGTCGATAGCCATCACCACCGCGTGGCGCAGCGGCTGGCGCTCATCGGGCCCAAAGTGGGTACAGAGGCCGCGCATGCCCTACTGTCCGAACTTTTGCCCCCCGACTGGTCGGCGCAGGAGGTGTACGATCATCACGAAGCCCTCATGTTTCATGGGCAGAAATGCTGCTACTTTAGCGCGCCCGCTTGCCAGCGCTGCGTGGTGCTGGATCAGTGCCCGTTTGGGCAGGCGCGCATGGGTGACGCACATTCACTGGAGCCTGCTACTTCTACTACATAAGCGCTGTTTATCTTTCGTCTTTCACCCTCTCCTTATTTGCCATGAAACCGACCTACGGCGTACCCGCAATCTTTTCTTTCTTCATTCCCGGCTTAGGGCAGCTTATCAAAGGCCAGATTCTGAAGGCGTTTCTTATTTGGGCGCTGGGCGGTGTAGTTGGCTTTTTGCTGGCCTGGACGCTGATTGTTCCATTTCTCATTTGGGCTTGGAACGTGTACGATGCCTATAATTCGCCCGCCTAAAGGTTGAGCAAAGCTCGGTGCGAGGGGCATTCAGAAGATATTTCCTTGTTTACAATTCTGCATATTAAAGCCAAACCCAACGGCCGCGTCAATCAGATATTGGTGGCCGCCAATGGTGAGGTGGCGATCCGCATAAAGGCGCCAGCGCATGCCGGACAAGCCAATTCGGAGCTCATAGCCTATCTGGCGCAGGTATTTGGACTTAGCAAATCCAGCGTTACCATCCTGACGGGCCACACCGCGCCATTCAAGAAGATTAAGCTTGATGGCCTGAGCGAGGAGGATTGTCAGCGTGTACTGGCGCAGTACCGAGGAGAAGTAAGCTGATACCCAAGCTTTAGGTTAGCACGTATGGAGATTCGGGGGCAGTCTGCTGCTACCCGAAACCAGCCAACAACGCCGGGCGCTGGCTGCGCACATATTTGTCCGTTTTCTGAGTATTTCTACTTTCCTTCCTTTTCTATGACCTTCCCTACGTGGGCAATGGCTGGCTTTTGGGGCTTGGTGTCAGGATCGGCATTGTTGCTCGGGGCGGCCGTAGGCTATTACTTTAGCGTACCACAGCGCCTGATTGCGGCGGTAGTAGCCTTTGGCAGCGGGGTGCTCATCTCTACGCTTTCACTGGAGCTGATGGAGGAAGCGTACACAAAAGGCGGCTTCAACTCTACGGCCGTTGGCTTTTTGGGCGGTGCCGTGATGTATACGTTAGCTAATTGGCTGCTAGCTCTCAAGGGTGCGAAGCACCGCAAGCGCTCGGGCCAACACCAACACACCGAACGGAAAGCTGTGCAGGCCCAGGCCAAAGCAGAAAACGAGCCCGAAGGCGACAATGGAACGGCCATTGCCGTGGGAGCCCTACTCGACGGCATTCCCGAAAGTATCGTTATCGGATTGAGTTTACTGGCCGGTGGAGCCGTAAGCACGGTAGCGGTGGTGGCCATTTTCCTGTCCAATCTTCCCGAAGGGCTTTCTAGTGCCTCGGGCATGAAAAAGGCTGGGCGGTCGGCGCGCTACGTACTGTTTCTTTGGGGGGGCATCGCCGTCATTTCGGGACTAGCTTCCCTAGCTGGCTACACCGTGTTTAGCAACTTCTCCCCCCAAGTGGTATCGGCTACTACGGCAGTGGCTGCGGGGGCCATTTTGGCCATGCTAGCTGACACCATGATTCCGGAAGCCTTCGCCGTGGCGCACAATTTTACGGGTCTGATTACGGTGCTGGGCTTTCTGGCGTCCTTCTTCCTGAGCAAAATGGCTGAGTAAGCGCTCAGCTAACCAAGCTATCCGACATGCGGTGGGATAATTGACCGTTATCGTGGCGCTGGTTCTGATAGGTTTGCTCGAACTCTTCGTCTACATGGTAGGTAGATTCTTCATGCTGGCTAAGGTCGAGACCGAGCTGTTCCTCGGCAGGCTTCACGCGCAGGCCGAAGAGTTTGGCCGTCAGCTTTAATAGCAGCCAGGAGCCAACAAAGGAATACGCTACCACGATCAGCAGGCCCAACACGTGGTAGCCGAATATGGTGGCGTCGCCATGAATCAGGCCCACTTTATCGGCGAATACGCCGGTAAGCAGCATGCCCACAATGCCCCCCAGACCATGGCAGGGAAACACATCGAGCGTGTCGTCGATAGTAGTACGGCTGTTTTGCCAGTGTACGGCGGCGTGGCTCACCAGCGCCGCGACCACCCCAATCAGAATGCTTTGCCCGTACTGCACATAGCCGGCAGCGGGCGTGATGGCAACGAGGCCCACTACCGCGCCGGTGCAGGCGCCTACGGCCGTAGGCTTAGTGCCACGCACTACTTCGACCAGCAGCCAGGCAACCAGCGCGGCGGCCGAGGCTAGGTTAGTATTTACAAAAGAAGTGGCCGCCAACTCATTGGCGCCTAGGGCTGAACCCGCATTGAACCCGAACCAGCCAAACCACAACAAGCCAGTACCCAACAGTACGTAAGGCACATTGGGCGTCGAGAAAGACGTGTTGCGCACGTGGCTGTTCCGTCGGCCCAGCACCATGGCTCCGGCCAAAGCCGCAATACCTGCGGAGATGTGCACGACCGTTCCGCCCGCAAAGTCGAGCACACCCCACTGGCGCAGAAAGCCTTCGGGGTGCCACGTCCAGTGGGCTAAAGGGCAATAGATGAACAGGCAGAACAGCACCATGAACGCCAGATACCCTTTGAAGCGCACCCGCTCAGCAAACGAACCGGTAATAAGAGCCGGCGTGATAATAGCAAACTTGAGCTGAAAGGCGAAGAACAACACAAACGGAATACCCGGCGACAGCACGGGATGTGGCGCCGTGCCTACGTTATTAAGCAACGCATAGGTGAAAGGGTTGCCAATGAAGCCGTGCCAGCTGGTACCGTAGGCCAGCGAGAAGCCCACAAAATACCATAGCAGCGAAATCACGCCCAGGGCCACGAAGCTTTGCAGCATAGTGGAAATCACGTTTTTGGGCCGCACCATTCCGCCATAGAAAAAGGACAGACCAGGCGTCATGATCAGCACGAAGGCAGTGGCGGTGAGCATCCAAGCCACATCGGCCGCCTGCAAGCTGCCGGGAGCAGCGCTAGGATGAGAAGTCGGAACAAATGCCGCGAGCCCACTCAAGAGCAAAAGCCCAAGCATAGCAACCAAACTGTAGGTTGGACGGGGTAGAAGTGATGAAGCCATAAAACAAGCAACTTTAAAATCAGCACACTATCGTTTTCAATGGCAATATAGATTCAAATCACACATTTTCATAAAATACCCTATTGTTTACAAGGCCGATTTTTAAAAATTACATAATAATATAGAATAGGCCCCTTATTTTTTATGGTATTATTTCAAAAAGAAGATTAAGCAAGGCCATACATCTTTCATGACGTATGGCCTTACTTTATCTGCTTGTAATGAGTGGAAATAATATAAAGCTTACCCTATAACTCCAGAATTGCCCCCCAGACGCCGTTTACGACCTCGGCCATCCGTTTGAAGTCGAGTGTATCGATGGTATCGGTGGGTTGGTGGTAGTGAGGGTTGCGCAGGAAGGAGGTGTCGTTGATCATCACCGCCTGATAGTCATAGGTCCAGTAGTTGCGGTGGTCTGAAAGGCCGACCAAACCATAGCTGGGGGGCAAATTGATGCGTTGCACATCCAGATCAGTATGCTTGCGCATGAGGGTTTGGAGGCGCTGGGTTATTTCCTCCTGTCCCGTTTTACCCACAACGGTGATGAAATTACCCGTGTGGGGATACAGCTTGGCCAAGCTATCATCGGGGAAACGCTGCGAACCGGGCACGTCGCTGAAGTAGCCGATCATCTCGTAGCAAATCATGGCCCGCACCCGCACTTTCTGCAAATGGAGCAAGTAGGCATGGATGGCGCTCCCCATAAAGTCGGTCGCGAAATAAGGCGGCTCCTCGTTCGGGTAAGCAACCAGATCGAGGCGGCGCTTCAGTAAGGGTTGTTGCTCGTGCAGCAAACGCGCCGTTTCGAGCAGGCCAGCTACCGCGCTGGCATTGTCGTCGGCACCGGGCTGCTCACCAAATACATCGTAATGAGCCCCCAGAATAATGCGCTCAGCATCAGGCGGCCCAAATGAGGCAATGATGTTACGATAGTCGCGGCCGTCGGCCCGAAAAGGCTGCTCTTCTACCTGAGCACTCAGCTTTTCAAACTCGGCTTTGATATAATCGGCCGCTTTGTTCAGCGACGCGAGATTGAGGTAGTTGCGGGCCGGCTGAATGGACGTCAGGAACTCGACATCGGCGTAGAGGCGGGATGGGTTAGCAGACATAGCGGTGGCAGTATGGCTCACCGTTTTGTACGATGAACAACCACCCTATGAAGGGCAGCCGTAAGCGGTTTTGCACCGGCATTATAGGCTATTAACCAGCAGGATAGCCTTTTTCTACACCATTTGTCATCCTGCGGCCCGCAGGACCTTCTCCCGTAGCAATGACTTGTGCTAACGGGAGAAGGCCCTGCGGGCCGCAGGATAACAATGATTTTAGGAAGTCTAAATGCTTATATGGGTAACATGAGTACGTGAAATGAAGCTCATATTCGGCCGAGGCATGGTTTCTAATTGTTGAATCGGCCGGCTACATTGTCCATGTACTTCTGGCCAGAGCCAGTATTCAGAAGCAAAATCTGTTCGGTAGGGCTTATGGAGCCTTCTTGCAGCAGCTTACGAGCCGCCATCCACACGGCACCACCTTCGGGCGCCACAAATAAGCCTTCTTGGCGGCTTAGCTCACGCATCCCTTCTATCATCTCTTCATCAGAAATACCGACTACCGTACCACCCGACTCTTGCAGCACACGCAGCATCAGCGGCTCCCCCAATGGGCGCGGCACGGCCAGACCGTTGGCGATAGTGGGTTTGCCGTTATAATTATGCGAGTTGGCCTGCTTGCCTAGGTACGTCTCCAGCAGAGGGCAGCAGTTTTCGGCTTGCACGGCTATCATGCGCGGCAATTTGCCCCCCAATGGCAACCAGCCGATGGCCTGCATTTCGCGCAGTGCTTTCCAAATGCCGATAAGGCCTGTGCCACCGCCGGCGGGGTATAGAATCACGTCGGGCAGCTGCCAGTTAAGTTGCTCAGCAATTTCGTAGCCCATGGTTTTCTTGCCTTCCAAGCGGTAGGGCTCCTTCAGGGTCGAGACATCCAGCAGCTCACCGTTGGCGTTTTTTTCGCGCACCCAAGCGGCGCAGTCGTTGATGAGGCCGTCGATTAGCTGCACTTCAGCGCCGTACCAGTAGCATTCCTCTTTAAAAGCGTTTGGGGTATGGCGGGGCATGGCTACTACGGCTTTCAAACCCGCTTTGGCGCAGTAGGCGGCCATAGCCACGCCAGCATTACCAGCAGTTGGGATAATGCAGCCGCTCACACCAAGCTCCAAAGCCTTAGAAATGGCCATGCTCAGGCCGCGCGCTTTGAAGGAGCCGGTGGGGTTCTGGCCTTCATCCTTAAGCACCAATGAGCGCAGTCCGTACTGGCGAGCCAAAGTAGAAAGCGGCAGTATGGGCGTAAAGCCTTCGCCCAGCGTTACTTTATTTGCCTCATCAAGGAGTGGCAGCAGGGCCTGGTAGCGCCACATGCTGCCATCGAGTTGGTTGATGCTGCTTTTAGGAATGGGCTGGTGCAGATCGTAGGTGGCCACCAAGGGCATACTGCAACACGTCGATACTTTTTGAAGCTTAAAAGCGGAGTGCTGCAGCCCGCAGGCCGAGCATTCCAGCGCTTGGATATGGGTGGTGGTTTCGGTACTAACTGACATGGTAGGGTGGGTGGAATACCCCGGCAAGTAGAACAGTTGGTATGCGAAAACAAAATAGAGATTCGGAATAGGCTATTCCGTTTTGGAATAATAGCGCTTCGTGAATTGCACGAAGTTTTTATAAGGCAGATTGTTCTCAGTGCCTCTGCGCTGTATAAAATTAAAGTGGCGCACCATGGGCAAATCCGGAATTTGCACCTGTACCAGTTCGCCCGAGATCAACTCTTTTACTACTGCTTGCCGAGGCAAAAAGGCTAAGCAGGTATCTACCCGCACGAAGTTCTTGAGCGCTTCCGTGCCACCTAAGCGCACCTTTACGGGCAGCTCGCTCAGCTTCACATGCTTTTGTGCCAAAGCTTCCTCCAGCACCGCCAGCGTACCCGAACCCGACTCACGCAACGCCAGGGGAATGCTATACAAGTCCTGGGCGCTCAGCTGCTGTTGCTTCAGCGGGTTCTTGGCCGAGCACACTGCTATTACCTCGTCGGTCAGGAAGGGCGTGTAGGTAACGTTGCTGACTTTATTAATGCCCTCAATAACACCCAAATCAATTTCGTGCTCCAGCAGCGCCTTCAAAATGTTCTCGCTGTTGCGGTTTTTGAGGGTGAGCTGAGTATTTGGGTTTTGCTCTAGATACGCCGAGAGTACGGGGGGCAAAACGTAAAGCGAAATGGTGGTGCTGGCCCCAATCATCATTTGAATGCGGGGCGAAAAGTCTTCGCTGATTTTTACAAACTCCTGGTGCAGCTCATGTTGCAGCTGCTTGGCTACGAGCAGCTTTTTATACAGCAATTTGCCCCCCGGCGTCAGTACTACGCTATTGCCGAGGCGCTCGAAGAGGCCCGTTTTGTAATACTCTTCCAGCGCCTTTATCTGCTTGCTGATAGCCGATTGGCTGATGAATAGCGTCTGGCTGGCTTTGGTAAAGCTCAGCAAGCGGGCCACTTCCAGAAAAATTTCGTGCTTGTGGGAAAGCATAAGGTGTTATGAGTGGCTGGGGACAAATACGGGTTTCTACTGCATCAACTTAAACTCCTGACGCAGCAGTTTCTCGGTTAGGGCGCGGCGTCCTTTGATGAAGGCTTCCGTAGCGGGGCCGTTGTTTTTGGGCTCTACGTTTAACGCGAAAAAGTACGGCTTGCCGTTTTGTTCCAGCCAGCCCACAAACCAGCCGTTGTTGTATTCTTTGGTGGAAGTCCAGCCGGTTTTGCCGCGCAATGTCCAGCCCTTACCCCGGCTCAGCACCAACAGCGCTTTTACCGTTTCCTGATGCTGCCGCGCTATCGGCAACTGGTTGCGCTCCATGCGTTGCAGAAAATCCATTTCCTCAAACTGCGTGATGCGCGAAGGGCCTTCCAGCCAAAACATGTCCACCGTAGCCGGCGTCACGACCATGCGCCCATACTGCAGCTTCGGCAGCCATTGGTTGTAGCGCACGGCTCCAATGCGGCGGGCCAACTGCTGGTAACACGGTACACACGACACGCGCAGAGCCGTGGCCAGCGTCATATCCTGGTTCCAGGCCGCCGAGATAGTCCGGGTCACGCCATCCCAGCGGAATATTTCGCTGGTATCGCGCACGGCTCCAGTTTCCAGGCCAATAAGGGTGTTTGGAATTTTGAAAGTGGAGGCGGGCAGAAAGCCCTGGCGGCAGCGCTTCAGGTTATAAGCGGTGTATTGCTTGGCATCGGCATCTAACAGTAGAAAGGAGCCTTGCAGCCCATATTCGTCGAAGTATTTCTGAAAGTTGCGCTCAACTATGCCTTGGGCGGAGGCGGTGAAGAAACGAAGCAGCAAAAGCAGCGAGAGTAGCGGCAGACGCATAAAGGAGAAAGGGAAGCGTGGAGCGGGCAAGTTTAGCGCTTTGGCAGGATATGGTACCTAGCGGCGCGTTATTGCCTCTTTTTTAGAGCGTGACTGGACGATTACAAAACAGACCGTCATGCAGCGCAGCGCATCTCGCGTGCTGATGTTGCCAAGCTAAACAACTAAACACGCGAGATGCTTCGCTCTGCATGACGGTCTATTGAAATTACCAATACATCACCGCACCCAATTACAGCCCATTTCCGTTATGCCGCCCCCGACTGGATCATCGAAATCCTGAGCCCCGGCAACTTCGCCCGCGACACGAAGGAGAAATTCGACCTCTATGAGGAAAATGAAGTGCCCGAATACTGGATTGTGTCGCCCGGCGACAAGAGTGTGATGGTGTATCTGCTGCAAGACGGCCGCTACCAGGTGCGCGGCGAATATTATACCCCGGGCCCTATTCCTGTGCAGAAGCTACCGGGGTTTAATATTGAGTGGGATGAGGTTTTTGAGGGTGTATAGATTTTGTAGTTTTCACTATGTAGCCGAGCGACTGCCCATACTTTGATAAATAGTTTAAATCCCTTAACTACGCAGAAGAAAGAAACCAAAACAGCTCAACTAAATGAAAAAGTATTTATTATTTCTATCAGTAATATTATTGTTAGTTCCAAGCTGCAAATCAGATGAAGACATTATGAAAGAAAACAACTTACTCAAGCTACTCACTTATATAGAAAACAACGAAGTTAATGAGAATATATTCAAACAATATTTTTTAGATACTAGACTAAAGGGAAAAGATAAATCTAGAGCTAATAAAATAATATTCAGTTATCTTAAAAACACGATCAACAAGTCTAATAGCTACAGTATAAATAAAGTTAATATATACAAGAGCATGTACAAATTTGATGATATTTACAAAAATGAGGTTTATATGATTATAATAAATACATCTTCAAAAGCTGATACAGTATACGCCTGGGTAGGTAGAAATGGAGTAAAATCTATTTTTTTGCAAAGAAAAGGCAACATCGCAATTGGATGGGGCTAAATACATAAGCGAGTAGCAATTATTATTTATAAATATTATTGTCGCTCGGCTGTACCGAGTGACCGATACGCTTGATCGGCAGAAGAGTAAACTAAATACTATTCCATACCTCCGGCTTTAAATAATCAAGTGGAGAATTAGATTTGAAATTTAAGTCACCTTTTAATAGCTGTTTAAAAAGCACACCAACTTTAGCTATACTATTTACAAGAGGGGCTTGCGCCCATTTTATTCCTAGCGAATTATTTTCAATATCAGCTATTATATTTTTAGGAATGCGTTTACCAAAACGTAGTAATCTTTCTTGCATATCATCAGCAATAAGTAATAAAAAATCCCTATCATCATCAGAATTGATAATATTATCTAAATCTAAATTAATACAGCCTACAAACCCTACTGTTGCAGCCAAATACCATTCTGTGACTACCTTATCTCTTAGCACAGATTTCGGCAGTGTCTCTTTGTTTTCTATCTCTTTCACAAATAGGTATAACCACGTTTCAAGATAAGCGTCGTTACACCAGAATCCGTTTCCATTATATTCTACGAAACTTGTAGCCATATTTTATTAATTGAATTTTCAGCATAACACTTCTGATACCTCTCATACGGCGCTCAGTGGCTCCTGTGTCTTAGGCGTGATTGTCACGGGGATGCAATAAAACGCAGCTTATCAGAATCTATTACCTAAGTTGGCTCAGGCTAAAACAGGATAAAGAATCGCGTTTTCTCTATACCTTCCGGAGTCCTTTCAAGCGCTCTCCTAACCATGCTTTCCCTCCCCCTTTCTCGCCTGCCGCTGCTGGTGCTGCTGGCTTTGCTGTGTGCTTGCTCCAAGCCAGCCACGGACAACGATACAGCTGACGGCGAAGAGATTAGCCCCTACCAAAACCTGGTGTTTCAGCTGGATGCGGCGGTGGCGGAGGAAGCCCAGCTCAACCGCTGGGACACGACCCAGTACGTGCGCTTCGAGCCGGCCGTGCGGGGCAAGTTCAAGTGGACCGGCGAGCGGGAGCTGACGTTTTCGCCCCTGGAGCCGTTTCGGCCGACTACGGCGTTTACGGCCACGCTGCAACCCCAGTATTTGCCCCCCAGTCAGCAAAAAAGCCCCCCAGCTCTCGACCGGACGCGGTTTCACACGCCCTACCTACAACTGCGGGAGGCGCAGGCGTATTGGGGCCAGAGCCGGCGGGCGGCGGGCACGGCGGAAGCCCGCACGACCCTGCGTTTCAACTACCCAGTACAGCCCAGCCAGGTACAGACCTTGCTGCGGGTAAGTCAGGATGGGCAGCCGGTGGCGTTTGAACTTACCTCGACTGAGGCCGACAGCGCCGTGAGCGTGACGCTGACGCAAAGCCTGCGGCCGGGCAACCCGCTCCAGTTGGAAGTAGCGCCGGGCCTGCGGGCCGTGGGCAGCGACCAACCCACCCAAAAACCGCTGATAGCGCAGGCCGCCGTACCCAGCCAGGAGACGCTACTGGTGCGCGAAGCCACGGGCGCGCTGGTGGAGGGCGAGCCGGTCATTACGGTGCTGACCAGTCAGCCGTTGGTGCCGAGCGAGGTGGAGCGCCTGCTTTCGGTGCAGCCGATGGTGACCTACACGGTGGAGGCGCTGGAAAGTGGTTTTAAGCTCAAAGGCAACTTCGACATTGATAAAACTTACCAGTTGGGGCTGGGCACCGGCATTCGGGGGGCGCTGGGCGGACAGTTGGAGGAGGCGTTTTCGCAGTCGGTTTCCTTTGTGGATGAGCGGCCTAGTCTGGCGTTTGCCCACGGCGACAAGGCTATGTATCTCAATGCGTTGGGTGCCCGCAACCTGGGTTTGCGGGTGTCGGAGGTGGAGAAAGTGAAGGTGAGCATTGCCAAGGTGTACGCCAATAATATTCAGCACCTCTTGCGCAGCGGCCGGCAATACGGCTACCCTGATTACAACGAAGAAAGCGGCGACGTTACCGAAACTCAGGATGAAAACGGCGACTACATAGACCGTTCCTACAACTATTACGACACCGAATCCTTTGGCAACGTGCTTACCGAGCGCACCTACACGGTGGCCGGTTTGCCTAAGCAGGGCGGTTTGCGTTTGCTGAATCTGAGCCTCAAGGACTTGGAGTTTTCGGGGCCGCTGAAGGGCCTATACGTGGTGCGGGTGCAGGACACCGAGCGGCAGTGGCTGCAAGTGAGCAAGCTGGTGGCCGTATCGGATATTGGGCTGATTGTGAAGCAGGGACTGAAGGGGCGCACGCTGGTATTTGCCAATTCCATCCGGTCGGCGGCGCCGCTGGGGGGCGTTTCGGTGCGCTTTGTGAGCAGCAACAACCAGGTAATCAGTACGGGCACTACCAACCGCGACGGCGTGGCGGTGTTCGATAGTACAGCGGCTACGTCGCGGTTTCGATTGAGCCTAATTACGGCCCAGAAAGACGCGGATTTTACCTTTCTAAACTTGCCCCAAAGTCGGGTCGAGACTTCGCGCTTTGACGTGGGCGGATTGCAAAGCAACGCGGCCCGCTACCAGGCCTTCCTCTACGGCGACCGGGACCTCTACCGCCCCGGCGACACAGTGCGCACCAACACCATCGTGCGCACCGAAGCCTGGCAGGCGCCGCCCGCGAATCTGCCGGTGAAGCTGCGCCTGCTGCTGCCCACGGGCAAGGAGTACGCGAGCTTGCGCCAGAAGCTGTCGGCCGATGGGGCGTTTGAGTCGCGCTTCATTTTGCCCCCCGCCATCATGACGGGCCTGTACACGCTGGAGGTGCTCACCGGCAACGACGTGCTGCTCACCTCCCGCCAGATCAGCGTGGAGGAGTTTATTCCCGACCGCCTGAAAGTGACCGTGCAGGCCGCGCCCGCCGTGGCCAAGCCCGGCCAGTCGGTGGAGGCCCAGATTACGGCGCTCAACTTATTCGGCCCGCCGGCCGCCGACCGCAAGTTTGAGGTGGAGTTTTCGCTCAAGGAAAAGCCCTTTAAGCCCAAGAACTTCCCTGGCTACACCTTCCAGATCAGCAGCGGCGAGCGGCGGCGCAATGGCCCCGGCGACCAAGAAGCCACGCCCATTTCCGACCGCTTCGAGAAAACCACCCGCGAAGGCACCACCGACGCCGCCGGCCGCAGCACCGCCACCTACGAAGTGCCCGATTATTCCGACCTCGGCACCCTAGAAGGTGCGGCTTTCACCACCGTTTTTGATGAATCGGGGCGGCCCGTGAATCGATTGGCGACCTTTGAGGTGCAGACTCAGCCGGTGCTGTTTGGCATCAAAAACCTGCCGGAGCTGGTCAGCACGCGGCAGGCGGTTTCTACGCAACTGGTGGCCCTCACGCCCCAGGGTCAGCCGACGAGCGCGCCAGCGCAAGTGCGCGTGGTGCGTTTGCTTTGGGAAACGGTGATTGAGCGTCAGGGCGGGCGGTATATATACAATTCGCAGAAGCGCGAGGAAGTCATAACCACCCAAACGCGCACGGTGGGGGGCAAATCGGGGCGGAAACGGCGTTCAGCTTCACCCCTACGTACTCCGGCGAGTACGAAGTGCGCGTGGCCCGGCCCGGCGCCGCTACCTACGTGGCCAGCCGCTTTTACGCTTACGGTTTCGGCGACACCCAGAGCAATTCCTTCGAGGTAAACAACGAGGGCGAAGTCACGATTGAAGCTGACAAAGCCAAATACCAGCCCGGCGAAACGGCCAGCTTACTGCTCAAAACGCCCTTCCCCGGCCGCGTGCTCGTAACCGTGGAGCGCGACAAAGTGCTGAACCATTTCTACGTCAACACCGACCAGAAATCGGCCCGCGTGCGCATCCCGATTACCGGCGGCCATGTGCCCAACGTGTACGTGACGGCCACCGCCATTCGGGCCATCACCGATAATCGGTTGCCGCTCACGGTGGCGCGGGGCTTCGTGCCTCTGGCCGTCGAAAAGCCCGGCACCAAGCTTTCCGTGGCCATAAAAGCCCCCAGCAAAGCCGTTCGCAAACTTTCCAGACCATTGAGGTGACCACCGCGCCCCGCGCCGCCGTAACCCTGGCCGTGGTGGATGAGGGCATTTTGCAGATGAAGGACTACCGCACGCCCGACCCCTACGGCTACTTCTACCAGAAGCGCGCCCTAGAAGTGCAGGCCTACGACGTGTACCCGTTTCTGCTGCCCGAGTTGGGGGGCAATTCCAGCACCGGCGGCGACGGCTACGATCTCGGCCGCCGCACCACGCCCGTGCCCTCGCGCCGGGTGCAACTGGTAGCCAAATGGAGCGGCATTCTTCGCGCCGATGCCCAGGGCAAAGTGCGCTACCGGGTGCGCGTGCCGCAATTCTCGGGCGCCCTGCGCGTGATGGCCGTGGCCTACAAAGGCGAAGCGTTCGGGACCGCCGAGCACACCATGCGCGTCGCCGACCCGGTGGTCATCAGCACCAGCCTCCCCCGTTTCTTAAGCCCCGGCGACACGATTGACGTGCCGGTGACACTGACGAATACGACGGATAAGCCTATAGAAGTAAGTGCAAGGGTTACTGTAAGTGGTCCTCTCGAATGGCTTGATGCAGCACTAGAACAGCGAAAAAAAACCGTTCTACGAAAATTTGGAGACATATTAATTCCGGATCCTAGACCTACCTCATTTTGGTCAGGCGGAGACTTAAAGCCTAATTCGGAGAAGAGAGTTATATACAGAATAAATGCTCAAAACAGCATAGGTAACGGAGTCGTAAAAATAGCTATCTATAAGACTGGTATGAATAGTTCTGAAAGAGACCTATTCACCGAAACCATCGAACTCCCCATTCGTCCCGCGTCGCCGCTGCAGAAGCGCACGGGTTCCGGGGTAGTGGCTGGGGGGCAAATCCAGAACCTGAATCTGAAAACCGACTTCCTGCCGGCTTCCCTGCGGAGCCAGTTGGTTGTCAGTCGCTCGCCGATGACGGAGTTTGCCAAGGACCTGCGCTACCTGCTGCAATACCCCTACGGCTGCCTGGAGCAAATCGTGTCGGGGGCGTTTCCGCAGCTCTACTACGGCGATTTGGCCGCTACTTTGAGTCAGCGAAAAGGCCAGCAAGCCAAAGCTGCGGGCTACAATCCGAACTACCACGTGCAGGAAGCCATCCGCAAGGTGGAGGCCCAGCAGCTCTACAACGGCTCACTCAGCTACTGGCCCGGCGGCGACTACGACAACTGGTGGGCCACCGCCTACGCCGCTCATTTCCTGCTTGAAGCCCAGCAAGCCGGCTTCCAGGTAAACAAAGCCGTGCTCGACAAAACCCTCGCCTACCTGCAATTCCGCCTCCGCAAACGCGAAACCGAGCCCTACAACTACCTCGACGCCCAAAACGCGATTCACCTCAAGACCATCGCTAAGAAGGAAATCACCTACTCGCTCTACGTGCTGGCCCTGGCCGGCCGCCAGGATGCCGTGGCCCTGAATTACTACAAAGCCAACCGCCAACTCCTCTCTCAAGATTCGCGCGTGCTCCTAGCCGCCACCTACGCCCTGAACGGCGACCAACGCAGCTTCCAGGCCGTATTGCCCACCCGCCTCGGCACCGAAACCGCCGCCCGCCGCTACTTCGACGGTAGCTTCTCCTCGCCCCTCCGCGACCAGGCCCTCACCCTCAACGCCCTGCTTGCCGCCGACCCCAACAACCCCCAAATTGCCCCCCAGGCCCGCCAGCTCAGCCGCCAGATGAAACAAGCCGGCTGGCTCAGCACCCAGGAACGGGCTTTTGGCCTGTTGGCTCTAGGTAAAATAGCGCGTCAAAACGCCCGCAGCACCGCCACGGCTACGCTGCTAGATGATGGCAAAAAACTAGGCGAATTTTCGGGTAAAGACCTCACGGTAAACAACGTAGCCAACCGCGCCCTAACCCTGCGCACCAGCGGCACCGGCAGCCTCTTTTATTTCTGGGAAGTGGAAGGAATCAGCGCCGGGGGGCAAATTCAGGAGGAAGACGCCTACCTGCGCGTGCGCCGTCAGTACCTGAACCGCGCCGGCCAACCCATCGGCAACACCTTCCAGCAAAATGACCTGGTAATCGTCAAGATAACCCTGCAAGCCCCCGAAGCCGCCGGCGACATCCCCAACGTGGCCATCACCGACCTGCTGCCCGCCGGTCTGGAAATCGAGAATCCGCGCATCGGCGCCATCCGCGACATCACCTGGGCCACCGACGCCGCCCAACCCGACTACCTCGACCTCCGCGACGACCGCCTTAACCTCTTCACCACTGCCACCGCCGCGCCCAAGTCGTTCTACTACGTCGCCCGCGCCGTGTCCAAAGGCACGTTCCAGTTAGGCCCCGTCAGCGCTGACGCCATGTACAACGCGGAGTACCACAGCTACAATGGCTCCGGCGTGATTAAAGTTAAATAACTCGTCTGTCATCCTGAGGCACGAAGGACCTTCTCACCGAGAAACGAAGCATTATTACGCTCTTGTTCAGATGTGAGAAGGTCCTTCGTGCCTCAGGATGACAGACGGTTTTTTAGATCGGTAACGCACTATAGCTCGCTACCCAACAAGCTCCTCCAGAGCCTTTCAAAGTATCCAAGCGTACATTTTCTCACTATCCAGGCACAGCCGGCGACTTTGTAAGCGCCGGCTGTGTTGTTAATACAACCTTATGTTATAGATAACTTATGAAACGGCTCCCAATTTTCCCGCGCTACGCAATTCTAGCGCTCTTAACTCTTACCCTTTTCCTGTCCTCAACTCTTTCACATGCTGATATCGTCACGCTCACGGCGGCCGATAACGGCAAGCAAGTGCAGCTCACTGTCGGTGATCAACTGATCGTGCGCTTACCCACCGTTTCGCCGCGGTTTGGCTGGCGGATGGTGCAGAATTACCCTGGTCAGCTCACTGTTACAAGTACCCACAATCTGCCCGGTGTGAGTAGTGGCGTACCGGGAGCTCCGGCAACTTTCGAGATCCACTTCCAAGCCACCGGGCCCGGTGGCCTTGATTTAGCCTTGGTATCGGCGCTGCCGGGAACTGGCTATGCGGCCTTGGGGGGTTTTTTTCACGCCTATATCACCATCGACCAACCGGGCGTGGCCAAAAACGTGAACATCAGCGAATACGGCAACCACAGCCGAGTGAAAGTAAACAAGGGCGACCAGCTCCAAATCAAGCTTGATAACACCGCCAGCGCCCAATACAAGTGGGAAGTGATGCCCATCGCCGACAACGTTATCCAACTTGTAACTGCCCAGCCCGAACAGCCGCAGAAGAAATCCAGGCAGCGCAAAACAGACGCCCCAGAGGATATAACCTTCAACTTCCAAGCGCTGAACCCTGGCAAAACCACGCTACGCTTTCTGTACCGCAACGCCACCAACAACGAAGCACCGCCTAAGCGGGATTTTGAGCTCGAAGTGGAAGTGCCCGACCCACCTCGATAAAACGTGTTTATATCCGGTTATCCTACGTCAGGTCAAGTACTCCGACAGTCAAAAGCAAAAAGGCAGCCTGCTCCGTGGAGCAGGCTGCCTTTTTTAGGTAGGTTGATGAAGCAGTTTTATTGCACTACCAAGCGCTTAGTCGTCACGTTAGCACCGGTTTTCACCTTGTACAGGTAAGTACCACGCGACAGGTTACCAGCATCGAATTTCACTTGGTGATTGCCAGCTGGCTCCGAGCCCGATACTAGGGTCTGCACCTTGCGACCCATTGAGCTGAACACTTCCACACTTACTGGGCCCTCTTCGGCCACGTAGTAGTTGATGGTGGTAGTGCCAGAGAAAGGGTTCGGATAAGCTACTGTTTCTTGAGCTACTGCACCCTTAGTTGCAGTGGCGGCGCTAGTGCTAGCCGCAGCGGTTGGCTGCGTCTGGGCGTTGTATTGTGGGAATGTGCGGCTCACAATCACAGCGAAGTCGGCGCGGGTTACGGTTTGGGCAGGCTTGAACGTTGCCTGAATGATAGGCTGCAAATCGAATGGCCCCTGCTTTACCGTGTAGTAAGCATTGATCAGGTTTAGCTCCAAGGCAATGCTCACATAGCCCTCCAGACCAGCTGGAATCTTGGAAGCGTCGTCAATGGCGACGGTTTTGCCGTTTACCTGTACTGTTACTGGCTTACCATTGCGCTCCAGCGCAAACTGCTGGAATCCTAAGCCCTGCACGAGTGAGTAAGCTAATTCGGCGCGGCTAACGGTGCCAGCAGGCGAGAAAGTACCCGCTGCGCTAGGCCGCATTACGCCGTTGAACTGATGGAAACGGTCGCGCTGGGCGGCACCCTTGGCAGCTACGGCTTCAGTCAGCAGAATGTCGTTGGTGGTAGTCACATCAGAAAAGGTGCGGGCGCCGCTGGTGGGCAAATATTGGCGAATGCCTTGGCCCATCAATAGATAATCAGCTAATTGAATGCGGGTCAGGTTAGCATTGGGCTGAAAACCGGTAGCCAAGCCATCTACGAGGCGGCTAGTTACCGCCATCTTGATTGCAGCCTCGGCTGGGTGGCCTGCGATATCAGCTAAATTGGTAGTACCAGTAGGAATCAGCATCGAGATATTGCCCGAAATGGTTTCGGGCAAAGCCACACCGCGCAAACCTTCTACCGCTACCGTCCAGGTGCCAGCTATGGGCGAGGCTACGGCTACACCGCGGTCGGTAGAGAGCGTGAATGTAACTGGCGTACCGGAAGTGTAGCGAACGCCATTCGGATCAATCAGAACTAGGTTAGTAAGGTTACCGGTTTGCCCCAGAAGGCCAGTCGAAGAGACCTTCACTTCCACGCTGTTCGTACCAGGATTTACAGGAAAAGTAAGCGAGTTACCTGTGGTCAGAATGGGGTTGAAGTTGATGGTGAAAGGTACCGTAGTAGTCTGCGCGTTCACGCTGCTGTTGAAGCGACGCGTAGCATTTACTGTAGAGCCGAAAGCGGAAGAGCGGAAAGCCTGATCGACGGCGGCAAAGGCATTTACGTAGCCAGCACCCACCTCCCACGACTGATGGCCGGGCATGTTTGTGGCCGTCTTCATCAACAAATCCTTTACCTGCGCAGGCGAGAGGGTAGGCTTCGCCTCCAGCAGGAGAGCTATAATACCGGCTACGTGCGGTGTAGCCATAGAAGTGCCACTGCTGTGCGTATAGAACGGAACTTGGCCGGGAGGAAGCACCTCAATGTCTTGCTGTGCACCCAAGGAAGATACTGGAGCAATAGCACGAGTAGAAACTACATCTACGCCAGGAGCTACGATAGAAGGCTCGTTCTTGAAAGTCCAGGTTTCGCCATCGACGGTGAAGGTGCCTTGCTCGCCGCGCACACCGCGGGAGGAGAAGTCAGCCAGCAAGCCGTTGCGGTCGCCGGCACCTACCGAGATAGTCCAGGGGGCAATTGCGTAAGGGTTATGCGTATCAGCGCTTGGACCTTCGTTGCCGGCGGCAAATACTACCACCATGCCACGGTCGTAGCATTTCTTGGTTACCACGTTTATTGGCATATCAGGGTTGAAATCGCCGCTGGTGCCGAAAGAGTTGCTGATAACACGGATGTTGTATTGCGCTTGGTGGGTAAGCGCATAGTCGAAACCACCGATGGCATCAAGCACGAGCAGCGCACCACCCGAGCCGTAGCCCAACAGGTTAGCGCCGGGCGCTACACCCTCATATTTGCCCCCCGACTTAGCCCCATTGCCCCCCACAGTGCCAGCGCAGTGCGTGCCGTGACCGGAGTTGGTGTCGGTGTTTGGAACGCCTTCCAAATAGGTAACGGGCAGCATCGCATCCTGAGCGTTCAGGTTGGTAGAGCCCAAAACGTTCTGTACCAGGTGCGAGCCAAACTTGATATCGTCATGCGTACCATCGACGCCACTATCGTTGATAAGTACCCCAACGCCCTTTCCGGACACGGGCGAGCCGCCGTTGCGGGCAGTCGTCTCTTTATCTGTGCGCAGGCGCTTCACGCCGGTCAGGTTCGTGTCGTCGAAGTTGTAGTAATCAAGCTTCTTGTTGATGTAGAGCGAGCGCACCTGGGGGTTGCTGGCCAAAGCATCCACTTGCGTGGACGTTGCTAGTACACCGGCTATTGGCAAAGCCCGAAAGGTGATGCCTTTAGTAATGCCGAGCTGCTGGAGTAAGCTCAGCTGGGTGGCTTGGGGAGCACCATCGCCTTTAAAGGTGACGATTACCTGTGCAAGAGGGTTGGTCTTGAGGGCGGCGCGCAGCTCTGGATCAACGGTTGCCTGCCCAAAAGACGTGGTGACCTTCAGGCCAACCAGCAGGAGGGTGGTGAGGAATTTGCCTTTCATGTAGAGTTTTAGAATAGATGGAAGGTGGGAAAGAGAGAATGAGAACTAAAAAGCTATGCAGGTTAAATACCTGCTCGAAAGACTCGTAAAACGACTACAAAAACTCTTAAGCGCAAGCAGTAATATTTAATCAACTACATATACGAGTAGTGATTTACAACTGGATTTTCCACACTTAATTTATTTGCTTAGAGAACGATTTATTTTATTTTAAATCTTTTTTCTCTTTACAAAACCTTTGCATGAATTCAGCGTAAAAGCCGCGCTTTCACATTAAAATCAAGTTATTGCCGATATAATTCCTGCTCTGTTGCTAGCTATTACAGAGTTAAACACGACAATATATTATTACAATATGCTGCTATACAAAGCGTTGCGAATACTCCTGCTATCATCGCTTGTATAAGCTCTTGTAACTGTGACAATATTATTTGCCAAGCACGCGCACGAAAAGGAATACTAAACTACTTTTGTGACACACAGCATTAAAATCTCTTTTTTATTCTGTGCTTTAATTATTAAACAGAGCTACCCGCATTAAATGAATCGGCAGGCTTTTTTGAATTATAAACCGAATTTATCTACGATGCTGACCCTCAAATTGGATTAGCGAAAAGCCAACTATTTAGCGGCCCTTTCGGAAAGAATAAGGCGCATTTGTGACATAGTAAATACATAATATAGCACACCGTGTGCTCGTAGCAAGTGCAAGCAGCATGTGCAGCGGCGGCAATTATTCTTCACCAGTTAGATAGCTCCGCACGCTGGTTTAGGAGCCTGTTCACGGTTATATTTGACCATGACTCGGCGGCACACATGGCGAATGATAATGGCGTTGCTGGCTGGGTTGTTGGCATTGCTGGGGCTCGACCGTCTGTTTCCGCTGCCACCGGCTCCGC
Organism: Hymenobacter radiodurans; assembly: GCF_004355185.1. NCBI lineage: Bacteria > Pseudomonadati > Bacteroidota > Cytophagia > Cytophagales > Hymenobacteraceae > Hymenobacter > Hymenobacter radiodurans. Next base: position 3,852,821 of record NZ_CP037922.1, read on the forward strand.
AGTACTCGCCCCTGGTGATGGCCGCCGATGGCTCGGTCCTGCACGCCTACCTCAACCCCACACAGAAGTGGCGGATGAAAACCGAGCTGCGCGAGATAACACCGGTTTTGCGTACCGCTATCATTGAGAAGGAAGACCGTTACTTCTATTACCATTTCGGCGTCAATCCGCTGGCAATCATCAAGGCCGCGACGCGTAATCTGTTCAAAGACGGTCGCACGACGGGGGCTAGCACGATTTCTATGCAAGTGGCGCGGCTGCTGGAACCTAAGGAACGCACGGTAGCCAATAAGCTCTTGGAAATGCTGCGGGCCGTGCAGCTGGAGGCACATTACAGCAAAGACGAAATTCTGCAGCTATATCTGAATCTGATCCCCTACGGTGGCAATGTGGAAGGCGTAAAATCGGCGGCGCTCCTCTACTTTCAGCAGCCACCCGATTACTTGTCTCTGGCTCAAACAGTGACGCTGGCTATCATCCCGAACCGGCCCACGGGCTTGGTGCTGGGCAAACACAACGCCGCTATTCTCGCAGAGCGAAACAGGTGGCTGCGGCGCTTCGGGGGGCAAAATCTGTTTCCTAAACAGGATATAGCCGACGCCCTGCTGGAGCCGCTGGACGTGCAACGCCACGCGGCGCCGGCCCTAGCCCCACATCTGGCGCGGCGGATGGTGCAGCGGTTTCCGGGTCAGGCCAGCATCAGCTCCACCTTGCAGCGCGGCAAGCAAGCCAAAGCCGAAGACCTGACCCGCAATTATGTACGCAGATTGTATGGGCTGGGCATCACCAACGCGGCAGTATTAGTCATTAATAACCGCACCCGCGCCGTGGAAGCCTACGTGGGTTCGGCTGATTTTGGCGACGCCGCCAACCAAGGGCAGAATGATGGGGTGCAGGCGGTTCGTTCGCCGGGCAGTACGCTCAAGCCCTTTCTGTATGCGTTGGCCCTCGACCGCGGGCTGCTCACGCCCAAGCAGCTTTTGTCCGATGTACCCACGAACTTTCGCGGCTACCGACCCGAGAACTTTGATAAGCGCTGCCATGGGGAGGTAACCGTGGAACGGGCGTTGGCTTACTCGCTTAATATTCCGGCCGTGGGCGTGCTCGCTGAGTTAGGTGTTCCCACGTTTACGGACAAGCTCAGCCAGGCCGGCTTCCGGCGCGTAACGCGCGACGCGCCGCATTTGGGGCTAAGCACCATTCTCGGCGGCTGCGGGGCGACGCTGGAAGAGTTAACCAACTTGTACGTGACGCTGGCCAATGGCGGACAGTACGCGCCGCTCGCGTGGACTACCGCAATTACTTCGAGCAAAACCTTTACATCCAAAAAGACCACTGGGGGGCAAAAATCGGCAACTGCGCTACTCTCGGAATCGGCCGCTTACCTGACCACTGATATTCTCGCCCAGCTCACGCGCCCTGATTTGCCCGTGGGCTACGAAACTAGTCGGCGTCTGCCCAAAATTGCCTGGAAAACCGGCACCAGCTACGGTCGCCGCGATGCCTGGAGTATCGGTTATAACCGCGAATACACGATTGGCGTGTGGGTGGGCAATTTCAGCGGGCACGGCGCGCCCGCGCTCACCGGCTCGGAGGTAGCTACTCCCCTCCTGTTTGACTTGTTCAATGCGTTGGCGTACAATTCGCCCAACAACTGGTTTTTGCCCCCCAGTAGCCTCGACTTCCGATTGGTGTGCGCCGAGAGTGGCCGTCCGCCCGGCGAGTATTGCCCCAACCAGCTCATCGATTATTTCCTGCCGGGCGTATCGTCGGCGCAGCGCTGCCAACACCAGCGCGAGGTGCTTTTGGCAGCTGATGGGGCCACCGTCTATTGCCGGGCCTGCGCGCCAGCGGCCGGTTTTCGGCGCGAGCTGTATCCTAATTTGCCCCCCAGGGTGGCGGCTTTTCGCGAAACGCAAGGATTACCCTACCGGCGTCTGCCGCCCCACAATCCCACTTGCCAGCTCGTGCGGGGCGGTCCCGAAATGGCCCCCAGCATCATCTCGCCCCAGGCGGGCACCGACTATGTGCTCAACCGGGGCGAGGGCCAGCAGCTGCTGCTGAGCTGCACCACCGATAGCGAAGTCCGGCAGGTGTACTGGTACGTGAATGATGAGTTTTTGCGAGCCGCCTCCGCTACGGAGCGTGTCTTTTTTCGGCCATCGGCGGGGCCCCTGAAAATATCCTGCGCCGACGACCACGGCCGCAATACGGATATCCAAATCACCGTGACGGAGCTCTAGCAAAACGCAATTTCCTGCTGTCTGTTTCACCAGTCAGCTTTGCGAAAAACAATGCTCTGAAAGCAGAAAATCTTGGCTAATTATCCTTTGAAACAGAGCAAATTAGCCTCCCTTTTCTAGCTTTTATTTCAAATCCGATAATCCTTTTTGCATTCTACTTCGTTAATCGTGCAACGACAGATGAGCTGTTGTGGCACGGTGCTTGTATTTACCTGCTAAGAATTTGTATAAGATTCCCAACTTAAAACATTCGTCATGAAAAAGCTCAGTTATATATCGACGCTGATTTTGCTGATCTCGGCAACCTTTACAAACGCGGTTCAGGCGCAGGAGAAAAAGCCTTGGAGCCCTCAGGCGAAAGGTGCCGTAATTGGTGGTGTAGGTGGCGCCGCTGCTGGCGCTATTATTAACAAGCGCAACCGCCCCGTGGGTGGTGTAGTAGGCGGTGTGGCCGGCGCTGGCGTAGGGTATGCTATTGGTAAACGCACCGACAATAAGCGCAAGGAAGCCGCTCGCGTAGCCGCTGCCAATCGTGCTGCTGCTAACCGCGCTGCTGCCGACCGCGCTGAGCGTGCTGCCCTGGCTCGCCGCGTAGAGGCGGCCGAAAAGAAAGCCGTTGTAGCCACAGCCAAACCACAGCAAACGCAGTATCCTATGATGGCTAATGGCTTTGCAGCCACTACTCCTATGATGCTAGTTGGCGCCGACGGCGCTCCTACCGCTTCGAGTGCTGCTTATTTGCCCAACGAGTCGTATGGCGAGCGTAACACGCCGTATCCTTCTTCGGAAGTGCGCAGAAAGAGCTGGTAACTCCGGAATTTTTCTACTTTCGCCGACTCTAGCCTTGCGCCGGAGCCGGCGAATTTCTTTACAGTCCACACTCTAATACTCCCCTTTTTATGAAATCCTTCCTTTGGATTTTGTCCGCTACCGTACTTCTGACGGCCTCTTGCACCAAAACCGACGAGAAAGACTCGGCCGTAAATGCGCAGACGCTCAATCAGCAGTTTATCAGTGCCTGGAACAGTAAAAATGCCATTCAGCTAGATACGCTTTTCGCCGACGATGTGCATTTCCTGCAAGGTGAAGCCCATTTCCAGGGCAAGTCGGAAGTGTCGAACCGTTGGGTGCGCGAAACCATGGGCACCATTTCCAACTTGCGCACCAACGTAGTAAGCTCCGGCACCGACGCGCAAATAGCCTACGAGGCCGGCACTTACTCCGTAGATGTAGAGCCTTCAACACCGGGCACTCCTATGGGCGAAGGCGAAGGCAACTTTATTCTACTTTGGAAAAAGAACCCGAAAGGCAGCTGGAAACTTAGCTATGCCCAGCTCGAAGGTTTGCCAGTTAAGGTTAAATAGACAACAAAGCTCGTTCTGAACGATATAGGCATAAAAAAGCCCCCACAACCAGTTGTGGGGGGCTTTTTTATGCCTATGCTTATTTAAGAAGCGGTCGTGCGGGCTAGGTACTCTTCTCCATCCAGCACCGGCTCCATGTGCTTTGACTCTTCCTCCGTGAATAGCCGCGAGCGAATCAGAAAGCGCACACCCAAGGGAATTTCGAGCGAGAAGCTGGCGCCCCGTCCCTTCGTAACATCTACCGTGAGCTGGGTGTGCTGCCAGTACTCAAACTGACTGGCGCTCATGAAAAAGTCGCAGCCGTGGATAGTGCCCAGCCATACATCGGCCCCGCCCACCCGAAATTCACCCGCCGCAAAGCACATGGGCGAAGATCCGTCGCAGCAGCCCCCGCTTTGATGAAACATCAATGGGCCATGCTCATCGCGGAGCAAATCAATAGTGGCTTCTGCAGCGGGTGTTACGAGGACGCGGGGGGTGGTCATGGCAATGGTAAAGGATGATTTTTCAACATAATAGAACGTCATGCTGACGACAGGAAGCATCTCGCGTGCTGATGCAGGAGTAATAACCCTACTACCGCGAGCGAGATGCGTCGCTGTCGCTCGGCATGACGTTCTAATTAAACAGTTTCAACTCAAGTAATGCTTAAAAGAAGCCCAGCTTTTGCTGGCTGTAGGAGATGAGCATGTTCTTGGTCTGACGGTAATGTGCGAGCATCATCTTGTGGTTCTCCCTGCCGAAACCAGATGCCTTATAGCCGCCGAATGGGGCGCCAGCGGGGTAGTCGTGGTAACAGTTGACCCACACGCGGCCGGCCTGAATGGCGCGGGGCATTTTGTACAGCTCGTGGGCGTCGCGGCTCCAGAGGCCAGCACCAAGGCCGTAAAGCGTGTCGTTAGCTAGCTCAATGGCCTCGTCATTGTCCTTGAAAGTGGTTACCGACAGCACCGGCCCAAAGATCTCCTCCTGGAAAATGCGCATCTTATTATGTCCACGGAAAATGGTGGGCTTGATGTAGTAGCCTTCGGTTAGATCCTCATGATCGTGGGCGTGGGCTTCGCCGCCTACCAGCACCTCCGCTCCTTCGGCCTTGCCGATTTCGAGGTAGCTCAGGATTTTTTCGTACTGATCGTTCGAGGCCTGGGCGCCCATCATGGTGTCGGGGTCAAGCGGATGGCCGAGCTTGATGGCTTTCACGCGCTCAATCAGGCGAGGCATAAACTGGTCGTAAATGTCTTCGTGAATGAGCAAGCGCGACGGACAGGTGCAGATTTCGCCCTGATTTAGCGCAAACATGGCTGCACCTTCCAAGCATTTGTCGAGGAAGTCGTCATCGTGGTCCATCACCGATTTGCAGAAGATGTTCGGCGATTTGCCCCCCAGCTCCATCGTCACGGGAATAATATTCTCGGCAGCATATTGCAGAATGAGGCGGCCAGTAGTCGTCTCGCCCGTGAAGGCAACTTTCTGTACGCGCTTGTTGCTAGCCAGTGGCTTACCGGCTTCGAGGCCAAAGCCATTCACGACGTTGATTACACCGGCGGGCAGCACGTCTTGGATCAGCTCCATGAGCACCATAATAGAGGCAGGCGTCTGCTCGGCGGGCTTCACGACCACACAGCAACCAGCGGCCAGTGCGGGGGCAATTTTCCAGGTGGCCATCAGCAGCGGGAAGTTCCAGGGAATGATCTGGCCCACTACGCCCAGCGGCTCCTGAATGACGAGGGAAAGCGTGTTCTCATTCAGCTCCGTCGCGGAGCCTTCCTCAGCCCGAATCACGCCCGCGAAGTAGCGGAAATGGTCGATGGCGAGAGGTAGGTCGGCGGCCATGGTTTCGCGGATGGCTTTGCCGTTCTCTACCGTTTCTACCGCCGCCAAGTGCTCCAGATTCGCTTCCATGATGTCGGCAATCTTCAAAAGCACGTTGCTGCGGGTAGTAGCCGAAGCTTTGCTCCACGACTTAAACGCCTCATGGGCGGCATCCAAGGCCAGCTCAATATCCTCTTTGGTGGAGCGAGCTACCTTACAAAACGCCTTGCCATCGATGGGTGACGGGTTCTCGAAGTACTGACCTTTGACGGGAGCCACCCACTTGCCGCCGATGAAGTTGTCGTAGTGGGATTTGAACTGGGGGCGAGCGATGAGTGTGGTGGGATTTTCTAACGTTTCCATGCTGTGGGAGTTATGAATGAACACTTACCCCAAGGTAGCTTTCGTTATTGCTGAAAAGTGTGTAGTATTCTCTCAGTCTATCCGCCTATAGTCGCAAGTTTTTCGCTTCCTAGTCCCACCCGTTATGTCCCAGGCCTTTCTACCGTCGCCCGTTGCGCTGCGCCACCCCGATCAGCTTCATGCTTTGGTTGAAAACCGCACTGTGTATTCGCTGGATGCCTTCGAACTGAACATCTTCGAGACGCGCCAGACGGCCAGCAAGGTGCCGCTGAGCATGGGCAACCTCGTGCTGACCACTATGCTGCGGGGTAAGAAAGTAATGCACCTGGCCGGCCGACCAGCCTTCGATTATTTGCCCGGCGAATCGGTAATCGTAGGTGAGCAGCAGCTGATGGAGATTGATTTTCCCGAAGCCAGCGCCACCAATCCCACCCAGTGTCTGGCCCTAGCCATCCCCGCCGACACTATTCGCCAAACGGTTGACTTACTGAATGAGCGCCTGCCGCTGGCCGAAGAAAAAGCCCCCTGGAGTCTGGCCATGACCGATAATGCTCATCTGACCAATACGCCCGAGCTAACCGGCACGCTGGAGCGCCTAATCCATCTTTCGCAGGAGACACACGCCAGCAAAGACGTATTGGCGTCGTTTACCCTGCAAGAGTTACTTATTCGGCTGATGCAGACGCAGGCCCGCCAGCTCATTTTTCACAATTACGCTCACCACCTGAGCACTCACCGCTTCGCCCACGTGGTGCAGTATATCAAGCGGCACCTCACCGAGCAGATAACCGTAGAAAAGCTCAGCGAGTTGGCCTGCATGAGCAAAGCCACCTTCTTTCGCTTATTTAAGCGCGAGTTTGGTCTCACACCAGTTGAATACATTATTCAGGAGCGCCTAGCCGAAGCCAAACGCCTACTGCGCAATCCCCTCACGACGGTAGCCGACGTATGCTTCCGGGCCGGTTTCAACAACACAAATTACTTCCAGTCGCTATTCAAAAAGTACGAGGGAATTACACCCGGCTTGTACAAGAAGCGGTGCCGGTAATGACAAGCGGGGGGCTTTTTAGCCTGAACTAAGTCAACTTATCAAGCTCGTCATGCCGAGCGGCAGTGAAGCATCGCGCGCGCTTCGTTGCAATACGAACCCTGACGACTGCATGCGAGATGCTTCGCTGCGCTCTGCATGACAATCGTATAGATGCTTAAATGCTTACTACTTATTGCAGCTGATTCGAATCCTTGGTTAATGTCTTGTTTTTAATTGGTTGAAACCGGGTTTCGCGTGGCTGCTTTTCGCTTAGGTATCGCCAATAGCGCAGCGGGATGTGACGCCGGTGCAGCTTCATATTGCGGCGTTCTGGGATATTGGCGTGGTCAAAATAAGTTTGCCAGAGCAGGCGAAATAATGGCTCGCGCTCGTCCAGCACCGTGGCCGATACATCGGTGGAGCGCTGGGGGGCTTTTTCCTCAAACTGCACGATGTCGGTGCGGTGCAGGTCGTAGTAAAGACCGTAGCCGCGGCGCCGGTCAAAGATCAGCCAGCGCTGATCGGCGTAGCGCTTGGTGAAGTGGGGCGCAATGAGCGGTAGCACATCAAAATCGGGTTCAATGGTGGCGTGAAATAGCTCGTCCTGAGTTTTCTCGAAGCGCACGAAAGCTTCCATGCGGTGCTTTTCGCGAAACATCTGCTTGTCGATGTCGGCCACAAGGCGCACGCTGTCGTTGGTGTAGTTCTCCGAAATATCCACCCTACCCTTGGCCTCCACTGCTAGCTGTACGTAACGGCAAATAATGATTTCGCGGTCGGCGCGCTCAGACAGAAACACATGATACAAACGCGTACGCGCCTCCATATCCATGTATTTCAGCAGTCCTTGCCATACACGGGTGGCTTTTTCTTCGCTGGTGGCAATGGGTACAGTGGCGGTAAAAAGCCCCCCTGCGCCGCATCGGCCGGCTGAATGCTGTTGGGGGGCGTTTTGCGCTCGTACATCTCCAGCAATACCGTCAACAAGCCATCAAAAGAGCCATCGTAAGTGTAATCGTGCATAAAGCGGAGTAAAGAGAAGGCTATACGAACCAACTAACAGCCCGTTATGCTTCGGCAGGCAAGCGCCAGATTCAGCACAACGGGCCAGATTAGGAGATATTTAGCCTTGTACGGGTTGCAGCTGGCGAGCCGCGTCGCTGAGAGCTTGGGCCAACTGGTGCAGCTGATCAATAGAATTGGGCGTAGCGCCATCAACCACACTGTTGATATGCTCAGCCAGAGTCAGAAGCAGGCTACTGATCTGAGCTGCATCGCCTGTATTAATCACACTTTCCAGCTCTCTCAAATCGTTGGCAATTGTATCGTAGGCCGGATCATCGCCCGTTTCCAGAAGTTCACTCCAGCCATTTATGTTGCCAATAGCAGGAGTTTTACCGTTGTTGATATTGCCCTTCAGAATCTCAAGAGAAGCGTTTAAGTGAGTGGCGGCGGCAGATTGGGAAATGCTCATATATCGGTTGGGTTTAAGTGAACACTAGCCTTTCTTACTGCATCTGGCGCTCTGAGGTTAAGTAATGCAAGGGTTCCCCGTAGTTCCTCTCCTTTCAATGGCCTCCATTCTCATGATAATGGCCAAAAAATCGCAGCAGCAATTCATTGACAGCTTCGGGATCTTCGTGCTGCACCCAATGCGTAGCCTTATCAAAATAGGTAAGACGACCAGCCTCGCACCACGCCAGGCTTTCCTGCGCCATATTGGCGTTGAGAAAAGCATCTCGCTTGCCCCACACAATGTGCACCGGCACCCGCACCCGCCCCGGCGGATTCAATTGCCGCACGTAGCGCGCCGCCGCCCGATACCAATTGAGCATGCTGGTAATAGCCCCAGGCTGCGCCCAAGCTGCTCGGTACTGCTTTAAGTCTTCATTACTAAATGCCCCCCGACGGCTGGTTCCACGCAGTGTTTGCTCGCCGAGTTGGTAATTATTAAGGCTGAATGCCTTCTCGGGCAGCCACGAAAGCTGAAAAAAGAAAATATACCAACTCTTGCTTAACTGCCGGAAGCTGCGCCGTAGCTCCTGAGTCATTACCCTCGGGTGCGGCACATTTAGGATTGCCACCCGGGCCACTCGATCAGGAAAATAGGCCGCCAGATTCCACGCTACGAGCGCGCCCCAGTCGTGGCCGACCAGAAAGGCGTGCTCGTGCCCGGCCGCGTCAATCAGGCCAATGATATCGGCTGCCAAAGCCGGCATCTTATAATCGGCCAAGCGCGGAGGCTTGTTGCTAAGGTTATAGCCGCGCTGGTCAGGCGCCCACACCCGGTAGCCGGCCTCAGCCAACGCCGGGATTTGGCGGCGCCAACTGTACCAGAACTCGGGGAAGCCGTGCAGCAGTATAATCAGTGGGCCATCCTGCGGCCCACACTGCACAACGTGCAGCGTAATGCCGTTGGTAATGACGTTGTGGTGTTCGAGTTCGTAGCGCACAAACCGTCTTACTACAGTTGCGGTAAGAAGTTGCCGCTCAGCTACAAACCAATCTTACAACATCAGGCAGCCTCCGGGTGCGACTCGTCGCGGGCGCTGGTAGTGCGCACCGACTCGTGCAACTGACGGACCAGCGGCAACAGGTCGCTGAGCTTGCAGCAGCAAGCCAAACGTGCCACTTTCATAGTTTTGGGAGCTTCGGAAGGAGCGGCCGACGCGTCGGCGCCGCGGTGAGAAACAGTCATGGTAGTAGTTGTTGGTCGCTAATGGTTGGTTGTATAAAGAGCCTTAGGCCGGTGTGGAAGTGGCAGAATCAGATAAAAAAACTAGAAAGCCGCATCGCAGTGATTGAATAGCTACTTGCGAATGTTATTCACTGCGATGCGGCTTTAGTAATGCATTAAGAAGCCTGCGCAAAAAGATCGAGCTGCTGGGTGACGAGGGCTGAACGCACTGCACCCGACCCAAACAGAATCTGTCGACGCAAGCTCTGCTCATCATATTCGCGGCTATCCAGCGCTTGGCCACGGCATGTCAGAAAGAACTTGGCCCGCTTGAGCACCACGCCAAACTTGTGTAAATGATCTAAAGTGAGCGGGGCGAAACGGCGAGCTGCCACAATGCGCTTGGCGGAACGTGCTCCAACACCAGGCACCCGCAGAATCATCTCATAGTCAGCGGTCTGCACATCCACGGGGAAAACGTGACGGTTGCGTAGCGCCCAAGCCAACTTAGGGTCAATCTCCAGATCGAGGTGGGGATGCTGAGGATCCAGGATTTCATCGGCCTGAAAGCCGTAGAAGCGAATCAACCAGTCGGACTGATACAGGCGATGCTCCCGAATAACGGGTGGGCGCGTGAGCTGTGGCAGGCGCGCGTCATCTGTGACCGGGACGTAGCCGGAGTAATACACGCGCTTCAATCCATAACCCTTGTACAGGGAATCGGAGAGCTGAAGAATCTGATGGTCGTTCTCGTCAGAAGCACCTACAATAAGCTGGGTGCTTTGGCCCGCCGCCGCGAAAGCCGGTACTTTCTTGAAAAGCGCCTTCTCTTCCTTGTTCTGCACGATGCCCTGATGAATCTGCTTCATCGGGGTCAAAATTTCTTTATAATTCTTCTCGGGGCCAAATTCTGCAAGCTCAACTCAGAAGGCAGCTCAATGTTGACGCTCAGACGGTCGGCGTACAGGCCAGCTTCCGCAATCAGCTCGGGTGAAGCACCCGGAATGGTCTTGACGTGGATGTAGCCATTGAACTTGTGCTCGGTGCGCAGCTTCTTCACGATGCGCACGAGGCGCTCCATGGTGTAGTCAGAATCCTTGAAAATACCGGAGCTGAGAAACAGCCCTTCGATATAATTGCGCCGATAGAAGTTCATCGTGAGATCAACTACTTCATCTACTGTAAAGGCCGCACGCTTCACATCATTACTCCGCCGCGATACGCAGTAGGCACAATCGAAGATGCAATAGTTGGTCAGCAGAATTTTTAGCAGGGACACGCAACGCCCGTCTTCGGTGTAGCTGTGGCAGATACCCATGCCCTCCGCATTGCCTAAGCCCTTGTTCTCGTTTTTGCGCTTTCCACCACTGCTGGAGCACGATACATCGTACTTCGCGGCGTCTGCCAAAATACTTAGCTTTTCCTGAATCCGTTCGTTCATCCGAGGGCTTTTGATGGCTTAAAAATAGCAACTACACTTCATATACACAATACTACCTTAAGCTAATTTTTTTAGGAAAGGTTTCAAAAGCACATCTTAAAAGTGCTGGTTTGGGTGAGTATTTGCCCCCCAGTGTTCCAATCTTTAGATTGGAATGACTTGTGATTTTTTGGCTCCGATTTGGGATATTATTTACGCGCAACTCCGTTGGAAATTCCAGCTAACATCCAGCTTCGTACTTACTGAGTGGCCGCTGGCGTTTGTACCTTGCAGGTTGCCGATTGGCTTTCGTTTTGTCTCGCTTTATGCTTGCTTACCTCGTGTCTGCTTTCCAGTTGTTGCCCCATTTCCGGTGGCGGCTGGTGCTGCCGTTGGTGTTCTTAGTAATTATAGCGCAGGCCCAGGACCCGCAGCCATCTGTACCCGACACGGTGCGAACTCCGCTTGAAACCCGCCCTGACTCCTTGCGGCGGCGCTTCGATGAGGAGCGCATTCTAACGGGTCTGCAAGCGTATGCCAAGCGCAAGACCATTGCCGGCAAGGCGGTGGCGGCGCTGTTCAACTTCACGGCTCGGGCCGAGGAAAGAGCCGGCCTCGATGCTACCCTGCTCGATCGCCAATACAGCCAGCACAACTATAAGATTGTGCGCAGCATCAACATTACCACGCTCGACGCCTTCGGTTACAGCATCAACAACCCCGACCGCAAGCCGCGCAACTTTCTGGAGAAGGGGGGCAATATTTTCCACATTCGCACGGCCCCGTCGCGGGTGCGGCAGCTGCTGCTGTTTCGGGTGGGCGAAGAGCTAGAACCCCAAGAGCTAAGCGAAACCGAGCGTTTGTTGCGCCAGACGGGTGAGTTGCTTGACGCCCGTGTGTTTGTGAATGAGGCCACCACCACGCCCGACAGCGTGGACGTTCAGATCATTACCAAGGATGTATTCAGTTTGAGCGGCTCGCTCCAGATTCGTGATGTGGATGCGGCCGTCATTGGGCTGAACGATGTAAACTTTATGGGGCTGGGCCATCAGTTTCGGAACCGCTACGAGTATGGTCGCGCCAGCCCCCAGCCTTGGCGCTATCGGGGTAGCTACTTAGTGCCTTTCCGCAACTTTGTCAATGCCGAGGTACGCTACCGTAACGAGTATGAAAACAAAGAAATAGGCGCTTACGTGGCCCGCGACTTTGTTTCCATCAATACCAAGTACGCCGGCGCGGTGGCGCTCGATTTTTATGATCGGCTTATTCAGCTACCACAATTGCCCCCCATCGATCCGTTTCGCCTGGAGCGGCTGCGCTACAGCACGCGTGATGTATGGCTGGGGCGGGCCTTACGCCTAAAAAGCTACGACCTAGGTTACGAGAACCCGGCCCGATTTGTCGTTTCTGGGCGCTTCTTGAACACAACGTATGGCGAGCGGCCCATTGAGGATTATGCCGACGCGAGCCTTTTTCTAGGCACCATCGGCTACAGCGTACGGCACTATTACAAAGACAAATACCTCTTCGGTTTTGGTCGTACCGAGGACGTACCGACGGGCACGTTGCTCAGCCTTACCGCGGGCTACGAGCTAAACGAGTTGGGGAATCGGCGCTACTATGGCGTACGAGCTTCCAGTGGCTTATACAGCGTACGGCGGGGTTACCTATATCTGAGTGGTGAGTATGGGTCTTTTGTGCGTGCGCGCGACCGGGACTGGCAGCAAGGCCTGCTTAGCACCCAGGTTCTGTATTTCACCCGCCTCTATAATACGGGTAACTATCAGTGGCGCCATTTTCTGTGGAACCGTATGGACTTGGGATTCGACCGGCGCCCTGGCGAGCAGCTGCTATCTATTGAAGGCGAACGGGGCCTGCGCGGCTTTCGCACCGATGGTACCCTGCGCGGCACGAGTCGCTTTGTGCTCAACTATGAGGCTACTATGTACACGCCCGTCTCTTTCCTGGGCTTCCGCCTGGCCGGTGTGGCCTTTGCTGATGCCGCTTGGCTGGCTACTACCCCCGGCCGCGACTCCCCATTTCTCGACAAGCCATTTACCGGTTTCGGCTTGGGTTTGCGTTTCCGCAACGAGTACACCGCGCTCCGCACCATTCAGATTTTGTTTGGCTTCTATCCGCGGGGCCAGTTAACTAATAATGGCTACCGAATCTTTGAGAATTCCGGGGCCTACTATGACTTCAGTGATTTCAATTTCACCCGCCCCGGTGTTGCGCCGTATCAGTAGCGCCGCAGCTTATCCTGGTCATGGTAGGCTGACTTGACCCTATTGCTATTCTACCGTAGAATGGCTGCGGTGCCGGCAAATAACCTGAGTGAAATTTGCCCCCCAGCCTTCAGTACCTTTGCGCGCTCAACCTTTTCACCCTCATACGCCCTTCCCATGCTTGCCCTCGGCGACTATAACGAACTAGAAGTAGCCCGCGCCGTGGATTTCGGCCTCTATCTTACTTCTGATGATGGCGACTTGCTGTTGCCCATTAAGTACGTGCCCGAAGGCACTCAGATTGGTGACCGGTTGCGGGTATTTGTGTACCGCGACTCCGAAGACCGCCTTATTGCTACCACGTTAGAGCCGCTGGCGCGGGTAGGTGAGTTTGCGGCGCTCACTGTCAAGGATGTATCATCCAATGGTGCTTTTCTTGAGTGGGGCCTCGAAAAAGACCTTTTTCTCCCCTATCGTAATCAGCGCCAGGCCTTGCGCGTGGGGCAGCGCGCCACCGTCTATGTTTACCTCGACGAAAACTCCGACCGTATCGTGGCTTCGTCTAAGTGGGAGAAGTACTTGCCGCATGCGGAATTTCCGGGCCAAGTTGGCGACCAAGTAGAGCTTTTCGTTGCGCAGGACACTGACTTAGGCTACACCGTCATCGTGAATGGCGCTTACCTCGGCCTGTTATATCACAACGAGATCTTTCGCCCCCTACGCTTAGGAGATAGGCCAACCGGTTACGTGCGTCAGATCAGGCCCGACGGCAAGCTGGATATAAGTCTGCAAAAAGTGGGCTACGACGAGGCGTTGGACGCCACCGAAACCATTCTCACGGCCCTACGCGCCAGCGGCGGTACCCTACCCCTGTCCGACAAAAGCGAGCCAGACGATATTTACCGCCGCCTCGGCATGAGCAAGAAGGTATTCAAAAAAGCACTCGGCACCCTCTACAAGCGCGGCTTGGTGCAACTAGCACCCGATGAAACCCGACTACTAGGGCAGGAATAAACAGCCAAAGCAGGCCTTCATTGAATAGATTGACATTCAATGGCAATGGTGCACTACGCGCCGTTTTCGTTGCGATGTTCCTTGTCTTCTTTGCCCTTCTGTGGTATTTATCGTAGAAGGACTACTGCTGCTCTTCCCTCTGCTCTCGTGCTTCCAACCACCTTATGACACCTCAAAAAACTGCTCTCATTGCCGGCGCCAGTGGCTTGGTTGGCAGCCAACTCCTTTCGTTGCTGCTGGCCTCCGAGCGCTACGCCAAAGTCATTGTGATAGGTCGGCGGCCCCTGCCCCAGGTGCACCCTAAGCTGGAGCAGCGCATATTTGACCTGGATGATTTAGATCAGCACCGTCTGGCCCTGATTGCCGATGATGTGTACTGCTGCCTGGGCACCACCATGCGGCAGGCGGGCTCCAAAGAGGCTTTTTACAAGGTCGATTACTTGTACGTAGTAAAGCTGGCGGCCCTTACGGCTGGCAATTTTGCGGCGCAGTTCTTAGTGGTGTCAGCGATGGGCGCCGATGCAAATTCGCGTATCTACTACAATCGGGTGAAGGGCGAGATGGAGCAGGCCGTGCGGCAGACGCCCTTTCGGGTTATTCATTTTTTTCGGCCTTCTCTGCTGCTAGGCAATCGCACGGAAAAGCGTTTGGGCGAGCAGATTGGGGCCGTTTTGATGAAAGCTTTGCGGCCCTTGATGGTGGGGCCACTACGTAAGTATCAGCCTGTTGAGGCCGTCACAGTCGCACGCGCTATGCTGCGCGCCGCCGAGGAAGATGGCGGCGGAATACGCGTGCATCTGTCGGATGAAATTGCTCAGGCGCGCTAAAACCAGCGGACGAAGATGAGTTCAGCACGGAGTTTGTGCTTTACGGGGTCAGTTGACTTTTAACCCTAACATCTCCGTAATGAAGTTTTTGTACCGTCTAGTTTTATTACTTCTTCTAACGGCTCCTGCTGCCTACGCCCAGAAGGGCGGTTACAACACTGGTATTGGTTTGCGCGCTGGCGGCTATTCTTCCGGCCTCACAGTGAAGCATTTTTTGAGCGGCAAGAATAACGTGGCATTTGAAGGCTTGCTAACCAGAGAGTACGCTGCCCGTGGTGGCCGGCTCACCTTGCTATTGGAAAAGCACCTGCCCGTAAGTGATATCAAGGGTTTGCAGTTTTACTACGGCGCCGGCGGTCATGTGGGATCTTACAATGGGCGCTACTACTTCTCCGACCGCCGTTATTACGGCCGGAAAGGCAAGGATTACTACTACGTTTATTACGCTGAAGACCGCAACTACATCGCCTTCGGTGCCGACTTAATTCTGGGTCTGGAATACAAATTGCCAGATTTGCCCTTCGTGGTAGGTGTTGACTATAAGCCATTCTTCGAGGTATTCGACGGTGCAACGGGCTTGTATTCTGATGCAGCCTTCAGCTTACGTTTTGTTTTCTAAGACAACGAGTCTTTTTTACACTAACAAAAAAGCCCCCCAGATTGTGTCTGGGGGGCTTTTTTGTTAGTGTAATCGTCACTAGCGTATCCGACCACGGTCGCGGCCATAGGGTCGCCCGTCGCGGGCGGGCTGACGGCCATCCTGGCGATAGTAGCCGGGTCGGGGCCGCACCACCACGGGCCGCTGCCGGTAGGGCCGGACAATAACGGGCTGACGCTCTACCACAACCACCCGCGATGGACGATGGTAGTAGGGCCGAGGTCGATACCCATAATACGGGCGAGGGGGCGGATAATATGCTGGCCCGCTTGCCACCACAACGCCAGGCTGCGCCGAGGCCACGCAACCCGTCATCAGGGCCGCCGAGAAAACCAGCGCCACCAGTACTACAGAAGATTTTATCAGCTTTTTCATTGTCTATACCGTGGAGCCTTGGTTTAGCTACCACAAATCAATAGACACCGATTTTGACGTAGGGTTTAATGAGGCACATCAGGAATTTGGGCCACTTTTCCACCGCAACTCGCTTGCAGCTAGCGTTCTGCTAAGCATAACTCATAAACATAGGTTGGGGGGCTTTTTACAATGCGCCAGCTCAGACAGAAGCTTCTTTTAGGCTAAAGCAAAGCGCCCGCTGCTCCAAGGAACAGCGGGCGCTTTGATGGCTTCTTGAGCGCCAAACCTGACTACTTCTTTCCGTATTCAGTGTTTAGGCGCTTCAGTACCGGAGCTGTTACGTCGAGGTCTTTGCGGCTGTAGGCAATAGAGCCACCGGGCTGCGCAATGAGAATAAACTGGTAACCATTCTCTTTGCCGTACTGCTCAATCAGCTTGTTCACGCGAGTAAGCACCTGCTGGCTCATTTTGGCCTCTTCCTCGGCGGCCTGACGCTGGAGTTTTTGCTGCTCCTGACCCACCTTCTGCTCCTGCTGCTGCAGTTGTTGCTCGGTAGCGGCCCGTTGCTCAGGTGTGAGGCTGGCAGCCTGTGCTTGGTATTTCTGCACGGCTGCCTGGAAGTTGGTTATCATCGTTTTGTTTTGCTGCTCCCAACCTTTGGCTTTTGCCTCAAAGTTGCGACGCGCAACCTGCATGCCCTTGTAGCCATCCAGCAGTTTGCTTGACTCTACGTAACCGATTTTGACGGGCTCAGGTGCCGCTGTTACTGCGGCGGGCGCGGCAGCCGTTGTATCCTCAGGACTGATGCTGGCGCTGTCGGAGGTAGCAGTGACGGCAGCAGTTTTGGCGACGGCAGGCACCGCAGCCGGCTTTTGGGCAAAGTGCAGGTAAAATAACACTGCCACGGCGACAACCAGGACCGCATTGATGGCTAAAAGCAACGAATTCGTCTTCATTCAAAGAAATAGTAGTGGCCGACACCTCGTCGGCTCCCCAAAGAAACGCAGAAACCAGCAGGATCAGAAATTAAGGGTCGAAGCCAGGCCTTCCAACGCTTTGCTACGACTGAATCAGAGCACGCAGCGCAGTACTATATCTGGTCGTCGTCCTCTTCTTTCGACTTGGGGGGCGATTCTAGCATGTGCGGCCAATGCGAGGCAGGATTGGGGGGCAAATTATCCGGCCAGGCAATGTGTACCAGCGCATCGCCTTGGTTCACAACCGGCATATGGTTCAGGCCAATAACGTAACCCGCCGTTGGCGTTTCGAGCCGCACGGTGCCTTCGCCATATGGGTCGGCTACGCTACCATACACCTCCCCTTTTTCCAGAAATTGCCCATTCTGCACATGGCTCCGAAACAAGCCCGCGAACTTAGCCCGCAGCCACGTATGCCGCCGACACACAATGCTCGGCTGGGCGGCTGCCGGAGCTTCAGCCAGCATTCCTAGTTGATGTAGAACGCGGAATGTGCCCGCTATAGCCAGCTCAATTCCGGCTTCATCGAGGCGTAACGATTCGCCGGTTTCGTACACGATAATACGGCGGCCCTGCTGCATGGCCGCCTCGCGCAGGGAGCCGGGCCGCAACGACGCGTGCAAAGTAAACGGAGCCGCAAAAGCCGACGCCAGCACATCAGTTTGTTCATCTTCGCCCAGCAGACAGCGCACTTGCGGCATGTTGGCCCGCGCCGCGCCACCCGTATGAAAATCGATGCCGTAGTCGATAAGCGGCATGATTTCGCGCATAAAGCGGTGGGCCACTCTGCTGGCCAAGGACCCGCGCGGATTGCCCGGAAAGCTCCGATTCACATCCTTGCCGTCGGGCACCTCTCGCGAGAAATTGAGAAAGCCGTAGATGTTGAGGATAGGAATGGCGATGATAGTGCCGCGCAAAGGCTGCAGCAAATCGCGGCGCACCAGGCGACGAATTGTTTCAATGCCGTTTACCTCGTCGCCGTGCATCCCCGCCATTAGCAGCACCGTTGGCCCCGGTTCCTGCGCCCGATAGACGTACACGGGCACATCAATGACGGTACGGGAAGGCAGGCGCGAAATTACCAACCGCGTCAGCACCCGTTCGCCCGGCCTGATAACCAAGCCGTTGATTAACATATCGGTGGGGCCGTAGGTATGGGGCAAAGGCTGAAGCGTTAAGAGTGGAACGAATACAGGTACATTTCAAGCCATTTACCCTACTACATCGGGCTGGGTATCCGGCTGGGGGGCTTTTCTGGTCGTTTTTTTAGCGGAATCCTTGCGCTTGCTGTGTACCAGCGCCGCCGTGTACTCTATGATTTTGCCGGCAATATCCAGGCCGGTAGCCTTCTCAATTCCTTCCAGACCCGGCGATGAATTCACTTCCAATACCAGCGGTCCACGCTTGCTCTGCAACATATCGACGCCGGCAATGCCCAAGCCCAGCGCTTTGGTAGCCAGCAATGCAGCAGCTTTTTCGGCCCGGCTCAGCTTCACTAGCTTACCCGATCCGCCCCGGTGCAGATTCGAGCGAAACTCGCCTTCCTTGCCTTGGCGCTTCATGGCACCCACCACCTCGCCATTCACCACAAATGCCCGCAGGTCGGCGCCCTTGCTTTCGGCAATAAACTCCTGCACAATGATGCGGGCCTTAAGGTTGTGAAAGGCCTCAATTACCGATTGGGCGGCTTTTTCAGTCTCAGCCAGCACCACTCCCAGGCCTTGCGTACCTTCTAGAAGCTTAATAATCACCGGGGCGCCACCAACCTGCTTGATCATTTCGGGCACCTCATCGGAGTAGTTGGTGAAAGCGGTTTTGGGCATTCCGACTCCGGCCCGCGACAGAATCTGCATAGAGCGCAGCTTATCCCGTGAGCGCACAATAGCTTGACTATCGATGGCCGTGCGCACTTTCATCATCTCAAATTGCCGCACTACGGCCGTGCCGTAGAATGTCACCGAGGCGCCAATGCGCGGGATAATGGCATCGAAACCCGTCAGTTTCTTGCCTTCGTAAATTATGCCTGGGTCGCCTTTCTCCAGCACCAGGTTGCAATGCAGATGGTCGACGACCAC
The DNA here is from genome assembly GCF_004355185.1 of Hymenobacter radiodurans. Classification (NCBI taxonomy): domain Bacteria; kingdom Pseudomonadati; phylum Bacteroidota; class Cytophagia; order Cytophagales; family Hymenobacteraceae; genus Hymenobacter; species Hymenobacter radiodurans. Next base: position 3,871,863 of record NZ_CP037922.1, read on the forward strand.
CGCCTCGTAGCCGCGCTGCGTGGCAGCTTCGACAAGGCGCATGGTGGAGTACAGCCTCGGCTCGCGCGAGAGAATGGCCAGTTTCATTGGAAAGATAGGTCAGAGGTAAATGGGGGCGGAGGCAGGAAAGCAGGGGAAACCCTAATCAATCTGAGGCCGCGGATGTTTGGCCGCAGCCTGACTTTTATACGACAAATGTAGGCGAGCCACATCAACTACCAGTTGTGCTTTGCGCAACAAGGCCCGTCCGATGAGCACAGGGTAGCGCATATCGGAGCGGTCAGACAGGGAGAATTCGGCGGAAATATCTTCACCAAATAACTGAATAACTGTCTGAATAACATAGCGTTCCTGCACTTCCCCGTTCGAGCTTTTGATGTCGCGCAGGGAGAAGTTGGCGAACTGCAACGGCCGGCCATTAAAATTTGGATGCGAGGGGTCGAGCAGCTGCACGCAGAGCAGTTCGCGCCCGTCGGGCAGAGTTTCGATGTGAATATTGGAGCAGTGAATGGCACCCGTGTAGGCGCCCGTATCCACCTTCGCTTCTACCCCACGCAACTTAAACTGGGGAAAGTCAACCAACTCCCGCCGCCCCACTACTCGCTTTGGAACCCGCTTTTTTATCATCGTAGAGGCAATATAAGGGAAGCAACGGGTTTGCAGCCACCAAGAGCGCATCGCTAGCAAAAATGTAAGTCAGCGGCCTTCACCCTAATGGAGTAAAGAAGAAGCGTGGGCAGAATTAAATGCAGCTAACGTTTTTTGTAACGGGTTGGGGGGCTTTTTAGCGTGAACCCTAGACACATCCTACCGTTCCCACAGAATGGAGCGTGTTCTTCAAGCGTCTATTTCCAATTTTCTTATGCCGAATCAATCTCTTAACAGCTCATGGCGCGCCCAAGCCCAATCATTTGGCCGCATTTTATTATACCAAGGTGACATTACTATCCTCGACACTGATGCTATCGTAAATGCCGCCAACTCCTCCCTGCTCGGCGGCGGTGGCGTAGATGGCGCTATTCATCGCGCTGGCGGCCCTCAAATTCTGGAAGAATGCCGCCGCTTGCGAGCTGGTCACTACGGCAAAGGATTGCGCACAGGAGAGGCAGTGATTACCACGGGTGGCCGCCTGTCTGCTAAGCACATCATTCATACTGTTGGGCCAGTTTGGAACGGTGGGCACAAGCAAGAGCCCGAGTTACTAGCCAACTGCTACCGCAATAGTCTGCGTGTTGCCGCCGAGAATGGACTACATAGTATCGCTTTCCCGGGCATTAGCACCGGCATTTATGGGTATCCAAAGCCCGAAGCTACTACCATTGCCGTGCGCGAGGTGCTGGCCTTTTTGGAAGCTCATGCGCAGCCAGCAGAAGTCGTATTTGTGGTGTTCGACGCGGAGAACAAGCGACTTTATGAGCGCGAACTAACGGCTAAGACGTCGGCGTAATGACTTCCGGATGGCGACGCAGATACGCGGCCACGTCGTAAATGAGTCCCGCGTGGCCCGTATCGAGGAGGACAGTGCGTGCCTGCTGCAACGAGCCAATAAAGCGTTGCAAACCAGCATGCGGAATCACCCGGTCGTATTTTCCCAGAAAAAAGGTGACTTGCACCTGATGCTCGTTCAGGATATGAGCTAGGTCTTTTAGGCTGAACACCAGCAGCCGAAAGCCGACCCAGCTTCGGTACACGCGCAGGCGTTTTTCGCGGCTCTCAAGCTGCCATTCAGCAAAGCGTATCAGGTTGGTGTCCACAACGCGGCGCTCCCCCAACACATTCAGAAAGCGCAGCAGGCGCTGCGGACGCAGCACAGCCCGGCCCAGCACCCCGCGCATCCATGGCGGATAGGTAGCCAGCGAATACCAGAACTGACGTTGGAGGCCGTCGGGGGCAATAAGCCAGATTTTCTCTACTCTACCCGGAAAGTGCTCGACGGCCGTAAGCGCAAATTTGGCCCCCATGCTAAAGGCAAGTAGGCTGAACTTCTCAATCTTATGATCGATCAGAAAGTGCGCAAGCAGCTCACCGAGGCGCTTTTTGGTTAGTGGCGCATCTGCTTTAGCCAGCCGACTATTGCCGTGATAAAACAGATCAAACGAATAAATAGTGGCCCTATCGCCCAGCACGGCGGCTATGCTACGCCAGTGGCCTTCGCTCTGCCCGTAGCCGTGGAAAGCCAGCACCACCCGCGGGCCAGTGCCATAGGTTCGATAATGCAAGAGTGTCTTCACGGGCAGCTGCTAACCTGATAATTACAAGATTAGCCTATACGGCTTTTGACATCAGGAAGAAGGACTTGTGGTTATCCGGTGAATTTTACAGCCGCGAAACGCCCCCCGATACCACAAACTTCATTACCTCACTGCTGGGTAGCTCCAGGAAAGTGACATTCTCTTTGGGCACCAGGAATAGCTCGCCGGAAAAGTTGTAGGAGTGTGGGCAGTACACGGCTACTAAGTCGGGGCGGTTGGCGGGCTCCATGTTTTCCTGCGTGACAAACCCCATTTTGAAAATCTTGGCTTCCTGATTTACACACATGACAACAGGGCAGTTGAACTTCTGATTATCGCCCACAAAGGCATCAAACAGGTCTTTAAGGCTGGAATAAATGATGCTTACTAGGGGTGTGCGGTGCAGCACTCGCTCGGCAATAATCAGGAAGGGCCGCACCATGAAAGACTTAGCGACAAAGCCCACAATGGTCAGGAGCACAATGGCGGTCAGCAAGCCCATGCCGGGAGGCACATTGTCCATGCGGAACAGGCTATCGAGCCACCGAATGGTGGCAAATAGAATGTAGATGGTGAGGCCAACTGGCGCCACAATCAGAAAGCCATTGAGGAAGTAGTTGAAGAGTTTGCGCATACGGCAGCAGAGGTAAACAAAAATGCCCGACCAGAAACCGGCCGGGCAAATAACGATGATGTTGAACAGAAATCCGTGCGGTGCTATACGGCCTCCAAAGCTACTTGCTCGATGCGGGCGGCTACGCGCTGCATCAGCCACATTGGCGTGCTGGTAGCCCCACATATCCCGACAGAATTGGCCCCCACAAACCATTCATCATTAATATCCTGATCATTTTCGATGAAGTAACTCCGCGGATTCGTCTGGTTAACCACCGAAAACAGTGCTTTGCCATTGGAGCTTTTACGGCCGCTTACAAACACGATTACATCGTGTTCCACGGCGAACTTTGCTAGTGCGGGCTCGCGGTTGCTTACCTGACGGCAAATACTGTCGTTGGCGTCGAAGCTGTCCAAGCTACCCCCAGCGGCAGCAATGCGGTCTTCAATTAGCTGCTTCATGCGGTAGAAGCCGGCGGTGCTCTTCGTCGTTTGGCTAAACAGCGTAACGGGGCGAGCGAAGTCAATCTGGTCGAGGTCAGCTTCGGTCATCACAATCAGGGCACGGTTGCCGGTTTGGCCAGCTAAGCCAGTAACTTCGGCATGACCCGGCTGTCCGTAAATGACAATCTGACCTTCCTGCCGCTGGCTTACATCATAGGCATGCTTTACGCGGTTTTGCAGCTTCAGCACCACAGGGCACGAAGCATCGATCAATTCCAGGTTATTGCGCAGGGCCAGTTCGTAGGTCTCCGGTGGCTCTCCGTGGGCTCGTATCAGTACTTTACTATCGTGTATCTGCTGAAGCTGTTCGCGGTCGATGATGCGCAGGCCGCGTTGGTGCAGACGCTCCACTTCCATGCGGTTGTGCACAATATCGCCCAAGCAATATAAAGTCGATTCGTTCTCTAGCTCATCCTCGGCCATCTGAATGGCGAACTCAACGCCAAAACAATAGCCGGAATTTTTATCGATAGTGATGTTCATGACAGGGAAAATATTTCGGCAGTTGTAGCTGCAACTTTAGTGCCCTAACTGGTCGCCGATAGCACCAGACCTCGTTCATCTTTTTGGCATTTAGCCGGGTAAACTCATGCGTAATACGAAGATGAGCACAAAAAAATGCCCCCCAAAACGATATAGTTTGCCCTAACCCGACTTACAGGCCCACGGAGCCCTTATTACCCCAATACCTTTTAGGTATGACGGACCGTGGGGGGCATTTTTTCGTCGTTGGGCACGGCTAAGTCGCCAACTGCGGCCAGCGAAAATAGCGTAGCTGAGACGCGCTCCAGCACGAAATCTACCTGCTCATCAATGGTAATATGCGTGGTATCGAGCATGATGGCATCGGCAGCGCGGCGCAATGGACTTTCGGCGCGGGTCGAGTCGATGTGGTCGCGCTTGGTGAGGTTGTCAATAATAGCTTCGACCTCCACATGCTCACCATTCATAGCCAACTCCTCCTGCCGACGTAGCGCCCGCACGCGGGTTTCGGCGGTCATAAACACCTTTACTTCCGCATCCGGGAACACCGTGGTGCCAATGTCGCGGCCGTCCATCACTACTCCGCGCTTGCGGCCCATGCGCTGCTGCTGACTGACCATAGCGTGGCGCACGGCCGGTATCACCGACACCTCACTTACGGAGTTAGAGATAACCATCTGACGAATCTCATCTTCGCGGATTTCGCCGTCCAGACACAATTCGTTTCGCCCCGTGCGGCGGTTGCGCTTAAACGAGATGTGCATATCGTGCAGGGCCTGCTCGATACGGGGCAAATCGTCGAACGCAATTTTATGTTCGAGCAAATACAGGGTCACGGCCCGGTACATGGCGCCCGTGTCAATGTAGGCATACCCTAACTCGGCGGCTACGGCTTTGGCGGTAGTGCTTTTACCGCACGAAGAGTAGCCGTCGATGGCAATGACGATTTTTCTCATGGGGAAGTCGTTCGGCGCGGGGGCAAGGGGACGGGAATCCAGGTTCGACGACGTGGTATGGCAGCCGCGGCTAAGCGGGTGGGCACAGAGTGGAAGAATACCATTACGGACTCAACCGCACCATGCACCAATTGCCGCTCCACGTAGCTGAACGGATTGATAAAGGTACAACCAGCTATCTGTACGCCGACCAGCCCAGAGGCGTCGCGGTGCCAGTGGCCCCCAAAGCTACGGATTATGCACTCCCCCAAAAAGCACCCCAGCGCATTTACTACTCCGGGCTGAGCTTCATGGCTAATGCTACTGCGCTCACGATCAATAAATTCGGTGAGCGTTGACACCGCTACTTCGTCAAAAGAAGGGATGTTTAAATTTTGCCGCACGGCTTCGGCGGCGCTTCGTAGTTCTTCCATCGTAGAAAAAACGCAGCATCCGGTAACTGACGCAAGTAAGGTTCAAAATGAAAACTACCGGATTAGTTAAGTTTTAAACTTACAACAGAAGAAAATAATATTTCAGGGAAAATATAGTAATTAAATCCAATTTTTGCGCGGTGCTTCCGCCTCCAAGCGGGCCGGAATCTGCTCAAAAAATGTCACTACCGAATTAGCTAGGCCACTGTTTAACTGTTGCCCTACGCGATAAAAAGGATTTAGAAATAGCTTCTCGCGCAAGCCGATGCCCGTGGTTCCGTCTGGCCCGGTGGCCCACTCGCCCTGGTAGGTTTGCACGATGCACTCACCCAGAAAGCAACCTAAAGCATTGATCACACCTTCCCGGCTCGCCTCAGGCAATTGCGCCCGCTGTCCTTCAATAAAGTCGGAAAGGCGCTGTACCCCGGCGGCGTCGAAGCCATTGACCTGCAATTGTTGGCGCACGGCATCGGCGGCTGCGCGGAGGGCGGTGAGAGGGTTTTGCTCGGGGGCATTTTCAGATGTAAGTAAAGCGGAATAAGCCGTTCAGCCTATTAGCTGAGTGGGCGATATGCATTAGCAGTCGTGTGTGGGGCAGGGCATACGGCCGCCTTTGCTCTGGCGCTTAAAGGCTTTGGTTTTCTTCTGTTGGGCTGTGCGCTGGGCGCAACCAGCCATGGGAGCCACGGCAGAACCAGTCAGCACTGCCGCCAGCAACAAGGTCATTATCTTTCTCACGAGACGAATTTGGCAGGTATAATTAACCAAATATAAGGTTCTTTACCCGTCCGCCGGCCTGGGGGGCAAATTCTCAATCCTTACCTTTTCCGCCTTATGCCCGCCGAATTCAGCCTGCGCGCCAACGTCGTTAATCTGTTTGCTAACACCATTACTCCGGCTACCATTTACGTGGCTGGGGGGCAAATTCAGCGCATTGAACCCCTCTCCTCTCCCGTTCCTGATCCGGCGCTGCCATATGCGTTGCCGGGGTTTGTGGATGCTCATGTGCACGTGGAAAGCTCCCTGCTCGTGCCCGCCGAGTTTGCCCGCCTAGCGGTGGTACATGGCACCGTAGCCACCGTCTCCGATCCGCACGAAATCGGGAATGTGCTCGGCACTGCGGGCGTGGAATATATGCTGGCGAGTGGGCGCACCGTGCCGTTTAAATTTTGCTTCGGCGCCCCTTCCTGCGTGCCCGCTACACCTTTCGAAACGGCTGGGGCTGTTATATCGGCTCAGGATATTGAGCAGCTATTTCAGAACCCCGAAATCGGCTATCTAGCCGAAATGATGAACTGGCCCGGCGTGCTGCACAACGACCCTGATGTAGCAGCCAAAATTGGCTTGGCCCAGCGCTACGGTCGCCCCGTAGACGGCCACGCACCCGGCTTGCGCGGCCAGGATGCCCAGCGCTACGCCGCAGCCGGCATCAGCACCGATCATGAGTGCTTCACCGCTGATGAAGCTCGCGACAAGCTGGCCGTGGGCATGAAGATTCTTATCCGGGAAGGCTCCGCGGCCCGCAATTTTGAAGCACTGATTGACCTGCTACCGGAACACCACGAGAACATGATGTTCTGTTCCGACGACAAGCACCCGGACACGCTTGTTCTAGGTCACATCAATCAGTTAGTACAGCGGGCCGTAGCGCGCGGTCAGGAGGTTCTGAAAGTACTGCGCGTAGCTTGTTTGAACCCAGTATTGCACTACAACTTGCCCGTAGGTTTGCTGCGCGAGGGCGATTCCGCCGACTTTATCGTGGTCGATGACTTAACTGATTTCCGAGTGCGCCAAACGTATGTGGGGGGCAAATTGGTAGCCGAAAACGGCCAAACGCTTATTCCCGCCGCGCCGGTTGCTGTTGTTAATAACTTCCACGCGCAGCTTTTCACAGCTGAAGATTTTCAAGTGACTGCGCCTCAAAAAGCCCCCCAGGCACAGCAAACCGAGATTCGCGTGATTGAGTGCTTCGACGGTCAGCTTATCACCGCCCGCCACGACTTACCCGCCAACGTTGAAAATGGCCTTGTCGTGCCCGACGTAGCACACGACATACTAAAGCTCACTGTTGTAAACCGTTATGAAGTTGCGCCGCCAGCGGTAGCCTTTATCACAGGCTTTGGTTTGAAGCGTGGCGCCTTGGCCTCCAGTGTCGGCCACGATTCGCACAATATTACCGCAGTCGGCACCGATGATGAGAGTATTGCCCGAGCAGTAAACTTGGTTATCGAAGCAAAAGGCGGGCTGGCGGCTGTGGGGGGCAATTTGGAGGAAATACTCCTCCCTTTACCCGTAGCTGGCCTCATGTCCGATCAGGATGGCTACCGGGTAGCCGAAGCGTATGCTGCCGTCGATGCACTGGCCAAAGAGTTAGGCTCACCGCTGGCCGCGCCCTTTATGACCTTGTCCTTCATGGCTTTGCTAGTAATTCCCAGCCTGAAGCTCAGCGACAAAGGCTTATTTGATGGGGAGGCTTTCCAGTTTGTGGAAGCCGTGGTATAAAGGCTAACACTACAACCCTAGGCCGTCATGCAGAGCGGAAGCGAAGCATCTCGCGTGCTGACACAGGATTAGTAATCATGATACCGCGAGCGAGATGCTTCGCTCCCGCTCTGCATGACGGCCTAACTTATATAAATGGAAACAAAAAAGCCGCTGCACATTCGTGTAGCGGCTTTTTGTAGAATCAATACTGTAAAACTTATACCTCCGCAAAACGCTTACTCATCAGCTTGTTCAGCTTCTCCTCGGTGAGCGGCTTAGCCAAATATTCCACATCTGGATACTGCGCTACGCGAGCGGTGTCGGCGGCGTGCATGGAGGTAGTCAGTACGGCTAGTACCGTGCGCGCCTTCACTTCCTCGGGCAGAGCGCTGTAGCGTTGCAAAAACTCAAAACCATCCATGCCCGGCATCTTCAAATCAACGAAAATTAAGGCAGGCGTTTCATTGGGAATGGGATCAACAAGGTTGCGACCTTCACCCCAGAAGAAATCGTAAGCCTGCTGGGCACGGGTAAAAACTAACACGTTATCGGCCACATCGAGGCGGCTGAGCAAGCGATTGTTCAGGAAACAGGTGGTCTCGTTATCATCCACCAGCACGATATTGCGCAGCTTTTTAGTCACGGTCATAGGTCTATGTATTTCTATAAGGAGAATACTAAACCGGAAGCCGGCGATAAAGATATTTTTTCTTTACAGCCAACCTTGCTCACGCATCCAGTCGTCGTTATAAATCTTTCCTAGGTAGCGCGTGCCGTGGTCGGGGAGGATAATCACCATCGTGTCGTCTTCCTGCAAATGCTCACGAGCATACTCTAAGGCCCCGTACACCGCCGATCCGCAGGACCAGCCCACAAATAAGCCTTCTTCTTTGGCCAACCGGCGCGTCATTACGGCTGCGTCTTGGTCGGTTACTTTAATGAAAAGGTCAATCAGGTCGAAGTCGACATTCTTGGGCAGAATATCCTCTCCAATGCCTTCGGTTTTGTAAGGATAAATCTCGTTTTCATCGAAAACACCCGTCTCCTTATACTTCTTGAACACCGAGCCATAAGTATCCAAACCCACCGTAATTAGCGACGGGTTCTGCTCTTTCAGATACTTGGCCGTACCGCAAATAGTACCCCCAGTGCCAACACCGCAGGCTAAATGAGTAATCTTTCCATCCGTCTGGGCCCACAGTTCGGGGCCGGTGCTCTCGTAGTGGGCAGCCGTGTTGGAGAGGTTGTCGTACTGGTTTGGATAGAAGGAATTTGGCGTTTCCGCGTTCAGGCGGCGCGCTACGGAATAGTAGGAGCGCGGATCTTCAGGAGCTACATCCACGGGGCAGATAACTACCTCGGCGCCCACGGCGCGCAGGATATCCTGCTTTTCCTTGCTCTGCTTGTCGCTCATCACGAAAATGCACTTGTAGCCCTTCGCAATAGCAGCTAGGGCCAGGCCCATGCCGGTGTTGCCGCTAGTGCCTTCGATGATGGTGCCGCCGGGCTTGAGCAAGCCGGCTTTTTCCGCGTCCTCTACCATGCGCACGGCCATGCGGTCCTTCACAGAATTGCCCGGATTGAAGTATTCAACCTTGGCCAGCACCGTGCCTTTGATGCCGTCGGCTACTTTATTGAGTTTGACCAAGGGAGTATTGCCGATGGCTTCAACTATGTTATTCAGATACATACAGTTGGGTACGCAGAGTAGTTGGGTGGACCGCAAAGGTACGTATTTACCTTCTTAGCCCCACGCTGCAATTCACCACAACCCCATAAGCACCCCCAAATCCTGACCAAAAAAGAGCCGTAAAGCGACTTAATAAGTCTTGTGTGTTTAACAAGTAATCCCTTCCTCCTCTACCTTCCGTAAGGGAAGCGGCAGCTTGGCTTGCCTCCCCCCAAAAAAGCCTACTTTTGCGCACCGATGACTTGTTAAGTCATTCCCCATTACCACCCTATATCGCATTTTCCTCCTAACCTTTCTCCTAATGAGCGTTCTGGTCAATAAGGATTCTAAAGTGATTGTGCAGGGCTTCACGGGCTCCGAAGGCTCGTTTCATGCTCAGCAGATGATTGAATACGGCACCAACGTGGTTGGCGGCGTAACGCCCGGCAAAGGCGGCACTACCCACCTCGACCGTCCTGTGTTCAACACCGTGGCTGAAGCCGTGGAGCAAGCCGGTGCCGACACGAGCATTATTTTCGTGCCCCCAGCTTTCGCCGCCGATGCTATCATGGAAGCCGCCGACGCGGGCATCAAAGTCATCGTGACCATCACCGAAGGCATCCCGACCAAGGACATGATTGCGGTAAAGGAGTACCTGAAAGGCCGCGACGGTTTGCGCATGATTGGGCCAAACTGCCCCGGCGTAATGACCGCCGGCGAGTGCAAAGTGGGCATCATGCCCGGCTTTATCTTCACCAAAGGCAAAATCGGTATCGTGTCTAAGTCGGGCACGCTGACCTATGAGGCTGTTGACCAACTCACCAAGGCCGGCCTCGGCCAGACCACGGCTATCGGCATCGGCGGCGACCCCATCATCGGCACGACCACTAAAGAAGCGGTGGAGCTGCTCATGAACGACCCCGAAACCGAAGGCATCGTGATGATCGGTGAAATTGGTGGTGGCATGGAAGCAGAAGCTGCTCGCTGGATCAAAGAAACCGGCAACAAAAAGCCCGTGGTAGGCTTCATTGCTGGTCAAACTGCACCTCCCGGCCGTCGCATGGGCCACGCTGGTGCCATCGTAGGCGGCGCCGATGATACGGCAGCGGCCAAAATGGCCATCATGCGCGAGTGCGGCATCCACGTAGTTGACTCACCCGCTGAGATTGGCGACACGATGCTCCGCGTACTACAAGGCGAGAAAGTCACTGCATAGTTTCTCGATTACTACAACCATAAAAAAGCCCCCAGAAGATTTCTGGGGCTTTTTTATGGTTGCTTGTTGTACTACTTCTTTCCACTTTGCCCCCCGATATTCACGACCACGCCAAAATTAAATACTGAGTTAGAAGCCTTTAAATACTTCTGACTGCGCAAGCCAAACATACCACCGCTGATGAGCTGCAGTTGTACCGGACCGGCTACCTGCACGCGGGTGAAGGTGATAGGCTCAACGAAAACGTTATCCTCGGGTGTGGTAGCCACCCCATCCACGCGCAAGTCGCTTAGCTCCAGATAGCTCAGGCGCAACGCGGTGCCGTACGAAACAGGAAAGTCATTGCCGAAAAGGTGAAATGACTTCTTCTCTTTGGAGCTGTAATTTACCTGCAGGAAATACTTGTTCAAGTCGCCTTCTACCGTGCGCTCCACGGTTTTGATATCATTCTCGGTTTTGAAATCGGTGCGCTTGGTAGAGCCGGCACCGAGGCCCACATATACCTCCAGCGCGCGCTTGTCGGGCAGACGGGTGAAGTAACCGCCACCTATTTCGGCAAATCGGTGCTCCTCGGCTTTGCGTTTTTTGTCGGTATTCAGCGTCGTAAACGTGCCGATGGCCCCAATGTGCTCGCCCACGGCGTAGGCCCCTTGGATGGCAAGGTTATTATCCAGATTGGTATGAATACCGCCGCTGAATTCGCCTTTTTGGGTGAGTAAAGGCACATTCGGCGGTGGCGGAAAGTACAAGGACGTACAAGCACCCAGCCCCGGCAGAACGGCGAGCAGGGCGAGGCGGCGCAAAAATCGGTTAGCCACAAGGCGGAAGTTATTGTTAAAGGTACCCAAGCCAACAATCCGATTAGGGTATAGTCGGCTGGCAAGCTGAACCGTATAGGAATAGCTCTGGGGGGCAAAAATAGCATTGCCCCGCGCATTACTCGTCTTCTCGCTCTCTGATTTCCGCATTCTATGCCTGATTCCTATGATGTTGTGATAATTGGCTCGGGCCAAGCCGGCAATCCATTGGCTACCGCCTTGGCCGACGCCGGCCGGCGGGTGGTGCTGATCGAGGAGTATTTGCTGGGCGGCTCGTGCATAAACTATGGCTGCTCCCCCGTCAAAACGATGCTAGCCTCGGCCGAGCGCGCCCATCAAGTGCGCACTGCCGCCACCTTTGGCGTACAAAGCCATGCGCCGCACGTTGATATGGCCGCCGTGGTAGCCCGCAAAGATGAGGTCATTGGCGCGATGCGCGAAGGCGTACGCAGCAACCTCACCCAAGAGCGCCCCGGCATTACCGTACTGGCCGGGCGAGCTGTCTTTACAGGGCCCCGCAGTTTGCGCGTAGCCATGGAAAGCGGCCCCGAAAAACAGGTAACCGCGCCGCTCATCTTTATCAATACCGGCACCCGGGCTGCTATTCCGGAGGTAGAGGGCTTGGCTGAAACTGGCTTTCTCACCACCACCGAGCTACTCGATCTGAAGGAATTACCTGAGCATCTGCTGATTCTAGGTGGCGGCTATATCGGGTTGGAGTTTGGGCAAATGTTCCGGCGCTTCGGCAGCCGCGTCACCATTATCGAATCGGGCGCACAAGTGCTGGAGCATGAGGATGAAGACGTGTGCGCCACCTTGCAGGAATTGTTGGAGGCCGAGGGCGTTGCGTTTGTACTTGGTGCGGAGGCTTACCGTGCAGCCAAAGGTGCTGGGGGGCAAATTACCGTTACGGCCCGCACCCGCACTGGCGAGCGACGCCTAAGCGGCACTCACCTGCTCATTGCCACCGGCCGCACGCCCAACTCGGATAAGCTAAATCTGGCCGCCGCTGGCGTGAGGGTTGACGAGAAAGGCTACATCGAGGTAAACAGCCGCCTCCAAACCAACGTGCGCGGCGTGTATGCCCTGGGCGACGTGCACGGCGGCCCCCAGTTTACCCATCTCAGCTACGACGACTACCGCATCGTCCGCGACGCGCTGCTGGGGGGCAAATCACGCTCCGCCAAGCAGCGCCCCCTACCCTACACCGTTTTTACTGATCCGCAGCTGGGGCGTATTGGCTTGTCGGAAGAGCAGGCTCGCGAGAAAAATATTGCCTACCGCGTGGCTGTGATGCCTGTTTCAACTATAGGTCGGGCTCGCGAAACCGGCCGCCTGGGGGGCTTTTTTAAGGTAATGGTCGACGACAAAGACCAGATTATCGGAGCCGCTATTCTCTGCGCGGAAGGCGGTGAAATCATGACAATGCTGCAACTAGCCATGACGGGCAAGCTCAAATATCAAGTGCTACAGGAAATGATATTTGCGCACCCGCTGTGGGCCGAAGCACTGAATAACGCGTTTACGAAGCTGGAAAAACCAAAAAAGTAAACCCCTGAACATCCGGTCTTTACTGAATGAAAACGCCGACTAGGTTCAGAAGTAAGAGTATGATTTATCCTCCTGCTCGGCTTTACTCACGGGCAAAGACACAATCACCTCCGTGTATTTGCCCTCTTGACTTTCCACAGAGAGCGTGCCGCCGTGGCCCTTTGTTACGATATCGTAGCTGAGCGAGAGGCCCAGGCCGGTGCCTTCGCCGGCGGGCTTCGTGGTAAAAAAGGGCTGAAAGATTTTCTCCTGAATAGCCTCCGGAATGCCGATGCCATTGTCGCGCACCCGCAGCTTTACCTGCCCGTTGCGGCGGCGGGTCGTTACCAGCACCTGCGGCTGATAGCCATTCTCATGCCGGGCAGCCTGCTGGCTTACAGCATAAAAGGCATTGGTGTACAGATTCAATAATACTCGCCCAATTTCCTGGGGCACCACCGGCACTAGGCCCAAATCCGAATCGAAATTGGTGGTGAATTTGACCTCAAAGTTGGGGTCTTTGGCTCGCTGCCCGTGGTAGGCAAGCCGCAGATTCTCGTCGCAGAGGGCATTCAAGTCAGTTAACTGTCTTTCACCGGTGCTGGGACGGGCGTGTTCCATCATGCCCTGTACAATGCGGGCGGCGCGGCCTCCGTGCTCCCGGATCTTGCATAGATTTTGCGACAAGTATGCCAGCAGATCCGCCTCCAACGCTGCATCGCGGTCGGGACTTTTCTGGGCCGTTCCAAGCTCACCCACTAACTCAGCTGACACCTCGGCGAAGTTATTGACGAAGTTCAAGGGGTTCTGAATCTCGTGGGCAATACCGGCAGTAAACTCTCCCAGTGAAGCCATCTTCTCCCGCTGAATCAATTGCGATTGGGCAGCTTGTAGTTCCTCCTGCTGACGTTGAAGCTGCGCATTGGCCCGCTGCTTTTGCTGATTGTTGCGCCAGAGCAGCACGCTCAACCCGGCCACCACCGCCAAGGCCACCAGCGCCCCCACCAGCAGCAGCTTCTGCTGCTGACTTCGCTGCTGGCTCAACTGCTCATTGCGAGTCAGCAGCCGTATTTGCGATTGTTTCTTATCCAGCTCGTAGGTGTATTGCAGCGCGGCCGTTCGCCGGACAATGTCTTGGGTACTCAGGCTGTCTTTGTAAGCCGTAAACAGCGTTTGATAACGGTAAGCATCCTCGTAGCGCCCCAGTTGAGCACTGGCTTGGGCAAGTATGTCGCTGGCATCGTGTATTATTTGTTTGGTGCCGCTGCGCTGACTTGCCCGCAGGCTGGCCCGCCCATACACCATTGCACTGTCAGGGCGCCCGGTATGCAGGAAGGCGCGCGCAAATATGACTTCAATAAGCGGGATGTTACCTACATCTTCCATCTGCTTCAACCGCCGTAACCCAAGCCGCCCCACGGAAAACACTTCCGCGTAGCGTCCTAGGCGCTCATTCATCTCCGCGCTGCGCACTTGTCCGAGCGTAACTAGCCGCTCATTGCCGGCTTCATGAGCCAGGGTCATTTGCCTCTCAAAATGCTGTAGCGCTTCCAACCATTTGCTTTGAGCACCAGCCAACCTCCCCAGCCCATTCAGGCAAAACGCTGCACCTTCTTTGTCGCCTGCCTTGGTAGCCAGTAGCATACCCCGGTCTAAGTACTGTTTGGCTTTCGTGTACTCGCCCACAATCATGGATGCAAGGCCCAGTTGACTGTTTATTAAAGTCAGCCATTTCTGATTTTGCATAGTCTCCGCCAAACGCAGCCCTTCGAAACTATGGGTCATTGCTTGGGTGAAGTCGCCCTGCCCGTAGTAAACGAAGCCGAGGTTATACAAGCACGAAATCTGGTTCAGCCGGTCGTCGAGCTGGCGGAATAGCTGCTGGGCTTGGCGCGTATAGATCAGGCTCTCCTTGTAATCGCCACGGAAACGATAGTAATAGCCCAATCCCATCAGCGCCCGTGCCTCCCCCGATTTGTACGTCAACTGCCGTGAAAGCCCCAGCGCCTCCTGAAAACTCGCTAAGGCGCTGCTGGTCGTCTTTTCCTTTTCCGCAAATGCTATTAATCGATTTACTCGAATGGTGTCGGGCTGCAGATAGTTGCGTACGGGCACCTGCGGCGGCTGGGGGGCTTTATTCTGCGCACCTATACCTATCGAAAGTACGCTCAGGCAGCAGATGAACAGGAGCTTCTTCATACAGGCCAGCGCTTCGTGGGCCAATACTTACAGTACTGGCACAATCCATTACAAGATATGAATTGTACCAATACTTATAAAGACACAACAGTGTAGAAGTAGCTGCTAATTCAAGGGCTGCACACTATTTTTTGGTACTATCAAGTTGTTGAGCCAAAGAAGGAAGCACTACCCGTTAGCTACGCTTTTTGCTTGCGGCGCCCCTCCAGGATACGGAAGAAAGAGCGCGTGTTAATCTCGTCCTTCGTCAGGCCCGTAGCTGTTATTTCCTCCTCCGTAATCGCCCCACAGTTTAGCGCCTTCAGGAAGAAGTTTAGTAAGCCCTGGCCGGTAGCCGCATCATCGAAGATGTCGCCGGTGAGCGTGGAAATGGCCGCTCGCTCCACGAAGCTTTTCAGGCGAAACACGGCGTCTTCGTAGCTGCTCAGGAAGAAGGCATACGTAGCTGCGTAGCGCATCGGGAGTTGCGCCGGATTTAGGTCCCAGCCTTGGTACAGGCCATTGATGAGGGAGTGCGTGGTGTGGTGAAAGCCTTGTCGCCAGGCGTTGTGCACTGATTCGCGGTTTTCTTTTTGCTGCTCAAACGTCAGGTTTTCGCCTCTGTGCGGACCGATGGGCATTACATTAGTGGCGCCATCAGAGAGAAAAATACCGGTGCCGCCCAGCGCTACTTTGGTCATGTGGTGGGCAAAGTCGCAGACGGGGTGCGCCATGGTCTGGTAGCGGGCCGTGATGCCAGCCGAAGCCGTGTAATCATAAGTGCCGAAGTGGGCGGCAACGCAGCGGCCTTCGCTAGCCCGGATGATGCGCATCAGTGGGTTGCGGCCTTCCTCATCCATAATGATTTGGGTGGCCTCTACCATCGTTTCCATCTGGAGGGTTCCGGGGGGCAAATTGTTTGCCTTTTCCAGAATTTCGAACAGGCGCACCATCGTCGTCATCTGCTCCGGAATGGTCACCTTTGGCAGCATCACCACAAAGTTGTCGGGCAGCTTACCGCCGGTTTTTTCCAGCAACGTCGTCAGAAAAATATCCAGCGTCCGAACACCGCGCTGCTTCAAATCCTCGGTGAAGGGCTTGATGCGAATACCGATGAACGGCGACAAGGTACGGTTCTGCATCCCGATGGCTACTTCATTGGCGGCTTGCACGGCCGTGGCATCTTCTTCCGCGTCGGGGCGGTTGCCGAAGCCGTCTTCAAAATCAATCCGAAAGTCCTCAACGGGTTCGGCCTTGAGCTTGGCGATGATCTTATCATACACCGAGTACGCCAGCCAGGCCATTTCCTTTTTGCGATCTTCCGGCGACAAAGCATCTAGCTTGGCAGTTAGCTCCGCAATGTCTTTCCCCGATTTTGGTAGGTGCTCGTAGCCTTTGAGCTGAAGCACGTTGGCCAGCTCCACAAAGTTAGGCGCGTAGGTGCGGAGGTTGTTCAGGGCAATGTCGCCCATGCGCACGCAGGTATCCGATTTGAACAAGTTGGCGCCGCCGTACACCGTGTGCACTGGTTGCCGATCAGGCTTGTCGCCGGGATAAGTTTGCTGAAACTTAAGGTTAGCGACGCCGAGCTGATGGAGCAGCTGCTCTTTATCGGAGTCTTGTATGCTGAGCTTCATATGCGTGGGGGGCAAATTTGGATGGGATGGGAACAGCCGGTTTTCAGCTTCAGGAACCGCGGTAGGTGGAGTAGCCAAAGGGGTTCAACAGCAGCGGCACGTGGTAGTGCTCCGGTGCAGTAACAGCAAAGACAATTTCCACGAAAGGATAGAAAGCGGTAGTTGCGTGCTGGTCGAAGTATTCTTGGGTGAAGAACTTTAGCTTATAGATTCCTCGCGCCAACAACTCCCCTTGCGGCAGCAAATCCGCAACGCGACCATCCAGGTTAGTTGTGCTGCGAGCCAGTTCGTGCCACGTTTCCGCCTGCTGGCTGTAAAGCGCAATAGCTACGCCCTGAGCCGGTTTGCCTCGGGTGGTATCGAGAATATGGGTGGTGATCTGGCTCATGTTGCTAACAGCTTTTCCAGCCTAATGTGAGTGATTTTTGCTTGTTCGCCCATGGCGATTTTTATCTCCTCATCGGGCTCATTGGGAAGCCTGGCTTGCAGCAGGGCTAGCATTTCCTCCGCCGATTTGCCCGTGGCGCAGACGATGAAAATATAGCCGAATTTCTCCTCGTAACGGGTATTTCCTTCGGCCAACGCTTCGAGCACTGCTTGGGAAGAATGTTGCACTGCCGCCTGCTCGCCAGCGGCCCAGGCGCTAGTGCTGGCAAACTTTTCCTTCAACGAGTTGATATCCCCAATCTTCGGGTGATGGGTAAACGCCTCCCGCCAATCGGGCTCCGAAAGGCCGTACCAAATACTGTCAGCCTTCCTGAGCAATGTTCCCTTATCCGGCACTGGGAAAATGTGGGTCATGGCTTCCACCCAGGCCGTGCTGCCGCAGCATTTACGGAGCGCTTCGCTTAGCGTGGGTTTCGGTAAAGCGTTAAGTTCGGGTAGGGTCATTCCGGATCAAGTTATCTAAACCTAAAGACGGTCATGCAGAGCGGAGCGAAGCATCTCGCGTGCTGATGCAGGATTACCATTCTTACACGCGAGATGCTTCGCTGCGCTCTGCATGACGGTTTGAGCAAGGTCTCTTTGAAAAAATAATCAACTACACCACGGTCGGGAAGCGATTGACGTTTTTGTAGTAGATATACACGGCGGGCTCCTTGCCCATGGCCGTGAACCATTGCTGGCAGTAAGGAGCCATCCAGATGGAGTCGCCTTTCTTGATGGGGTACCATTCGTGGTCGAGCATGTAGATGCCCTGGCCTTGAAGATAGAGAAGGCCGTGCTCCATGATGTGGGTTTCGACCATGGGCAAATTGCCCCCCGTCTGGTAGGTGAAGATGTTCACGGCCATGTCGAAGCTGAGGTGGTCGGGAAGCAGTACTTGGATGCGCAGAGCCTCATCGTTCATGTAGATGGGCGCCTTCGTGTCGTCCTTCTCGCCGAACAGAACGCCGGGTACCGCGTGGCCTTCCAGCGGCTCGTAAACTTTGTGAAAGGTGAGAATCTGAGTGCCAACTGTGGGATTTTCGAAACGGTATGCCTTACCGATGGGCACATACACGAACTCGCCGGTACTGAGCGTCCGATCTTGGCCATCGACACTGACCTGAATCTGGCCTTCCACCACGTAAAAGAAAATCTGCGACGCCTGCGTTTTGCCCACTAATTGCCCCCCAGCCTGCAACGTAACCAACGTTTGGCAAAGCCGAGCCCCCATCTGCTCGTTGATAATCACATTCACGGTACAGCCCGTCCAGCCCGGCACGTTGCTGTTGATGTAGCCATCAGGACTGATAACGGCATGATTGCGCTTGACGACGGAGCGGGTTAAGGCAGAAATTTCCATAGGGAATTACGAATGGTGGGAAATGAGTTGGGTTAGGAAGCGCTCGGCAACCCGCAGCGCGGCCGCTAGGTCGGGCAGCTCCACGCTTTCTAAAGGATTGTGGCTAATGCCTTTAAAGCAACGCACAAATAGCATAGTGGCCGGCGCGACTTTGGATATCGGCACGGCGTCGTGGCCGGCCCCACTAACCAGCGAAACGACTGGGTAGCCGGAATCGGCGATGGCGCGGGCTAGCAGGCTGTTTAAGGTAGCGTCGCACGTCACTGGGGCCGTCTGCTGAATGAGGTTCCAGGTCAGCGTGATAACGCGCTGATCCGCAATGGTTTCTATCTTTTCTCGCAGCACGTGATAGGCCCAGGTTAAGCGTGCTTCATCCGCGCTCCGCAGATCAAGGCTGCACACCACTTCACCGGGAATCACGTTGCTGGCCGCGTGACGAATATCGAGCTTGCCCACCGTTGCAACCAGCGTCTGCTGGTGATCCTGACCAAACTGCTCGATAGCCAAAATAGCTTCGGCGGCGCAGCACAGCGCATCCTGCCGCATGTTCATCGGCACCGTGCCCACATGGCCGGCCATGCCTTTGAAGACCATTTCCACGCGCTGCTGCCCGGCAATGGCCGTTACGAGGGCCACCGGAATGGCACGCTCGTACAGCACCGGGCCTTGCTCAATGTGAGCCTCGAAGTAACCCAGCCAGTTATCGGCGGGAATTGCATCGTGCGTAAGCTGCTGCGTATCGCCGCCCATGGTTGCCACAGCTTCCGCCAGAGTGACACCAGCCGCATCTCGTTTTTGGAGTAAGTCAGCCTCAAAAAAGCCCCCTACAACCTTACTACCTAAGTAAGTAGTATGAAACCGGCAGCCTTCCTCGTCGCTGAACGCAATAAGCTCTATGTGAAACGGTAGCTCGACTCTTCGTTGCACGAGTTGCTCCAGCAAATCCAGTCCCAGCAGCACGCCTAATGGTCCATCGAATTTGCCGGCATTTACCACCGTGTCAATATGCGAGGCAATAACGAAGGTTTTGGCTCCCGGCCGTAGGCTAATCAGTCGGCCACGCACGTTGCCGATGCTATCAATGCGGGTTTCGAGCCCCGCTGCATTCATCCAGCTTTTTACTAATGCGCTGCCCGCTAGAAAAGCAGGCGTACCAAAAGTGCGCGTTATGCAGCTTTGGTCTTCGCTAATAGCGGCCAGGGTGTTAATGCGCTGTAGGAGTTGCTCGGCTCGGTGTACGTAGGCATCCATGCAGCTAGCGCGTAATGATTTCACCCTGATTGAGGTGCGTGAAGTTGGGTTGATCATACACCTGCTGCCCCTTCAGAAACGTTTGGGTCACCACGCCCCGCAGCTCTTGCCCAATGTAAGGCGACACCTTATGCCGATGGTGCAGCATATCAGCCGTTACAATGAAGGCTTGATCAGGCTCCAGCACCAGCAGGTCGGCATCATAGCCTTTGGCAATTTGGCCTTTGCGCGCTTGCTGCCCAATGAGTTTCGCGGGGTTCGTGCTTAGCCACCGAACGATGTCCGTCAGATCGGCTCCACGCTTTTGGGCGGCAGTCCACAGTACGGGCAGGGCCAATTGCAACGACGCAATGCCGCCCCAGGCCGTGGTAAAATCTCCGCTTTCCAGCTGCTTCAAATCGGGCGGCGCGGGTGAGTGGTCGGTGGCGACGAAGTCGATAATACCAGCCTGTAAAGCCCCCCACAGCTCATCATTGTTGGCCTGCTCCCGAATAGGCGGAGCGCATTTGAACTGCGTCTGCCCGTCATTAATGTTTTCAGCGTTGAAAAACAGGTAATGCTGGGCAGTTTCTACGGTCAGTGGCAACCCGTTGGCCTTGGCCGCAGCAATCGGCGCAATAGAGTTGGCCGATGATAAATGCACGATGTGCGTAGGGCAATCATACTCCTCGCACAGCCGAATCATCAGCGCCACGGCTTCATCTTCCCACTGTTTGGGGCGCGAGGCGAGGTAATTTTGGTACGACCGTTTATCCCCGGTTTTCCAAGTCTCATCGTTTGTGGTTAGCTCACAGTGCACCAGCAGCGGCAGGCCGTGGCGGGCCAGAATCGGCATCACTTGCCGTAGGTCTTGCTCGGTGGCATTGGGAAAATCGTCGATGCCGGAATGGGTCAGAAACGCCTTGAACCCAAGCACTCCATGATTAATCAGTCCTTCTATCTCGCTGGCGTTGCCCGGCACAATGCCGCCCCAAAACCCGCAATTAGTGTGCAGCTGACCTTTCGTAGCAGCTAGCTTCAGCGCTAGGTTAGCGACTGAAGTTGTCACCGGCGCTGAGTTCAGGGGCATATCCACCAGCGTGGTAAGGCCGCCGGCTAGGGCGGCGCGGGTGGCTGTATCGAAGCCTTCCCACTCGGTGCGGCCGGGCTCGTTGATATGTACGTGGGGGTCAATTACGCCGGGCAGCACCGCCCGATTTTGCACGTCGATAACTGGGCAATCGACAGCCGTAGTAGCCGGCACCACGTCCACAATCTGGCCATCCCGGAGCAAGATTAGCGCCTCCAGTATGCCCTGCGGCGTCACTACGTTTTTACTTTTTATAGCTGCGTCCAGCATGCGAGGGGGCAGAATGGGCGATGAACAAGATTGGTCCTTCAATCTAGCAGGATAATTTTCTAGATTGGAAATCTTTCCATGCGTAACCAGCCAACGAGAATGGGTATCAAACTAGGAATCAATGCCTACGGCAAAAACGCGATTAATCTATCCAAGATTATCCGTCACGCCGACCACCACGAGTTTCGCCAGATTTCGGTGAGTGTGGCGCTCGAAGGCGAGTTTGAAACGGCCCACACACTCGGCGACAATTCAACCATTCTCCCCACCGACACGCAGAAGAATACGGTGTATGCGCTGGCTAAAGAGCATTTTACTACCACTATCGAAGCCTTTGGAATTCACTTGGCCAACTTCTTCTTCACCCGAAATCCGCAGGTAAGCAAGGTCAGAATTGAGATAATAGAGCACGGTTGGCAGCGCATGTCTTTTGATGGAGAAGCGCACACGCACGCCTTCACGGGCGGTAGCTCAGAAAAGCGTCGCGCCATCATCACCCAGACCGCCCAAGGCGTGCAGGTTTCCGCTGGTCTCCAGGATTTATTGCTGCTAAAAACCACTGATTCAGCTTTCGAGAAGTATATCCAAGATGAGTACACCGTCCTGAAGGAAACTACGGACCGCATTCTGGCTACTAAATGTGAAGCAACCTGGAAATACACAACCTCAGACCTAGATTTCGAAGCCACTTACCAGATGATTCGCACGTCGCTGCTGCGCACGTTTGCCGGGCACAAGAGTCTTTCGGTGCAGCACACCCTGTATGCCATTGGGGAGCAAATTCTGCTGGAGAATGAGGTAGTCAAAGAAGTCAGCCTCATCATGCCTAACAAGCACCATATTCCCTTCAACCTAGAACAGTTTGGGATGGAGAATAACAACGAGATTTTCATCGCTACCGATGAGCCCTTCGGCTATATCACGGGCACAGTAGTGCGGGACTAACCGTTTTTAGTGAACGATAAAAAAGCCCCCCAAACGTCATGCAGAGCACCGCGAAGCATGAACGGCGGTAAGGTATTGATTACTTCATATTCTTCACGGCAATTAGTTGCGCGGCAATGCTGATGGCTATTTCTTCGGGTGTTTGACTGTTGATGGGCACACCAACTGGGGCGTGCAAGCGCTGTAGCTGTTCAGGCGGAATGCCCGCTGCTTGGTAGTCAGCAAGCATCTTTTCTATCTTCTTTTGGCTGCCTAACAAACCTAGAAAACGCAACTTCTTGTTCAGCAGCGCCCGCACGGCAATATCATCGGTGCGGTAGCCTACCGTCATGATAACCACGTACTGATCTACGCCTTCGGGGATAAGCTCTTGTAAGTCGGTGTAATTGGCGACGGTCGTTTTATCGTGGACGAAACTGTTCTCTAAGAACGTATTAAGTTGCGGTCGGTCTTCATAGAGGTGAACTCGGAAATCGAGCGACTGCAACAAGCGCGATAAAGCCAAGGCGCAGTGGCCGCCACCGATGAGATGCAGCTGGTATTTATGACCAATTTTCTCCTGATACAGCCAAGCATCTGCGGGCTCCGGCCGAAACAAATAATCTTGCGCTGGCTGCTTGCTTACTTCGAAAAAAATGCCCCCCGACGTCAGGGTCAGCGTGCCGGTTTGCTCGTGTTGGAGAGCTGAGAGCAGTTGCTGAATTGCCGTGGCATCCGTTTGCCGCACGGGGTATAGCAGCACAGTTTGCTCGCCGGAGCAAATCATCCCGCTTTGGTCTTGGGGGGCTTTTTTGTTATGAATCTGGCGGTGCAAAGAGCTTACTGGTGAGGGCTGCACGAGACACTCACGGGCCAGTTGCACCAGCTTGTGCTCCATAATGCCACCACCAATGGAGCCCTGCATAGCGCCGTGCGCATCTACACTCATTGCAAACCCCTGCCGGCCCGGACTACTGCCCTGACTTTGCACCACATACAGCAGCATGGCTGGAACGCCACAGCGCAAACTTTCGCTAAGAAGCAGCCACGTGGCGCAGGCTCTGTTCATGTACTTGTGGGGTGCCGGTGGCCGACTGCGGATATAACCCAAGCAATACTTTCTCCGGGGTCATCGGGGCACCAAAGGCGATAGGAGAAGTTGGATTGAATGCTTTAATAGCATTGCGCAGGGCGAAATAGGTGCCAATTCCATACATAAAGGGCGGCTCGCCTACGGCCTTGGAGCGGAAAATAGCGAGGTTGTCCTGCTCGGTTTGCAAGGGTTCGATGGAAATTTCCTTCGGCACCGAATAGATATCAGGAATCTTATAGGTAGAGAGCGTATTGGAGCGCAGCCGACCGGCCGGGTCATAAAGCAGTTCTTCGAGCGTCATCCAGCCTATTCCCTGCACAATACCGCCCTCAATCTGGCCACGATCCACGGCGGGGTTCATGCTGCGCCCAAAGTCGTGCACCACCCGTACCGCGTCTACTTGATAGGTGCCACGCAGACAATCCACGGTTACGGTGGTGATGGCGGTGCCATAGACGTGGTAAGCGAACGGGTGGCCTTTCTCGGTAGCCTTATCGAAGTGCACCTCCGGCGTGGCATAGTGGGCGTGCTCCGATAAGCTCACGCGCTTTAGAAAAGCGGCTGTAACCAGCTTTTTCCAGTCTAGCTCTGTTTGCTGGCCGTTGAGTAGTACTTGTTCATCCCGAAGTTCAATAGCGGTTTCGGATGCTTGCAGGACCTGAGCAGCAACCTCTTTCAGCCGCTGCACAATGGCTTGGCAAGCCAGCTGCACGGCCTTGCCATTCAGGTCAGCGGTAGCGCTGGCGGCGGACGGCGACGTATTGGCGATGCGGTTGGTGCTGGTAGTTTGCACCCGCACTTTGCTGGGGCTGATGGACAAGGTTTGGGCCGCCACTTGCAGCATTTTCGTGTTCACGCCCTGCCCCATTTCCACGGCGCCGGTGCTCACTTTCACGCTACCATCATAGTAGATATGTACCAGCGCCCGCGCCTGGTTCATCGATGTGTTGGTGAAGGAGATACCAAAGCAGACCGGCATCAGGGCCAAGCCTTTTTTATAGAGCGAAGAAGAGGCATTGAATGCTTCAACCTCCTGTCGCAGCTTTTCCACATCGTATAACTCTTCCGCCTTGTGCCAGCAAGCATGCGCTTCGCTCACAGCTTTTTGCCCGAAAGGAAACTCGTCGCCAGTCTGATTTAGGTTCTTTTTCTGAATTACACAGGCCTCTATACCAAGCTTTTCGGCAGCAGTAGCGATGGCGGCTTCCATCACAAACTTAGCTTGCGGACCGCCAAAACCCCGAAATGCCGTATTGGGGGGCAAATGCGTGCGACAACTGTAGGCCGTGGCCCGCACATTGGGGATAAAATAGGTGCCGGTAGTGTGAAACAACGTTCGCTCCATAATGGCCGGCGACAGGTCGGCAGCGGCACCGGCATTCTGGTAGAAGTCGACCTCGTAGGCTACGATTTTGAGGTTTTTATCCAGCCCAATTTTAAAGTCGGAAGAGTATGGGTGGCGCTTGCCGGTCATGGCCATATCCTCTAGCCGGTGCAACACATATTTTACCGGGCGGCGCAGATGATGCGCGGCCAGCGCGCACAGGGCTACCCAAGCATTAGCTTGATCCTCTTTGCCGCCAAAACCGCCCCCCAGCCGAATCACGTCTACTTCCAGCTGGTGCATGGGCACACCCAGCACCCGCGCCGCCGTACGCTGCCCGGCCGTGGGGCTTTGAGTTGAAGAATAAATTTTTAACTCGCCGTTCTCCTGCGGAATAGCATAGGCGCACTGCGTTTCGATATAGAGGTGCTCCTGGCCGTTGGTATCGGCTGTACCTTCAAACACATACTCGCACTCCTCCCACACTTGCGTTGTATCACCGAGCCGGAAGGTGCGGGGTGGCACAATCAGTTCGCCTTGAGCATGTGCCACACGCGGGTCAGTAATTACTGGCAGCGGCGTGATATCGACCTTAATTTTCTTTACCGCCGCTCGTGCCGCTTCATCCGACGTAGCCACGACAAAGGCAATGGGCATTCCACAGAAATCTACTTCGTGCTCCGCCAGCAGCGGCTCATCCGGTATGATACCGCCAATCTGGTTTTCGCCGGTAATATCTTGATGAGTAAAAATGCGCACCACGCCGGGTTGCTGCGCGGCCTCTGCCAAATGCAGCTGCTTAATATGTCCGTGCGCGACCGGCGAACTAAATACAGCTCCAAATAGAGTCCCGGCTACCAACGGAATGTCATCCAGGTAGACTGACTGCCCTCTTGTATGGTTACCGGAATCTATATTTTTCATGGTAGTGACTGATGATCAATGAACGTCAGGCAGAGCGGAGCATCTCGCATGCTGACGCAGGAGTAGCAATCTAACGGCGCATGCGAGATGCTCAGCTTGCGCTCTGCTTGACGTTCTATTTTTGGAATGTCTGTGACTGTTGCATCAATTCCTGCACATTCAACTGGGGAAACAATGCCAGGAAGTGTGCTTTAATCAACTGGTTCAATAGAAGTCGCTTGTAGGTTTCGGTGCCGCGGGCGTCACTGATGGGTGCTATTTCGGTCTGCGCGATTTCCAGCGCTTTTTGAATAAGCTCTTCCGAAACCTCCCTGCCTACCAAGAACTCGGAAGTCTTGTGAAGAAGCATTGGAATTGGGCCTACGCCACCGGCCGAAATTGCAGCTGTTATGAGTAAGCCATCCTGAACCGTGAAGCAGCAGGCCGAGTTGACGCTGGCGATATCCAGATGAGTGCGTTTGCTTACTTTTTCAAAGTTGAAGCGGGTAGCCGAGGCAGGCAGTTCAAACCAGATGGCCGTGATATTCTCCTGGGGGCTTTTTCTAAAACTTTGTAGCCTTTGTAAAACTGACGCAACGGAATTTCGCGCGCCGTATGCCCGTCGCTGAGCACCAGCTGCGCATCCAGCGCTAGGAACATAATCGTCAGGTCACCAATGGGGGAAGCGTTGACGAAGTTGCCCGCCACGGTGGCCATGTTGCGGATCGGTGTGGATGACACCAGCCGCAGAAACGGACGAAACGCAGGGAAGTACTCCTGCATTACCGCCGACTCGGCTAAGTCGCTTACCGTGGCCGCGCCGCCAATCACGCAGCGGTTTTCCTTGCGGACAATCCCTTGTAAGTCGGCCTGATTGAACAGAAAACGAGCAGCCAACTCTTTCATCTGGTCATGCTTCTGCACATATAGATCGGTGCCGCCCCTACAAACTGTAGTGTTCCGTTTAGAACGTGCCCATTGGGTGTGCCATCCGCTGCTAGCGCCCGCAGCCGGCTTTTAATCGAAGTAAAATACTCGGGCATAATCTGTTGCCGCGCGACGAAAGCGGCCGGTTCCTCCCCTTCACTTGCTGCTAGCAACTGCGCAACTTTAGCGGCCGCCCGCTCAATGGATTTGTAGCCCGTACACCGGCAGATGTTGCCGTCCACAGCCGCTATAGCGTTTTGGGCCGTTGGTTTTTGCCCGCTCAAACAGAAGCCCGCCAAAGAAACTACAAAGCCTGGCGTACAAAACCCGCATTGCGTCGCCGATTCGTCTACCATGGCCTGCTGAATAGGGTTCAGCTGCTCCATATTTATGCCCTCCACCGTCACCACATGCTTACCCTGCACGTTGCTCAGGGGCGTAAGGCAGGAAGTATACGAGCGGTAGCGCACCTGATCCTCCACAAGTTCGCCTACCAGCATTGTGCATGCGCCACAGTCACCTTCCCGGCACCCGATTTTGGTGCCCGGCAGGTGCTGATGATAGCGCACAAAGTCTAGCAGCACGGTACCCGCCGGCAAGTCCGTATCTACTTCTTGATTGTTGAGAATAAACTTCAGCAAGGGAAAAGCATTTGAGGTGGTTGCGGAAGTTACTTGATTTGAGTGAGATAATCGTGAGTGGCGGAGTAGAGAAAACGCGGCTACAGAACAGTAGGATAGCCGCGATGATAGCTATTGGGTCTGCGCTGGTAAAGTCACGGGCAATGTGACTCCAGGAGTGGTTCTACAGTCAGCCTATTCATAGCACCGCAGGCTGTCAAAACGCAGACGCAAGTGGCAGTATGAGCCATCAATTGCCACGCTCCTCATTCTCGCTTAACCGAATAGAAACCAAGCTATTCCACCAAGAGGCGAGCGAGATGAGTCAGCCGGCAACGTTCCCGATAACGATTGCATAAAAAAAAAGCCCCCAGCCAAATCAAAGGCCGTGGGAATATTTAACATTATACCACAGTAATCTCCAAAAAGAGGTTTTCTAGCGATTCTATGACGCTAGTATTTTGTCGCTTGAGCCATCACAGAGCCTAGGTAAAGACTCGGGTAGAAGCGACATTCTGCAGAAGCTACTCATGACTTCTGTCGCGCACGAACGCGGCGCCCTGCATACATACCTAACGTGGCCTTAGAGCCACGTAACTCCTTCTATTCCAATCTATCCACATTACATGAAGCACAAACTACTCTTACCAGCAATCTTGCTCTGCGCAGGAATGCCGGCTTGGGCCCAACAATCCCGTTCGGTAACGGGACAGGTGCTGGACGCCGTCACCGGTGAAGGACTACCGGGCGTAACGGTACTGGTCAAAAACACGACCGTTGGTGCTTCGACTGATCCGGATGGCCGCTTTTTGCTGAGCGTGCCCGACGGTAGCGAAGCCAGCCTGACGGTGAGCTCAATCGGCTACCTGACGCAAACGATTACCGTTGGCTCGCAGACTGACCTCAAAATCAGGCTCGCTCCCGATCGTAAGGCCCTCGATGAGGTGGTTGTAATTGGCTACGGTCAGGTTAAAAAGAGTGACGTTACGGGTGCCATTGTTTCCGTGAAAGAGGCCGACCTGAAAAAGGTGCCCGTGGCGAACGTCATGGAGTCGTTGCAGGGACGGCTGCCAGGCGTTGACATCGTTAGCGCCGGGGGCCAAGCCGGAGCGCCGGTGAATATTACGGTGCGCGGCAACCGCTCTATCAATGCCAGCAACGGACCGCTGTTTGTGGTAGATGGGGTGCAGTACAACTCTATTCAGGACATCAACCCCAACGACATTGCCTCCATGGAGGTGCTCAAGGATGCGGCCTCTACCGCCATCTACGGCGCCCGGGGGCAAATGGCGTTATTATCGTGAGCACCAAGAAAGGCGCGGCAGGCAAAACGCGCGTTACACTCAACTCCTACTATGGCATCACCGACCGAGTTTATTATCCGAAGGTGAACAACGCGGCCGAGTTTGTGGCGCAGAAGCGCGAAGCCAACCGCACCAGCGGCCGGTGGGCTACCGTCGCCGACGACCCGAAGATTTTCACGGCTGCAGAGTTGGAAGCCATTGCCAACGGCACCTCCACCAATTGGGCCGACTTGCTGTTCCGCGATGGGGTTCAGCAGGAGCATCAGATTGGCTTGTCGGGCGGCTCGGAGAAGACCAAGTTCTACCTGTCGGGCGATTACTACAACGAGCAGGGCCTGTTTCGCAACGATAACCTCAACCGCTATTCTTTTCGGGCTAACCTCGACCAGGCTCTCAATGACAAGGTCAGCATCGGCCTACAAAACCAGCTGACGTACTACAACCAGAATACCCGCCGCGACCCCACCAACCAAGCGAATAAGATTAACCCCCTCGGTACGCCGTATGATGCGGATGGTAACATCATTAACTATCCTAACAACCAAGCCTTTATCAACCCATTGGTAGATGAGCTGCCGGACAACTACGCCAATAATACCCGCACTACGCGCACTTTCTCCACGGCCTACATCAGCTACCAGATTCTGCCGAGCCTGAACCTGCGCTCCAACCTGGGTTTGACGCTTTCCAACGGCCGCACGGGCATTTATCAAGGCCAATACACCCTCGACCGCAACGGACAAGTTTCGCAGTCGTCGTACGGTACGCAGTTCGACACGAACTGGAGTTGGGAGAACATTCTTAACTACAATAAGACTTTTGGCAACCACTCGCTGACGGCCACTGGCGTCACGTCGCTGCTGACGTTCAATACCGAAAACTCCAACGCGCAGGGCCGCAACCAGCTGCTGGCGTATCAGGAGTTCTTTGCCTTGGCTAATGCGAACCAGCAAGTTGGCATCAATAGCGGCTACACCGACAGCAAGCTGATTTCGTTCACGGGGCGCGTGCAGTACGGCTTCAAAGGCAAGTATCTGCTAACGCTGACTGGCCGCGAAGACTTATCGTCGAAGCTGGCGCGGGGTAATAAAGGCTCCTTCTTTCCCTCGGCCGCCGTGGCCTGGCGCATCATCGACGAGGAGTTCATGAAGGACATGACGTCGGTAACGGATCTGAAGCTGCGCGCTAGCTACGGCCGCGCCGGTAACTATGACGTGCCCGCGTACTCATCGCAGAGCTTGCTGTCGCGGATTCCGTATGCGTTTGGCGAAACCGCTGCCGCCGGCTACACCTTTGCCAACCGCATCGGCAACCCCGAGCTGGGCTGGGAGATTTCGCTGACTAAAAACGTCGGCCTCGATTTTGGCTTTCTCGATAACCGCGTGACGGGCTCCGTAGATGTGTACGACACCGAGACCAGTGACTTGTTGTTAAACCGCTTCCTGCCACTGTCTTCCGGTGTATCATTTATCACCCAAAACATTGGCAAGACCCGGAACCGTGGGGTAGAAGTGGGCTTGAACGCACGCGTTGTCGAGCGGGAAGATTTCACTTGGAACGTAGGCCTGACGTGGTTTAAGAACAAAGAAGAGATTTTGGAACTGGGCACCGGCGCCAACGACATTACCAACGGCCTGTTTATCGGCTCGCCGGTACGGGTGTTCTACGATTACGAGAAGATCGGCATCTGGCAAACGGATGAGGCTGACGCGGCCAAGGCATTTGGCCAAAAGCCCGGTCAGATCAAGGTAAAAGACCTAGATGGCGACGGGCGCATCACGGCGGCCAACGACCGGCGCGTGCTTGGTACGGCCGTACCCAAGTGGAGCGGCAGCATCAGCAGCGACCTGAGCTACAAAGGCTTCGACCTTTCGTTCCAGGTGTTTGCGCGCATCGGGCAGATGATTAACTACGACTACGCCCAAATTTTTGACCCCCAAGGAATTGAGAATAGTTCGCGCCAGAACTACTGGACACCTGAAAACCCTTCCAACGATTACCCACGCCCCGACGCGGCCCTGTCGAAGAGCACGCTCCAGAATGGTTTGTTTGGCACCACGCTCGGCTACCGCGACGGCTCATACGTGAAGCTGCGCGGCGTGACGCTCGGCTACAACCTGCCGGCCTCTTGGCTGGAAAAGGTGGCTATCAGTTCGGCCCGCGTGTATGTGCAGGGCAAGAACCTGGTGACGCTCAGTGAGATTGACAACTACGACCCTGAGCGTGGTGGTGCAATCACTACTCCCATTCCGCGCGTGGTATCAGCGGGCATCAACTTAGGCTTCTAGGGGGCTTTTTTGGAGCCATTGCCTGTGTTTTCAACCAGTATTTGACGAAGAAGATGAAAATATCAAAGATAACTTTAGGCGTTGCGGCCTGCGCGCTGGCCTTTTTAACCTCGTGCGAAAAGCAATTGGAGGAATACAACCCTTCTGGCCTGACCGCCGATGCCGTGTACACCACACCAGCCGGTTTTGAGAGCTTAGTAAACGCAGCGTACTCCTACACACGCTGGTGGTACGGCAAGGAAGACGGCATCAGCATGTCGGAAATGGGTACTGACCTCTGGCTCCGCGGCGCCGGCGACGTGAACCCCGACCTGACGGAATACACCACGCTGCAATCCAGCTCGCGGGCGGTGGAAAGCGTGTGGGGCAAGCTGTATACCGCCATTAACCTTTGCAATGCCGGTATTTCGCGGGTAAAAGATTCGGGGATGACGGATGCGCAGAAAACGGTGCGTGAGGGCGAACTGCGCTTTCTGCGGGCTTTCTACTACTGGCACATCGTGGAGACCTGGGGTGGCGTACATTTCACCACTACCGAAACGTCTGGAGTGCAAGCCACTGCCAACCGCACGCCAGTTGATACCTTTTACAACCAAATTGTTGAGGATTTGAACGTAGCAGTTGCTAATCTGCCAACTACTACCGCCGAGTACGGCCGCGTGACCAAGCCGGCGGCGGAAGCGTTTCTGGCCAAAATCTACCTGACACGGGGCGACAACCAGCAGGCAGCTACGCTGGCGCAGAAAGTAATTTCGGGCTACAATTTCATCCTGCTCCCCCGCTACGCCGACCTATGGTCGATGACGAACCTGGAAAACCGGGAAATTGTGTGGGCCGTGAACTACACCAAGGAGCTCACATTAAATGACCGAGTAGACAACACACTTTATCCTGATGGGCACTCGCGGGGAGGGAATAATGGCCATTTGATGTGGCTGATGAAGTATGATGATCAGCCTGGTATGGTTCGCGACGTTGCGAATGGCCGGCCCTTCAACCGCTTCATGCCGACCAAGTTCCTGCTGAACCTGTTCGACGAAACCAAAGACTCGCGCTACGCCGCTTCCTTCCGCACAGTGTGGCTGGCTAACACGGCCGTAGCCGGTCGTTTCGCCGTGGGCGATACCGCCATTCTGGCCACTAAAAAGGTAATTCCTGCTTCAGTACAGGCGTCAAAGAAGTATGTTACCTACGACGTAAACACGATATACAACGCCAACGGCACCGCCAAAAACCGCTTGCAGTATGTGTGCCTACGCAAGTTTGAGGACCCTACTCGCCCTACCATTCAGGAGGAGCAAAGTGCCCGCGACGCCTACGTTATTCGTTTGGCCGATGTGTATTTGATGGCCGCTGAAGCGCAGTTTAAGCTGGGCAACACGGCACAGGCTACCACCCTCATTAACGCTGTGCGGGAGCGGGCTGCCCTGCCTGGTAAAGCCGCTGACATGCGCATTACGGCCGCCAACCTGAGCCTCGACTTTATTCTGGACGAGCGGGCCCGCGAACTAGCCGGTGAGCAAGTGCGCTGGTTCGACCTCAAGCGCACGAATAAGCTCGTAGATCGGGTGAAGGCCAATAACCCGGAGGCAGGCGCCAGCATTCAGCCGTATCATACGGTGCGACCTATTCCGCAGCGTCAGCTTGATGCTATTCTGAACAAAGAGGAATTTACTCAGAACCCAAGCTACCGGTAGGCTTTATAGCGTCAGGCCCAAGCGGCATTTTATCTATGCGTTCGGTAACACCAAAAAAGCCCCCAGCACAAATGCTGGGGGCTTTTTTGGTGTGGTACAGTGTACTGTGATGCTACTAAATGTTTCAGCGTTATTTAGTTGCTCCTTAACTTTTTATACAACTCAGCGGGCATTATTATCACTCCTAATCCTAGTAACACGGAGCCGTCTGCTAAAACACTTTTCTGCTCTTCTCTCATCTTCCCACAAGGCACAGAAATACCTACCGTTGCTTGGCCTTGTAGCCACGGTGAGCCTAAACGCCAGAACCATGATGGTTCAAAGTACAGCATAGATGGCTCGTATGCAGGCACATCATTCAGTGTAAGCCGATTAACCTTCACCCAGGTAGCCCGCATTGTTGCGCCCATAATACGCTGGTTTCCTCTGGCTGAAGTATCAAAATGAGCTACGCTAGCTTCTCCGAAGTATTTGTGATACGCTCCGCGCCAATCTGGTTTTTTAACCTCGCCATTGCCAGTCACCGGAAAGCCGGAAGGAAAGCCACCAAAGCCTTGAGCCCCATACACCCGGCCGCGACCTTGGCCTACGCCACTTAGTAAGCTGAAGCGTAGGCTCGGTCGAAAAATCGTGGTATAGTATCCAACTCCAACTTCGTATTGCCTATTGCGCGTGAAGCTGTAGGTACTATCCGGCGTCTTGGTAGCTGCTACAATATGTCCTCTCGCTGCTACTTGCAAATGCTGGACAGGCGAATACGCTATACTGCCTTCCATAGCGGGTACACGTATGTTTCCATTAACCTCCACTGCGCCTTTCTGCCGAACAAGCGATGGGCTAGGCAAAATAGGTTGGTATAGTGTACAGCTAGTAGTTAAGCTTAGTACCAACAGAGATGCTGTGCCAGTAAACTGATTCTGTAAAAGCGAAGTCACTTGGGGGTTATAAGAGGAAGATCAATAGTACTCTAGCACTCCCTCCTTTTCAACCCAAGTTGTGCGATAATCAGACTTTACAAAGTATCTAAAGCCATACAGATCTCAACAATTCGCAGCTAAAAGCTTGCGTTAGAAGCCATTTTCACAATTCTGCATGATTCCAATTCAGACTTCTTTCTTTTAATAAATTTATAACCTGCTTTTGGAATTTGTAATAAAAAAGCCCCCAGCACTAGTGCTGGGGGCTTTTTTATTACTCTAAATGAAGCCTTTACTTGGCGTACGCTACAGCGCGCATCTCCCGAATGACGGTGATTTTAATCTGGCCGGGATACTGCATTTCCTTCTCAATCTTCTGTGAGATTTCGTAGCTCAGCTCTTGGGCACGGTCGTCGGTTACGTTGTCGGCATTCACCATCACGCGCAGCTCGCGACCCGCCTGAATAGCGTAGCACTGGAGTACTCCATCGAAGCTTACGGCTGTTTCTTCCAGTTGCTTGAGGCGCTTGATGTAGCTCTCCATCATCTCGCGCCGAGCGCCGGGGCGTGAGCCGCTGATGGCGTCGCAGGCCTGCACCAAGGGCGAGACCATGGCGGTCATCTCAATCTCGTCGTGGTGAGCACCGATGGCGTTGATGACGTCGGGATGTTCTTTGTATTTCTTAGCCAGCTCCATGCCCAAGATGGCGTGGGGCAGTTCGGGCTCCTCAGTGCTTACTTTACCGATGTCGTGCAGCAGACCGGCGCGCTTGGCGTGCTTCACGTTCAAGCCCAGCTCGGCAGCCATAGTAGCGCAGAGGTTAGCTACTTCGCGGGAGTGCTGGAGCAGATTTTGGCCATAGCTGGAGCGGAAACGCATCCGGCCAACCATCTTAATCAGCTCGGGATGCAAGCCATGAATACCGAGATCAATGATAGTCCGCTCACCGATTTCCACGATTTCCTCGTCGATGTTCTTGCGGGTTTTAGCCACAATTTCCTCAATGCGCGCAGGGTGAATACGGCCGTCTTTCACCAGCAAGTGCAGCGACAAGCGCGCTACCTCACGGCGCACCGGGTCGAAGCCGGAAATAATGATTGCCTCAGGGGTATCATCAACGATGATTTCCACCCCGGTAGCAGCTTCCAGTGCACGAATATTACGGCCTTCGCGGCCAATGATCTTGCCCTTGACGTCGTCCGATTCAATGTTGAAAATCGATACGCAGTTCTCAATAGCGTGCTCAGCGGCCGTGCGCTGAATCGTCTCCAGGACCACTTTCTTAGCGTCCTTCGTAGCCGAAAGCTTAGCCTGCGCTACCACATCTTTGATATAGGAAGATGCCTGAATTTGCGCTTCGTTTTTCAGTGACTCAACTAGCTGCTCGCGAGCTTCGGCCGCCGACAAGTTGGCGATGGTTTCGAGTTGGTGCTGCACATCGTGGATGCGAGCATCGAGGTCGTGCTCTTTTTGCTGAAGCTTAGCTTGCTGAGTTTCGAGCGTTACGCGGCGCTTTTCTTCCTGACTGTCGAGACGCTCGCGCTGCTGTTGAGCATCGGCCTGAAGCTTTTCGCGGAGGGTTTCTAAGTCCTGCTCTTTACGCTGTAGTTGTTCGAGCTGCTTTTGCGTGGTTTCGGTGAGGCGCTTGATGCTCTGCTCCTGCTCAAGTACGGTGGCCCGGCGCTCTGTTAACTCTTGCTCTAACGCTTGCTTTTGGCGTTTGCTTTCCTGCTCAAACTCGTTCTTAAGCTGGCGAAATTTATCCTTGGACTGCTGAATACGCTCGTCGCGGGTGCGGTTGGCTTGGGCCTCAGCCTCCTGAAGAAGTTGTTGGGCCCTAGCTTGCGCCTGGGCTTCGTGGTCCTGCCTGGCCTTGCCGGCCAGCAGGCGTCCTAGCACCACGCCGGCCACAAGGGCAACGATGGCGGCTAGAACAATATAGATTATGTAGTTGGGCATGAGTTATGGTTTTTAGGGGGTACTACTAAACCATAACAAAAAAATCTGCCCAACAATCTCCAAGTAGCGGAGCGTAGGCCCCGCCCGGTCGGGCATAAAACTGCGCCAATACTCAGCCGAGTACCAGCGACGAAAGCAGATTATCTAAGCGCGTAAGGCGCTCAGTAAGAGCTGCATCAGTGCCATCCTTCTCTTTGCTGACTTTCAAGCCGTCAGCCATTGTGGATAGGGCAATCATGGCTAGCAAGTCTTGCTTGTCCTGAATGCCGTACTGTTCGCGAAATTCCTTGATCCGTTCGTTGAGCTGACGCCCAGCCAGGCGCAGACGCTCCTCTTCCAAGGGGCTAACGCGCATGGGGTAGTCCCGTTCGGCAATACGGATTTTAATGGCTAAGTCACTCATCAGCAATTGGCTGGACGTTCGATGGTCATTACTCCCTCAAATAGGCAAGGCACTTATCAATCTCGCGGATATATTCGTTTAGGCGCAGTTTAAGCTCGTTGGCGTTGGCAGGTTCCTCTGCTATGGTATGGACAAGTTTAGCGATATTCTCCTGATTCTGGAAATCCTTGAGCTGCCGTTCCCGGTCGCGCACATCGGCGTGAAGCTGCTGAATGGTGGTTTGAGCATCGGCCAGTTCCTCGCGCAACTGCTGATAGGCAGCCACTAAGGTGGTTACCTGCCGCTCTAGGCGGTCTAGTTGAGCGAGCTGCTGAGAGGAGGCCATGCGGGAGAATTATTTTTGAGAAATAAGCGCCACAGTAAATTTGCCGTCTGCTTCGCTTAGGCAATTTGGCAGGATTTCACCTGTTCCCCAAACTTCAAGCTAGGAGCACGAGTTCAAACCTACTGCGGCGCTTGGGCTAACGACGAATTACGGCGCCTGCCTGCTTTTCAAATTGTTGGATCAGGCGCTGCATCACGCCGTCGATGGCTTGGTCGGTGAGCGTCTGAGTGGGGTCTTGAAGATTGAAGCTAACGGAGTACGACTTCTTACCTTCCGGCAGTTTGTCACCCTCATACACGTCAAACACATTCACGCCTTGCAGCAGCTTGCGCTCAGCCCGCTGAGCAATCTGGCGAAGCTGATCGAAGGTTACGTTTTTGTCTACTACCAGCGACAAGTCGCGGCGCACCTCGGGGAACTTGGGCAGTTCGCGGGCCACGAGGGCGTTCTTGTATTTCTTCACCAGCCAATCCCAATCCAGCTCAGCATACCACACAGGCTGATTCACGTCGAGGCGCTTCAGCACTCCCGCAGAAATGCCCCCCAGATGTGCGACCGGCTGGTTTTGGGCCAACAGCGTGAGACCACCAGCTAAATATTGGTGCTGCACTGGCTGCGAGGTGGGCGAGGCGTGGCCCAGAGCCGTCAGCACTTGCTGAACGGCACCAGCCAGATGATGGAAGGTAGCCTTGTCGGCTTCATGCTGCCAGGTTTCGGCGGTGGCGTTGCCGGTGAGCAGAATTATGAGGCTGTTTTTCTCCTCGTACTGACCGTCAGCTTTGCGTAAGTAGGTTTTGCCGAACTCGTAGAGTTTGAGGTCGCGCTGGCGGCGGTTGAGGTTGTAGCGCACTACTTCCAGGGCGCTGTGCAGTACCGTGGGGCGTAGCACGTTCAGGTCGGCGCTGTTGTAGTTCAGCACGCGCACCAGGGCTTCGTTGGTTTCACCTTCGGCTTCGAAGTAGCGGGCGTTGGTGATGGAGTTGGTGATGATTTCCGAGAAGCCTTGGCCGCTAAGCAGACGGGAAGTATTCTGGCGCAGAATCTCTGGGTCAGGATTCGGAAATTTGGCTAGGAAGGAAGCTGAATTGTTCGGACGCAAAGCCACGTTGTTGTAGCCGTAAATGCGCAGGATTTCCTCAATTACGTCAGCCTCGCGGGTTACATCCACCTTAAAAGGCGGCACAATCAACCACCAATCATCACCGGTTTCATTTTGAATAATGATATCCAAATCAGTCAGGATCTGGCGGATTTGCTCCGGCGCTATGTACTGACCGATCAGGCGCTCCACCCGCGAGAAACGCAGGCGTACGGTGAAAGG
Source organism: Hymenobacter radiodurans (assembly GCF_004355185.1). Lineage (NCBI taxonomy): Bacteria > Pseudomonadati > Bacteroidota > Cytophagia > Cytophagales > Hymenobacteraceae > Hymenobacter > Hymenobacter radiodurans. Next base: position 3,908,982 of record NZ_CP037922.1, read on the forward strand.
CAGCACATGCTTCGGGTACTCATCCACGACGGGCGCAGCAATGGTAGCGCCAGCTACTTCCTGGAGCAGCAGGGCAGCCCGCTGCAAAGCCACTAGCACCATGTTTGGATCAGTGCCGCGCTCGAAGCGGAAGGAAGCGTCGGTTTTGAGTTGGTGGGTTTGACTGGTCCGACGCACCACCGCAGGCGTGAAGTAGGCGCTTTCCAGAAACACACGCTTGGTAGCGGCGCTTACACCGGAAGTTTGCCCCCCGAACACGCCAGCCAAGGCCATTGGCTCCCCGCCCCCGCCAGCAATCACTAAATCATCAGCGCGTAGGGTGCGCTCGGTGCCATCCAGCGTTGTGAATTTTTCACCCTCAGCGGCGCGCTTCACGCGAATTTTCTCCCCAGGAATCTGGTCGGCGTCGAAGGCATGCAGGGGCTGGCCTAGCTCGTGCAGCACGAAGTTGGTCACGTCCACTACATTATTGATTGGCGATAAGCCAATACTGCGCAGGCGGCGCTGCAGCCACTCCGGCGACGGACCGACCTGCACGTTCTCCAACAGCAAACCGGCGTAGCGTGGGCAGGCCTCTTCGTCCTCAATCAGCACCTGCACATTCTGCGCGGCGGCTGTGGGGGGCAAAAATGCGCTTACATCGGGCAGTTGGGAGGGCTGGCGCAGGAGCGCACGTAACTCGCGGGCCACGCCGTAGTGAGAGGCCGCATCGGCGCGGTTGGGCGTTAGGCCGATTTCCAGCACGGCATCTGAACCTAAGCCGAAATAGTCGGCGGCCGGGGTGCCATTTGGCAGATCTGTGTCGAGTACGATGATACCGGCGTGGGAAGTGCCAATGCCAATTTCATCCTCGGCGCAAATCATACCCTCGGAAGCGGCGCCCCGAATTTTGGACTTCTTGATCTTAAATGGTTCGCCTTGGGCTGGATGCAGCGTAGCACCTTCTAGAGCTACTACTACCTTCTGGCCAGCGGCCACATTAGAAGCACCGCACACGATTTGGCGCGGTGTAGTGTCGCCTACGGCTACGGTAGTCAGGCTGAGCTTGTCGGCGTCGGGGTGCTTTTCGCAGGTCAGCACTTCACCGATTACCACGCCGCGCAGGCCGCCCGGTATGCTTTCCAGCTCTTCTACCCCTTCCACTTCCAGGCCCGAGCCCGTAAGCAAAGCCGCCAACTCTGTGGCCGATTTATCGGTGGGAATTAATGTACGGAGCCAGTCGAGGGAGATTTTCATGGATAATGGATAAGCAGTAATCAGGAGCCGAATGTACTAGCGCGGAAACGGCGGAATGGGCAAAGGTAGAAATTTGAGTAAGGCAGGCTGAAAGGCCAAGCCCACAAAACTTCTATTCGGTTTGGCGGAGCAAGAACAGCAAACAACCCATTCCTTATGCGTCAACTCAACTTAATCTTTGTGAAATGTCTTTTCGCCAGCCTTGATATACACGGATAAGATGTTCTCGGCGGGCGGCACAGGGCAGGCAAAGGACACATTGTAAGCGCAGAAGGGATTGTAAGCCTTATTGAAGTCCAGCACGATTTCGTCATCGCCTTCAGCCACGGGGTCAGCGTCGAGGTAGCGGCCGCCGCCGTAGGTATCGAAGCCGTTGGTTTTGTCGGTAAAGGGAATAAAAAGCGTGGTGTCGGGGCCATTGGCTTTTCGAAACACAGTGAGGCGTTGCGGCTGCTTTTGCCACTCAAAAGAGGCGCGGCCCCAGCGCAGATACTTTTCGGCCTTGCCGTCGGTGAGGCGCATAGCGATAGTATCGCGCATAGGAAAGGGCTCAAACTCGGCGGTGAGGCGATACGTTTTATCGGGAGCGTAGTAGTGCAGGCTGTCGAACTCCTGGCGCTGCTCGGCGGACAGCGGCGAGCCTTGTACCCGCCGAAACTCGTCGTTTTTGGCGTGGCGCTCCTTCTCGATGCGAGCAACATACTGCTCGTCATTCAGGACGAGGTCTTGGAGGAAATAGCCGAGTACGAGAACTAGGCCGAGGAGAATAAAAAGCTTGGGATTGAGGCGCATGGTAGCAGCAAAGATACCGGGGCGCGACGGCTCTTGCTAGGTTTGCAGCAGAAAAGCCCCCAGTGCCGCCGGGGGGCTTTTTTAAATAACTATGTGTAGAGACGCGACACTTTGCGTCTTTTAGGTTGAAAGACTACCCAAGAACATTATTCCAAACAATCTCAGCAACGTTAAGACGTAAAGTGCCGCGTCTCTACACGCCAAAAGGCCGTCTACAGGCAGCTTATAACACGCCTTCGTCGGCGAAGCTGTAGTAGCCGTGGTCGGTATAGATGAGGTGGTCGAGGATAGGCAAATCCAAGAACTGGCCGGCTTCTTTGAGCTTGCGGGTAAGGGCAATATCGGCGGCGCTGGGCTTCTGGTTGCCGCTGGGGTGATTGTGCACCAGGATAATAGAACTGGCCAACTGCTCTAGGGCGTGTTTGAAAATCATCTTCGGGTCGGCGACGGTGCCGGCTACGCCTCCGCTGCTGATGGGTTGTTTGCGCATCACCACATTGGCGCGGTTGAGCAGAATCACCCAAAATTCTTCGTGGGGCAAATCCTGAAGATTGGGACGAATGAGCTGGTAAATATCGCGGGAGCAAGTGATGGTAGTGCGGGCCGCGGCGGCCGTTTCCTTACGGCGCCGGCCTAACTCTAAAGCCGCCACAATGGTTATGGCTTTCGCCTCCCCGATACCTTTGTGGCGCATCAGCTCCTTCACCGACAATTTGGCCAACTCATTCAAATCGTTCTCTACCGCGTTCAGAATCAGCTTAGCTACGTCTACAGCGGAGAGCTTGGCGGTGCCTGAGCCGAGCAGAATTCCCATTAGCTCCGCGTCGGAGAGAGCTGAGCGGCCTTTTTGCAGAAGCTTTTCGCGGGGGCGGTCTTCCTCGGCCCAGCTTTTAATACCGAAAGAAGTGGGCGCTACGTAACGCACGGGGGCCGCGGCCTCTTCCGCCAGATTGTCAACTGATTTCATACTGCACTATTGTTGCTGAGGGCTGGTGCTTAAGGTAAAAGCTGTAGTCAGCCGTCTATCCTAGTCTTAGCTGGCATTTTCAATAACTAAACCAAAGCCGCCAGATTCCTCTTTAATTATCCGCATGTCACGAATTCTGAGTTTCCCCTTCATCTTATTGCTCATTTTAGCCGAATGGTACGGCTACCAAGCTATAAAAACCCTTATTCCAGCCAGCTCTATTAGCGGACGACGCCTTGCCGGAGCTATCTATTGGATTGTCACTGCATTGGCTTGGGGTTTCGCTATCTGGGCCATCACTACCCGCCACAACGGCCCGGCACCCTACAAAACGTATCTATCCAGCGCCTTGGTGGGTTTGCTGCTGGCTAAACTAGTGGTGTTGCTGTTTTTGCTCCCCGAAGATTTAGTTCGGATGGGGCGCTGGGTGGTGCAGCAGTTTACGCAGCGTAATGGTGTGGCTACCGGCACGCCCATTACGCGGAGTCAGTTTTTGAGCGGCTTGGCACTGGTAGTGGCAGGCATTCCGTTTGTAGCCTTTGTCTGGGGAATGCTGCGCGGAGCAACCGATTACCAGGTAAAGCGTGTAACACTGCGCTTCCCCAACCTACCGGCATCTTTCGACGGCTTTAAAGTGCTTCAGATTTCCGATTTGCACACGGGTAGTTTTCAGTCGAGCGAGCCGCTCGAACGGGCCGTCAGGATGATTAATAAGCAGCAGGCCGACCTCATTTTTATGACCGGCGACTTAGTAAATAATGTGGCCACGGAGGTCGAAAACCACATTGATACCCTCGCTCAAATCGAGTCCAAGCTCCCCAAGTTCTCTATCCTCGGCAACCACGACTACGGCGATTACGTGCAGTGGCCTAGCCCGAAGCCAAGCGCGCCAACCTGGCACGCCTGGCGCAGAATCACGCCAAAATCGGGTGGCGCCTGCTCTTGGATGAAAGCCATACTATTGAGCGCGACGGCGAGAAAATAGCCGTGTTGGGCGTGCAAAACTGGGGGGCTCAAATGCGCTTTCCTAAGTACGGCAATCTGCCTAAGGCCCATGCTGCCAGCGGCGACGCGCCCTTCAAAATTCTCCTCTCCCACGACCCATCCCACTGGGAAGGTGAGGTACTGAGTTACCCTGACATCGACCTCACTCTTTCAGGTCACACCCACGGCATGCAGTTTGGCGTGAATCTCCCCTTTTTCAAGTGGAGCCCTGTGCAGTATGTGTATAAGCAGTGGGCCGGCCTGTACAATAGAGGTGAGCAGTATCTGTACGTTAATACTGGCCTAGGCTTTTTGGGATATCCGGGACGGGTGGGCTTCCTGCCCGAAATAACCGTATTTGAATTGCGACGAGCGTAAGCAGTCGTATCACTTATATATAAAAAAGCCCCCGGCAATGGCGTTGGGGGGCTTTTTTATATATAATAATTCAATTATACAACTGCAAACAACCTGAACCGTATAGCGGCCGTGGTCTGATTCTCGGACCACTACTCTCTCCCTCCCACATTTTTGTCATGAAAAAGACCTTCCTCCTATTCTCCTGCGCTGGTGCGCTGGCATTTGCGTCCTGCTCGCAGGAAAAAGCAGCCGAAACCACGACGACCACAACGACCACGCAGACCGTCACCACCACGCCGGCCGCGTCGCGCAGCCGCGCTACCCGCATTGCCACACGCATGGCTTCCGACCTGAAAATCACGGATACGACCGTAGTAGCCCGGGCCGAGGATATCTATTTCGAGCGTTCGCGCCGCCTCGCTGAGTTGGAGGCACAGTATGCTACCGACACCACGGGCATGTACGCGGCTATGCAAAGCATTAATACCGAAATCGATACGCAGTTCAAAACTGTTTTCTCCGATCCGGCGCAGTACGACGCCTACGTAGCCAACCGCATGAACTACGCCGAGGAAATGTACATGGAGGAAGCGCCCGCACCTGCAGCTTCAGCCGCGGTTGACCAAGGCGTAACCAAAACGGAAGCCGACGGCGACACGAAAACCAAGTACGCCGACGGCACCAAGGTGAAAACCGAATCGGACGGTGAAATGAAAATAAAGGCTGCCGACGGATCCAAAGTGAAAGTGGACGACGACGGCGAAACCAAGATGAAAGAGGAATAACGAACCGCTCCGCCAGTTTTCTGGTTAATCGAAGCCCGCACCTGCAACGGTGCGGGCTTTTTTGACTCTGTAGTTGGCTACCTTGCAGTTTGGTTGCGTTCGTATAATTGATGGGTTTATCGTCTCGTTTGTTCACCGGATTCTGGAATAAAGCCGCTGTATTGCTGGTTTTAGGGTTGTTGATGGCCCTGTCGGCCTCGGCTCAGTTGCGCGTGTCGGGCACAATTACCAATGCCGCCGACGGCAAACCAATACCTGGCACCACCGTGCGTATTAAAGGCAACAAAACCGGCGTAGTAGCCAATAACGTCGGTGATTTCCGCATCGACGTGGCGTATACGGACACGCTGGAGTTTATTTCGCTAGGCTTTGCCACCAAGCGAATGGCGTTAGGCCGCTCGGGACTTTCCCAACTCATTGTGCAGGTAAAGCTCGACCGGGCTAGCATTCAACTGGGCGAAGTGCGGGTGCAGGAAGGCCGCCCGGCGGATGCGCAGATAAAGAAGGCCCTGCGCAATGTGCGCCGCCCCACACCGCCCGCCAACGCCGTAAAACGCCCCCCAGCGCCCAAGCCACTGTTCCCCGTCGACTCTACGGCTCCTAAAGCGCCGGTTGCCTCCCTTGAAAACCCAGCCAGCCTGCTCTACGACGCTCTTTCGCGGGAGGGCAAGGCGCGGCGCAAGTTAGAGGAGCTACAACAGCAGGAAGCCCTGAAAAAGAAGATGGAGCAAGCCCGCCGCGACCGGGAGCGGTACAACCGCAACTTCAAGGATAATCGGGGGTACGAGTAGCATTTCATTGCTTGGAGGCACTGGCCATTAGGCGCTTCCCACAACAGCCGACGCGCAACCTGCGTAAGCTGAAGCTATGAAAATTGGGTATCCCTGCGTAAATGAAACGCTCGACTGTAGCGCGGCCACTACTTTCCGGCTGGCGTCTTACACCGATGAGCGCGTGGTAACCACCGTTACCAATAATCTGGCTTGTTTGCAGCGCATTCTGGAATACAACGTCCAGCACGGTCTGCTCTTCTTCCGAATCGGTTCCGGCATCGTGCCTTTTGGCTCGCATGCGGTCAATACGTTTCCGTGGCAGACAGAATTTGCCCCCCACTTCCGCGCTATTGGCGATTATATCAAGGCCGAGCAGATGCGCATCTCTTTCCACCCCGATCAGTTTGTGGTGCTCAACTCCCCCGATCCGGGTATTGTGGAGCGCAGCATTGCCGAGTTGGTCTATCAGGGCTCCATGTTGGATTTGATGGGCCTTGATAGCACGGCCAAGCTGCAAATTCACGTGGGCGGCCTCTATGGCGACCGAGACGTGGCTATTGAGCGCTTTATTGCCACCTACCGCACGCTCCCGGAAGCGGTGCAGGTACGGCTGGTTATCGAAAACGATGACCGTCTGTTTAGTCTGCGCGACTGCCTGCGGGTGCACGAGGCTGTAGGAATTCCTATCCTGTTCGACAACTTCCACCACGAGTGCCTCAACCACAAAGAGCCGATGCAGGAAGCCCTGCGGCTGGCGGCCGGCACCTGGAACCCGACCCGCGACGGCGTGCTGATGATGGATTACAGCTCTCAGCAGCTTGGGGAGCGCAAGGGCAAGCACACTTCGTCGTTGGTAGAGGATAGGTTTCGTGAGTTTATCACGCATCTCAACGGCCTCGACGTAGATATGATGCTTGAAATTAAAGACAAAGAAGCCAGCGCCCTGCGCGCCGTGGCTATTCTGCGCGAGTTGGGTTTGGCTGCGCCAATCCCACTCAGCGCCTCCGTTTAGGTTTACACACGTCATTCATTCCCCATTATATGAACCAGCCAAACGCCCCTCAGTCCGGCGCCGATTTGCTTGCCGGCACGGTACACGCCCTGCACGGTGGTCTCACTTCTCTGCCTTTAAGCACGGCTCACACCAACATTGACACCTGGCAGGAAACCCTGCAACAAAGCGGTATTCCGGAGCTACAGGACATCGACCGAGAGCTCGGAAATCTACAATCACTGCTTAGCAACACCGACGGCATTGATGGCGCGGCCGTTGGCGACTCATTGGATATGCTGGGCACGCAGACGTTGCAGGCTGCCGTGCATGCCACGCCCGACGCCCAAGTGGCCCTTCGCGCCCTCGGCGACTTGCTGCTGCAGCACAGTGCCAAGCTCAAGGAATAAGAATCAACCATTCGCAAAAAAGCCCCCAGATATTCTCTGGGGGCTTTTTTAGTACCTTTTCAGTACGCTAGCGCGTAGGTGGCGTGCCATTCTGGGTGTCGGCGGCCGGGCGCTTCTTCTCGTTTACTCGCTTGGTGCGGCGGTTGGTGGTGGTTTCTACACTTGGCGAGGCTTGGCCATCCATCACGGTCTGCCGTTTGCGTACGCGCTCCTGGGCTGGAGCCGTAGGCGACGCGCTTTGATCTAATGTACTGCGCTCCGTATTCTGAGGCGTAGGTACAGGATTGATGGGCGCTGGCGTGGCTGCTTTTGGAGCCGCGGCTGGCGAACCAGTAGCGGCTGGTGGCGTAGCTGGTGCGGGGGCCGTTTGGGCATACGCCGAAGCACTTAATAATAAGGCCGCACATAGGAATTTCGTTTTCATATTATTCACAGAATCATGTCCAGAGAATTTAGCCGCAAATTCGCACAGCCCTAAAACAAGTACGCGTTATGAACCTTGATAGCCGCTTTTAGTTTTCGCAGCGTATATAATTTTGGCTTTTAAATTTTATATAAATAATCAAAATAAACACAGCAATAAAAATATAATCGACCCTTAATTACGACCAAGCAGAATAAATAAAGCCCGCTTTACGTGCGTAAAGCGGGCTTTAATAACTTAATCAAATTAAGGTTTTAGACCTTATTTTGATGGATCAGCCTTCATTTTAGACTTCTTCTTTTTGTTCTTCACTTTTACGTCAGCAGCTTCGTCCTTAGGAGCAGCAACGGCTGGCTGCGTGGTCGTGCTCTGCGTTTCTACAGTAGTAGAAGTTTGCGTAGGAGCAGTAGTAGTGGTGTTGATAGTAGCATCCGTGGCCGGTGTTGTGGTTGTGGTGCTCTGAGTGCTGGTAGGCGTGGTGGGCTGCGTTGTAGTCGTGGTGCTCTGAGTGGTAGTAGTCTGGGCGTTAGCAGCAGAAATACCAGCAACCAACAAAGCGACTAAAATCAGGGACTTTTTCATAATACAGGACTAATGTTGAAAAGAGATTTTTAAAGAGTCGAGAGCAAGTGCAAATGCACTAGCGATATCCATCAGAAGATAATCGCAAGCCCTCAACGGAAGCAAGAACGAATAAGTTACAGGCCTTATTATTTAAGCGAATAAAAATTGGAGCAGCAACCCAAGCAATACAGGCTTAATACATTCACAAAGCGCATTTTACAATTCATAAATATATTTTGAAAACACCTATTATTTTAATTGTCAAGCTACCATTTTATTAATTTCAATGCCTTTAGTCGACTTCCTTACTCTACTCACTGGCGAGGAAATTTGCCCCCCAGCCAGCACCACGGGGCTTAGTTCTGCTTGCGGAAGAATACGTCGCCGCTGATAGACTCGAGGCGGATGGCCGGGCCGCTGCTGCCCAACGTCCCGCGCACTTGGTAGCCCACGGGGGAGTTGTTTTTTTGGCCGTTCAAGGCAATATCCTGGTTGGTGTACACCTCACCGGTGATGGTTTTCATGGCTACTTCAGCGCCTTTTGTCGGCGGCCAGCTTACATCTACAAAGCCGCTGATAGATTTCGCTTCCAGGGGGCCATTCAGCCCCTTAACCTCAATGTTGCCGCTAATGGTATTCACCTGAACCGTGGCGCCAGCGGGCACTTCAATCACGTAGTCGATGCGGGCACAGACGCGATACGAGCCCTTCCCATTCTTGCCTGAGTCGTTCCAGGTGCTGTAGCCCTCGCCGTCGGGGCAGTCGGGTTCGTTGCTGGTGTACAGCAGCGCTTTATCGAACGCCGACTTCACTTTTACCTCGTCGCCTTCCGTGTTCAGGGTCAGCAGTAAAGCGTCGTTCAGCTTGTTATTGTTGATGGTAACCGAGGCACGCACGGCTACTTCCTTACCGCTGCCGCCTTTGATCTGAATGCTGGATGCCTGTTGCAAATCCAGCACCAGCCGCTGCTTCGAGTTCAGGGGGCTTTTTTCTCAATTATTTTCTGGGCTTGGGTAGGGCTCGTGCCCAGGAGCAGGGCAAACATGGCCCCAAGTAGCAAGAAGAGTTTCATGACAAGACAGTAATTAAGTTAGTGTAACCAATTGATATGTAGACAGAAGTATTACTTGGCTTTGCGAACGAACACGTCGCCGCTTATCGATTGCAAGGCGATTTTGGTACCGCCGCCGTTCACGGTGCCTTCCACCGTTTGGCCGCCCACACGCCGCATATCGCCCTCCTCCTTGCTCTTACCCATATTGATGTCGAAGTCGGTGTAAACCTCGCCCGAAATGGTGCGCAGTTGCAGGGTGGTTTTGCTGCTGGCCGGCATCGTGATATCCACCGCCCCACTCACACTGGAAATAGAGCTAGGCGATTTGCCCACTCCAGCGTAGCGCACGATAATGTCGCTGCTGATGCTGTTAGCTACTACGCCACCGCCCATGTTTAGGAGTTGGGCGTCGCCATTCTTCATGTTCACTTCCAAGTCGCCCTGCAAGTCGTTTACTTTCAGATTACCGCTGCCGAATTGGGTTTGGGTAAACACCACCGCTGTTTGCCGCGGCACCCGAATGACGTAATCCGTATCCTTGCGAGAGGCCTGCACCACGCGCACTACATTATCCTTTTCGGTCACGGAAAGGCCAATCTTGGTATTGTCAACAGCCGAGTTGTACACGGGCCGCAGCCCTTCGGCGCGCTTGGGGGCTGGCTCGAAACCGTTGCCCCGAATGATGAGCTCATCGCCGTTATAGCCTTCCAGCGTGACGTCGCTGCCGTTCATATCCAGCACGATTTTGCGGGCTTTACCGCCGAGCTTAAGCTTGTATTCCTGGGCCCACAAGGCCGGACTAGCCGCTAGCAGGTAAAGTAGAGTGAGAAACAGAGTCTTTTTCATGACAAAGAGAAGTGGAGTAAGTAAGGAGTCGAACGTACCCGCAACCGCGACTTCCGGGGGCTTTTTTCAGGCCCAGTTCGTTGGGAAAATGGATTGAGAAGAGAGAAAAGTATGTGTAGGTGAGCTTGTGGAGCAGCCATGCCGAGTGGAGCGAAGCAACTTCATTCGCTTCGTAATCAGCCTTGTTGCTTCGGTCGGCTCTGTATGCTATTGCGCTTTATATCTGTATCAGCTGGCCCAGCCCCGATTCTGCCTGCTGCCGCACAATGGGTAAGGCATCGCGGCGCTGCGACAAACGTTCCAGTTCCGGCACCGCTCGCCGCTCGCGCAGGGCTACCAGTAGCTCAATGAGCATGATTTGCACGTTGGGGTCGGTCTGAATGGTAAGCGACTGCACGAAGGCCTCCCTTACCCGGGGGTCGTCGCGAAGGCGGTATAGTGCCTGCCCGGCAGCTAGTCGCACGTTCGTATTCGGGTCGAAGTTGAGCGTATTGATAAGCGCCTGCACTGTTGGGTCGGCACTGCCCTTTACTTCCCCAGCCATCTCATTTACCAGCTGAATCCGGTCGCTGGCGGAGAGGGAAGGCACTGCAGGATTTACCTTGAGAGTACCCAAGCGTGAGTCAGCCGTTGTAGCTACCGGGCTGATGCCAGCAACATCAGCGCCTAACGGCCGCCACAAGTTGCCCAGCAGCACACCCGTAGCCAGCAGCACAAGGCTGGCGGCAATCCGTAGCCACCACATTCCCGACTGCTCCGACGTGGCAGGCTCTAGGCGCACCACTTTCGCCTCACGCACTTCTGATTCAGGCTTTGCCAGCGCCGCTTTTTCTCGTTCTAGCGCGGCCATAAAGTTTACGCGCAATGCTAGTGGAGGAGTGATAGGCTCGGCAGCTTCAAATTTGGTCCCCAACTCCTGCAACTGCGCCACGCGCTCCTGGCAGCGGGGGCACGTAGCTACGTGGGCCGCCATCTGGGCCGTCTGAGCCGGAGGCAGGCTGTGCTCGGCATAGTCAACCAGCAGGTCGGCTACATCAAGGCATTCGGAAGAATTAGGCGTGATATTCATGGTTGTTAGTTGAAATAGATGGTGCGCAAGGCTTGTAAGGCCCGGTGCGCTTTTACTTTGGCCGCGCCCGCTGTGCAGCCCAGCATGTCGGCTATCTCCTCGTAGCTGAAACCCTGGAAGCGATGCAGTACCAGAATTTCGTGCTGAGCCGGGGAGAGCTGAGCCATTGCTTCGTGCAAATCCTGTTCGCGGTCGGCGGCGGCCGTGTGGCGGAAGGCGGCTCCGCCCAATGCCCCTTTACGCTCTACTTCCACCACGTCGGCAGTGCGCATGCGCTGCTGGCGCTGCCAGTGGTCGGTGTGCACGTTGCGGGCCAGTTGGTAAGCCCAGGCTCGGAAGGGCTGACCGGGCCGGTAGCTGGCCCGGTACTTCAGCAGGCGCTCAAACACCGTTTGCGTAAGGTCCTGGCTAGTTTCGTAGTCGCTGGTGAGGCGGTAGAGGAAGTTGAACAGTGGCCCCTGATAGCGTTCAAACAACGGCACTACCTGGTCGAGGTCATCGGCCTGCACAGCTGCCATTAGTTCTTCGTCGCTTCTGGTTTCCACCGCGTGAGTTTTGGGGTTGAATTGCAGCGAGTACCGGGAGATTGGGTAATCGTTACAAGGGTGTTGAAATATTTTTTCAGGAAGGCAAAAGGTAGCTAAAACCCCAGCCTCATGCTGACAATTGCCCGGCTACTTATTTAGCTAAGACTTTATCACAAACCACAAGCAAAAAAGTCCCCCGCTGTAGCTGAGGTACAGTGGGGGCTTTTTTAGTAAGCATAGCTTGAAGATGCCTACTATGATTTGCTATGGTTAAAGTCGAATGGTAGAGCACCACTGGTTACCCTCCCCGCCTAACTAAAATATGTGCACGCAAAAAAGCCTGGCTCCTCTCGGAACCAGGCTTTTCAGGCTAGTCTACTAGAAAAGGCTACTTGGTCTTTTCTGTTTTCTCTTTAATCTTCATCTTTTTGCCGTCTTCTTTCATTTTCCGCTTGGCCTTTTTATCCGTGGCCGGCGCCGCTTCGGGCGCGGCGGCCGCCGGGGCCACGACGTTGTAGGAAGCGGACATGTCGGCTTTGACGGGGTTGCCATCCAGGTCCAGTTCGATGACTTCATAGCCCAGCTTCTGGAGCTCGGGCAGCTGCTGCTTATCGCCGGTCACTACCAACACCATGCTTTCTAGGGGCAGATACTTCGCGGCGCTGGCCTTCACGTCTTCTTTCGTGAAGTTCTGCAAGATCTCCGTTTGCTTTTTCAGGTAATCCGGCGTCAGGTCGTACTCCAATAAACGACCCAGGAAGGCGGCTTTCTGCTGGCCAGTTTCGTAACGCAAGGCATCGTTCTGGCCCACCGACGACTTGAGGAACGCCAACTCTTCATCCGTAATCCCAGTCTTGCGATACGAGTCGATTTCCTTGACAAACTCTTTCACCGACGCAGCCGTAGCATCGGCCCGCACACCCGCGCTAGCCGTAAAGGGCCCAGCGTAGCGGCTACCGGAGTAGCCTGACCCAGCCCCATAGGTGTAGCCTTTGTCCTCGCGCAAATTCAAGTTGATGCGCGAGTTGAAGGCGCCACCTAGAACGTAGTTCGAGAGGTAGGCTTTGTAGTAATCGCCCGTCGCATCGTAGGGCAAGGCCACATAGCCAATACGTATTTCCGATTGCGCGGCCCCGTCCTTATTCACAAAGTAGAGCTTGGTCTTGTCAGGTTTGGAGGCCACCGTAGCAGCTGGAAGGGTTACTTCCTTGCGGCTCCAGTTTTGTAAGAAGCCTAGCTTCGAGACCAGCGCCTGCTGCTCCACGTCGCCCACGGCCACGAGGTGCGAGATGTTGGGTGCGTAGTTCTGGGCGTAGAATTGCTTCACGTCGTCCAGGCTGATGCTCTGCACCGAGTTCTGCGTGCCGCTCACCGGGATGCTCATGATGTTCTCGGCGCCATACAGCAGGCGGCTATACGTCTTGTTGGCAATCGTGACCGGCTGCGTGTTCTGGTTGGCAATGCCTTCCAGGGTCTGCTTCTTGATGCGCGCAAAGTCGGCTGCATCAAAGCGCGGACGCATCAAGCGCTCTTCTACTAAGGCAAGGGTCTGGTCCAGGTTTTTGGTTAACGACTGCACGTACACCGTCGTGTTGTCGGCGCCGGCGCTAACCTGCACGGTGCTACCCAAGCGGTTTAGGGCCGCGGTAAACTCTTCGCCTGAGTATTTCTGCGAGCCTTCATTGAGCATGGCTGCCGTGAGCGAGGCGATGCCCGCTTTGGTGCGGTCAGCTTGCTCTAAGCGGTGGCCGCCGCGAATGGTCAGCAGCATGGTCACGGAGGGGATTTCGGTGTTGCGGGTGCCCATCACGCGCAAACCATTCTTGAATTGCTCCTGCCATACCGCGGGTACTTGCACGACGGGGTTGGTGCCGCTCTTGGGCTGCTTGCTGCGGTCAAACGTATCCTTGGCTTTGACGTAGGTCAGGCCTTTATAGACATCCGCCGGGGCTTGGTAGCCTTCTTGGGAAACCGTATAGTTATCTGCCTTCGCGAGCAGATTAGGAGCCGTCTTGGGCACTACGCTTACAAATATCGCTTTCTTGCCTTTGATGTATTGGTTGTAGACGCGCACCACATCGGCTTTGGTCAGGGCGCGTAAGCGCTTCAGATCTTCTGGCAAGCGGTTCGGGTTGCCGGTGTAGGTCTGGTAGGCAGCTAGCTGCGAGACCTTACCGCTGACGCTTGCTAGGCTGTTAATTATCTGCGCTTCCCGGCTCGACTTGAAGCGCTGTACCTGCTCGTCGCTGACGCCGGTTTTTTCAAACTCGGCCAGGGTCTGACGCACGAGTACCTCCGTGCTATCCAAACCTTTGCCAGGGAAACTTAGAGCCGTGATGTTAAATTCTCCGGCCAACTCCGAACAGGGGTGAGAAGCCGACGCTTGAACGGCTTTCTGGTTCTTGACCAAGTTTTTATAGAGCAGTGAATTCTTACCCCGCCCCATAATTTCTGCCAACGCATCCAGTGGTGTTTCGTCGGGGTGGTACTGCGGGACAGTCGGAAACACCATTTGCAGCATGGGGAAGCGCACATTGTCTTCGTAGCTGACATAACGGTCGGCCGTGAGCTTGGGCGCAGGCAGCTTCATGTTCTCTACGGCCGGACCGCGATTGATAGAGCCGAAATACTTCTCGACCAGCTTCACTACCTCGGCCGGCTTCACGTCGCCACCAACTGTCAGCGTGGCGTTATTGGGGCCGTACCAGCGCAGGAAGAAGTTCTTTAGATCATTTACGTCCGAGCGGTCCAGGTCTTCCAAGTAGCCAATGACATCCCAGGAATAGGGATGGCCATAGGGGTACAGGGCTTTATACAGCGTTTCTTCGGCTCGGCCATAGGGTACGTTGTCCACGCCCTGACCTCGTTCATTTTTGACGGTTGAGCGCTGCACCTCAAACTTTTGCTGCGTTACCGCGTCGAGTAGGAAACCCATCCGGTCGGCTTCCAGCCACAAGGCCGTTTCGAGCTGATTGTTCGGCACAGTTTCAAAATAATTGGTGCGGTCCCGGTTGGTAGTCCCGTTCAGATTGCCGCCCGAGGCCGTTACGGTTTTAAAGTGCTGTTCGTCGGCCACGTTGTCCGAGCCCTGGAACATCATGTGCTCGAAGAAGTGGGCAAAGCCCGACTTGCCCAGCGATTCGCGGGCGGAACCCACGTGGTAGGTGACGTCGACATGCACCAGCGGGTCGCTGTGGTCTTCGTGCACGAGTAGCGTCAGGCCATTAGGCAGCACGTACTTCTCGTAGGGAATCACCAGCTCCGAGCCCTTGCGGGTGACTTTCTCAACCAACTTAGTGCCCCCGGGTGCAGGCGCTGGCTTGGTGATTTTCTTCGGGGCGGGTGTTTGCTGAGCCACGACTGGGGGCAAGGCTAGGGTAAGGCCTAGGCCCAATAGCCACAAGGATTTAAGGGGCATAAAACGGACGTTCTACGGGGGGTGAAAAAGGAAGTGAGGCGAGAGAATATGATCGACCAGAAAGGAAGGCGCATATTTCCATCCAATATTACCTATTTTTTATGATGTTTTTAGCTGGCTAGCTGGTTGAAAATAGGGAAGGTTTTGCCCCCGTTTAAGCCACCCCATAGCTACTGCTGGCATTGTTCTTTATATAGTAGTAGTGGTGCCTTGTAACTGATTCCGCAAAGGCCCACAAGAGGAAGTGCGGATGGCTCACCTTCTAGCAGCTCCTTGCAATGATCAGGAGTAGAATTTAACACACATCTTATTTGTGGTACTAGGCAACTGTCTATCTTCTACAAAAAAGCCCCCAGCTGTAACCGCGCTACAGTGGGGGGCTTTTTCGAGAAAGAGGATGTTACGATCCGCCGGCCCGGCGCTTCTCATCCTCGGCGCCACCTTGCCGGCGACGCGTAGGCGCTAGTTTATCGTTGCCAAAACGATAGGTAAAGGAGAGCGTGGCCACGCGCGAATCTTGGCGCTGGTAGAAGCGCTCCACGTAGTTATCGTAGGCCGAAACGGCGCGCACTCTATTCATATAAAACAGGTCCGTCACGTTCAGCTTGATGTTGCCCTTCCGGTCCCACACCGATTTCTGCACGCCCAACGACACTTGTCCGTTTGGCTTCACGCGCAGGAAACCGTACTGTTCGCCCGATTGAAAGCGGGTATTCAATTCTGCCCCCCAGCCCTTCTCAAACGTGAAGGTGCTGTTGCTGGTGATGTTAAAGGCCGGCCGACCTTTATCGAGCGAGGTGCCGGCCAAGTCGCCAACGAAGCGGCTGTAATAGAACACGGCGTTGTTGTAAATCTGCCACCACTTCTTGACTTCCAACGGAGCCGTCAGCGTCAGAGCGTAGTAATCCTGACGGCTCAGGTTTACGCTGGTTGATACAACGGTCGAGTCCGTTTCGGGCTGCACCACGCCAATAATAGGCTGATCGGTGCGGCTGTAGCTGAGCGTGCTAGTAAATTTCTGCTTGAAGGTGTGCGACAACTCCACGTTGTAGCTGGTTTCGGGCAACAGATTTGGGTTGCCCGCTCCCGAAGTAGTTGGATTGATAATAATCCGGAAAGGGTTGAGCTGGCCGTAAGAAGGGCGGTTGATACGGCGGCTTAAGGTCAGGTTCACCTCGTTTTTGTCGTTGATAGTGCGCTTAATAGCCGCACTGGGAAACAGCTGAGCGTAGTTGCGGCGAAACGAGCTATCGCCGACCACCTGGCGGCCGATGGCCTTAGTTTGCTCTACTCGCAACCCGGCCTGCAAGCTGGTCTTAGCCAATGTCCGATTCAGGTTCACGTACGCTGCTCCAATGTTCTCCTCGTACTTAAAGCGGTTGGTACGGCTGGTGTCAATGGTCGTGACGCTGCCTTCGGTATTGCGAAATACCACGTCATTATCAGATGTTACTCGACTGATTTTGGCGCCCGCCTCCAACCGCGTTTTGCGGGCCAATGGCTGAATATAATCCGCTTTGGCCGACATGATGGCCAGATCTCCCTCCTGGTCGCCTACGAGCAGATTACTGGTTCGCTCGCGCAGCAAATACTCGGTGCGCTGTCCCTGGAATCGGTCGAGGGTATAGCGGGCGTAGTCTACGTCGGCGGTCACTTCGCCGCTATTGGCTGAGTCGGCAAAAGTGTGCTTGAAGTTCAGGTTAGCCGTGCCATTTGCCGACCGAAAATTTCGGTCGGTAGTAGCCGTGTACAAGTCGGCCAGACCGCCCGTAGCGTCGAAAAGCGAGGTATTGTTGCGCGCTAAGCCCGGTCCTTTATTAGATAGGCCGCTGAAGGCCGCGCCCACCACGGTACGCTCCGAGATATTATAATCCAGACCGGCCCGGCCGCTGTGTGTTTTTGAGCGGCTTTGGCTGCTGTTTTGTTGGTCGCTGCTACCGGTCAGCACTTGGCGGCCCGTACTATTATCAAAGAAATTGCGGTAGATATCCAGTTTGCCAATGCCTTCGCGGTCGGAATAGGTATAGCTCCCAAATGTATTCAAGCCTTTGCGGCGGTTGTTCACAGAAAAGCCCCCCGTCAGCTTATCGTAGGGGCTGCGGCCGTAGCTGGCATTCACCGAGCCATTGGTGCCCTGCCGCTGGTCCTTTTTGAGGTTGATGGCAATGATACCCGCGCCGCCCTGGGCGTCGTACTTGGCCGGCGGATTCGTTATCAGCTCAATGCTTTTCAATTGGTCGGCGGGCAAGGCGCGTAGATAGTCAGCTAGCTCGGTGCCGGTCATGGGTTGGCGCTTGCCATCAATGAGTACTAATACGCCCTGACGGCCACGCAACGCTAAGTTGTCGCTGCCATCCACGGTTACGCCGGGGGCCCGATTGAGCACGTCGAGCGTGGTGTTGCCAGCGGCCAGCGTCGAGCCTTCCACGTTTACTACCGTGCGGTCGGCTAGGCGTTCATAGAGTGGTTTTTGGCCAATTACCGTCACCTCTTTCAGCGCCGTAGCCTGGCTCGACTTCAGCACTAAAGCGGGCAGCGTGTAGTTTTCCGTCGTCACTTCAAACGGCCCCGACCACATCCGCACAAACCCCACTTGCGCCGCCGACACCAAGTACCGCCCCGCCGCCGCCTGCTCGAAACGAAATGCTCCCTGCGCATCGCTAAACTCGGTTTTGACCATGGCAGAATCGGCGGCCCGGTGCAGCGTGACGGTGGCATACTCAATGCCAGCACCCGCATCGGCACTACGCACAGTACCGCTCACCCGACCCTGAGCCGCTGCACTCAAGCCAGCCAGTAAGCCAGGTATAAGAAGATAAAAAACGCGCTTTGCAGCCAGTGAGCGCCGAAAAAATGGAAGACGTAGCATGTATGTAGGGAGAAATGTATGGACACGATGAGGAACGTGACCATTTTGGCCACGGTACTGACTAGCAAGAAATCAGGGGCAGCTTACAGCGAAGCTGGGGGGCAAATTTGCCTACTTAGGCGGGCGGCGGACGATAACTTGTGTGCATAGCAACGACTTTATAGCGCTTAAGAACCTTTGGCAACTGGCACAGGATTCTGGGTAGCAGCGTCTGTAATTGGTGTTTCTGTAGGCGTCACCGGTGAGGGAAGGCAATTCGTATAAATGCGCTCCAAGCTGCGGCGCACCTGATCTAGCGTGGCCTCGTTCAGGCCATCCAGGGCGGTGGCGCGGTTGCTGAGTACCACCGGCTGCACCGCCACCAGCGTGTCGTGGCCGGCCGCCGTTACCCGCAGTTGGGTGCGCCGACCATCGTTGGGCAATGGTTCGGCTCCTATCAGGCCGCGCTTCAGCAGCAGCGCGATAATGCGGGCAACCGATGCTTGATCTTTGAAAACCCGGTCGGCGATGTCGGCCTGGGTTAAATCGTCGTGCTCGTCGATCACGCGCAGCACCAGCCATTGGTCTACCGTGATGTCAATACCAGCTCGATCAATGTTGGCTTGCGCGAACTTGCGGTATTGCCGGATGGCCCGGTCGAGGGAGTAAAAGAGAATTTCGTTTAGCATCACGAAAGATTTCGTATTACAGACTATGACATATCATTGAAGTTGCATGCAAACGAAATATTTTTTAATGATATATCATAATGATTGGGGCATGCGTCAGACTTCCTGAAATAATTTCAGCTTTAGGAACAACCTGCTTGCCCGACTTTCATCTTTCTCTTATTCCGGCTTCATATATGTTGTAGTAGAATCCGTATTATCTCTTTGTCGGGTGTTTTCACCTTGTTTTCTTCTGTTTTGACTCGCTCTGCCATGCTTTCTACTCGCGCTATTGCCACCTACGGCACCGTTCTACTGCTCGGTATTTCTGGTTTAACGGCCTTCAACTCCCCTCCTTCTTGGCTTAACAAAGACAAGGTCTTGGCCAATAACCCGAAGGATGAAGTGCTCTTAAAAACCTTAGTACAAGGCTTAAGCGAAGCACATTTTCAGCCGCTGCCCGTCGACGACAAGTTTTCACAGCGGGTATTCAAGCTGTATTTGAAGCGCCTGGATTCCGGCCACCGATTCCTGCTGAAATCTGATGTGGAACAGCTTCGAAAGTATCAGAATGAACTGGACGACGAGTTGAAGAAAGGTGACCATCCGTTTCTGGATCTGAGCACCAAACTGATTGAACAGCGTATCGGCGAAACTCAAACTTTATATCGGGAGTTGCTGGCCAACCCTTTCGATCTGACCGTGGCCGAGTCGTTTGAGACCGACCCTGACAAGCTGGATTACCCCGCCGATGCCGCCGCGCGCCGTGACTACTGGCACCGACTGCTCAAGTATCAAACGCTGGTTCAGGTATCCGATATGATGGACGAGCAAGCTAAAAAAGCCGAAAAGCCGTTGGCCTCGAAGCAAGCTGGTCCTGTAACCAAGCGCACGGCGGCGGAGCTGGAAGCCGAAGCCCGAAAGCGTGTCTTGAAGTATTATGATGAGTTGTTCAATGATATAAAGCAAACTGATGCCGCCGACCGACTGGCGCTCTACGCTTCCGCTGTTACGAATGCCTACGACCCGCACACCGAGTATTTTGCCCCCCAGGACAAAGACAACTTCGATATTGCCCTAACTGGGCGCCTTGAGGGCACGGGCGCGTTGCTCGATGAAAAAGACGGTCAGATTTCGGTAGCAGACATTGTGCCCGGCAGCGCCGCTTACCGGCAGGGCGAGCTCAAAACCGGCGACATCATTCTGCGGGTAGCACAAGGCGATGCAGAGCCCGTAGATATAACCGGCATGCGCCGGGACAAAGTGGTGAAGCTGATTCGGGGTAAGAAAGGCACCGAAGTACGCCTGACGGTGCGTAAGCCCGACGCCAGCACCCACGTTATCAGCATTATCCGCGACGTGGTTATTATCGAAGACACCTATGCTCAGTCGGCGGTGGTGAATGAAGGCGGACGCAAAATCGGCTACATTCTGCTGCCCAGCTTCTACGCCGACTTCAACCACAATGGCAGCCGCAGCTCGGCCACCGATGTAAAAAACGAATTAGAAAAGCTGAAGAAAGCCGGTGTGCAGGGCGTCGTCCTCGATTTGCGCTTTAATGGTGGCGGCTCGTTGCAGGATGCGGTAGAAATGGCGGGCTTGTTTGTAAAAAATGGCCCTATGGTGCAGATAAAAAGCCGACAGCGGGCCGCCCAGATTATCGGCGACCCCGACAATGACGTGCAGTACGAAGGCCCGTTGGTAGTGTTGGTGAACAAATACAGCGCCTCGGCTTCCGAGATTCTGGCCGCTGCTATCCAAGATTATAAGCGGGGGCTAATTCTGGGCAACACGACTTACGGCAAAGGCACTGTACAGCAGATGTTCGACTTGGATCAGGTGCTGCCCGCCACCTTTGACAACCTGAAGCCTTTCGGGTCGCTCAAGCTGACGGTGCAGAAGTATTACCGCATCAATGGTGGCTCCACGCAGTTTAAGGGCGTTACGCCGGATGTAGTGGTGCCGGATGCTTACAGCACGCTTGGCGAGGGCGAACAAGACACCGACTATGCGTTGCCGTGGGACGAAATTGCGCCCGCCAATTATAAAACATGGTCTGGGGCGGCTTCCCTGCCGCAGCTAGTGGCCGCTAGTAACAACCGCGTGGCTACAAGTGCCGGTCTGAAACTTATCACCGAATCGGTGCTGCGGATGCAGAAGCGTAAGAACGACACCAAGGTTTCCCTAAATCTGGCCGGCTACCGGGCCGAACAGGAACTGACGCGGGCCGCTTCCAACAAGTATACGGAGTCGCAAAAGCTGCTGCCGGCTCTGGAAATTACCCCACTCAACGTCACGGCCTCTACGGCTACCACTGCTGACACCACGCTGACTAATCGCGCTTCTCGCTTTGTGAAGCCACTGCGGAAGGATCTGGCTTTGCGTGAAGCTGTGGCTGTGATCAAGGATGCGCTCTAGGGGCTTTTTTAATTTTGTTATAGGTGACGTTTCTATAATCGTCTGGTATCCTTTCTGGCACCTCACCAGAAAGGATACCAGACGATTATTATTTAACGACCAACCTTTCCTACTTGGCCTTTCGGATGTACAGATTGCCATTTAGCGACTTCATCATCACCTCGGCGCCGCCACCATTAATCTTGCCGTAGCTCCAATCATCGGTGCTGACCCGATAGGTGCCGCCCTGAGCTGTCTTGTTGACCTTGGGGGCGCTTTTTTCAGTGGCCAGATCGAAGTCACTGTAAATCTCGCCCATGTCGGATTTCATCTTGAAGGCGGCTTTAGCATTAGCGGGAAAGGTCACATCGACTTTGCCATTTACGGTAGAGAAAGCCATAGGAGCGCCGTTAGTGACGTTTTTGAAAGTAGCAACCACAGATCCGTTTACCGTGTTGGCTACCGCCGAACCCGACACCTGCTTGAGCTGCACGCTGCCGTTCACGTTGCTAACTTCCAACTCCCCGCTCACGTTTTCCACCACAATATCGCCGTCTTGCACCGTGCCGATTTTCAGCGAAAACTGCTGCGGCACTTTGATTACCAGGTCGATAGGCTGCTGCCAGGAGTTTGTCTTGATATAGACTTTGTTGTCTCTTTCCTCAGCTGTCAAGTCGAAGCTAGGGTTCCGGTCAATGCGGCGCATACCGGAAGCGTCGCCGGCTGGAGCACTTCGGCCGCGTCGTTCGCCGCGGGCTGAGGCTTCAATCACAACGTCTTTGCCGTTGTAGCCTACCACATTGATGGAACCACCTACTAGTTTCACGTTCAAGGAGCCGGGCTTACCGGGCGAGGTCAGCGCTACGACTACCTGCTCTTTTACCTGCTCACTTGTTTGCTCCCTCGTCTTTGTTTGTTCCCTCGTCCTCTCCCGGGTTTGGGCCAGAAGCGGCAGCGAAGGAGTCAGTAACAGTGCGAGCAGACTGGCTTGGAGTAGTTGGCGAATGCGGAATTGACTATGCAAAGGGGATTTCATTTGGTTTGCTGTTTGATGGTCACGTCGCCGTTGAGGGTCTCGAAGCGGAAATCTTTTCCGCCCTTACCCAGCCGTACTGCTGTGTCCTTGGTTAATTTGTATTTGGTACCGCTGCCAGTACTTTGCTTGTTTTGAGTGACTTGTACCGGTAGCGTTTCCACTTGGGGGAAGTCCGTGAACAGCTCACCGTGCATGCTTTTGAAATGCACATCCGCTGAGAAGTTGGCGGGATACGTCACTTTGATATCCCCATTGATGGTGTTGTAGGAGGAAGCTTCGGGGGGGCTGGCCAGGTAGGTAGCTTCCACATTGCCGTTCACGGTGCGCGCTTTCGTGGTGCCCTTCACATTCTTGAGCGTGACTGCCCCGTTCACGTTGTAAGCCCGCAACGAACCGCTGACATCCTGCACCATCACCTCGCCATCATTTACCGTCGAGACGTGCACGTGCATTTGCGACGGCACTTTCACCACGTAGTCGATGGTGGCTTTGTATTCTATGTCGCGGTCATTGTTGCGGTTGTTATTGCGCCGGGGGCGGGAGTCGTACGGCTCAGAGATGTAGGCGATAACGCTGTCGCCGCGCTGCTCAAAGCCTAGCTTCACCTCCTTTACGCCTTGCTCTATGGTTTTCGCATCGGGGCCGGTGATGGTTTTGGTGGCTTCGACAACCACTTTATTGCCACTGTAGCCTTGCACACGCACGGAGCCGAAGATGTTGTAGACGGCCAGTGTACTGCGCGCGGCGTCGCCGGTGAGCGTAAACTCTTTATTGATTTTTTCAGTGTTTTCGCGGTCTTGAGCCCAGAGTTGGCAGCTAGACAATAGCACCAGCAGACCGATCAGGCTGGGGAGAAAGGAACGTTTCATCGTAGTCGTTTGAAGTGGAGGGCGCAGCAGGCTGGCCGTTTGACAAGTTTTTGATGCTTTCTTTGATCTTATCTTTCACAGTCTGATCCAGATCAGGCTGCTTGAGCAGGCGGCGTAAGGGCTGAACCGACCGCTTTTCCTGGAGCTGCACCATCACATCGGCCAGGGCCGACTGCACCAGCGGCGATTCCTGCTGTGGTAGCGACTGCACAAGGCCCATTCTTACTTTCGGCTCATCGGCCAGTTCGGCCAAGGCTTCCAGCGTGGCGAGGCGCACGTTCACGTTGTCGTCATGATTCAGAGTGCTGAGCAGGGCGTCGATCACACGGTCATTGGGGCCGCTTATTTCCTTCGTGTAGCTCACGGCCCGCAGCCGCTCACTAGCCGAAGGATTTTTGATGAGCGAGAGCAGCATTACCTGGCGCATTTGTTCTACCTGCGTGGTCAGCGTGGCAAGTTGCTGCTGCTCCGGCGTGGCGGCTGTTTTCTTGTTGTTCAGCCAATAGCCGCCTACCAATCCAATGGCCAATAAGCTAAGGCCGTACGCCAACCGCACCGCGGCCTGGGGCAGCATTAAGCTTTGTAGCCATCCAAAAAAGCCCCCCAGTGGATTAGTCGACGCCGTGGGCATGGTTTCCTTATAGGAAGCAAGCATGGCGTAGAACTCGGGGCGCAGGTTTTCGCTTGGCTCCGGCACGGGCACGCTGCCCAGCATTTGCCACATCTGCTCCATGCTTTGCAGCTCTTCCTGACATTCGGGGCACTTGGCTACGTGAGCCTCCAGTGCAAACCGTTCGGCATCCGGCAGCTGGTGGTTTAGGTAGTCAGCTAATTGTTCTTTTATGTGGTCGCAATTCATTGCCTTCCCGTCAGTTTTCAATTCGCAAGTAGATTGTCTTTAACTCATTCATGGCCCGGTGCACGCGCACCTTCACGGCCCCTTCGGTCGTGTTCATCACGCGGGCTATTTCCTCGTACTTCAATTCCTGGAAGCGGCTCAGCACCAATACCTCGCGGTTTTCGGCACTTAGCTTAGCCAGGGCACTGTGCAGGGTAGCTACTTCCTGCTCGCGCTGTAGTTGCTCGTCAGCCCCTACTCCACCCCCAATTTTTTCGGCATAATCGGCTACATCGGAATGCCGAACCGAGTGCCGATTCTTCTTCACATGGTCGGCCAGCACGTTGCGGGCCAGGTGGTACATCCAGGTCCTGAATTCCCCGTCGCCAGTGAAGGTGTGACGGTATTTCAGCATCCGGTAGAACACCGTTTGCACCAGGTCTTCGCTGGCTTCGGCCTGGCCCAACATGTGATAGAGAAAGCCGAACAGCTTGCGGTGGTAGCGCTCAAAGAGCAACCCCATCCGGTCCACGTCTCCGGCCTTCACCCGAAGCATGAGCGCATTGTCTGTGAGCGAGTTCAACCGGTTGAAAGGTAGTTTTTGAGCTTATTTTGATGTGGACACCGCGCCAACTCCCGAAGGTTACAGGAAGTCGTCAACTTTTTTTGAAAAAAGCCCCCCAAGCCGCTTTATCTGACTGTAAAGCGTAGATAAAGTGGCTTGGGGGGCTTTTCTGAGGGAAACATGAAATCGCGATGCCCAAGCGGCGCAGTTGCATTCAACTATTAAGACGTCAATACGCGTCTCTACAGCAGCCTACTAGCTCAGGCGCGCACCTCCGGCAACCACACCGTAAACTCGCTGTATTCTCCATACTCGGAGTTCACCGTGAGCGTGCCGCCGTGGCCTTTGGTGACGATGTCGTAGCTGAGCGAGAGGCCTAGGCCCGTGCCTTCGCCCGGCGGCTTGGTCGTGAAAAACGGATGGAAAATCTTGTCAATCACATCCAGCGGAATGCCCGTGCCATTGTCGCGCACCCGCAACAGCACGCCATTTACCGCCCGCTGCGTACTCACCGACACGGTTGGCTTATAATTACTCCCGGGCGGCAGCTGCGTGGCCTTTTTGTGCACCGCGTAAAAAGCATTGGTAAACAAATTCAGCAGCACCCGGCTGATATCCTCGACCACCACGGTTATCGGCCCCAATTGTAGGTTGAAGTCGGTAGAGAGAGTGGCGTTGAAGTCTTTGTGCTTGGCGCGCAGGCCGTGATAAGCCAACCGTAAATACTCGTCGGCCAGCGCGTTCAGGTCCGTGGGCTGCCGTTCGCCCCGGCTGGCGCGCGAGTGCAGGAGCATTCCCCGCACAATATTGCCAGCGCGGTCGGCGTGCTCATTTACCTTCTTCTGACTTTGGGCCAGATCATCCAGCAATGACGTTATCATCACCCTGCGCTTCTCCGATATTGCCTCATGGTCGAGTTCCTGGCGCAGTTCCTCCACCAACTCTATTCCTACCTCCGAGAAGTTATCAACGAAGTTGAGCGGGTTCTGAATCTCGTGGGCAATACCGGCCGTGAGGGCGCCCAGCGAGGCCAGCTTTTCCTGTTGCACCAGTTGGTCCTGCGTGTTCTGCAAATGCTCCAGCGACTGACCTAGCGTCTCGTTTTTCTGGCTCAGCATCTTCTCCTGCCGAAAGTTTTCGGCGCGGAAGTAGTACACCACAAAAAACAGCGTCATGAAAAACAGCAGCACATTGGCGTTATAGAAATAGGTGCTATCCTTCACATAAAGAAAAGGTTGTACATGCTGCATCGCGTAGCGCACCGCAAAATAGGCGGCCACGTTGAGCGAAAACAACATGAGTATTTTCCAGAATTTGCGAAAGAACAGCATGGCGACAATGCTGTTCGAAATCAGGTAATACTCGACGCCGTCGTACTTGCGGGCAATGGCAATAAAGGAGCATAACACCGTAACGCTCAGGATGCAGTAGTAGGCCGAAGCATTGTAGCGTCGGTAATGATTGAGTATAAAAGGGGGTAAATTCAGGAATACGCCCGCCAGGCAAATCCGAAACGTCAGCCAGTCCGGGGAGTTAAAGAACACAATGACGTAGCCGGTATAGATGGCAATTGTGATGGCGCTAATCCCATTCAGCAGCCGCACCCGCTTCCATTGCCATTCGGTAAGCTCCTTGTGCACCCCAATATTGATGAGGCGCTTCCACATTTCCAGAAAAGGCCAAATCAACCTGGCCAGAGGCCCAGCCGGAGCACCATCCGCAGCCGACTTGTGAAGTGTGAGCATAGCAGAACTAACTGACCAAGGATAGATTAGCGCTAAAGTCAGCGAAATGACAAGGGTGCGTCGCTATCGTTGCTTATGGCTAAGGAAATGAAACAGATAGGCTGAATGGTTAAGATTAAGTAATTTAGTTGAAATGGATTCATTTATAATTGTTCCACCTATAATCATACTATATTTAATACTGATCATCCTTTCCCTAAGGCCTTATGCAGGCCGGTTATAATGCCTGTTCTATTCCCTCCCGCTCCTGCCTGATCAGGTAGTAGCACTTTGCTATCCTACGAGCATAACCGGCTGCTAAAGCTGGTATTGCTCGCCACCGCATCAGAAGCGCCACTGCCTATTATGCACTGCTATCTGCCCATAAGAGTTCTCATGCTGCTGGCACTGGTTTTTGCCATACGGGCAGGAGTGGCACAATCAGGCAGTGACACGGCTGTTTACTTCGATAAAATGCCCCCGGTGGCATTGTGCTCGACAAAGGCTGGAAGTTTCAGCCCGGCGACGATGAGCAGTGGGCGCAGCCGGATATCGACGACCAAGGCTGGCAACCGATCAACCCAACCCTTCCACCCCGGCAGCTGCCGCAGGTGCAGCAGGCGGGTATTGGCTGGCTTCGGCTACGCTTCCGGGTAAGCCCCGAGCTTCAGCGCAAAGCCCTGATCTTGAGCATTGCCCAATACGCCGCCTCGGAGGTGTACCTGAATGGACAGCTGCTGCGTCAATACGGAGTGGTTAGCTCTATACCTGTGCTGGTAAGGGCTTACTGGCCCAATCGGGAGCCTATTGAGTTGCCCCTTTCTGAGGAGGGCGAGCAGGTATTGGCCATTCGGGTTGCGCACTGGGGGCTTTTTCCGTCTTCAACGATTTTTTCGTTCCTACTTTCTTTCAGGCACGCTTGGCTGGGCTACAGCAGATCGAGGAAAATTTTCAGATGGAGTCCAAATACAAGGTAGCCGATATGCTCCTTTTTGGGGCTCTGCTCCTGCTTAGCACGCTGCATGTCGCGTTCTATTTATATAACCCCAATCAGCGGGCTAATTTCTATTTCGCGCTGTATACCATGGCCGAAGCCAGCGCCTTTTTCTGTACTGGCTTTCTCGATGATATCGGCGCGCATGGGCTCCGCCTGGGAATGGATATCGTGTCTTACGCGAGCCTGCAGATAGGGAGCGTGTTAGCCGTTCGGGCCCTCTACAGCTTCTTCTATCTGCGAGTTGGGCGCATTTATTACGCCCTCTGGATAGCCAATATTTTCAGCCTGTTGCTATTGATGTTCGGGCAAGGGTTCCATTGGTATCCTACCGTCGGCTTTATGCTGCTAGTTACAGCAGAGCAGTTGCGCATTACCGTAGGCGCCCTACGGCAGGCGAAGCGGGCTGCGGGCATCATTGCACTGGGCTTCGGCATCGCCTTCGTGCTGCTGCTAGCATTTGCTTTGCTGTCTGTAGTACAGCCAGAAATACTTCGGCAGGAAGTACTGGGAATTCCGCTGCATACGATGCTTACGTTCTCCGCTTTTCTGTGTCCCGTGCTGGCTATTTCGCTGTTTCTGGCCTGCCGCTTCGCCCTCGATAGTCGCCTGCTCATGATTAAGCTGGCCCAGGTACGTCGGCTTTCGGCCCAGGCTACGGCCCAACAGGAGGAGAAGCAGCAACTGCTGGCGCAGCAGAATGAGCTATTGGAACAGCAGGTGCAGCAGCGAACGGCCGCTTTGCAGCAAACTTTGAGCAACCTGCAAGCTATGCAGCAGCAATTGATTCAAAGCGAGAAAATGGCCAGCTTAGGTGAGCTGACGGCCGGCATTGCCCACGAGATTCAGAACCCGCTCAACTTCGTCAATAACTTCGCGGAGGTAGGCGTAGATTTATTAGCCGAGCTAAAAGCTGGCCCTTTGCTCAGCTTGCCTGATAAGGAGCGAAAATCAGCCGCGGAGCTGGTTGATGACTTATCGCAAAACCTGGAGAAGATCACCTACCACGGAAAGCGCGCCGATAGCATTGTGAAGGGCATGCTAGAGCACTCGCGCGCCAGCCGGGGCGAACGGCAACTCACGGACCTGAATGCCTTGGCCGACGAGTACTTACGCCTGGCTTACCACGGCCTGCGCGCCAAGCACAAAGACTTTAACGCTACCCTTACTACAGATTTCGACAAGAATCTGGGCCTTGTGGAGCTTGTACCGCAGGAAATAGGACGTGTGCTCCTCAATTTGATTAACAATGCTTTCTACGCCGTCCAGCAACGGCAACGGCTAGGCCAGGCCGGCTACCGGCCCGAAGTGTGTGTGGCTACCAAACGCCTGAAAAATGAGCAGGTGGTTATCTGGGTGAAGGATAATGGCATGGGCATCCCGGAAGTAATTCGGCAAAAAATCTTTCACCCCTTTTTCACGACCAAGCCGCCGGGCGAAGGCACGGGCCTGGGCCTCTCGCTCAGCTACGACATCGTCACCAAAGGCCACGGCGGCACCCTCACAGTCACGACGAAGCCAGGCGAATACACGGAGTTTGCAGTATCTCTACCCGTCAGTCAGGAACACGTACAGACACAAACGCTAAGTTATTCCATATGAGAAAGATCTTGGTTGTCGACGATGAGGCTGATGTGCGGCTCCTGTTTGAGCAACGCTTCCGACGGGAAATCCGTGACGGCGTATTTTCGTTTTCCTTTGCCTTCTCCGGGGAAGAGGCGTTGTCGTACTTAGAACAAGAGCCACATTATTCGGAAGTAGTGCTGATTTTGTCCGACATTAATATGCCGGGCATGAGTGGCCTGGAACTGCTTCGCCTGATAAAAAAAGACCATCCGATTCCGCCTCCCTTGGTGATGATGATTACCGCTTATGCCGATGCCGAGAGCTATAACAAAGCCATGGAGCTGGGAGCCAATGATTTTTTATCAAAACCACTTGACTTTGCTACGTTAAGGCAAAAACTACTTCTCCTGAATACTATCTGAAAGCCGCGCTATGAAAACCAAAATACTGGTGGTAGATGATGAGGCTGACTTAGAGTTGCTGATCAAGCAGAAGTTCCGACGCAAGATTCGCGAAGGCACCTATGAGTTTCGTTTTGCCCACGATGGACAGCAGGCGCTGGATAAGCTCAAAGAGCAGCCGGATGTCGATATCGTTCTCTCTGATATCAACATGCCCGTGATGGATGGGCTGACGCTGCTGACCAAGCTACCCGAGGTAAACCCAACCCTGAAAACCGTGATGGTTTCGGCTTACGGCGATATGCAGAATATCCGCACGGCCATGAACCGCGGCGCCTTCGACTTCGTGTGCAAGCCCGTCGATTTTGCTGACCTGGAAGTAACCTTGGAGAAGACAATTGCACAAGTACAGCAGCTGCGCGAAACTCTGCGGGCGATTCAGGAAAACAACATCCTGAAGATGTACGTGGACGAAACGGTCATCAATTTTATGGCCCGCCCCGGCTTGGAAAACCGCCTGATGGCCAGTGAAAGCATTGAGGCCACAGTGGTTTTTATTGATATCTGCGGCTTTACCGCACTGGCCGAGAAGCTACAGGCCGATGCCTTAGTGCGCTTGCTGAATCTGTATTTTGATCAGATGGTGAAGGAGATTATTGCGCAGGGCGGCTACATCGACAAGTTTATGGGCGACGCCGTGATGGCTGTTTTCCGGGGCACTTTTCACCTCGACCGCGCCATCGATGCGGCCTTATCAGTGCGGACCTTGCTTCAAACCAACGCGGAGCCCCTCCCCGATGGCATCACGTACCGGCCTGATGTAGCCATTGGCATCAGTACGGGAGAAGTAGTGTCAGGCAATATCGGGTCGGCCTCGCTGAAGCGGCTAGATTATACCATCATCGGGGATACCGTGAACCTGGGGCAACGTTTGCAGTCGGTCGCCCAGCCCGGACAGATTCTCATTACCGAGGCTACTTATCAGCAGGTAAAAGAGTCGTTCCAATGTCAGCCCGTGCAGGAGTTTACCCTAAAGAACAAGGCCAAACCTGTGATGACGTATGAAGTAGTATCGTAGCGGAGCCGGCCACCAAGCCGGTTATAGCGGCGGCGGGGCCAGTACCGCCTTTATTTTGGTACCAGCTAGTAGCGAGCCGCCGGCCACGCGGTCCAAGCGCAAGTCTACGAACAGGGAGCCGTCGGTGCTGATATGACTGCCTAGTACTACGCCGCTCGCGGCGAAGGTCTTATCGTCTGCGCGACTAATATTTGCCCCCCAACCCGGCGCAACAGGCTGGGTATAAAGACTGGGGGGCATTATTTGAATCTGAAACGGCTCTAGTTCCAGCAGCGAAGCTACCACGGTATTAGGAGACAGGTAGGAACTGCCATCAATCAGGCGCTCAGCAACCAAGGCATTCATGGGTGCCACTACAAAGTTGTGGTCGTAGCCCTTCACCAGAATCTCGCCTTTGTGCACGTATTGCCCTGGCACGAAGAATATTCGCTTGATCCGCCCTTTGGTACGAGCGAGCAGCGGTGAATGACGGCTTGTCGTCACGATTCCCGGCAACTCCTCCAACACAGGCCGCGGCGCGTCAGCGAAAGCACCTTTACTCGCTGGCCCAGTTTTTTGCGCTACCCGCTGATCTGCATCGTCTACTTTCTCTGCCAGCGAGCCGCTCCACCAGCATCCGCTACAGCTCATTGCCACCAACAGGGCTATTGCGGATAATCTTGTAGCAGGCGAAATGAATGTGTACTGATTGCCCATAAATAAAGTATTTGCCTGAAACCAAACACTACTAATGGCATTATATAAAACCTTATGTCATGTCCTGACTGGTTTCATGTTCGCGCGCTCCAAGCCCGGATGGAAGCCATAGTTCGAATAAGATAAATGCTTTACTCAGGTTCTCACCTCATGGAGTCCATATTACCAACCAGCCTTATAAAAGCTCATTGATTGAATGGGTATTAATGCCAGATCAACTGACAACCCAATATGCACCTCCATTTAAAGTAATTATATGTCAATCGGGTGGACAGCTCATTACAGGATAATAGCTGGCCCTTCGAATCTCTTACAGCTTTAGTAAGAGTACTAAACTACACTTTTTTAAAAGTATTTCAATATACTATTGAATGTTTCTATTAAAAAAAGCCCGCCATTATGTCCATATCTTCAGTGGCTCTCTACCATCAGCTTAGTATTCAGTTTGCATCCATCATATAAACCAAACCGGGCATAACCTGCAACTAGCAGCATGCCATAATCTTTCGATTCGGGAAAGGTTTGTGTGATTATCTATTCACTCATATAGCGCCACCGGGCATGAGCCTTGCGCCGAACAAAGAGCAGAGTACGAGGTGCCACTGAAGTTCGCGGGCCCTCGCTTTGGGGCGTAATCTCCTCTAATGTGGCTTGGCTACTGGAGAGCAGTACTTGAATGCGTAGGCTTGAGGAGCAAATAGGGTAGCGCAACAAGAGATTCAGCGCAGTTTGTATTTCTTTTTCAGTTGCCATAACCTAAGACTAAAAAGCTTATTGTTGAGCTACCAATCTCATGCCATGTTACTAAATCCACTATTTCACCTTGTACTATTCACATGATACCCCTACAAACACCTGCTTTTAGTTTGTATACCACTCAAAACAGGGTCATGTTGAATGTACTATTTCTACCCTGTTTAGTGTTCCCCCTATGTTACCTTTTTCAGAGTATATCATCTTATAGAGAATAGCTTTGTGTTTCACTTGGCAAATTCGTTATGCTATTACCCAATACAGGCATCCCTGATCAACTGATTAATAAAGAAGACACTAAAATCAGATATAGCCTAGAGGCACTACGAGGAGTAGCGGCATTCATTGTGGTATGGTGCCATGCGATCGAAAATTTTAACTTCTTAGATCCGCATTACTCGCCAAAAGGGGTATTAGCTTTTCTACCGCCTTCACATCTGAGTGTACTTCTATTTTTTGTTCTTTCAGGCTATGTGATTGGCCTTTCCACAAAACAGCGTCTGGCGAGTAAAGCAACTATTAGAACATATCTTAAGAAACGCTTCTTACGCATCTATCCTATCTATTTTGTAAGCATGGTGGTGGCGGTGCTAATAGCGCAGCCTTACCCAATAAAAACATTGCTTGGAAATTTTACACTTACTCAGGTTTTACTTACGCCGCTAGTAATTGAGAATGGCCCATCGTGGTCGTTGCACTATGAGGTCCTTTACTATCTTCTATTTATACCTATCTCCTTTTTTAGAGTTCCTCCTTTTCCAGCAGCTATTATCTGTATGTGCATTGGCGTAGCAAATATGTACGCAGCACCTGATGCTCCATTACTGAGCTCTTATGCGTTTGGATTCGCCTTTTGGTTGGTCGGCTTAGGATTGGCCCACTCTGCAAAGCATCTTCCGGATTTTCAAACCTCTTACCAAGTTCTTATCGGTATGTTACTGGTGCTACTCAGTATGTATCAGTTTAATATACTCGAAACAGTTACTCTCAAGGTAACGAGATTACTAACGGGCGAAACGTTATTTTTTAAGCCTGGTAAGCCTTACGAAACGCAAATCAGATTTAATGACATGGCGTTTTTGCCGTACGCAGCCGCTTATATATTACTATTTGCTGACAAGAGCTTCCCCTATCGTCGTATTATATTAATATGCTTGTTCGGGTTACCCGCCTTA
Source organism: Hymenobacter radiodurans (assembly GCF_004355185.1). Taxonomy (NCBI): domain Bacteria; kingdom Pseudomonadati; phylum Bacteroidota; class Cytophagia; order Cytophagales; family Hymenobacteraceae; genus Hymenobacter; species Hymenobacter radiodurans. Next base: position 3,941,790 of record NZ_CP037922.1, read on the forward strand.
ACGTTCGGCTACTTGGCTCTACGTTTTAAAGAACTGGATTTGGCTTCTTATATCTTGGCCACGTTCTTTTATCTGATGGGTATCGCAGCAATGCTCGTCAAATCTGATGCGCTCGAACAATTATCTCAAAGACTAATGAATCCTTTAATTAAGTTAGGTAGCATTTCGTATGGAATGTATATTATACATATACCTATTCTGTTTATTTTCCACAGAGTAGAGACTTTCTCAGGTACAGCGCTAACTTATTGGGTGCGTTTTGCAATTGCTATTCCAGCAGTGATCTTAGCCGCCTACTGGTTAGAAAAAAAGTTTCAACCGAGGGTGCGAAGTCTTTTTCATTAAGAATTCACAAACAAATTGTGAAGTAACAAAAAAAGCCCCCGAAACCGGGGGCTTTTTTTAAATAACGTGGAGCTGCAGGGATTCGAACCCTGGTCCAGACAAGGAAACCGACGAGCTTTCTACGTGTGTATCTATGCTTGAATTGTCGGGGAAATCCGGGCGCACATCAGGCCTTTAGATCTCCCTTAGATGCAGTTGTTTTCGCCTGAGCATCACACCTCTGCCCAAACTATCCCTTTACTTACGACGTCCCGTGCTCACCCGTGAAAAGGAAGACGGATGCGGAACGATGGCATTACTTAGTACCTAGACTAAGCAGCCATGGCGTAGCTATACTCGCCATTTACTGTTCGAATGACTTTTTAACAGGAGATCCATTCAACTCCTGACACGCTTACTCGCGACCTGCACAAGCTGTCAATTCCAGTCAGCCCCAAATTAGAAAGAACGATGCCCGCGCCGAAGAGCGGGGTGCGAATGTACGCACATCACGGAGAAAACGTTGCTGGGGGGCTTTTTTGTTCCCACAAATTGCCCCCCAGCCCCAGTATAAAGCCCAATAATCGTCTCCTACGCGCCGCTAGCTCTTTACTTCATAGCAGAGGTTTTGGGTTGGAAGGCCGGCACTCCGGTTTGCCAGAGTCCGAAGGCCAACAAGTCGGCCATGGTTTCGAACTGCTTCTGCTTGGAGTCGCCGATGCCGTGACCGGCGTCGTAGTCGGTGAAAAACAGGATGGGCTTGTTGGAGGCGTTGCTGGCTTGCAAACGAGCGGCAAACTTGGCCGGCTGCCAGGCAATAACGCGCGGATCGTTGAAGCCGGCCGTAATGAGCGTGGCGGGGTACTTAGTTCCCTCCTTTAGGTGCAGATAAGCATCCATCTCCAGCAGGGCCTTGCACTCATCCTCCTTGGCTACGGTGCCAAATTCGGGAGCGTTTACGGGGCCATTAGGCGAATTCTCCATCCGGATGGCGTTCAGGCAGCCCACCTCCGGCATCGCGACGGCAAACAGATCGGGGCGCTCCGTCATGGCCCGGCCAATGAGGATACCGCCGGCGCTGCCACCGTTGATGGCGATGCGGCCGGGAGCGGTGTACTTGTTTTTAACGAGGTACTCGGCGCAGGCAATAAGGTCTTTCCAAGTGTTGGGCTTCGTGGCTTTCTGTCCGGCTTTGTGCCAGGCTTCGCCCATCTCGCCTCCCCCGCGCACGTGGGGCACCGCAAATACGCCCCCCTGTTGGGTCCAAAGCAGGTAAGGTGGGTAAAAGAAAGGGTTTGCGGAAATGGAATAGGCACCGTAGCCCACCATCAATATGGGTGCAGAACCGTTGCGTGGAGTACCTTTTTTGTACACCAACGATAAGGGCACCTGCACCCCATCGTGCGAAGGCACCATGAGTTCCTCCACGACCAAATCTGCAAACTCCGGGTACTGCGCTTCGGAGGAAATGGGCTCGAGTGTAAACTTCTTGGTGGCGGCGGTGTAGCGGTAGCGAGTACGGTCGGTGGTCCAGCCTACGGGCAGTATCCACAGGTCGGGTGAGTCGGCATTCTTGGTTTGTAGCGTAATGGTTCCGGCGGCTTGGGGCAGCGGAATACGCTCCACGTTTTTGCCCCCTTTGGCCACGAAGTAAAGCGAGGCTTCTACCCCATTCTTGGTGCGCACGAAATACAGTCCATCTTTCGTGACTTTGAGCTGCTCCATATCAATGGCCTCGTTAGGGCTTTCCGGCACCAGCAATTCGGCGGTAGCTACGTCGGGCTTGGCCACCGGCATGCGCATGATTTTCTGGCGGGGGCATTTTTGGAGGTTATGAAGTACACATACTTCGCGTCGGTCGCGAAATTAGTAACCTCCTGCCCAGGCTTAAAAAGTGGCTTCCAAGCAATTTTGGGCCGAGCAAGCTCTGCTACCGGAGCGTAATATATATGCTGATACCGATCTACGGAGCTGATAAGACCATACAAGAGCTTGGTGTCGCGGTCGTAATAAGCGTAGGGATAATCGGAGGGCCTGATGCCTAAAGTCGGGTAGAGTTTGGCCGAAAACACCGGCCGGTCCTGGCTGGGTGGCGTACCTACTTGGTGCAGCAACGACTGCGTGTTGAGGCGAGCCGTCGGATCGTTCACATCGCGCCCATTCAGAGGCACGTAGGTAAAGCTGTTGCCGTCTTGTAGCCACTCGCCCACTCCCCAAGTATTCTCCAGCTTTTCAGGGTAGAGCTTTTTCCCGCTCACGTCCATAATGCGCAAGGTGCCTACTTCAGCGCCCTTTTCGCTAATTTCAAAAGCTACTTTAGAGCCATCGTAGGAGGGCGAAAAGCTGTTGACGGTATACACTTTCCCTGTCTCAAACGCTTCCGGGTCGAAAAGCAATACCTCAGTCCCTTTGTAGCCGTCGCGGCAATACAGCTTGGGCTGCTGATCCTGGGGGCGAATTTTGAGGTAGAAGTAACGGTCGTTATCGGCTATTTTCAACTCGCGTACCTGCTCGGCTTTGCGCGCATCAAACTCCTTCATTTTATCTAGAAGCCCCTGACGCCCCGGAATGGCATTCAGCGTCTGACGAGCGTAATCGGCCTGCGCCTTCATCCAAGTCTGGACGGCCGGGTCGGTTAGGGTTTCAAGGTTGCGGTAGGGGTCGGTTACTTTGATACCAAAATACTCGTCAGTAGCCGGGACCGAGGGCGCCGCCGGCGGATTTGTTTGTGCCCAGGTTAGTCCAACGGCTTGAAGCGAAAGCAGACAGAAAGCCAATAGCGTTTTTTTCATGACAGGTCTGGTTAAGGTTGGTATGAAGACTGGGCACTGTATAGATAAAAGCTTGAGACAGAGAAGTCATGGCAGGTAGATCAGGACGCTACTGCCTATTCTAATAAGTGCTGTATGCTACTGAAACAGAAGGCTACGTGCAGCCTCCTATTCACTCAATCCAAGTGATATGGAAGGACGCATTATCACACATAAGATAGTTTGGAAAATCGACCAAACAAATCAAAAATCTACATTATCCATCTGTTAGTCAATGATATAATATAATTACAATATTAAAGTTAATACAACCGCATTGGGCTGATGCTAGTGGCGTGCAACGCCTAAAATGCAGTCGGATGCGCCACTTGGATTGCCTATCTTTGTAGATAGAAGTATGGAAAATTTCGTCGTTTCGGCCCGTAAGTACCGTCCTGCCACCTTTCGGAGCGTGGTGGGGCAGCAGCACGTGACTACCACGCTGCAAAACGCTATTGTCAGCAACCACCTAGCCCAGGCTTTCCTGTTTTGCGGCCCGCGCGGGTGGGCAAAACCACTTGCGCCCGCATTCTGGCCAAGACCATCAACTGCCAGAACCTCTCGCCCGAAACGGAAGCCTGCGACCAGTGCGAGTCGTGCCGCTCGTTCAACCAGAACGCCTCGTTCAACGTGCACGAGCTGGATGCAGCCTCCAACAACTCCGTCGAGGACATTCGCTCCTTAGTCGAGCAGGTGCGCTACGCCCCCCAGACCGGCAAATACAAGATCTACATTATTGACGAGGTGCACATGCTCTCCAACGCGGCCTTCAATGCCTTTTTGAAGACCCTGGAAGAGCCGCCCTCCTACGCCATTTTCATCCTGGCTACCACCGAGCGGCACAAGATCATTCCCACGATTCTGTCGCGCTGCCAGATCTTCGATTTCAACCGGATTCGGGTTGATGACATCGTGGGTCACTTGGGCTACATCGCAAAGCAAGAGCACATTACGGCCGAGCCGGATGCACTGCATTTAGTAGCGCAGAAGGCTGACGGCGCTCTGCGCGATGCCTTGTCCATCTTCGATCAGATGGTCACGTTTTCGGGCAACTCGCTCCGCTATCAGGATGTGGTGCAGAACCTGCACATTCTGGACTATGAATACTACTTCCGGCTGGTCGATTTTCTGGTGAGCGAAAACCTCTCCGGCTCGCTGCTTTTGCTGGAGGAAATCATGCAGAACGGCTTCGACCTGCACAACTTTGTGGTGGGCGCGGCCGAGCATTTGCGTGGCTTGCTGGTGTGCAAAGACCCGGTAACGGTGCAGTTGCTGGAGGTTTCGGAAGGCATTCGGGCGCGCTACGTGCAGCAGGCTCAGGCGGCGCCGCTGCCGTTTTTGCTGTCGGCCCTGAATCTGATCAGCCAGTGTGACCGGGAGTTTAAGCAAGCCAAAAACCAGCGCCTGCACGTGGAGCTGACGCTGATGAAGCTGACGTATCTCAACGGCGCGGTGCAGTTTGCGCGCGAGCTAGGCGCTGGCTCCAACGGGTCGGCGAACGGCGAGGCTAAAAAAAAAGTAGCGTAAATAGTTCAGCGCCGCAAAATGTCCCCCAGCCTACTCCCGTAACTGGTCTAAGCGCTCCAATGGCGCGGCCAGTAGCGGTTCCGGCGGCACCTGCTGCCTCTATTACTCCGGCTTCGAGCAATGGGGTAGCTAAAATACCCCCCAGCGCTACTTTATCAGAATCAGAACTCGTGTCGGCACCCGCTGAACCGGAGGAGATAATTCCGGTGGAAAGCGGCGTGGAGGAATTGCACGACACGCCCAGCATCGAAGACGAAGAGGCTGACTTGCCAACAGCACAGCATCAGGTGCTTGATACGGTGCCGCACGTGGATACCGGCGCGCCCAGTGTAGCCGGTCACGAGCCAGGTCAAACGCCACCAGCGCCAAAAATGCCCCCCGCTCCCTCGCTGGCCGCTGTCAAGCCGCTGAATGGAGCTAGTAAGATTCCGAGTCTGAAAGACCTCAAAGCCCAGGTGGCCCAGCAGGCCACCGTGGTCAAAAATGCCCCCCAGGAAGTGGCTGAGCCCAGTGGGCCCGCACTTGGTCTGCCGGCCGTGGACGAAGAACTGCTCCAGCGCGTGTGGCAGGAGTTGAAAGAGGAAAAACGGGCGCAGGACCGTATGAGTGAGTACATGGTGCTGAATCGGCCGGTGACGGTTAATGAGCAGCATGTCATTGAGCTAGTGGTCGACAATCCTATTCAAATTGATCAGTTCAATGATTTTCGGATTGAGTTTCTGACCGAGCTGCGGCGGCGTACGGGCTACCCGCGCCTCACGGTGCAGCCCGTGATGGGGGAGCAGGTGCAGACGGCGCGCAAGCTGTATACCTCGGCCGATAAGTTTGAATATCTGGCCGACAAGTTTCCGTCCCTTCGTGAGATGAAGCAACGGCTGGGGCTCGACACTGATTTTTAAGGTATTGGTTGAGCGTTAGGCTCTTCTTACATCCACAAGCCTACACATATTGACTTTTCTTAGCAGCTTGATAAACAAGCTTTTACCGGCTCGTCATCAACGGCTTATTGTCGGCTCCTTTTTTGGCCTGCTTGTTTTGTTGGGCCTGCTGCTGCACCGCGACTATGGCGTATCGGCTGATGAGCGAGTAGACCGGCTAAACGGGATGGTGAATGTCAAGTACATTGCGGAGCTCGTCGTACCGGCCCTGGTTCGAAATCAAGCTGGCTATGAGCTCATTCCGCCGCTTAAAAATTACATAGAAAACGACCACGGTGTCGCGTTTGAGATACCTATGGCGTTGGTGAGCTTCGTGCTCACGCGTGGCGATGCGCAAGCCGCCTATTATCTGCGCCACTTCTGCATTTTTCTGGTTTTCGTGGCGGGTGTGTATGCCTTATTCCGTCTGAGTACTCTATACTTAAAAAGTTGGCGTTGGGGCCTGCTTACGGCACTTTTACTGGTGATTTCGCCCCGTCTTTTTGCCGATGCGTTTTACAATGCCAAGGACATCGTATTTATGTCGCTCTTCACGCTCGGCATTTACTCTCTACTCCGCTTTGTCCGGCAACCTACCCTTCCACGCGCGCTACTGCACGCCCTGATTACGGCCCTTGCCGTGGATATCCGCATCCTAGGGATGCTGCTGGTAGCTTTCACTGTGGGCATGCTGGGGCTGGAAGTACTATTTCGGCCGAATGACCAACGAACTGCCAATCGGCAACTTATAAAGGGTGCAGGAGTGTATCTGGCCGCTACTCCGGTGGCTATTCTTATCGGATGGCCGGCGCTTTGGGAAGCGCCGTTCGCCAACTTACTGGCTTCCTTTCACAGCTTAAGCAAATATCCTTTCAGGGGCACGCTACTCTACTGGGGAAACACAATTCATCTGCCAGTTGATCCAATGCCTTGGCATTACATTCCAGGTTGGATTCTGGTAACGACGCCCGTGGCCTACACATTGGGGGCTGCGGGGGGCTTTTTGCTGACTCTGTTTGCTTTGCTGAAGCAGTGGCGTACATTTTTGCAGACGCCGGAGCACCGCCAGAATCTGCTATTGCTGCTGTGGCTGTTGGTGCCGCCATTGCTGGTTATTGGCCTGAATTCAATTCTGTACAACGCTTGGCGGCATCTGTTCTTTATCTATCCGGCGCTGCTGATTCTGGCTGTTCGGGGTCTGTATTACTTGTACTGCCTTGCGCGCTACGCCTCCCGAACGCGGGCTTGGGTGGCGTCGCTGCTGCTCGTCGCGGCGGGGTTGGAGGGTGTCTACACTGTCGTGCGTATGGTCCGGCTTCATCCGCATCAATACGTGTACTTCAGCTTTTTGCCCCCCAGTGCGGCCGAGCGGCTGTTTGAGCTTGATTACTGGGGCCTCTCCTATCGGGAAGGGTTGGAGTGGGTGCTGGCCCACGATCCGAACCCGCAGATAACTATCAGTGGCAATCCGAGCTACCTGGATAATAACATGCTGATTTTGCCCCCCAGTCAGCGCGCCCGCCTCCGCTATATTCCCAGCCATGCCGAAACGCCCACCGAAGCCTGTTACTTTCTGACTGCTTACCATTACTACGGCGCACGCCCCAAAACCTACCCCGATAGTCTGGGGCGGGAGGTGTATACCATCCGGGCTGATGGCTTGCGCATCTTCTCCGTATTCAAGCGTTGGTAAGCTGCCTGTTTCTTCATCCTATGCCATCGGTTCGTTTGTCTTTGCAGTCGCTGCTTTCCGTCCGCCGAGTCGTTGTGGGGGGCTTTTTTATCCTGCTCCTACTCACGGGGCTGCTGCTGCACCGCGACTACGGCGTCTCCGTAGACGAGCCACGCCACAAGCTCAATGGCATGGTCAATATCAAGTATGTGGGGGAGATGCTGGCGCCGGAACTTGTGCGGCGGCAAGCGGGCACTGAGTTGATTCCGGCTCTCAAGGGCTACAGCGAAAACGACCACGGCGTAGTATTTGAGGTACCGATGGCCCTGCTGAATTTTGCCTTCACGCGCAACGATACCCAAGCCGCTTACTGGCTGCGACACCTATGTATTTTTCTCGTTTTTGTGGCGGGCGTGTATGCGCTGTATGGCTTAGCTACCCTGCGCTTCCAGAACTGGCGCTGGGGCCTGCTGACAGCTCTGCTGCTGGTACTGTCGCCCCGCTTCTTTGCCGAGGCTTTTTATAATGCGCAGGATATCGTGTTTATGGCACTGTTTACCCTGAGCATCTACTGCCTCGTATGTTTCCTACGGAGGCCCAGCTACCTACGCGCCTTGTTGCACGCCTTGGCTACCGCACTGGCCATTGACGTGCGCATTTTAGGAGTAATGAGTGTAGCCTTTACCTTAGGAATGGTGGGGCTTGAGTTGTTGCTGACACCTCAGGCTGAGCGCTCCAGCGAGCAACCACTCTTCAAAGCCACGTTACTCTACTTAGTGGCAGCTAGCGCTTTCGTTGTGATGGGCTGGCCCGCACTTTGGGAAGCGCCACTCATCAACTTTGTAGCGATTTTTCGAAGCATGAGCCACTTTAGCTGGCACTCCAAGGTGTTTTACTTCGGCCAGTATTTACCGGGCACGCAGCTTCCGTGGCACTACATTCCGGTCTGGATCAGCCTGACCACGCCCCTGCCCTACCTGCTGGCCGCTGGGCTGGGCCTGGCCGCCACGCTGCGGCGCTTCTGGCGGGGCGGGTGGGCGTACTGGCGCGCCCGCGAGGCCCGCTTGAGCCTGCTGCTGCTGCTCTGGCTGCTCACCCCACTTGTGCTGGTCATCGCCCTGCACGCGGTGGTCTACAACGGCTGGCGCCACCTCTACTTTCTCTACCCCGCCCTGCTGCTTTTTGCCGTGCAGGGCCTGCGCGCCCTGCTGCACGTGGGCCGGCACTCCCCCTCCTGGGCGGGGCGCGGGCTAGCCGTGGGCCTGGTGGCCGCTGGCGGGCTGGAAGTCGGGCATACGGTGTGGCGCATGATCCGCCTGCACCCCACCAGCAGGTGTACTTCAGCTTTCTGCCCGCCCCGGCCGTGGAGCAGCAGTTTGACCGCGACTACTGGGGCCTGGCCTATCGGCAGGGCCTGGAGTGGGTGCTGGCCCACGATCCCAGCCCCTCCATCACCTACAGCGGCGATCCATGGATGTTGTATTGTGGCACTTTACTGCTACCGGAAGATCAGAAAAGCAGGCTTAAATACAGCTGGAATGCCAACCGTCCGGAGGTTCAATATTTTCTGACGACCTATCACCAGCATAACTACCCTCACTCCTACCCCGATAGCGTGGGAGTAGGCCGCGAGGTGCATACTATTCGGGTAGAAGGCCTCCCAATTTTATCGGTGTATCAGCAGCAGTAGTTTTTCGGCTACTCCAATCCCAAATCATCCAAGCAGTTACTTTGTACTTTTTAATTCATACCCACAAGTGATTATAGTGCTGGTTCGATAGCTCAAAAAAGCCGCCGTTTTTTCCTATGCCATCAAGTCGTTCTTTTCTACAGTTGCTGCTCACTGCTCGTGGGGTAGTTAGTCTGTTCTTCGGGCTGCTTATTCTCACTGGTGTACTATTGCACCGCGACTATGGCGTATCCATCGATGAGCCGAACAATCATCTCAACGGCTTGGTAAGCGCAAAATATCTGGCCCAGTTGGTAGTGCCCGAGCTGGTAGCGCGGCAGCCAACCAACCACCTGATACCTGATATTCGCTCCTTCCGTGATGCTGACCACGGGGTGGCTTTTGAGCTACCGATGGTGGTAGTGAGCTACCTGTTTACGCGTCATGATGCACAGGCTTACTACTACCTGCGCCATTTGCTTATCTTCTTCCTATTTGTGCTGGGCGTGTGGGCGTTGTACCGGCTTGGCACCCGATGGTTTGGCGACTGGCGCTGGGGGTTATTGGGCGCGGGGCTGCTCGTGCTCTCGCCCCGGTTTTTTGCCGAAGCTTTTTACAACGGCAAAGACATCGTGTATATGGCCTTCTTCACGCTGGCTATCTACACGCTGGTGCGGCTGCTGTACCACCCGACGCGGGGGCGCGCCCTCGTCCACGGGCTCGCCACGGCGCTGGCCGTCGATGTGCGCGTGCAGGGGGTGCTGCTGCTGGTCGTAACGCTGGTTATGCTCGGGCTGGAAGCCGTTAACCGACCGGCCACTGAGCTGCCGCGCCGGCGTGTAGCTGGCGTGGCAGCTCTCTATGTAGCGGCCGCCCTGATCTTTATTATTATCGGCTGGCCTTACCTGTGGGCAACGCCATTGCCTGAGTTGCTCAATGTATCCCGGCGTATCAGTCAGTACTCGCTTTGGCCGGGCCGAGTAGTGTATTTTGGGCAAGTACTACCGGGCACGCAGCTTCCGTGGCACTACATTCCGGTCTGGATCAGCCTGACCACGCCCCTGCCCTACCTGCTGGCCGCTGGGCTGGGCCTGGCCGCCACGCTGCGGCGCTTCTGGCGGGGCGGGTGGGCGTACTGGCGCGCCCGCGAGGCCCGCTTGAGCCTGCTGCTGCTGCTCTGGCTGCTCACCCCACTTGTGCTGGTCATCGCCCTGCACGCGGTGGTCTACAACGGCTGGCGCCACCTCTACTTTCTCTACCCCGCCCTGCTGCTTTTTGCCGTGCAGGGCCTGCGCGCCCTGCTGCACGTGGGCCGGCACTCCCCCTCCTGGGCGGGGCGCGGGCTAGCCGTGGGCCTGGTGGCCGCTGGCGGGCTGGAAGTCGGGCATACGGTGTGGCGCATGATCCGCCTGCACCCCCACCAGCAGGTGTACTTCAGCTTTCTGCCCGCCCCGGCCGTGGAGCAGCAGTTTGACCGCGACTACTGGGGCCTGGCCTATCGGCAGGGCCTGGAGTGGGTGCTGGCCCACGATCCCAGCCCCTCCATCACCTACAGTGGTGATGCTGATATGCTATACTGCGCGGGTTTCCTGTTGCCCCCAGCGCAAAAAGCTCGTTTACAGTACATCTGGAAGGAAAATCAGCCCGCAGCCCGCTACTTCCTTACGAACCACCGACCACGCAACTATTCCAATTCATATCCTGACAGTATGAAGCTCTGGCGCGAAGTGCATACTATTCGGGCAGAAGGTCTTCCAATTCTTACCGTATATCAGCAGAAGCGTTAAAAAAGCCCCCCAATATCATGTTGGGGGCTTTTTTATCGATACTAAATTGATCTTTACATAACGGATTGCCGTGAATAGTGGACGGGCCATTTACCCAGGCACCTCACTTTGCAAGCCGAAACTATTCCAGCTATCGACCCAAGAATTCGTGGCCATCTTTTCGGCTTAGATACAGCATAATCTTACCTAAATGCTGTATCGTTTTTAATTCCAGCCCCCACCAAGTATCTTTGATTTCTTATTGCTCTGCCCTGTTTTCTGCACCGGAAATTCTGTGAAAAAACCTTTTCTGCTTCTATTTCCGGCCATAGCCGCGCTTGGCCTGACTACCGAGTGCCAATCAACGAAGACGGCCTCTACTGGCAATGCCCCCACTGATGCTACAACCCAAGCCAGTGCCCCAGCCGCCAAAGAATACAAATACGAGACAGTAGAAGGCGACCCGCTCAAAGCACGCATTTATACCCTCGACAATGGCCTGACGGTCTATTTGTCGGATTACGATGATGCGCCACGCATCCAGACTTATATGGCGGTGCGGGCAGGGTCCAAGAACGACCCGAGTACTGCCACCGGCCTAGCGCACTACCTGGAGCACATGGTGTTCAAAGGCACCTCGCGCTTGGGTACTCAAAACTGGGAGGCAGAGAAGACCGAACTAGCGAAGATTGAAGCACTTTACGAGAAGTATCGTGGTACCCGCGACGTAGCGTTGCGCAAGCAGCTTTACCACCAGATCGATTCTGTATCGGGGGTAGCGGCTAAGTATGCCGTGGCCAACGAGTACGACAAAGTGATGGGCGCTATCGGCGCTAAAGGCTCCAACGCTTACACCTCCGTGGAGCAGACGGTGTATCAGGAAGACATTCCGAGCAACCAGCTGGAGAAATGGGCCGCCATTCAGGCTGAGCGCCTGGGCGAAATGGTGCCGCGCTTGTTTCACACGGAGTTGGAGGCCGTTTATGAAGAGAAAAACCGGACCCTCGACGACGACTTCAGTAAGGCGTACCAGGCGCTAAATGCCAGTCTGTACCAGAAGCACCAGTATGGTACCCAAACGACTATTGGTACCATTGAGCACTTGCAAAACCCCTCCATCACGGAGATTAAGGCTTATTTCGACAAGTATTACGTTCCGAACAACGTAGCGCTGGCCCTGAGCGGCGATCTGGATTATGATCAGACCATTCGCGTCATTGATCAGTATTTCGGCAAGCTACCCCGCAAGGCCGAGCCCACGTTTAACGTCGCGCAGGAAGCCCCCATTACGGCACCCATCGTGAAGGAAATTGTGGGGCCGGATGCCGAGAACGTGATGCTAGGCTTCCGCTTCCGCGGCACGACCACGGGCACGCCCAATACGGTGGTACTGCGCATGATCGACAAGATTCTGACCAACGGACAGGCCGGTTTGATTGACCTGAACCTGAACCAGCAGCAGAAGGTGTTGCAGGCGGCTTCATTCACCGATATCAACAACGACTACTCTTCCCATATTCTCTACGCTACGCCTCGCCAGGGCCAAAGCTTAGACCAAGTGCGCGACTTGCTGCTGGGCCAACTGGACAAGGTGAAGAAGGGCGACTTTCCGGATTGGCTGATTCCGGCCATCATCAACAACGAGAAGCTGCAGCGCACCAAGAGCTACGAGAGCAATGAGGCTCGTGCTGGTGCTTTTGTGTCAGCTTTCGTGGCGCGGCAGTCGTGGAAAGAGTACCTGCGGCAGCAGGAGATGTTTGCCGCCACCACGAAGGAGGATGTGCTGAAAGTAGCCAACGAGTATTACCAGAACAACTACGCGCTCATTTACAAGCGCACGGGCAAAGACACGAGCACGCCCAAAGTAGTGAAGCCCGCTATTACGCCGGTGCCGGTAAATCGGGAGGTAGCCTCGGCGTTCTACAAGGAAGTGGTGGACAAGCCCACGCCGGAGTTGCAGCCGGTGTTTGTGGACTATAAGAAGGATATTCAGGATCTAAAGCTGGCTTCGGGCGTGCCGGTGTTTTACACCAAGAATACCGAAAACGAGCTATTCAACCTGTACTATATCCTCGACCTCGGCACCAATAACGACCCCAAGCTGGGTTTGGCGGCTGATTACCTGCAATACCTCGGTACTGATAAATACTCGGCGGCGCAGTTGCAGCAGGAGTTCTATAAGCTGGGCTGCTCGTTCAGCGTGAGTAGCGGCGCTGACCGCGTGTACGTGAGTCTGGCTGGTCTGGACAGCAATTTTGAGCCAGCGTTGCAGCTTTTTGAAAGCCTGCTCGCTAATCCCAAGCCTGATGCTAAGGCCCTGAGCGACATGGTGGCTGGTGTGCTGAAAGCCCGCAAGGATGCCAAGCTGAATAAGCAGGTGATTTTGAGTCAGGCGATGCTGAACTACGCCAAGTATGGCCCGAAGAATCCCTTCACAACCCAACTTTCTGAGAAGGAGCTAAAAGCGCTCAAGCCCCAAGACCTGACGGCTCTTACCAAGAAGCTGACTTCCTATCAGCACCGGGTTCTGTATTATGGACCGCGTATACCATTCGAAGGGGAACTTCCCGCAAAAGAAAAAAATCCAATAACGGGTAAGGAAACCAACGTAGTTAAGCAACCTATTACTCGTAGTAGCCCTAGAAACGGCTTACATACAATTCTCAACACTTATCACAAAACGCCCCCCACGCTCACGCCCGTGCCTGCAAACAAGGATTTTGCCGAGCAGCCTATGAAGGACCGCAAGGTGTATTGGGTGGACTACAATATGGTGCAGGCTGAAATCCTGTTCCTCACCAAGGGCGACGTATACGACAAAACCCTGGTGCCCACGGTGAGCTTGTACAACGAGTACTTTGGTGGTGGCATGGGTAGCATCGTGTTTCAGGAGCTGCGCGAATCCAAGGCGCTGGCCTATTCTGCCTCTTCGCGCTACTCTAATGCTGACAAGCTCGGCCGCTCCAACTATGTGATGAGCTACATCGGTACGCAGAGCGACAAGCTGCCCGAAGCCATGACCGGCATGGCGACCCTACTCAACGACATGCCCGTGGCTGAGGCTAACCTGCAAATCGCCAAAAACTCCATTCGCAATAGCATTGCCACGGAGCGCATCACTAAGTCGGATATCCTGTTCAGCTACGAGCGCGCCAAACGCTTGGGCCTCGACTACGATTTGCGGCGCGACGTGTATGAGAAAACGGCCAATATGAGCTTCGACGACCTGAAGAAATTTCAGGAAGCGAAGGTGAAAAATCAAGCGCAGACTATTCTGGTTATTGGCTCGAAAGACCGCTTGAACTTTAAGGAGCTGGCCAAGTATGGCAAAGTAGAGCAGCTCACTCTGCGCGAGATATTTGGGTACTAAAAAGCCCCCAGCACAGTAACAACTCCAATTTCATACTAATAACTGTCAACTAACCACTGACAACTCTTGACAATGGCAGAACAGAAGATCACCATCAAAAACGGCAAGCTGAATGTACCCGATAAGCCTACCATTCCCTTCATTGAAGGCGACGGTACGGGACCGGACATTTGGGCTGCTTCCCGGCGTGTGCTTGACGCGGCCGTGGAGAAAGCCTATGGCGGTAAGCGCCAGCTGATGTGGAAAGAGGTGATGGCCGGCGAAAAGTCGTTTAAGCAAACCGGCAACTGGCTGCCTAATGAGACCTTAGATGCCTTCCGCGAGTACTTGGTGGGCATAAAAGGCCCCCTGACGACGCCCGTAGGCGGTGGCATTCGCTCCCTGAATGTGGCCTTGCGTCAGGAGCTAGACCTGTATGCGTGCGTGCGTCCGGTGCGTTGGTTTGAAGGTGTGCCTTCTCCCGTGAAGCAGCCCGAGTTGACCGACATGGTTATCTTCCGGGAGAACACCGAGGATATCTACGCCGGCATTGAGTACATGAATGGCACGCCTCAGGCTCAGAAAATGCTGGAATTCCTGCAAGATGAGATGGGCGTAAAGAAGATTCGCTTCCCGGAGTCGTCGTCGTTTGGCATTAAGCCAGTCTCGAAGGAAGGCACGGAGCGCTTGGTACGTGCGGCTATTGAGTATGCCATCGAGCACAAGAAGCCTTCCGTGACCATCGTGCACAAGGGCAACATTATGAAGTTCACCGAGGGCGCATTCAAAACCTGGGGGTATGAGTTGGCCGAGCGTGAGTTTGGCGACAAAGTGTACACTTGGGCACAGTACGACCGCGTAGCAATCAAGCAGGGCCAAGACGTAGCCAATGCTCAGCAGAAAGCAGCTCTCGACGGTGGCAAAATCCTGATCAAAGACAGTATCGCTGATGCGTTCCTACAGCAGATTCTGCTCCGTCCCGCCGACTACTCGGTGGTAGCTACCCTGAACCTGAACGGCGACTATATCTCCGATGCGCTGGCGGCTATCGTGGGCGGTATCGGTATTGCGCCGGGGGCCAATATCAACTACCTCACCGGCCACGCCATCTTTGAAGCTACCCACGGCACGGCTCCCAAGTATGCCGGCCAGGACAAAGTAAATCCCGGCTCAGTGATTCTCTCCGGCGCCCTGATGCTGGAGCACCTAGGCTGGCAGGAAGCCGCTGACCTCATCTATAAAGGCCTTGAAACCGCCATCGCCTCCAAGCGTGTCACCTACGACTTCGAGCGTTTGATGGAAGGTGCTACGCTGTTGAAATGCAGCGAATTTGGGGATGAGATTATTAAGGATATGTAGTAGCTTGGCTTTTGCCATTAAATAAAAAGCCCGCGTTAGTTGCAAAGCTAACGCGGGCTTTTTATTTAATTTTTTTGCAAACTTTAATTTATAGTTAGATTATCACACCTAATGAAATAATACAAATGTTTTAGTAGCTAATTATTCTATAGTATTCTATCCCAAACTTCACCTGATTTGCTAATCATTCTCACAAGTCCAGCTTTTTGATCATAATAGAGTGTGTTGATATAGGGCTTTCTAGTTTCCCAAATAGGTCCATTAGGCTGGCTAGGTATAATTGTTATAATATTATTATATGTCTTACCCCGCACTATCAGTTTACTAGTATTCCGCAAATCAAGCTGTTCAGATGAAACATTAATATTACCAGATACTTCTCTTAACGTCTCCCCCCCATTATAGTTCGTCCAGTCACCTCCAAATTTAAATTCACCTTTATCGCCTGGAGGATAACCATTAAGGATATTAGCACCTTGGGGAAGCGTACGACGAAATTCAAATCTATTATAACTAAGTGTGTCAAGTCTCTTCAATTCGACCTTAATTCCATCATAATAATGATCAGGATTTCCTCGTCCAAAAAAACCAAATGAAGCATAACCTGCGCCTTTTTTAATTTCTTCTTTTATCTCGATGACAATGTATAACTGCTGTTTGCCGGTAGAATTCTCGAATATTAATGAATCCGCTACTTTATAATTAAACCAAAGCTTATCCTGGGCAGTAAATTGATAATATGGCGTGTGCGGCTTGTATTCCTCCCCGTCGTCATACTTACAGCTTTGTAAGCTGACTAGCATAAAGTAGATTACTACTAGAAATAATGGATGCTTCGTCGCTCTCATGATAACTGTTGAAAGTGGTTATTTGATGATTCAAATCTATATCAATCGTAGGTCAACAACGGAACCAGAATTCTAAAAAATAAGACTTTTCGACAAAGTAATCACCATATCAATAGCCTGTAATACAACAAATTGGAATCATAAAAAAGGATTTTACAATTCTCCCCGCAGTCGCTCAGCTGTGCCGAGTGACGCTTACGCTCAAGCAGTTGTGCTACGCGCGCCTGCTTTGCCCGCGCCGTTTGGCGACTTATCTTTCCTACGTCCGCAGACGGATTCGCGGCGCAGCCGCTCAAGCGTAGTGGTCACTCGGCGCAGCCGAGCAACTGCGGGGCAATAAAATCAGAAAAATAAAAATTCGGCTTAAATCCAAAAACCAACATGAAGTTCCTAAATATATTATTCGCGGCGTTTACAGCCATCTTATTACTTAATTCTTGTATTAATACGAAACAACCAAATAAGGATATTGAGATGAAAGATATGATGATCAGAATCTCTGAAATAGAACTAGATCCTGATTATCTACAAGAATATAATGCCATTCTGAAGGAAGAATCTGAGGCTTCCGTTAGGTTGGAGCCGGGCGTTATTTCCATTTACCCAATGTACCAGAAAGACAACCCAACGCAGATAAGAATTCTGGAAATGTACGCTAACAGAGCAGCGTATGAATCACATTTAAAAATGCCTCATTTTTTAAAATACAAGACTACCACACTTAAAATGGTGAAAGCATTACGGCTTATTGATATGGAAGCTCTTGACCCAGAAACGATGCCGCAAATATTCTCGAAATTAAATAAATAGATCTCGAGGATTTTAAATATAAAGAATTCGCCAATCTTATTCAGAACTATGGGGACTTTTTTATGCTTGTTGCAAGTTCACAGCTACATCCTTCTAACGCCGGTATTGCAATCAAAAAATAGCGGCAACTGAAAGCTGCACTGATTGAAACATAAATTCCTGCATGCCTGCGCTTTTCCTAAGCCTAATATGATTTAGGCCATGCGTATAGCGGGCGCTGAGGCTTAGGTTATTCAATAGCCTCACTCCTACGCCGGCCGTAGCGCCAATGCTTCGTTCCTCCGTGTCGCGAGTAATATTGAGCGTTTGGCCGTTCGCCCGCTTTTCGGCTTGAATTAACAAATCAAACTGTGGCCCGGCCAAGAGGCTGACGCGGGGGAAAACAGTGTATTGAATCAGGACTGGCAGGGAGAGATAATCGAAGCTGTAGTCCGTGGCGCTATTGGTTTCCTTGCCCTGCATGCGTGACCACAGGTATTCCTGCTGAAAAGCAAGTTTTTCATTCAGCCTGATTCCTACCAGCAAGCCAGCGGTAAAGCCCGGCTTCCAGTTATTTTCAACGGGAGCAGGGGGCTTCGGATAGCCTTTGTTGAAGTTCATGACGGAAAAATTGCCCCCCACGCTGGCCCCAAAGTAGACAACCTTATTTCTGAAGGGTCTTTGTTGCAGAGGTTGTACCTGCGTCACAGTTATTGGTTGGGATAAAGGAGCGGAATCCTGCGCTTTTCCCTGCAAACAAAGACACGTAATCAGACTCACCGCTAGAGCATACTTCATCCTGGAAATATACATAATATCCTATGTATTATGCATAGTCTGGCCACCCGCCTGCTACACGCATTTGGCGTAACAAGTAGTTGTGCCAGTAGGAAGCTGTGGGGGCTTTTTATTCAGGCACTGAAGTCTATAGCAGCTTGGTCAGCAGTAAGCCACCATACGAGTATCCGTTCACATTTACGCCCTGCACAGGCACCATAGAGAAGCCCCGGCGGCCAGCAGTTTTATGGAGCTGTGGCACTACAATCCCGACGGTGGCGCCCACGGCATAGCCCACAATATTGTCGGAAAGGAAATGCTTGCCGGCTTCCATACGGGAGTAGGCAACGGCGGCGGGCACGAGGGCGGCGGCACCCCACACGAAGGGCTCAGCGGGCGAATCGGGGTGGAAATCGTGGAATACTTTGGCGGCGAAGAAAGTGGCCGTGGCGGTGTGGGCGGTGTGGCCGGCGAAGAAGGAATTAGTAGAGATCTTGCTGTTGCGGTCGCCGCCGCCTTCCGTGCCATAGAGAAACGGACGGTAGCGATACACGGTGCCCACTGTCATGGTGAAGGCGGCCGAGGACGTAGCCATCGTTTGAAGATAGAGGCCGAGAATCTGGCCGTAATGTCCACGCACATCCTTATTGAGCGCCAGCAAACCGGGCGCAATCACCAGGGAAGGATAGCAGAGCAGGTCGCCCACGGTTTGGGCCCGGTCGCTGTAGTTGCCGGCCACAAAACGGTCGAACTTGGGCACGTCATTTTTATCGAGGGCAGCCAGTTCGGCGTCGTTCAGCCCACTTTTCTGCTGCACTAGGTACAGGCCCAGGCTGCCCAGAGCGCCCATGCCCAGCGTAATAGGTGCATCGACGGCGAAGCTGGTTCGGTAGGGCGAGGCAGGTGCTTGCTGGGCAGTAGCATTGGGCTTGGGCGCCAGCAGGAGCGTGAAGGAAATCAGGAGGGCGGAGAAATGCTTCATAGAAAAGTATAAATGAATGAGGCTGAAACGGCGAACCCAACTGTAAGGTTAATGTGGGCAGAACTCCTGCTGCGGGGGGCTTTTTTAGGTGGTGATGTTCAGGTAGTAGCCACCGGAAAGCCAATCCGTGGTAGCGCATTACCCCGGCAGAATTTACTCGCCATCAATACTCCTTGCGTAGGGCTGTTACCTTCTTGCCGGCAATTAGTTTACTTGCTTCCTCATCCCGTATACACAGCTCTAACGAACCATTTTCATCTATGAAGAACCATTTGTCCCGCTACTTGCTGCTCCCAACGGCCCTGGTCGGGAGCTTGTCTTTGTTTGCTCTTAAAACCGAGAATAAGGTGCTGGCCGACCCCGATAATGCTGGTCTGAAGCTACCAGCTGGCTTTGGCGCCCTGAAAGTAGCCGAAACCGGCGCTCGCACCCGCCATATCACCGTGACGCCCCAGGGCACTATGTATGTCAAGCTGAACCGACCCAACAAAGAGGGCAAAGGCATTCTGGTGCTGCGCGAGACAACCGGCGGCAAGGCGGAAGTTGTAAATGGGTTTGGCAGCTACGGCGGCACGGGCATCTACAGCGTGCCCGGCTTTTTGTATGCTTCCTCCGATGAGGAAGTGTTTCGCTACAAGCTGAACGCCAAAGGCGAAGTAACCAACCCCACCCAGCCCGAGAAGATTATTACCGGCCTCATCAATCGGCGACAGCACGAAAGCAAGTCGATAGCCCAGGATAAGGCGGGAAATATCTACGTCAATATTGGGGCGTATTCCAATGCCTGTCAGGTGAAAGACCGGCAGAAAGGCTCGCCGGGTAAGCCCAATTGTCCGGTGCTAGATTCGGCGGGGGGCATTTGGCAGTTCCGGGCCGATAAGCTCAACCAAACCTATGGCGACGGCGTGCGCTATGCCACCGGCCTGCGCAACGTGGTAGGCTTGGATTGGAACACCCAGGCGAACCAGCTTTTTGTAATGCAGCATGGCCGCGACCAGCTCCACGACAACTTCCCGGAATTGTACGACACGAAGCAGTCGGCGGAGCTGCCAGCCGAGTGCATGTACGCCCTCAATAAAGGGGATAACGCCGGCTGGCCCTACATCTATTACGACAACGTGCAGCGCAAGAAGATGATGGCTCCCGAGTACGGCGGCGACGGCAAGAAAGTAGCAACCGGCAACTACATAGATCCGGCGGCGGCCTACCCCGCTCACACGGCGCCCAACGCGCTGCTGTTCTACACGGGCACCATGTTTCCGGAGAAATACCGCAACGGGGCTTTCATCGCCTTCCACGGCTCTTGGAACCGCGCCCCCGAGCCACAAAAAGGCTATTACATAGCTTTCCAGCCGTTTAAAGACGGCAAGCCTTCCGGCGAGTGGGAAGTATTTGCGGATAATTTTGCTGGCTCACCGGAAAAAGCCACTGCCGGTCGGCCGGACCACAAGCCCTGCGGCCTAGCCCAAGGCCCTGATGGCTCGCTCTACGTCACCGACGACAAGCAGGGCACGATTTACCGCATTGTGTATGCTAAAGGGTCAAAAAATACCAACTAGCCACGAATACCCGGTTCTCATATAGCCTGACTGAATTTTAGCGAATAATGCGAAGAGAATAAGACCGGGTAACCGCTATACTAACAATTGCTATATAGTTGCCGGCCGAAAATCAAGCAGCCCATGAACGATCGAGTAGTTCATAGGCTGCTTGCCGCCGGAGCGTGACGGCCCGCTAGCTGAGGCGAGCGGAATAAAGAGCTAAAGTTAGGATGGATTGTACTTGCAAAGCAATTGGTTACGCGAGCCATAATTTTTTTTGCTGGCGGAAGGGATGACAAAAAGCGCGTCGTTTAGCCCGTAGGGTCGAAAATAAAAGTTGAGAAAAGTAGCACGAAAAAAAATCAACATTGCCGATGGGGTGCCGGGCGCAACAATGCCGTAGTTTTGCATCATGCTTCAACCAAAAAACTTGTTCCTGAAGCGTGGGACCCTGCTCGGCAGGGAACCGCGAGTAGACCGGAAGGTCTTTGTCACCATCGGTTCTCCCGATTTTGCCTCTGGTATTTCCGTTGTTTTTTCTGAGAGTTGCCCCACTACCGTTTCGGATTCCGAAACGGTTTTTTTATGTCCCTTGAGTTCCTCGGCTGCCGCGCTGCGGCCACTTCACACCTCATAACGCAAACGCGGGGTAGGCACATCGAAAACGGATAGTCTTACCCGTCTCTTACGACTGAACACGTACTTATTTTCCCTAATTCCGGTATGGCACGTAAAGACCTGCTCGACATCGCATCCCTCCACCGTGAGGAAATCGAGTTCCTGCTCGACCAATCCACGTCCTTTAAAAAATTATTCACCCGCTCGGTGAAAAAAATACCCGCCCTCGAGGGTAAGTCCGTGCTCATGCTGTTCTACGAGGCCAGCACCCGGACGCACTCCTCCTTCGAGGTCGCGGCTAAACGCCTCTCGGCGGAAGTAACGAATTTCAACATCGACCACTCTTCCATCACCAAGGGCGAGTCGGTGCGCGAGACAATCGAGACGCTCCAGGCCATGCGTACCGACTACATCGTCGTCCGCCACGGTCACTCCGGCCTGCCCGGCATGATTGCCCGCCAAACCACGGCGTCGGTTATCAATGCCGGCGACGGGGCGCATGCGCACCCCACCCAAGCCCTGCTAGACGCTTTCACCATCAAGGAAAAATTCCCCGACCCTCGGGGCAAAAGAGTCCTCATCATCGGGGATATTCTCCACTCCCGCGTCGCGCGCTCTACCAGCACCCTGCTGCAAAAGCTGGGCGTCGAAGTTGCTTACCTCGGCCCGGGCTCGCTGGTGCCCAAGTACGGCCCAGCCACCATTCCCCGGTTCACCGACTATGAGGCGGCCATGGCCTGGGCGCCCGATGTGGTATACCTGCTCCGCGTGCAGCTGGAGCGCCAGGACGTGCAGTTTTTCCCCAGTGTCCGCGAATACCATCGGGTCTACGGCATCACCAACACCCGGCTGGCGGAAATCAGCGACCGGGGCCTCTACATCATGCACCCCGGCCCCGTGAACCGGGGGGTCGAACTGTGCGACGCCGTTATGGACTACGAGCGCAGCTTGATCACCAACCAGGTAGAAAACGGGATTTCCGTTCGCATGGCCGTACTCGACTGGCTTACGCCGGGCGGAGAGTTCCCACGGCAGGAGGCGTATGCCACACCGCAGCGCGCCAGCTCGACGGTGATTATGCCCTAACCGCTGGATCCGCCGGCTGACTCCACTCTTTAATTTACATCTTCCATAACCCTCTGGTTTACAGAAAATATCACTTCATGCTTCTCCTTCAAAACACCCGCATCGCCTCCGAAAATTCACCCGTGCTACTTGAGAGCGATGTCCTGATTGTCGAAGGAAAAATCCAGGACATCGGCAGCAGCCTAGCCATTCCCGAGGGCGCCCGCGTCATCGACGCGCGGGGTCGCGTTCTTATGCCGGCCATGTTTGATGCCCACGTCCATTTCCGCGCCCCCGGGTTTGAGAACAAGGAAACTATCACCACGGGCAGCGAAGCGGCCATCAACGGCGGCGTGACCGGCGTCGTCATGATGCCCAACACCCGCCCGGCCCTCGACTCGGCAACCGCCGTGGACACTGTGCTGGAAAATGCCACCCACCGGTCCCGCATTCCGGTGTACACCTCTGGCTGCGTCACCAAGAACCGCGAGGGCAAGGAACTGGCGGAAATTGAGGGCATGCGCGGACTCGGGGTGAAGATGCTCACCGATGACGGCGACACCACCGCCGACCCGGCGGTACTGCTGCGGGCAATGCAGTACGCCACTGAGTTTGGGATGTTTTTCGCTAGCCACTGCGAGGTGTCGGAACTGGCCGGGCCGCGCGCCCTCAACGAAGGGGTGATGAGCTACCGGCTCGGCATCAAAGGCTCGCCGGCGTGTGCGGAGGAAATCATTATCGACCGCGACATCCGCCTGGCCCGGGCGGCCGGCGCGCACGTGCACATCCAGCACGTTTCCAGCAAGCTTGGTATGGAGACCATTCGCTGGTGGAAATCGCGCGGCGATGTAAAAGTCACGGCGGAAGTGACCCCGCACCACCTGTTATTCATCGACGAGCACATCGGCGACTACGACACGAACTATAAAATGAACCCGCCACTGCGGACGCAAGCGGATTGTGATGCCCTGCTCGAGGGACTCATCGAAGGCGTATTCGACCTCATTGCCACCGACCACGCGCCGCACACGCCGTTCGAGAAAGCCCAGGATTTTATCAGCGCGCCCAACGGCATCACCGGCTTGGATACGGCCCTGGTATCGCTCCACCATTTCTTCGTTGAGCCCGGCAAATTCGGGTGGGACTTGGTGGTGAAGCGCTATTCGGCGGAGCCCCGCCGCCTGATGGGCCTGCCGGTCGCCGCCATCGAAGTCGGTCAGGAAGCTAACTGCGTTTTGTTTGATACCGCGGCGGAAACGACCTTTACGCGGGAGTTCATGAAATCCAAATCCCAGAATACGCCCTTCATCGACCAGACATTGAAAGGCCGGGTAGACCTGGTGATTCTGGGCACGGAAATCCTGCTGGAGCGGGAGTAGCTAGAGCTTACCCAGATACTAGTCGTCTGTCATGCTGAGCTTGTCGAAGCATCTCTACTGCTTCCTTCCAGTTCAGCATCTTTAACAATCAAGCCTGATGCGTCACGCAGATTTACCCGAACGTTGGAAAATCAAAGTTCGTGAATACCTGACTGCAACTGGGGAAACCAATTATGAAAACCTCAGTTGCCATCATTTTCCAACAGACAGTTTGGTCCGGATCAATTTTGAGGATGGCTCCACAGCTGAGTTCAAGTATGCTTTCGTGATAAAAGCACCTGAATGGCAGGAATTGGCCGTTTTTACGGAACACTGCGGTTACCACCTGTTTCGGTTATATGACGAGCTTGATTTAATAGTCTACCGAAGCGGTAGAGATACTTCGGCAAGTTGAGTATGACACAACTATTTTTTTAATGAGCAATCATTCCACCTCCGATACCCCCGCTTCACCTAAACCACTAATCGGCGTTGTCATGGGCTCCAGCAGCGACTGGGATACCATGCAGCATGCCGTGCAGATTCTCGCCCAGTTTGGCGTGGCCCATGAAGCGCGCGTGGTGTCGGCCCACCGCATGCCCGACGACTTGTTTGCCTACGCCGAACAAGCCGGTCCGCGCGGCTTGCAGGCCATCATTGCCGGCGCGGGAGGGGCGGCCCACCTGCCGGGCATGCTGGCTGCCAAGACAATAGTGCCCGTACTAGGGGTACCGGTGGCCAGCCGCCATTTGCAGGGGGTGGATTCGCTGCACAGCATCGTGCAAATGCCCAAGGGAATACCAGTAGCCACTTTTGCCATTGGCAATGCCGGGGCGGCCAATGCCGCGCTGTTCGCCGTTAGCCTGCTGGCTCTGCACGATCCGGACCTGGCGACCAAGCTGCTAGCGTTTCGCGCCGAACAAACCGAAGCCGCTCGCGCCATGACCTTGCCGCTATGAGCGCCGATACTCACGTTGTAGCCATGACCCCGATTTACCCAGGCAGTGTAGACGCCGCGGGCCAGCGGGCCACCCTGGGGGTGCTGGGGGGCGGCCAGCTGGGTCGGATGTTTGTGCACGCCGCCCAGCGCCTGGGGTACTTCACCGCCGTGCTGGAGCCCGACGCGCAAAGCCCAGCCGGGCTGGTGAGTCACCACCACATCCGGACCGGCTACGACGACCCGACCGGGCTGGCGCAACTCGCCCACCTGTGCCAGGCCATCACCACCGAGTTTGAAAACGTGCCGGCTCAGACCCTGCAAACGCTGGCCCTGACCCGACCCGTGGCGCCGAGCGCGGCCGTGGTGGGTATTGCCCAAAACCGCATCGAGGAAAAAGCTCACTTCACGGCCTGCGCCGACCTATCGGGAGTGAGCTGCGCGCCCTATGCGGTGATTGAAACGGCGGTTCAGCTGCAGGCCGTGCTGGACGAGCGGGCGGATTTGTTGCCCGGCATTCTGAAAACCGCGCGCATGGGCTACGATGGCAAGGGTCAGGTCCGCGTCAAGTCCGCCGCTGAACTGGCTGCTGCCTGGGCGGAGCTGGGCGGCGTGGCCTGCGTGCTGGAAAAGATGCTGCCCCTCACCGCCGAGTGTTCGGTGCTGGTGGCGCGCGGTTGGGATGGGCAAGTCGTCAGCTTCGCCCCGCAGCGCAACGTGCACGTCGATGGTATTTTGGCCGTGACCCACGCCTACGAAGGAAATTTGCCCCCCGCCCTGACAACTAAGGCGCGCGACGCGGCCGTGTCCATCGCGCATCATCTGGGCTATGTCGGAGTGCTGTGCGTCGAGTTTTTTGTGGTGGAAGACGGCAGTGAGCACGGCTGTCTGGTAGTTAATGAGATGGCTCCGCGCCCGCACAACAGCGGCCACTATACCCTGGATGCCTGTGAGGCGTCGCAGTTTGACTTGCAGGTTCATGCCATGGCGGGCTTGCCCTTGCCGCAGCCGCGCCAGCATTCCCCGGCCATCATGCTGAACTTGCTAGGCGAGGTGTGGTTTGACGCCAGCGGTCAACCACAGGAGCCGGACTGGCGCTCTGTGCTGAGCCTGCCGGGAACCCACCTGCATCTGTATGGCAAAGCGCAAGCGCGCGCAGGTCGCAAGATGGGCCACCTGACCATCACCGGCCCGGATGTGGCCAGTGTTAAAACCGTGGCGCGGCAAGCCGCTGGTCTGCTCAACTTGCCGGGGCTGGACGCCATCTAGATACCATTGTCTGATCCTGACCAGAGGGGTGCCCGCTGCTGCTAGCTACCCTAACCATCGTCCAAGACCCGAGCAACGCCGGCACCACCGTTTAAGCATTAATTATTCGTAGTTGTGCCGCCGTGGCTCCCTCTCTTCTTCGGCAGAAGCGACCGGGGGTAAGGCGAATCCTGGGGCCTTTACCGCCGCTGCGGGCGAGGTCTTGGGAGGCTTATCTAAAAGCCGCAGCGAAGTCATAACATTCTAGCCGAATGAGGAGTAAGACGAGCGCAAACCAGAAGGTTTTTTCATGAGGTAAGCGAAAGGCAGACAGCGCTGAAAATTGATTGTTTGAGCACTTTCTTTCCTTTAAGCATTGTTACTACAGACTCAAAATTGAGTTTTTGACATAAGAGCAGAAATTACAATGATTGTTTACGCTAAAAGATAAGCTCTTTGATGAAGCAGATATTGCTCGTTGTGTGCGCGCTGACCTGGGGTAGCCATTCGGCCTTTGCTCAACAAAAAACGCCCCCCAAAACTAAATCAACCACTAAAAGCGCCTCCACTACCGCTGCCAAACCAGCCGCTGTGTCTGCCACTACGCTTGCGGCAGGCAAAGCGGTGTATGTGCAGAACTGCCTGACCTGCCATCTGGCCGATGGCGGCGGCGTAGACCGGATGAACCCTCCTCTAAACCAAACAACTTGGGTACTTGGCGATAAAGCCCGATTGGTGAAAGTGGTACTCAACGGTATGGAAGGCGAGGACATCGACGGCGAATCATACGCCAACATAATGCCTGCCTTCGACGCTCTCACCGACAAGCAGATTGCTGATTTACTGACGTATGTACGCAATAGCTTCGGCAACAAAGCCACTGCTATATCCGCGGCTGAAGTGAAAGCAATTCGGGCCACGAATAAGAAGTAAACGCTCGCGTACAAGGCAAACTCGGCCGTCGTTGCTCCTTGGCAGCGGCGGCCAGTTTATTTAGTATGCCTCAGCGGCATGCTTTAGCACCCGAGCTGTCACGGAAAGCTGCCCCACGTGGCGCATGGTGTGCTCGGCAGCGTGCACGAGCAAACCCAACACCGTAGATGGCAGCATGGCCCGCCCGACGCCCCGCGGCTCCGTTAGGGTGGCTTCGTCGGTGATGCGGAGCTGAGCAAGCGCTTGCTCTACCTGATTCTGGAAAACATCTACTAGCTCGGCTACTAAACAGCCCTCTGGGGGCATTTTCCTTCCAAAGCCAGCATCTCCAATTGCTCAGGTGTGAGTTGCTGGCCTCTGGCGTATGTGAAAATGCGGTCGAGCACGCCGGTGAGGTGCTGGAGGTGAAAACCGACCGAAGCCACACCCGCCGGCTTCTCCCAAAGTAGTGTTTCGGGGAAGCCGTGCAGCAGCTTGGTTACCTCTTCGCGGGCTTGGAGCAGGGCATGGGCGACGGGCTGGAGCAGAGGCGGCACATCGGGCAGCGGACCGCGCAGCCACACTTCCCGGGTATCGGTGGGGGCATTTTAGTTGATCTGAAGTGACAGGTAATAGATAGGAAGTTAGGCAAGATACTGGGGCAATTCTACTTACGGCCGTATCTTTGGGTATGTTGGAAGTATCGAAGCGAGGCCACGCTATGCCCGTGTCGCCTTTTAGGAAGTTGTTGCCCCACGCCGAAGCGGCCCGCAAACGCGGCCTTCAGGTGCATCACTTAAATATCGGGCAGCCTGATATAGAGACGCCTCCCGCAGTGCTCGAGGCAGTACAGAAAGCCAATATCCGGGTGCTGGAGTACAGCGCCAGTGCCGGCCACGAGAGCTACCGCCAGAAGCTGGCCGCCTATTACCAGCGCGCCGGCATCCACGTGACGGCCGACGAAATTCTGGTGACGGCGGGTGGCTCGGAGGCTATTCTGTTTGCCATGCTGAGCTGCCTGAACCCGGGCGACGAGATTATTATGTCGGAGCCTTTCTATGGCGCTTACACGGCCTTTACCGTTGCCGCCGGGGTGAATATCGTGCCCGTATTGGCGCACATCGAGAATGGTTTTGCGCTGCCACCGATTGATGAATTCGAACGGGTAATCACCCCGCGCACCAAGGCAATTCTAATTTGCAACCCGAACAATCCAACGGGCCATGTATATCGGCGCGAGGAGTTGGAACAGCTGCGCGACATTTGCCTGCGCCACCACCTATACTTGTTTTCCGACGAAGCCTACCGCGAGTTCTGTTACGATTCGCCCTACGTGAGTGCCTTGCACCTGGATGGCGTAGACGAGCATGTGGTCTTGCTAGATACTATTTCGAAGCGCTACAGTGCTTGCGGAGCTCGTTTGGGAGCTTTCGTTACCAAAAACAAGGCCCTGTATGCTGTTGCCTTGAAGTTTGCGCAGATGCGGATAAGTCCGCCCGGCTTGGCGCAACTACTCGGCGAAGCTGCCACCGATTTGCCCCCCACCTACTTCGATGCTACCAAAACGGAGTATCTGGCCCGACGCGACTTCATGGTGAGCCGCTTGCTAGCTATGCCCGGCGTAGAGTGCCCCATGCCAGGAGGAGCATTTTACGTCATGGCTCGTTTGCCCATCGACGACTGCCAGGTTTTTGGGCAATGGCTGCTGGAGTCATTTTCGTATGAAAATCAAACGGTGATGATTACGCCCGCCGCAGGCTTTTATGCCACCCCAGGCCGCGGCCGTGACGAAGTACGCCTTGCTTACGTGCTCAACCTCGATACGCTGAATGCCGCATTGACCTGTCTGGAAAAAGCATTGCTAGCTTATCCAGGAAGAACCCAACCGCAAACGCCTGCTTTGGAAGTGGCTACCCTGTAATTTTTGCAGCTGAGCTGAGCTTGCTGCACTGTCATTTAGTTGGCCTTCCTCCTTTATTTTTGCCCCCCAGACACATCATTTTCTATGCTCGCTTTACTTTCTTCTACCCTTGGTCGCCTGCGCATCGTTGGCTTTTTGGAGGGGCTTTCGTTTCTCGTTTTACTCGGCATTGCGATGCCGCTAAAGTACATAGCTGGCTGGCCTGAAGCCGTGCGCATGGTGGGCATGGCCCACGGGTTGCTGTTCGTGCTGTATGTGCTGCTGGTAATTATGGCGACCATCGAATTGGACTGGTCTTTCAAAAAGGCTGTGTTGGCTTTTCTGGCTTCCCTTGTTCCATTCGGCACTTTTTACGCTGATAAAAAGCTATTTCGAGAGTAAAGACTATTTGCCCTTATCTAAAAACGCAAAAGGCCTCCTAGCTATGCTGCTAGGAGGCCTTTTTCAGTTAATATTCGTTCGTTTTACAACTTACAAAGAGGTATTAGCCGAGCGAAAAGAACCTGTTTTGCCATTCAGTAACCGTTGGCTAAGACCAGTACTTGACTGCCAATCCTGCGAAAGCTGTGAGCATAAAGAGCAACAATGCGAAGCGGTTAGCCCGCTTTCGCTGTTTCGGCGACTGGCTGCATTCTTCTGTGAAGATGGGAAAAGCATAAATCATGACGTTTTAAATGGGTTGAGTGAGAGATGCAGGTGATGAATCGCTTAGATGAGCAGCGCATTACAAACCGGCTACCACAACTGCGAAACGAAATGCAGTAACCTCAACCTGTCGCTTTCCTACTAGCCAAAGAAAAAGGGTCGTCATTGCTGACGACCCTTTTTCTTCACTGAAGCTGCAATTTTACAGCGTAACCATATCAATTACGAAACGATACTTCACGTCGCTTTTTACCATGCGGTCGTAGGCTTCGTTAATCTGATCGATGGGAATGATTTCCACGTCCGACATAATGTTGTGCTCGGCGCAGAAGTCAAGCATTTCTTGGGTTTCCTGAATGCCCCCGATGAGCGAGCCAGCCAGGCGGCGACGCTTGCTGATGAGGTTAAAGGCATGAACCTGGGGCGCTTCTGGCGGCACGCCGAGCAGTACCATAGTACCATCGAGGCGTAGCGTAGCCAGGTAGAGATTCAGGTCGAGGGGCGCGGAAACGGTGTTGATGATGATGTCGAAGTAGTTCTGGACTTCTTTCATAGCTTCCTTGTCCTTAGTCACCACGAATTTGTGAGCGCCCAGAGCCTTCGCATCCGCTTCCTTGTTAGGCGAAGTGCTGAGTACCGTTACTTCGGCGCCCATCGCGGCGGCCAGCTTCACGGCCATGTGGCCCAGGCCACCGAGGCCCATTACGCCTACCCGGTCGCCTTGCTTCACGTTCCACTGGCGCAGCGGCGAGTACGTAGTGATACCAGCGCACAACAGCGGCGCTACGCGCGCTAAATCAAGCTTATCCGATACACGCAGCACGAAGTTTTCATCAACCACTACTTGGTTGGAATAGCCGCCATATGTTGGCTCCTGGGTTTTGTACTCGCGGCCGTTGTAAGTGCCTACGAAGCCAACTTCGCAGTATTGCTCCAACTGCTGCTCACAGCTTGAACATGTACGGCAGGAGTCAACCATACAGCCGACGCCAGCTAGGTCGCCGGTTTTAAACTTTTTGACATGGTCGCCGACTTGCGTTACGCGACCCACAATTTCGTGACCGGGTACCATTGGGAAGATGGAGCCGCCCCACTCGTCGCGAACCTGGTGCACGTCGGAGTGACATACGCCACAGAACAAAATCTCTATTTGCACATCGTGCGGGCCTACTTCGCGGCGCTCAAAGTTGAAGGGAGTCAGGGGCGCGTTGGCCGTCTCGGCCGCGTAGCCTTTTACTTGGGTCATGGTCTTGGTTTTGGAGAGTTCTAAAAAGAGCGAAATTCAATAACTCACTGCGGGGCGGGAAGTTTAGCAACTCAACTGCCCACTTTGGTTTAAACGGGCTTTTGCCTTAGTTATCAACAGGTTATAAACAAATTGTGGATAGCTAGTTAGCGAGCTGCGCTGTAGCCAGTTTTTCTTCCACTTGTTCACGCATCCGTCGCATAGACTCCCGCGCAAAGCGCCGCTGTAGCATGCGCCCGAACAGTTTAAAGCCCAGCCAATAAAACGGGTTGCGAATGCGACCTAGCTGCGAGTACGCATGAATACGAAACTCAACCCGGCCGGTTTGCAAATGCTTGTGCACGGTGAAATTAATTTCTCCACGTTCGAAATGGCCTTCCAGCGTCCGGTAGTTGTAGCCCCACACCTGCTCCGAACCAGTATCGGTAGTCCGGGTTTCGTCAAAAACGCCCCCCACGCGCACTCCAAACCAGAAAGTGAAGCCCAGAAACTGTCCGCGC
Source organism: Hymenobacter radiodurans (assembly GCF_004355185.1). Classification (NCBI taxonomy): domain Bacteria; kingdom Pseudomonadati; phylum Bacteroidota; class Cytophagia; order Cytophagales; family Hymenobacteraceae; genus Hymenobacter; species Hymenobacter radiodurans. The sequence goes on from NZ_CP037922.1 coordinate 3,972,570, forward strand.
AGCAGCAGCGTGCGCTTTTCCAGGGGCGCGTCGGGTACGAAGATGCCGGTAATCAGGTCGGGCGGCGGGAAGGTATAGTTGAGCAGCACTTGGCGCGCAGCAGCCCAGGAGCCGTGCTCGGCGGGCGGACCGGGCGCTTCGGGGGGCAAATCGGTGGCGTAATCATCGACGTGCCAGCCTGTGGCGGTGGTGTACTCCTGGGCACGCTCGGGGTCAAAGTTATATTTGGCCTCATTGAACGAAGCCAAGCGGGCGCGGTGTACTTCCCAAAGTGGCGGCGCAGTCGTGGTTTCAGGCCTCATGGCGCACGTCAGTTTTGGTATCGTCCTGCTTTATGGTTTCCACGGCCACTGGGCCCAACGGCAAGCCACCGCAATACTCGGCCACCCGCTCACAGAATGTACGCCAAGTCTGCTCCTGCACCTGTTTGCCAATGCCGAGTGTATCGTAGGTAAACGCCACCAGTCCGTCGCGGGAGCGCGCCCAGGAATGAATCTCAAATTGCAGGGTATCGGGCAAGTGCGGGTGCTGACGCAGCGAAAACCGGATTCGGCCCGCCTCGGGGTGGTTTTCGAGAGTCACCAGCTCAAAGAAATCCGAGCCCATTTCCGAGACGCGCACGCTGCCGTTCCAAGGCCCCAGAATGCGAATTTTAAATTCGTCGCCCACAGCTAAGCAATGATCCTGGCCTTTCGTTTTCTCAAAATCGGCTAGTAAATCGGGCGAGAATTGCTCCATCTCGCAGGTGATGGTGTGAAATAGCTCGTCGGCCGACAAGTTGGAGTGCTGGAAAGAAACCTGGTAGCAGCGCTCAAAAAAGGGTCCGGAGCCCGTACTGGCTGGTTGTTCGGCTTTGCTCATGGGAGGTTGGGTCTAAGGCATCCGTAGAGTTTCCTTAACGCAGGTGGGCGGGCAGAGTTGAGGTGCAGGGGGCAAGCGCCGGAATCTAAATCAACTTACCTAAAAAAGCCCCCAGAAATGTTCTGGGGGCTTTTTTAATCACTTCGCTCTACTACTCAGATAATCCTCTTGGGTAACGAGCCAAAGGCTAGTAGCCTGGGTTTTGCGGTACCTTCCAGCTTTGGGCATCATTCAAGGAAATGGGCAGCAGTGGAAAAGGATTCACGGAGGTTTCGGTAGCCACGTGCGACATGGCCCGTGCGCGCACTTCGGGCGGCAGGCTGCTCATGTAGCGGCCCGTCCGAATCAGGTCCCACAGGCGCAACGATTCCTCGCCAAACTCCACCCGGCGCTCGTGCCAGATGGCATTCAGCAACGCCTGGCCCGAAAGGCCAGCGGCTAGGTCGGGCAGGGTGCCGGCTGGCGCGTTGGTGGGGTCGTAGGTGAGGGTGCCCAAGCGGGTGCCCGGCGGCCGGGTAGAAACGCGCGCCCGCTGCCGCACCTGATTGACGAGGGCTACAGCTTCGGCGGGCCGGTTGAGTTGGGCAGCGGCTTCGGCTTTCATCAACAAAATGTCGGCGTAGCGCAGCTTACGAATGTTCTGGGGGCCCGACTCGGGGGCATTGGGGGCGATGATGGCCGCCTTGCGGTTGAAATAACCTGTAGCATTCTGCGTGAGGTCGACGGGGTTGAGGATACCCAGCACGATATCGTTGTTCTTGATAATCGTGACTTCGCGGCGGGGGTCGTTGGGCTCAAACTCGTCCACCAGGCTCTGCGTGGGGTTATTGAACCCGTAGCCAAACGTCCGGCGGTTGTTCTGAAAGATATTGCTGGTCGTACCCACCGAAATGGGGCCGTAGCCGTCGTTGGAGGTGGCAAACTGAATCTCGAACAGCGACTCACTGCTATTCTCGCCAATCTCCTGGTGAATAGCCGCGTAGTTGGCTAACAGGCTGTACTGGTTGGAGCTAATGACACCGCTCGTGATGTCGTACACTTCCTGCCAGGTGTGGTTGTTGCCATTAACAGTGCCCAACTGGTACATGATGACGCGGGCCAAGTAGCCGTTTGCAGCGCCTTTGGTAGCACGGCCCAGGTCGGCGGCGGCGTAGGCGCTTTTTTCCGGCAGCAAGGAAGCGGCTTCCTTCAAGTCCTTTTCAATGAAGGCGTAGGTCTGGGCGATGGTGGCCCGGGTTACGTTGGGTGCTTCCGTCGGGGTTGGGGTTTTGTCGAACAGTGGCACGCCCCCGAAGCCTTTCACCAAGTTGAAGTAGAAATACGCGCGCAGAAACAGAGCTTCGCCCCGCAGGCGCGATTTCAAGGCCGCATCGATGGTACCCGCGTCGATGTTGTTAATCACCGTATTAGCCCGCGCAATACCCGTAAAGCTGTGCACCCACAGGGTGGTAACGGGCGGATTGGATGGCGGAATGTTCCAGGTTTTAAGCTCAATTAAGGAAAGGAAGTCGCTGGGCGAGCTGCCCCCTTTTTCAGCATCATCGGTCATTAAGTCGCCAAACATCCATTCGTAGGTCTGGGCCACGTACTGGCCGCTGGGGTCGCCCCATTTGGGGCCCTGGTCCCAGGCGGCTACGTCGTACACGGCATTGATGGCCTGCACGGCATTGGTTGGGTCTTTGAAAAGATTATCCTGAGTAGTGGTGCCGAGGGGTTCTTTATCCAAGAAGCTCTCGCAGCCAGAAGACAGGATGGTAGTCAGTAGCAGGCCGAGCAAAGCGGCGCGAGTGGATTTCATAGAGGTAGGAAATGACTAATTAGAACTGCACGTTGAAGCCCAGGCGGTAGGTGCGGGCCTGAGGATAGTTGCCGTAGTCGACGCCGTACGCCAGGGGGTTGTTGTAAAAGGCCGACGTTGAAATTTCGGGGTCGTAGCCGGTGTAGTCGGTGATGGTAAACACGTTGTCAACCGAGACAAATAGCCGGGCACCTTTCACCTGCACTTTATCCAAGAAAGCTTGGGGTAGCATGTAGCCCAGCTCCATGTTGCGGGCGCGCAGGTAGCTGGCGTCTTCCACATAGCGGCTGCTCAGACGGTCGTTGCCGTTGGTGTCGGTCGAGGTGACGCGGGGCTGGTTGCTGTTGGGGTTGCTGGGCGTCCAGCGGTCCATGCGGCTCGCGTAGAAGTTGCTCCACACGCCCACAAAGTCAGCCGACTTATTGAGGTTAAAGCCCGCACCGTTCAGCGCTTCAGCCCCCTGCACACCGTAGAGCAATATCTTGAAATCGAAGCCCGAGTAGCTCAGGTTCAGCGAGCCACCGTAGCTGAAGTCGGGGGTGCCGCTGCCCAGGTAGGTGTTGTCGGCAGCCGTAATCACGCCGTCGCCATTGGTGTCCTGGTAGCGCACGTCGCCGGGTAGGGCCCCCGGCTGCACCAGCGCCCCATCGGCGTTTCTATACGCGTCAATCTCAGCCTGATTATTAAATACGCCATCGGCCTGTAAGCCGTAGAAGTAGGCTATTTCGCGGCCCACGCCGGTGAGGGTAGTGTTGCCGATTTGCGTCAGCACGTTGCCGCTGGCAATGGGGTTGCCGCCGCCCAGGCTGGTCACTTCGTTGTTTATTTTAGTGAAGTTAACCCCTACGTTGTACTGCAACTTGCCTATCTCGTTGCGGTAGTTCAGAGCCAACTCCAAGCCGCGGTTGCGCAGAGCGCCCACGTTGGCGCTGGCGGGAGCCTGCCCTACGTAGTCGGGCACGGGCAGCAGGGCAATCATGTCGCGGGTGCGGCGCTCAAAGTAGTCAGCTGTTATGCTCAACTGATTGTTAAACAGTTCGGCATCGATGCCCACGTCGGTAGTGACAGCCGTTTCCCACTTCAGGTCCGGATTGTTGATCTGGCTGATAGCCAATCCCGGTGCAGCCACGCCATTGAAGGAGTAAGTTTGGTTGTTGGTTGCCACCGAGGCGTAGCCGTAGTTGGGGGCGGCGTTTTGGTTGCCCACTTGGCCGTAGCTGGCCCGCAGCTTCAGCACCGATACGTAGCTGACACCTTTCAGGAAGTTCTCGTTGGAGATGTTCCAAGCGGCGCCCACCGATGGGAACGTACCCGTCCGCACCGGCCCGAGAAACTTCGAGGTTTGATCGAAGCGCAGCGTACCCGTCACGAGGTACCGGTCGCGGAAGTTATAGTTGGCCCGGCCGAAGTAGGACAGCAAGCCGCCGTCGTACTGGGAGCTGCGCACCACGTTGCCGGTACTACGCGAGGCCGAAGCGTATTGCAGGGAAGCATCGGCCGGCACATTGAAGGCCGTGATGGAGATGCCATTACCGTAGCCCCGTTGGGCCTCCTGTCCGAGGGTAGCCGAGAAGGAGCTATTGTCGGCGAATTCTTTGGTGTAGTTGGCGTAGTTCGACCACACCCACGAGATATTCTCGTTGCGCGTTTCGATGAGCGCGCTCTGGGCCCGCTGGTCTACCGGTCCGATGTAGTACTGTGGCTGGTATACTTTGGGGTGGTTGTTGAAGTAATTGATGCCAAACGTGGAGCGGAACGACAGCCCCTTGAGCAGCTCAATATCAATATAGCTGCTGCTGAACAAGTTATTGTTCTGCGCCTTATTGAACTTCTGCTCGTCGAGGTAGCGTGGCACGTTCAGCGCATTGCGCGTGATGACGTCGTCGTTGTAAGTCCCGTTGGGGCCGAACGGGTTGAGAACCGGGTTCGTTTGCAGGGCGTATTGCAGCACCAGATAAGGCTGCGAGCCACCCTGACCGTCGCCGGCACCCGTTTGGTTGTTGTTGGTAAACGTAGCCGCTACGCCCGCCTTGATGCGCTTAGTGAGCACGATGTCGTCATTCACCCGAATCACGAACTTTTTGAAGCCCGAATTCTTGATGATGCCGTCTTGCTGAAAATAGCTGCCGCTTATCAGGTAGCGGTTTTGCTCGGTGCCGCCCGAGGCCGACAAGCTGTAGTTGGTAATCAAGCCCTTCTGCGTTACCAGATCCTGGTAGTCAATGCCTTCAGCATTGGTAGCAATGGCCTCCTGCAGTTGTGGACCGTAATCCGGTAGTGCCTTCCCGGCGTTGGCGAAGGCCTCCGTTACGAGCGTGGAATACTCGGCGGCGGTGGTAAGGGGCAGAGTCCGCCGAATCTGCTGGAAGCCCGTGTAGCCTGAAAAGTTAAACTGCGTCTTGCCTGCCTTACCGTGTTTGGTAGTGATAATTACCACGCCATTTGCCCCCCGCGAGCCATAGATGGCCGTGGCCGAAGCGTCCTTTAAAATCTCGGTCGATTCGATATCAGCGGGCAGCAGAAAGCCGATGTCACTTGTTTGGATACCGTCCACCACGTACAGTGGGTCGCTGTTGTTGATGGTACCTACGCCCCGCACCCGAATGCGGGTGCCGGAGCCCGGCTGTCCGCTGTTAGAGGTTACTTCCACACCCGCCACGCGGCCTTGCAACGATTGTACGGGGTCAGAGGTAGCTACTTGCGTGAGTTGGGCTCCGCTCACCGAGGCCACGGAGCCAGTCAGGTCGCTCTTACGGGCCGTACCGTAGCCGATTACAACTACTTCGCTTAGCGCCTGCGTGTCTTCGGCCAGAGTAACTGTCAGGCTGCTGGTGGCGCCGGTTACGGGAATTTCTTGGCGACTGTAGCCTACGTAGCTGAATACCAGCACGCTGTTCTCGGGAGCTTGTAAGGTAAAGCTGCCATCGGCGGCGGTGCCGGTACCAGTAGTAGTGCCCTTCACCACGACGGTTACGCCCGGCAAGCCACCCCCATTAGCATCCACTACCCGACCAGAAACAGTGACGTCTGCCGATACTGAAACGTTTGCGGTAGGTGACCCAGAAGGAACCCGCAGTACCACGCGGTTATTATTCACCTCGTATTGAATCTTGAGTGGCGCCAGAATTTCGTCCACAATAACGGATACAGGTTTATCCTGGGCCTGAATACTTACTTTGCGTCCGGCATTCAGGAGTTGCTGACTGTACACAAAACGAATATCAGCCTGCTTGGCAATCTGATGAAGTGTTTCAGTAATCGTTTGCGCCTCTACTTGTAAAGTAATCTTGCGGTCCAGAGCGGCCTGAGCTAATGCCGGGCGCGCCGAGGCGGTGCCAGCCAGTAAGCAAAGGAGGAGCATGTGCACCGCAGCCGCCCGAAAGGGCGGAAGAAAGTGTAATAGCTTTTTCATAGAATGAATGTAGTGGTGGTAAGTAATGGGGAAGGAAAGCGGCAATCTTTATTCAACTATCTTTTGATCAGGCACTTTTGATGCGTCTACCTGATGCTTACCCGTAGAAATTAGCCCCCAGCGGTTGCTGGCAGCCCTTGCTATGCAGGATAATCTGCGCGTCCGATAGGCTGTAGTAGGCATCCAGCGACTTACATAGGAGGCCCAGCTTTTCGAATAAGGGTTCCTCGTAGAAGGTGATGCTGACGGTGCAGCCAGCTAGGATTTCCTTGTCGTACACGATGTCAACCCCGTAGGCCTTTTCCAGCGCTTCTAACACTTCCGTCACGGGGCGCTCTTCAAACTCGAATGACTGGGGCGCCAGCACAACTGGCTTATCCACCAACTCTTTTTTCAGTCGCTGGCTGGACGCGGAATACACCACCTGCTGATTGGGCAGCAGCAACACGCTCGGAGCAGACGCCAAGGCCGAAGCCGTATCGGAAGCAGTTGGTTTGCGGGCCTGCACAGCTACTTTTCCTTCGCGCACGGCCACGGAAGCCACTTTGCTGTCGGCGTAGGCTTTTACTCGGAAGCTAGTTCCCAGCACGGTAGTCACCACTTGGCGGGTGAAAACCAGAAAGGGACGAGCGGGATTTTTGCTGACTTTGAAGAAAGCTTCACCTTGGAGATAAACCTGGCGCTTGGGGCCCGCAAAAGCAGTGGAATACCGCAAACTGCTACCCGGATGCAGCTCGATCCGACTCATATCCGGCAGCTGAAACTCCTGTACTTGCTGCGTATTGTTCTGGTGACGAGTCCAGCCATCTGCTGTTGCAACCATCTGCTGAGGCTGACGCACCTGAGACTTGGTAAACATCAGCAAGAGGCCTAAGCTGAGCGCAAACAATACCAGCGCTGCCGCCCATTGTACCAGCGGCTTTTGCCAAAAAGTGGCCGGATGCGGCACTACGCGGGTTTCGGAATTCGTGTTGGTCCTGGTGTGCTGGAGGCGCTGCCAAATGGCATCTTCCACCTCCTCCTGATTCTGGCTTAGCAGCATGCCGCCCTGCGCCTCATCTAGGCGGTTGTACCAGTGCTCTACCAACACTTTCTCGGCCGGCGTGCAGCGGTCGTCGAGGTAGCGTTGGAGCAACGCTTGAAATTCGTCTTCAGTCACTGGGAAAGGGGGTTTAGCGGGCTTCTACTTAACAAGTCAACTAACTTGCCTGTAGCCCTAAACTCACCCTGACATTTTTTATAAAAACAGTAGCAATTTGCCCCCCGCCAGCTTTTATATAGCTGGCATCATGTGCTTTACCTTATTTCAGAAAAGCAATAAAAGACAGCGTAAGCATCAGGAAATCGCGCAGATAGCTCCGCAGTAGCTTCAGCGACTTGGTCAGGTGGTATTCCACCGACTTCTCGGACAGGTTTACCCGCGCCGAAATTTCGGGCACAGTGCAGTGCTCTAGGCGGCTGAGCTCAAATATCTGCCGGGATTTTTCGGGCAGGTTTTCAACGCCAGCCATCAGCGCAGCGCTCAGGTCACTGATAGCCAAGGAGTTTTCAGTGTTATCAGTGCTGACCGAAGTATGAAGCTGGCAATAAAACTCGTAGCCTGACTTCAGCTTTTGCGATTTTATATAGTTGATAATCCTGTACCGGATTGCCGAAAACAAGTATTGATCGAGCTGCTGAATTTGAATGGTGGCGCGACGGCCCCAAAGGTCGGCCAGCAGATCCTGCACTAGCTCTTCCGCTTCTTCCCGCTGCTTAAGTTTCCGATACGCCACGGTGAACAGCCGGAAGCAATAACGCTTATAGATTTCCTCGAACGCGCCCTCGTCATCTGCTCGCAAAGCTTGCAGCAGATCGGCTTCTGTATAAGAGGCATACAAGCGAGCAGAAAAGGACTTCACAGAAATAAAAGGGGATAAACGGCTAAGCGGATTGTAAATATACTGCTCGACAATAGGTTGTTCACTGATACCGAAACATCCTGCCACAACAGCCTAACCAATCAACGCATCAATTGATTAGGCAAGCGCCCACGATTTAGCTCGATGGTAGACAAAAAATTCAAGCCGAGTAGCTTTCGTTAGCTTTTCCAGCGGCCACCCGTACAAGGGAAATTTGCCCCCCAACCCACACTCCCACCCTATGTACCGACCCTACCACCCGCCCGCCGACCCCATTGTAGTCCGCGACCTGACCCTACAGCAGGAGGAAATGCGCACCCGCGTGCGCCTGGAGCCCTTGGTCGCCGAGCCCACGTTCATTGCTGGCTGCGACTCCTCGTTTCCGACCCCCGAAACCATTCTGTCGGTGTTTGTGCTGCTGCGCTACCCGTCGCTGGAGCTGGTGGAAAAGGTATATAACGTGGGGCCCGTAACGGTGCCGTACGTGCCCGGCTTTCTGGCCTTTCGCGAAGCGCCGAACCTGTTGGAAGCCTACAAAAAGCTCCACCAAAAGCCTGACGTAATAATGGTGGATGGCCACGGCATTGCTCACAAGCGCCGCATGGGGATTGCTGCCCACCTTGGTGTGCTGCTCGATATGCCCGCTTTTGGCGTAGCCAAAAGCCTTCTCACCGGTCGTTACGAAGAGCCCGCCCCCATTGCGGGCAGCCTGTCGCCGCTGCTCGATAAAGGCGAAGTAATTGGCGAAGTGTTGCGCACGAAAGACAAAGTGCTGCCCGTATTTGTCAGCCCCGGTCACCGCTGCGACCAAGCCACTGCTACGCGCCTGGCCAAAGCCTGCACCCGCGGCTATAAATTACCTGAGCCAACACGCTTAGCTGACCATTGGGCAGAGCAGTTCAAAAAGGAGATTCGCTGAGTTCCTCTAATAGTTAAGGCGGTCATGCAGAGCGCAGCGAAGCATCTCGCGTGCTGACGCTGGATTACTAATCCTGGTAAACACGCGAGATGCTTCGCTGCGCTCTACATGACCGCCTTGTTTAAATTACAACCCAATCTATGGGTCTGCATTTAGCTACTTTTTGTTCTTTATTTCGAACTCAGCAAACGCTTGCTGCAAAGTGTCTAACGATTCGCCAGCCGCATCTGGCAGAGCCAGCAACTCCGCTACGGCGGCGTAGACCGCTCGCGGTGAGTGGCTAGCGCCTAAGATTCCGCGGTCCAGGGGCTGCTGTTGCGACTTGGATAATTTTTGCCCCCCAGTACCGGAAAGCAGGGCATGATGGATGAACTGCGTGTGCGCAAAGTGGGCTGTAGTGGACAATTGTGAAGCTAAAAAAAGCTGTGCGGCAGTGCTCGGCAATAGGTCCTCGCCCCGGACAATAAGCGTAGTACCGAGGCGCTGATCATCGACTAAAGAAGCCACCTGATAAGCCGGTAGCCCGTCTTTTTTACGCACGACAAAGTCACCCATCGTAGCCGCCAAATCTACCTGTAAAGGACCGCGCCACCCATCGACGATAGCAACCGGAGTGGCCGCCGGTACGCGCACGCGCCAGGCGGCGCCAGGCGTAGCGAATGTAGCATGGCAGCTTCGGCAGCCGCTTTCATCAACAGAAGGAGAACCGGGGGGCAAATTACTGGTGCGCGAGCACGTACAGGCATAAATTAACCCCGGCTTCGTGCGCAGATCATCGAGCAGCGCCTGGTAGTCAGCCAGATAATGGAGTTGCGAATAGTGCTCTTCGAATTCCTTTGAATTGCGGGGGCCGGTGTCATAATCCAGGCCAAGCCAACGGATGGTCTCAAAGATGTTTTCCAGATACGCCGGGCGCAGGCGGGCGCGGTCGAGGTCGTCGATACGCAGGTGCAGCGTGCCGCCGGCCCGGCGCACGAGCAGCCACGTGAGCACAAAATTGACCGCGTTGCCTAGGTGCAAATACCCACTGGGCGTAGGAGCCAAACGACTGCGCACAAAACCAAGGGAAACCACATCAGCCATGTTGGGGGGCAAATTACGCACCGCGGGCTATTTGAACGGCTAGCCAAGATCAGGACTCTGGGCAAAGCCAAAACCTTTGACGAGCTAGCCGGTAAAACGAGGAGCTTTTTTCCCTGCCATATGCTGCGTCGCTCCTTATTCTGGGCTCTGGGCCTACTTGTATTGCTGGCCGCGGGTGGCCTTGTGGTAGGTTGCTCCATCTCCGCTCCCAAATACCGGGGCTCCGTTTCCGACCACTTCAATGGCGAGACTTTCGTAAACGCTGGCGGCGTAAAGGCGCAGGAAGGCATGGGCCCTTTGCTGAAATGGATGCTCAACCGCGACAAAGGCGAGTGGCCTGAGCAGTCCAATTTGCCCCCCGGACCCAAGCCGCCCACCCGCGTAGGCCGCGGTGAGGTACGCGTCACATTCGTCAATCATGGCACTTTTCTGCTACAGTTTGATAGCCTGAATGTGCTGACCGACCCCATCTGGAGTGAGCGTACCAGCCCCTACCAGTGGATTGGTCCCAAGCGCCTGCGCCCACCAGGGTTGCGCTTCGACGATTTGCCCCCATCGATGCCATCGTCATCAGCCACAACCACTACGACCACCTCGATGTAAGTACCCTGCGCCGCCTGGCCGCCCGCGACCAGCCGCGTATCTTCGTTGGGTTGGGCATCAAGGCCTTTTTAGATGAGGAGAAAATAGGCAACGTAACTGAGCTAGATTGGTGGCAAGCTTTGCCGCTCAGTTCCTCAGTAAAGCTCACTGCCGTGCCTGCCCAGCACTTTTCTGGCCGGGGCCTGCGCGACCGCGACGCGACTTTGTGGGCCGGTTGGGTCTTGGGCACTAGCCGCGGCAACCTCTATTATGCCGGCGACACGGGTTATGGGGCGTTTTTCAAAGAAATAGGTCAGCGGCTGGGGCCTATTGAGTTAGCTATTCTGCCCATTGGCGCTTATCGGCCCGAGTGGTTTATGGCCCCCATTCACATCTCGCCCGCCCAAGCAGTGCAGGCCCACCAAGATTTGCGCGCTCGGCTCAGTATCGCCACTCACTTCGGCACCTTTCAGCTTGCCGATGATGGGTTGACCGAGCCTGTTACTGACTTGCGAAAAGCCCTACGCGCCCAGAATCTGGCCGACAGCGTGTTTCTGGTATTGCCGGAAGGCGCCGGCTGGACCCTGTAGTCAAGTATTTTGTGAGCTAAGCTCAACAATTACGGAGATTGGAAACCCAATATCAGAATTGATAGTATATAGCCTTAATTCAATAATGCTCTCCTTTTGAACCTTACTCTGTGAGATTACTCCCTACTTTATCCAAATTACTGCTTTCGGGCGCAGCACTGTTCGCAGCATCCCCCGAGGGTCACGCTCAAAGCGCGGACCGCAAGACCGGCATTAGCCTTTACGGCAGCACCCTGCAATACCACGGCGACCTAGGCTCGGAGTGGTTCAAGTCCAACAAGATCGAGTACGGGGGCGGTATCACCCTGTCCCGCTACCTCACCCCGGGCATCGACCTGGGCTTGTCGGCCAACTACGGGGACATGAAGTTCTCCACCAAGGACCCGTTGCGGCTGCCCATCCGCCGCTTCGACGCGAACGTGACCACGATTGGGGTACCCATCAAGTTCAAGCTCAACAACGGCTGGGCCCTAAAGGAGGACGCCGTGTTTGCCCCCTACCTGAGCCTGGCGCCGGGGTTGATGATTGCCTCCTCGGATAAGTTCATCAACACGGGTGTCGGCGGGGAAACCTTCCAAGGCAACAAAGACCACTACGCCGCTTACCTGCACGGGGCAGCCGGTATCGCCCTGAACTTCTCGCCCTCCTTCGGCATCTTCGTGCAGACGGGCCAGATCTATGCCACTACCAACACAATTGATAACGTAGACGAAGGGGATCTGAATGACCGCTACCTCCAGCACTCGGCCGGTATTACGGTGAATATGGGCAGAGCGAAAGATGAAGATGGCGACGGCATTGCCGACCGCAAGGATAAGTGCCCCGCCACTCCAGCCGGCGTAGCCGTAGATGCCAATGGCTGCCCTATTGATGGCGACGGCGACGGCGTACCGGATTACCAGGATAAATGTCCGGCTGAAAAAGGCCTGGCTGCCCTCGAAGGCTGCCCCGACCGTGATGGCGATGGCGTGCGCGACGCCGACGACAAGTGCCCGGATACAGCTGGCAAAGCCGAGTTGCAAGGCTGCCCCGATGCCGACAATGATGGTGTAACCGACGCCAACGACAAGTGCCCTGACACGCCTGCCAATGTAAAAGTAGACGCCACTGGCTGCCCTGTTGACTCAGATGGCGATGGTGTGCCCGACTTCCAAGATCGTTGCCCCAACTCAGCGGGTCCAGCGTCGAACAGAGGCTGTCCAGAGATTAAAGTCGAAACCAAGAAGCGCTTGGAGGCTGCCACCAAGTTCATCCAGTTTGAGTTGAACAAGGCCGTTCTCAAGCCAACTTCTTATCCTACACTCGAAGATTTAGTGAAGGTGCTCAATGAGTATCCTGACTATATCCTGAGCATTGCCGGCCACACGGACAGCCAAGGTAGCGATGCTTACAACCTGAAGCTTTCCGACGACCGCGCTGCCGCTGCCCGCACCTACATGCTGACAAAAGGTATTCCCGCGGAGCGGATTGAATCACGTGGCTACGGTGAAAGCAAGCCTATCACCACCAATGCCACCGCCGCCGGCCGCGCCCTCAACCGTCGCGTCGAGTTCGACCTCGTTTTGCCACAAGAGGCTAACGAAACGCCCAAGCCTGAAGGCGAGCAGAAATAAGCCCCCCAGGCAATAGAAATTGCGCAAAAAGCGGCAAGCCACACGGCTTGCCGCTTTTTTGTTGCCCGAACATCAACATCCCCTCCTCAGATGAGGAGGAGATGTTGTCGCGAAGTGGCAACTGGGGTGGTTGAGGTCGTTGTTTAGTTGTTTGGCTGGGCAATTGACTACATAATCTCAGCAACGACAAGACGCAAAGTATTGCGTCTCTACATTGTTCTGATTAGTACTGTACACATCCGTTCATTGCAATTTTCAATACCGAACACTCTGTCCAATAATGGACACCTTATCAACTGCTTACCACTTCCTGATTTCCATTAAATTATTCATTATTAGATAGTTAATCCGTTGGCATAGGGCTTGGCTACTTAGATAGAAAACCACCTCATTTCTATCTAAAAATGGACAGAGCTATTTCTCCCGCCACAAAAAGCAAGCGCCGTCGCCGTACCTGGCTGCTAGCCGGACTCGTGGTGCTGGGAGTGGTGGTGGTGCTGGTTGCCTTTCGGGGAGTACTGAAGCCGAGCATCAACCGCCACGATATTCTCACGACCAAAGTCGAAATAGGTGATGTAGAGGCGGCACTAACGGCCACTGGCTTCGTGATTCCGGGACGCGAGGCCGTGATTACCAGTCCTATTCAATCGACGGTGCGCCGGGTAGTGGTGCCGGTGGGCAGCGCGATACAACCGGGCCAGACAATTCTGGAGCTAGACAAGGAATTGACCAGCAGCGAACTAGCCAAGCTACAGGATGGGCAGCTGCAAAACCGCAACAAGAGTACCCAGCTCAACCTAACGATGGAGCGCACCCTGAACGACCTGCAAAGTCAGGCCCAGGTGCAGCAGGTCAAGATTCGGAGCCAGGAATCGACGCTCCGCGACGAAGAGCATTTGCTGAAAATAGGGAGCGGCACAGCCGAAAGCGTGCGGCAGGCTGAGCTAAATCTGCACCTAGCCAAGCTGGAGCTAAAGCGCCTCCAAGATCAGATTCGCAATCAGCGCCAGGCCAACGCGGCCGATACCCGCGAGTTGGGCTTCACCATGCAGATTCAGGACCGCAACATCACGGAGCTAGCCCGCAAGTTAGGCCAGGCCGACATCAGCGCCCAGCAGCCCGGCGTGCTGACGTGGGTGAATGAAGACATTGGTGCCACTGTGAACCAGGGCGACGTGCTGGCCCGCGTAGCCGACCTGAGCAGCTTTCGGGTGCGCGCCACCATTGCCGATGCTTACGCCGAGGCACTGCACGTGGGCGACCCCATAGTTGTGAGGGTAAACGACACGGACCTGCGCGGCAGCATCAGCGCCGTGAGCCCGGCCGTGGATAAGGGCGCAGTAACGTTTTATGCCAAGCTTGATGACGACCACCATCCCTTGCTGCGCTCCAACCTGCGCGTGGATGTGTATGTGGTAACCAAAGCGCATACGAAGGTGCTGCGCGTCAAAAACGGCCCTTTCTACCAAGGTGGTACTGAGCAGGCAGTGTTTGTGGTGCGAGGCGATAAAGCCGAGCGCCGCACGGTAACCTTCGGCGACAGCAATTTCGACTTCGTGCAGGTAACCAACGGCCTGCAACCCGGCGACGAGATTATTCTGACCGATATGAAGGATCGTGAAGAAACCCGTGAGCTAACCATCAAGCAATAACGCGCCATGCTACGCTCAAAAATGCCCCCCAGAGCCCTACGTAACGGTCTGCGCGCCGTTAGCGTTGCCTTATTGCTTGCCGTTGCTCCTGCCGCCCACGCCCAGCAACAGCTTAGCCTTCCTCAGGTAATTGAGCTGGCTCTTGATCAATCGGCCGTAGCCCAGCAGGCTCAGACGAGCCGCGAAACTAGCTACTGGCGCTGGCGCACCTACCGCGCGGCCTACATGCCCCAGCTGTCGTTGCAGGGCACTGTTCCCGATTTCAGCCGGGTAATTGCCCCCGTTATTCAGCCCGACGGCACCACCGACTTTCGGGCCGTACGCATCAACAACTCCAACCTGGCCGTGACAATGAGCCAGAACATTGGGCTCACTGGGGGGCAAATTTTCGTCAGCTCCGATGTGCAGCGCTTCGATGACTTCGACCGCAAGCAGCGGCGCTACAACACTACGCCCGCCATCATTGGACTCAGCCAACCTATCGGCGGCTACAACCGGCTGTATTGGGCGCGCCGCATCGAGCCCCTGCGCTATGAAGAATCGCAGCGGCAGTTTGTGGCCCAGCGCGAAAACATTGCCCAGCGCATAGCAGAGCTATATTTTGACGTATTGCAGCAGCAGGTAAACGCCGAAGTAGCGGGCCAGAACGTGCGCGCAAATGAGGAAATGCTGCGCATGGGCAAGGAGCGCTACCAGCTTGGCCGGCTGTCGCAGAACGACCTGTTGCAGCTCGAAGTAAACCTGCTCACGGCCCGGCGCAATCAGGGCCAGGCCGTGCTGGATGCCCAGAATGCGGCCCTGGAGTTGCAAAACTACACCAGCATTGGCGGCACCACCGTTTCCTTGCAAGTTCCTCCGGCCCCGGCTCTGCTCGCGGTAGCGCCGGATAAAGCGCTGAACTTGGCCCGCCAACACCGCAGCGAGATGCTGACCTTTCAGCGTCAGCTGCTGCAAGCCGACAGCAGCGTGGCGGGGGCCAAAGGCACCACTGGTCTGCAAGCCAGCCTGACCGCTAATCTGGGCTACGTAAACCGCGCCGACCGTTTCCTCGACAGCTACCAAGATCCCCTGAACCAGCAGCAGGTACGGCTGGCCTTCTCAATGCCGCTTGTGGATTGGGGCCGGCAGAAATCTATTATCAAAACCGCCGAGCTGACGCGCCAGCAGGTGCAGCGCAACGTGCAGCAAAGCCAGGCCACCTTCGAGCAAACGGTGCTGACGCAAGCTGCCCAACTAAGTACTTTAAGTGAGCAGCTGGCCCTGGCCGCTCGCGCCGATACGCTGGCCCAGCGCCGCTACGATATTGCCCGCGCCACCTACCAGGTAGGCCGCTATAGCCTCACTGATCTGAATATTGCCTTGTCGGAGAAAGATCAGGCTAAGCGCGCCTATATCGTGGCGCTGCGGGCGGGTTGGGTAGCCTACTACCGCTTGCGGGCCCTTACGCTTTATGACTTTGAGCGGCAGCGCCCCTTAGTCGAGAACCCGTAATGAGGTAGTTAGCTCCGAGTAAGCCCCTACGGGGTGGGGATGGCCTGAAAAGCTATTGGTTTTCAGGCCATCCCCACCCCGTAGGGGCTTATTTTATCTAATTAATAACAGGTTGTTCTATTGATTGGCCGCGGGCAGGTTAGTGTTCCAGATGTCCTGGTGAAGTCGCCATTGCCCCTCTTGCTCCTTCCACACCACGAGGTATTTGCCCTCATCCATCTGCTGCCCATCGGCACCAAACAGTGTGTAAGTCCCCAGTTCAATGGCCGTATCCTCTAGCTCTTCCACTTCTCGGGTTTTCAGCTTTACTTTCTTGACACCCATATCTATGGCCCCTTGCCAAAAAGCCTGCACACCAGCTACGCCTTGAATTGGCTCCATACCTGTTGGAAGCAGACTGCCATCAGGAGTATATAGGGCAGCTATAGCAGCGGCATCGCCCCGCTCAAAACCCGATTCAAACATGTCATTAGCACGCCGAATTTCGGCGCCGATACTGGTGGTAGTAGGCATAAGGGTGAGATTTGGGTGAACCTGAATTATAAGTAATATATAAACTAATCTAAATAAAAAACAATGTGTAGCGATACTTATCCATCTGCTGAAGAGCATTAATGCACAACTGCTTGCCAGAAGCGCACACGCCTCACCTCATATCCGAACACCTTGTCCATTTCTGGACACTATTTATAAAATCGTGACGCTTACTAATTCATATAAAATATTGGTAAACAATATTTTATGCTATTGGCATAGCGCTTGGCTAATAAGATAAGAACCGGCCCTCCAATGCCTCATAACCGGACAGTAAGTCCCGATTCTATATCATCTCCGCTACACTTCACCTGCTTTTGCCATGATCTCCACTGCCACACAGCCTCGTCCTGCTTCACCTTCGTCCACTTTTTCTACCGCGCCGCCCATGATTAAGCTCACCGACATTGAGAAAGTATACCAGACCAAAACCATCGAAACGGTGGCGCTGAACCGCGTGAATTTGAGCATCAATAAGGGTGAGTTCGTGTCGGTGATGGGACCGTCGGGCTGCGGTAAATCCACGCTGCTGAGCATCATCGGGCTGCTCGATGAGCCTACGGGGGGCATTTTAGAGTTGGATGGACGTCCCGTGAAGTCGTACTCCGATAAGGAATTGGCGCATCTGCGCAATCAGAAAATCGGCTTCGTCTTTCAGAGCTATCATCTGATCAACGACCTCTCGGTGCTCGACAACGTGGAGTTGCCCTTGCTCTACCGCGCCGGCGTGGGGGGCAAAGAGCGGCGCCAACGGGCCCACGAAGCCCTCGACAAAGTAGGTTTGAGTGCCCGCACTACGCACTTTCCCAGCCAGCTTTCCGGTGGTCAGCGCCAGCGCGTAGCCATCGCCCGGGCCCTAGCGGGCCGCCCCGAAATCATCCTGGCCGACGAGCCTACCGGCAACCTTGACTCGGTGATGGGCGAGGAAATTATGGACTTGCTGCTGACGCTGAATCGGGAGGAAGGCACCACCATCGTGATGGTAACCCACGACGAGCATCAGGCGCTTAAAACGGAGCGGTTAATCCGCTTTTTCGACGGCAGCCAGGTGCAATAAATCAATTAAGAATAAGCCATAACGTCATGCAGAGCGCAGCGAAGCATCTCGCTCGCGGTAGTAAGATTAGTACTCTTAGTAAACACGCGAGATGCTTCGCTGCGCTCTGCATGACCGCCTAATAACATTCTAAACCCATGCTTCTTTCCTATCTAAAAATCGCCTGGAAGGTCTTGCTACGGCGCAAGTTTTTCACCTTTATCAGCCTGTTCGGTATCAGCTTTACGCTGATGGTGTTGCTGGTGATTGTAGCCATGTCCGACCACATTCAGGGCGCCCACGCCCCGGAGTCGCGCATTAAGCGCCTCGCGTTTATCACGTTTATAAGCCAGGGCTTTGCGGATGGGGGGCAAATGAATACCCCGCCCAGTCCCTACTTTCTGGAAAAGTATGTGCGTTCGATGAAGACGCCCGAGAAAATAACTTTTTACTCGATGTTTAACTCCACGCCCAGCTACGTGGGCAACAAGAAGCTGGAGCTCGACTTAAAGTTTACCGACAACGTGTTCTGGGATGTGTTCGATTTCCACTTCCTCGACGGCAAGCCCTACAACGCCAACGATCTGCGCGATGCCAACCGGGTAGTAGTTATTTCGGAAACCACGGCCCGCGAATACTTCGGCACGGCCGAGGGCGTAGTGGGCCGCATGATTGAAGTAGATCAGACCAAGTTTCGGGTGATGGGCGTGGTGAGCGACGTGCCAGTGATGCGCTTCAACTCCTACGCCGAGGTGTGGGCCCCCATGACCACCACCAAGGCCGACATTCGCGACCCTGCTCTGGCGGGCGAGTATTTCGCGGCGCTGCTGGCCCCGGAAGGCACCGACCTGGCAACTATCGACGCGGAGTATCAGCAGGTGCTGAAGGGCGTGGTCAATCCTAACCCCGATATCAAGTCTCTGTACTCCCACGCTGACGGCCTGCTGGCCACGTTTACACGTCAATTTCTGGGGGAGGGCGAGTCGGAATCATCCAAAATCACGGTATTCTATTTTATCATCTTTGGTCTGGCTTTGCTGTTCATGACGTTGCCGGCGCTGAACCTGGTGAACATTAACCTGAGTCGGATCATGGATCGCAGCTCGGAAATAGGCGTGCGCAAAGCATTTGGAGCTACCAGTAATACCCTGGTGGGGCAATTTCTGATTGAGAATATCTTCCTTACGCTGCTGGGCGGACTGCTCGGGCTGCTGCTAGCGTACGTCGCCTTACACTTTATCAGCGACTCCAACTTTATTCCTTACGCCCAATTCACTTTGAATCTACGGGTGTTTGCCTGGGCTCTGCTGGCGGTAGTGTTTTTCGGGGTGCTGTCGGGGGTGTATCCGGCCTTCAAAATGTCGAGAGTACAGCCCATTCAAGCCCTGAAAGGCGGCACCAACTAATCGTATTTTCCTAGCCTCTTCCTCCCATGATACGTCATCTGTTTACCCTGATTTGGAACCGTAAGCGGTCCAACATGCTGCTGATTGTGGAAATCGTGCTGTCCTTTTTCGTGCTCTTTGTGGTGAGCAGTCTGCTCGTGTACAATATATACTACTACCGCCTGCCTATGGGCTTCGATTACAATAATGTGTGGGAAATCAACATGAACCCCGGTGCCGACACGGTAGCATTCAATCAGAAGCTTCACCTTACCATGCAGCGCTTAAAAGCCACTAAAGGCGTGGTTGGCGTGAGCAAAACGGGTAGCAATACGCCCTTCTCCTTTAGCGGGATGAACGGCCACCTGCACTACAAAGGCAAGAAAAGCCCACTTACCAAAAACTACGACGCCGATGATGATTTACGGGATGTGCTGAAGCTACATGTGATAGAAGGTCGTTGGTTTGACAAGCGCGATGTGGCCAGTACCCGCAAGCCCATTATTATCAACCAAGCCTTCAGAAACGCTATGTTTCCGGGAGAGAAGGCGGTGGGCAAAATTTTGACCGACGCGAAAGGCGAAAATGAATCACAGGTGATAGGCGTGGTAGACTACTACCGTTCAGCCAATGATTTTGCTGAAGATGAGCCCATCAACTTTCGACGCAGAGCGCTGGACTACGACGTTTCCACTAAAAAACTATCCTATGAGCGTCCCAGCTTACTGGTGCGCGTGCAGCCAGGCAGCGGTGCCATACTGGAGCAGCAATTGATTAAGGAAATATCTGGCGTGGCCAAGGGCTGGTCGGTGACAGTAAACTCCTTGGCTCAGAACCGCGTGACGCAGCTGAAAGTCGTGGTCACGCCTTTCATCGTGCTGGGCTTCGTGTGCGGATTTCTGATTCTGAACGTGGGGCTGGGTCTGTTTGGGGTGCTGTGGTACAACATCAACCAGCGCAAAGCTGAGATTGGTCTGCGGCGGGCCCTGGGTGCCACCGGCGCCGGCATTGGGGGGCAATTTTTGAGTGAAATGCTGGTTGTCACCACCTTGGGGGTAGCGCTGGGCATGCTGCTAGCCGTACAATTTCCATTGCTGGGCGTCTTTGGTGTCGCGTCGGGGGTGTACTTGCAGGCCATGCTGTTGGCTACGATTATCATCTTCGCACTCACCGCCATTTGCGCCTGGCAGCCTAGCCGCATTGCCGCTGGCATTCAGCCCGCTGTGTCGTTGCGCGAAGAGTAAGCCTGTGCCTGCCGCCGTGGCATTGCCAGGCTCCGCAATAGAGCTTGGCATTGCCACGGCACTTTCAAATTTCCGCCCTAACCTCGTTCTTCGCCTTTCTGCGCTATGATTCTGATTATTGATGACGATGTGGCCGTACGCACCTCGTTGGGACTGTTGCTGAAGCAGGCTGGCTACCAAACCAAAGGGGTAGCCACGCCGGCCGAGGCACTGCAAAGCTTGCAGGAGGCAGCGCCCCAACTGATGCTTATGGATATGAACTTCTCACTCGATACGAGTGGGCAGGATGGGCTTGCCTTGCTGGGTTTGGTCAAGAAAATTGCCCCCCAGGTGCCCGTTATCCTCATCACGGGCTGGGGCTCTATCTCGTTGGCCGTGGAAGGCATCAAAGCGGGCGCGGCGGAGTTCGTGACGAAGCCCTGGAATAATGAGGCCCTGCTTCAAACGATTCGCACGATTCTGAGTTTACCGGATGCTTCGGCCAAAGAGGATATGCTCAGCCGGCGAGAGCTCGACAAGCGCTACGATTTTGCCAACATCGTCGGCACCGATCCGCAGCTACTGCACTTGCTGCGCAGCGTGGGTCAGGTAGCCACCACCGATGCGTCGGTGCTTATTGAGGGCGAAAGTGGCACGGGCAAAGAGCTAATTGCGGAGGCCATTCACCACAACAGTCACCGCCGCGACAATCCCTTCGTAAAAGTGAACCTGGGGGCATTTCGGCGTCGTTGTTTGAGAGTGAGATGTTCGGGCACCGTCGGGGGCTTTTACCGATGCCAAAGCCGACCGCGTGGGCCGCTTCGAGCTGGCCAACAAAGGCACCATCTTCTTGGACGAAATCGGCGAGCTGGACCTGAGCAGCCAGGTAAAATTGTTGCGCGTACTCCAGGACCGCACCTACGAAGTGCTCGGCGATAGCCGCCCCCGCACCCTCGATATCCGCGTGATTTGCGCCACCAATCGTAATCTGGCGGAGCTGGTGCGCGAGGGCCGCTTCCGCGAAGACTTATTCTACCGCATCAACCTGATCACCGTACGCCTGCCCGCCCTGCGTGAGCGGCCCGACGATATTCCGCTGCTGGTTAATTTCTTTGTTCAGAACCTGCGCACCACCTACCACCGGCCGGCCCTGCGCATTAGTACGGCGGCTCTGCACTGGCTGCGCACGCTGCCTCTGGCAGGCAATATTCGAGAGCTGAAAAACCTGGTGGAACGGGCCGTGCTAGTAAGCGGCAAAGACGAGCTAGGGCCCGAAGACTTCCAGGCTCACTTCCAAAAAATGCCCCAAGAAATGCGGAGAGCACCGATTTGCCCCCAGTCGGCACGATGACTCTCGACGAACTGGAGTCGCAGATGATTCGCAAATCGATGGAACACTACAGCGGCAATGTGAGCCGCGTAGCCAAAGCCTTGGGACTAAGCCGGGGTGCTTTATACCGTCGCTTGGAGAAGTTCGGTATTCCATATGATACGGCCGAAAAGTAAAATCTGAGAACGACCAACTCCCCTCCTCAGCTGAGGAGGGGACGCGGCGCCGCAGGCGACGCTGGGGTGGTTGAGGTCGTTGTTTGGTTGTTATGAAAGACCGTCATGCTTGATCTGGCGTCCGCTTGTCGAAGCATCTCGCGTGCAATGGTAATCTCAATGAAGCGGGAAAGATGCTCCGGCAAGCGAACGCCAGATCAAGCATGAAAATTAGTGTGGTAACGACCGCGAGCGAGATGCTCCGCTACCTCTCTGCATGACCGCTTTTTAAAACAACTAAACAACATCAGCAACGAGGCCAACCACCCCAGCCGCGCCTGCGGCGCGGCGTCCCCTCCTCAACTGAGGATGGGAGCTTGTTCTAATTTCCTATTTCTCTAGCTTGGCGTTCGATTTTCTGCCTCCTTATATGACCCTGCGCGTCAAATTCCTACTTTTTGTCGTCATCATTCACGGGGTTTTGATTGTGCTGGCCGCGCAGTATATCCGCACGAACACTGAGCTGTTCTTGGCCACGGAGGTGCTGCTCATTGTGTCTATTGTGCTTACCACGCAGCTGTACCGCGGGTTTGTGCGGCCGTTTCAACTCATTGCGGCCGGTACGGAGGCCATTCGGGCCAAAGATTTCTCCATGAAATTTGTGCCCGTTGGCCAGCGTGAAATGGACCAGCTCATCGATGTATACAACCACATGATTGACGAGCTGCGCCAGGAACGCGTAGCGCAGCATGAGAAAAGCTTTCTGCTGGAACGCCTGATTCAGGCCTCGCCAGCGGGCATTCTGATCCTAGATTTCGATGGCAAAATAGAAGCTACCAACCCCGCCGCCGAGCGCTTTCTCGGACAAACTACCCCGGAGCTACTCGGCCAGCGCCCCACCAACCTGACCGGCGACTGGGGGGCTTTTTTAAGTCAGCTGAAGCCCAATGAACCCCAGGTAATTCAGCTGTCGGGGCTGCAAACCTACCGCGCCTCCACGGCTCACTTTCTGGATCGGGGCTTCGTACGCTACTTTATCTTGCTGGAAGAGCTGACCCAGGCGCTCATCCGGCAGGAGAAGCAGGCTTACGAAAAGCTGATCCGCATGATGAGTCACGAAATCAATAACTCCATTGGCGCCATCAATTCCATCCTGCAAAGCTTCCACCATTACACTCCCCAGCTAGCGCCCACCGACCGTCCCGATTTTAGCGAAGCTCTCGACGTTTCTATTGCCCGTAATACGCACTTAGCCAACTTTATAGCCAGCTTTGCCAACCTCGTGCGCCTGCCCGTACCCACCCGGCGCCCCTGCGACATGCACGAGCTACTGCACGATATTCACCGCCTCATGCAGGTTCCCAGTGAGCGGCGTCACGTAACCTGGCACTGGGATTTGGCCCCGAGCCGCTCCGCGCCGACCTCGACGCGCAACAGCTTGAGCAGGTGCTTATCAACATCACCAAAAATGCCCTCGAATCCATCGGTGAGCATGGCACCATCACTATTCGCACCCGCTTGCAGCCGCCGTTGCTACAAATTGAGGACGACGGGCCAGGAATCGCGCCGGAGGTGCAACGCCGCTTGTTCACGCCATTTTTCAGTACCAAGCGCGACGGTCAAGGCATCGGCCTGACCATGATTCGGGATATTTTGCTCCAGCATGGTTTCCGCTTCAGCCTCGAGACCGTGGCAGAGCGCCGGACGGTATTTAGTGTCTGGTTGAGTTAATTATCTGCCGCCATACTGCTCCGCCAGCGCCACCACGCGAGCGGCCCGCACCTGGTCGCCGGTGTCGGTGGCGGCTTGGTAGAGGCGTTGCAGCGTCATCAGGTTGGTGCCGATTTCCTGCTCGAATAAGGCCTGCTCGTCGTGGGTGCTGTAGTACGCCAGGGCCTGCTGCGTGCGGTTGGTGAGCGTATCCATTATTTCGTCGGCGCGAGGCTTTTCGCCAGCCGCCGCGAGTGGCGCTACCAGCTCGGGCGTGTATAGGTCGTAGGGAATTGCGGCGTCGGGCATTACTTGCAAACAGCGCAGGGCTACTTCTTTCGCCTTCGCTAACTCCCCGGCCCGCAGATAGGCTTGGGCTAACTGGCCGAATTTGTCGCGGTATTGGGCCAGCGTACGGCGGTTAATTTCGTCGTAGAGCACGTCCGGATTATCGAGGTTACGATACGCGAATTTATTCATCAGCGAATCGTACGTGAGCTGGCGGGCCACGTAGCCCACGCGCTGGGGCTTTGGATCGGGGTTGCGGCAGGGCAAAATGCGATACGCCATGCCCTCGAGCTGTAAGTAAGGCTCCAGCCCCATGCCTTCCTGCTGGGCCACGGCGTTGGCAAAATACACCGGCCGCTGCCAGTCGTTGGTAGCCAGAATATCCAGAATCACCAGCTTGCTCTTATCCATGTACTGCTTGCCCACGCTCCACTCCATTCGGTCAACCAGCTGGCTTTCCCGCTCCTTGGGAATGATGCCCAAGCGCTTGATTTTATTCTTGTCAACAGGCAGATAAAACTGGTCGGAGGGGTACGACAATAGCTCCTGGCCACCTTGCGTCTGGACTTGCAGCAGGGGGCTATTCTGCCGTACCAGCTGCATAAATTCCTGCACATTCACGGCCGGCACCGCCGGGTTGGCCACATAAGGCAAGTGGTCATTGGTGCCCGATTGGTAGCTGGTTTGGGGCAGCGTCAGGGCTACCGGGGCCGAGTCGTAGCTTTGGCGCCGCAGTTGCCCTATATGCCAATCGGTGGGCAAGTATTGGAGCACGGCAATGCGCACGTCGCGGCGGACGCCTTCCACTTCCTGCGCGTACCAAAGTGGGAAGGTATCGTTGTCGGCGAAGGTAATGAGAATGGCATTGGGCGCGCAGGAGTTGAGCAGGTTGTGGGCCGAATCGGCAGCGCTGTAGCGGCCGGAGCGGTCGTGGTCGTTCCAACCCTCTACGGCCAGTATGCCCGGCACTAGTAAGCCCACTACCATAGCCGTAGCCACTCGCAGGTTAGGAGTGCGCAGCAGATACCGCAGCAGTTCGTGAAGGCCCAGCACACCTAGCCCAATCCAGATGGCAAAGGCGTAAAACGAGCCCACAAACGTATAATCCCGCTCTCGTGGCTCGATAGGCGGCTGGTTTAAGTACAGTACAATAGCCACGCCTGTCAGTCCAAACAGCAGCCCCAACACTAGCGCTTTGCGGCTGTCGCGGCGCACTTGATATACCAAACCCAAGCCACCCAACAGCAAGGGCAACAGCAGAAAATTATTGCGGGCTTTATTGTCAGCTAGCAGTTGGGGCAAGCCGTCTTTAGTAGCTGTGGGCCACAAAGTGCCGGCCTGCTGCACGTCGCTTTCGCGGCCTACAAAGTTCCAGAGAAAGTAGCGCCAGTACATGTGGCCCAGCTGGTAGCGCACCAAGAAACTCAGGTTTTGAGCCATCGTGGGTTTCGCGTCTTCCTGCACATCCACCCACTTCTGATACTCGCTTACATGGCCAGGGCGGTTGCTATACATGCGGGGCAGCAAGGTTTTATCCTCAGAAGCGTACACGTTCTCAATGCGACGCTCAGTGACGATGTATTTATCACCCTGACGCTCATAGCGCGGCGCGCCTTCTATTTGGGCAACGGGCTGGGCATTAAATTGCGGGCCGTAGAGCAGAGGCCGGTCGCCGTACTGCTCGCGCTTCAGATAGCTCACGAAGGAAAGTACATCGTCGGGCTTGTTCTCGTCGATGGTGGGGTTGAAACTTGAGCGAATCGGCACAATTAGATAGGACGAGTAGCCGATCAGAATAAACACGAAAGCCAACATAGCCGTGTTCATTGCCTGATTTTTGGTGCGCGCAGCGTAGCGAAACCCAAACCAGATAATCGCCCCAAAAACAGCCAAGAAGATCAGCAAGCCGGAGTTGAACGGCAGCCCTACGGAGTTCACGAAAAACACCTCAAAGTCGCCGGCCAGCGAGGGCAACCCGGGAATAACACCCACCAAAATGCCCCCCAGAATAGCGCTGCTCACCACCAGCGTCAGCAGTCCACCTTGCCACGTTGGCTGGGCGCTGCGGCGGAAATAATAAATGAACCCGAGCGCCGGCAGCGCCAGCAGATTGAGCAGATGCACGCCAATGGACAGCCCCACCGCGTAGGCAATCAGAATCAGCCACCGATCAGAATGGGGTTCCTGGGCACGTGCTTCCCACTTCAGCATGGCCCACACCACAAACGCCGTGCAGAGCGTGGACATGGCATACACTTCGGCTTCTACTGCGTTGAACCAGAACGAATCGGAGAAGGCAAAGGCCAGCGCACCCACGGCTCCCGCCCCAAAATCAGCACCTTCTCACTGGCCGACGGCTCAGCTGTCGTCGTCTGAGCTTGCATTAGTTTGCGGGCTAGGAGCGTGATAGTCCAGAAAAGGAATAGCACCGTAAAGGCGCTGCTCAGGGCCGAAACCCCATTTATCAGGCCCGCTACCAGCGTGGCATCGCCGAATGAAAACAGCGAAAACACCCGGCCCAGCAGTAAAAACAGTGGCGCGCCCGGCGGGTGCGGCACCAGCAAATGATGGGCGCTGGCAATGAATTCGCTGGTATCCCAGAAGCTGGCCGTCGGCTCCAACGTGAGTATATACACCGTGAGGGCACTGGCAAATAGCAGCCAGCCAAGCAGGTTATTCATCCGCTGGAAATTCATAGGCCGTGGGGGCTTTATTAAGTGAAGGTTTGGGAAAGATGCGGATAAGGTGCTTACAGTTGCCTGGGCCTCACCCCCGGCCCCTCTCCTAGGGGAGAGGGGAGCCAGCCGCTAAGCCTGCGCAGCAGCGTCGGCTACCGCCTTCGCAACTGCTACCATTATTTAAAAGAATCTAGTGGGCACTTTCAGTAAATTTCATTGTAGTGCGACAATGGTAGCAGTGCTTGAGGCAATAGCTGAAAGTGCTACGTAGCACGACTGAAGTTAGGCCCCCCTCTCCCCTAGGAGAGGGGCCGGGGTGAGGCCCGCTAAACCTTCTTATCTTACGACTGCCAATCCAACCTTTCAATTCATGAAAAAACTCTTCTTTCTAGGCGTTGTGTTCCTGAGCCACTTATCGGTGCAGGCGCAGGACTTGACGTACCAAACGCCCCCCAAGGCCATTGCCGACCTGGTGGATGCGCCCATTACGCCCCGCGTGAGTATCGCCTCCGATGGCAAGTGGATGCTACTCATGGACGTGCAGGACTTGCCCACCATCGCCGACCTTTCTCAACCCGAATTGCGCATTGCGGGCCTGCGCCTGAATCCGCGTACTAATGGGCCCAGCCGCGTAAGCTACTCCACCGCTCTGAAGCTGAAGCGCCTCTCGGGCGGGACCGAAATTGCGGTGAAAGGCCTACCCAATCCGGCCAAAATCAGCGAGGTAAGCTGGTCGCCGGACGACAGCAAGATTGCCTTCGCCCTCACCACCGAGGCCACGGCCGCCGCTGGGGGGCAAATTCAATTGTGGGTACTGGATGTAGCCACCGCTACCGCCCGCCAGATTCCGGGTGTGCGCCTGAACAGCGTGTTTGGCACTGCCTACCGCTGGCTACCCGACAACCAGACCCTAATTGCCCGCACCGTGCCCGCCAACCGGGGCCAGGTGCCCGATGTTACGGCGGCGCCCACGGGACCAATCGTGCAGGAAAACGTGGGCCGCACTGCCGCCGCCCGCACCTACCAGGACTTGTTAAAAAACCCCACCGACGAGAAAATCTTCGATTACTACGCCACCACGCAGCTCCTGAAAGTGAGCTTGGATGGCAAGACCCAGCCGCTGGGCCAGCCAGGCGTGATTCAGGGCGCTTCGCCCTCACCCGATGGCAAGTATATTCTGGTAGAGACGCGCCACCGACCCTATTCCTACCAGCTCACCGTGGGTGATTTTCCGGTGAAGGTGGACGTGCTGGATTTAGCGGGCAATTTGGTAAAGTCGATAGCTGACCTGCCGCTGGCCGACAACGTGCCCACCAGCTTCGACGCCGTACCTACCGGCCCGCGCAACCACGATTGGCGTGACGACGCGCCGGCTACTATTTATTGGGTAGAAGCGCAGGACGGCGGCGACCCTAAAAAAGAGGCTCCCATCCGCGACAAAGTGCTGGCCCTGGACGCGCCCTTCAGCGCGGCGCCCAAAGAAGTGGTTGACTTGCCGTTGCGCTACCGCGGAATCAGATGGGGCAACAACACGACTGCCCTGGTAAGCGGCGGCCGCTGGTCTGACCGCAAAGTGATGACTTGGGTCTTCAACCCTACCACCAAAGCAGCCCCCACCGTCCTCTTCGACCGCTCGTCCCAGGATACCTACAACGACCCCGGCACGCCTTACATGAAGCCCAACGCTGCCGGCCGCGATGTGCTGGCTCTCGGCGGCGCTGATAAGCAGACAATTTACTTGCTTGGGGAAGGCGCCTCGCCCGAAGGCAGCCGTCCTTTCGTCGATCAATTGAACCTGAAAACCCGCAAGACGGAGCGGTGGTGGCGCTCGGAGGCTCCTTTCTACGAGATACCCGTCGCTATTTTGGATACGGATAAGCGCCTGCTCGTGACGCGGCGCGAATCGGTGGAGCAGGCCCCCAATTACTTTTTGCGCGACGCGAAGAAGAAAAACAAGCTGACCGCGCTGACCACCTTCCCGAACCCTTACCCCGCTTTGGGCACGCTAAAAAAACAGGTGCTCCAGTATAAGCGCGCCGATGGCCTGCCACTCACAGCCAATCTGTATTTGCCCCCAATTACAAAAAAAGTGATGGACCGCTACCTGCTTTGCTCGAAGCCTATCCCACTGAGTATAAGGACAAAAGTACCGCTGGTCAGGTAAAAGGCTCGCCATACACCTTCACCCGACTGTCGTGGGGCTCGCCTATTTTCTGGGTGACGCAGGGCTACGCGGTGCTGCAAAACACCTCCATCCCGATTGTGGGTGAAGGCGATGCCGAACCCAACGACACCTACATCGAGCAGCTGGTAGCCGGTGCAAAAGCAGCTATTGATGAAGGCCAGCGCCTAGGCGTGGTTGACCCCAAGCGCGTGGGCGTAATGGGTCACTCTTATGGGGCCTTTATGACTGGCAACTTGTTAGCGCACAGCAATCTGTTCAAGGCTGGTATTGCCCGCAGCGGCGCCTACAACCGAACACTTACTCCTTTCGGCTTCCAGTATGAACAACGCACCTATTGGGAAGCACCACAGGTGTACGATAAGATGTCGCCCTTTACGGCAGCCAATAAAATCAAGACGCCCATCCTACTCATCCACGGCGAGGCCGATAATAACTCCGGTACGTTCCCCATTCAAAGCGAGCGGTTTTACAACGCCCTGAAAGGCCACGGGGCCACGGCCCGCTACGTGGTGCTGCCGTTTGAGTCGCACGGCTACGCGGCCCGCGAGTCCATCATGCACATGCTGTGGGAAATGGATTCGTGGCTAAATAAATACGTGAAAGAAGCGCCGGCCGCCCCAGTGAATTAAGCACGAAGCGTTGCCGCTTTTACCCTTACAGAACCGCGCCGGTGGCGCGGTTCTTTTTTTGCCTAAAGCTGACGCTTTAGGCAAAAAAAGACCGTCATGCTTCACTCCGTTCAGCATGACGGTCTTTTTTGCAAAAAGTCATTGCAACCTTTTACTACTCTCGCGGCTCCAATTAACAAAGCAGCAGCTCTGCTTTTTCGCCTCGTTTTTTATACTCCTACCTTTCACTCCAAGCTATTTATTGCAATGACTAGATTTTACAAATACCTGCTCAGTTGTGCATTGCTTCTGGGCATGGGCGCCTGTTCCGATGAGTCTGAAGAAACCCGCAGCCGGGCGGACTAATAGATGCGAACTGGGCGGGCAGGTTCGCTAGCGGCAGCAACACCATGACGGCGTACTGCCCTCTGCTCATGTCGCGCGAAGTGTTGGAACAATCGGTAGCGTCGCGGCCGGCACAGGCCATGCACAACACCGGCAAGATTTATCTACGCGGCCGGTATGTATTTGTAAATGAGCGCTACGAAGGGGTACATATAATTGATAATCAGGACCCTAAAAACCCGCGCATTATTAGCTTCCTGCGCATTCCGGGCAACGTTGACATTGCTATAAAAGACAACCTACTCTACGCCGACAATGGTCCCGACTTGGTTACCATCGACATCAGCAATCCGCTGGCCGTAAATGTGGTGAGTCGCGTGCGCGATGCCTTCCGTGAGCTACCCCTCCCCGACCGTTCGCCCTTGCACCCCGACTGCTATACCACTAACCGGCCGAGTAATACGGTAGTGGTGGGTTGGCAGAAAAAGGAGCTTGCAATAGCTAACAACTCGTTTTTTGGATGGGGCCCGCTGGCATCGGCCAATGGCGGCCCTTCTTCCTTCTCAGATCGGAGCGTGGGCGGCGGCACGGGTAAAGCCGGTTCGCTGGCGCGGTTTGCGGTGCTTGACGAAACGCTTTATACCGTGGATGAGAGCAGCCTGCGCCTCTTCGATCTGGCTTCGCCCACCTCGCCCGCTGCCGGCCCCAAGCTCCCGCTGATGTTTGGCGTCGAAACCATTTTCCCCTACGACCACTACTTGTTTCTGGGCACGCAGCGCGGCATGTACATTTATGACGTTGCCACGCCGAAGTCGCCCCGGCAGGTGTCGTTTTTTCAGCACGCTCTGAGCTGCGACCCTGTTGTGGTAGATGAGCGCTTCGCCTACCTCACGCTCCGCAGTGCCCCCAATACTTGCCGCAACGGCGTAAATGAGCTTCAGGTCATTGATCTTACTACCCTGAGCAACCCCAAGCTGATGCGCACCTACCCCATGACCGGTCCTCAGGGTTTGGGTGTAGATAACGACCAGCTTTTCGTGTGCGACTCCGATGGCCTGAAAACCTTCGATATCAGCCAGGCGCCCGCGCTTACTCAGAAGCAGCACTACAAAGTGGCCGTCACGGATGTAATTCCCAACAACGGGACGCTGCTGGCCATCGGCTCCAATGGCTTGTATCAATACAGCTATGCCGGTGCCCAATTGCAGCAGCTAAGCTTCCTCCCGATTACCGACAAGTAATGGCTTCCCAACTACAAATTTGCCCCCCAGCGCCGCGCTGGGTGGGCTTTTGGCTGGTACTGGCCCTGCTGAGCTATAGCCTGAAAGCTGGGGGGCAAAATTTGCCTTCCCTAAACTCCCTATCGCTCAAATTTGCCCCCCAGCACTTGGTGCAGAGTGGTTATTGGCTGGAAATAGAGCACCAAAGAAAAAGCAATCCGCAGCAAAGCATTATCCTGACGCCCCAGTTTTACAGCGGCCCCGCCGGGAATCCAAACGGTGCGCGTCAATCTATTCCGGCCAATGAGGATGAATCGGTGCGCGGGTTTGGCCTGCAGGTGCAGCACCGCTTATATGAAACGCCATCCAAGGCAGTTTTTCCGGCGGGTTTCTATGTAAGCTACGGCCCGCATATTCAGCACTTCGAGATGACCTTTCACCGCAACAGCTGGCGCGAGATACAGGGGCCCGGTGATCTGCCGTACTATGAGTATGGCCCCGTGCCCTACACCGAAAAAATTACCCGCTACGGCGCCTCGGTGCAGCTAGGCTATCAGGCTCCACTGCCTCCCGGTCCGGTTTTCGTTGACCTTTACGTGGGGCTGGGTTGGCGCCAAAGCAACACCAAATCACCCTTCGACGGCAGCCAATACCGTTCCGGCTCCTCCGACTATGGGCATGAGGGGGTTTATTTCCCGGCGGGCGTCAAGATTGGGTTTGCCCTCAGCGCCCTGCGCTCACGTACGCCTGCAACCATGTAGCATCGCCAATGGCCGAGCCGCCGATGTCGTTGTTGAACTGCTTGTACTGCGTAATCAAGCGGGGGGCTTTTACGGCGAAGCGAAAGTCGACGGGGCTGCTTTGGCACCAGTTTTCCAGAAAAGAAAGCAGCGGAAAACGGTAAAACGTCACGTTCAGCTCCAGCGTCCGAAGTGCTTACTGTAGTACTCAAGCCAGCGTTTCATCAGGAGCTAGCCGGACAGCCAATGCGCCAAACGGGCATTGAAGGTGCTTTTGGTGCACTCATGCCGCCACACAGCAGTCACCAATCAGGATAATTACCGGTATATTTTAGCTACACTCAGCCATTGCCGGAACGCTCGCCGCGCCAGGTTATATCGCCGCCGCGAACCGTTGTGTCGGCGCGGCCAGCCCGGATTAAGGCCCAGCCAAGCAGGATTTGCAGGGCTCCAAAGGCTAAAAAAGCAAGGTCCCAAGGCAGTTTGTCGGCCATGTATTCGTGCACATGGTGAAGGCCCAGCAGCAAGTGGTCAATTACACCCTCAATTACATTAAATAACCCCCAGCCCAGCACCAATGCGCCCCCAAACGTGCGACCCGACCACGGCACATCATGCCGGCGGCCGGCCGCCCAGAGCATGCGCAACCCTACGGCGGTCATCACCCACACGGCGGCGTGAAACATGCCATCCCAGTACATATTGGCCTTGGCAGTGAACAGCGTATTAGGAGGATATTTAGCCGACAGCATGTTGTGCCACTGCAAAATCTGGTGCAGCACGATGCCATCTACGAAGCCGCCCAGACCAGCGCCCATTAGTATTCCGGCCGCGACCAGCGGAGTGCGGTGTAACTGATCAGCCATGCGTAGATTTCGGTAAGAAATAGCGTTTGATAGCATCAGCAAAGTATAGTCCGATGCCGCCCACCAGCAGAATGCTGATGGGCAAAAGCAATAGTAGTAGATTACCGGTGTATTCGGGGGTGTGGATGGTGGCCTGCACCCGCGGCCGACAAGCGCGGCAGGCCCAGGCAGCAGAATGAACCAGCCACAGCGCCCACGTCAGCAGCCCAGCAAGTAGGTTTTTCATCTGGGGGGCTTTTTCAGCTTTCATCGCCGCTACCCTAGCAGTTCGTTCTAGCCTACGTTGGGCTAAAAGCCTGAGTTGTTAGGGTTCAGCTTAACACCCTTACCTTGGTCCGCATACCTGAACAACGAACTACACACCCGCCAGCCAATGAAAACTCCTGCTGCTTACAACCTGCTCAAGGCGCGCTCCGAGGCCCCGGAGAGCTTTCAGAAAGAAGACGCCGAGCGTGAGCTGACGCGCATACAGCAGGAACTAGAGGAATTGCAATACCGCCTTTACGCCGAAAACCGGCGGAGCGTACTGGTGATATTGCAGGGTATGGATGCCAGCGGCAAAGACGGCCTGATTCGGCGGGTATTCAGCGGTATCAATCCGCAGGGCGTACAGGTACATTCGTTCAAGGAACCTACGGAGGAAGAGCTGGGCCACGATTTCCTGTGGCGGGTGCACCACCATACTCCACGCGCCGGCATGATTCAGGTGTTCAACCGCTCTCATTACGAAGATGTGCTCGTCACGCGCGTGCTGGGTCTTATCGATGATAAAGTGGCCAAACACCGTTTCGAGGCCATCAACGCATTCGAAAAACTGCTTCAGCAGTCTGGTACCACAGTGCTGAAATTCTACCTCCACGTATCGGAGAAGGAGCAGCGCGAGCGGCTAACCGAACGCGTGAAGGACCCGGCCAAGCAATGGAAATATGAGGCTGGCGACGAAGACAAAGCCAAGCAGTGGCCCGAGTATCGCGCCGTGTACGAAGACGTTTTCCAGCATTGCAGCCCCAAGTCGTGCCCCTGGATTATCGTGCCCTCCGACCAGAACTGGTACAAAGCCTACGTAGTGGCCAAAACCCTGCATCAAGCGCTGCAAGACATGAATCCGCAGTATCCGAAACCCAAATCTGAGAAGCGCAAGCAAAAGTAATTCGGGGCATAGTGCCGCGCTACCGGCCTTATCTGGATGGCAGCTACAATACCTTCTAAACAGACATAGCGCAACCCCAAGCCCTGAGGGTAGTAAACGGGTAATGACTATTGGCCGAAGCACTTTCGGGCAAACAATTAGCACTGACTCTTTCCCTATGAAACCTATAGTCACGCTCACCCTGAACCCCACGGTAGACAAGAGTACTTCTGTCGATAAGATTGTACCGGAGCATAAGCTGCGGTGCGCGACACCCAAATTTGAGCCCGGCGGCGGTGGCATCAACGTATCGCGGGCGCTGAAGCGTCTGGGCAACGATTCGTTGGCCGTCTTTCCCGCTGGGGGCCCTATTGGCTCGTTGCTTCAACACCTGCTCACGGAAGAAGGTATCGACCAGCAAGTTATTGAAACAGCCAACTGGACCCGCGAAAACTTTATCGTAGTCGATACTTCCTCTAATCAGCAGTACCGCTTTGGTATGCCCGGCCGGGAGCTATCGACCGATGAGCAGCTGCAAGTGCTGGTGGCGCTCAAAAGCATCACGCCCCGCCCCGAGTTTCTGGTTATGAGCGGCAGTTTGCCCCCCGGCGTGGAGCCTGACTTCCTGGTAAAAATTGTGCACGCCGCTAATCAGGTCGGCGTAAAGGTGATCGTCGATACCTCGGGCCCGGCCCTACAGCATGTCATCGACGCGGGAGGTGTGTACCTAATCAAGCCTAACTTGGGCGAGCTAAGCCGCTTGGTGGGCGTAAGCGAGTTGGATAGCGCCTGCGTTGCTACGGCGGCACGTGAGCTGATTGGGGAAGGCAAATGCACGCTCGTAGCGGCCTCCATGGGGCCACAGGGCGCTTGTTTTATTTCCCAAGACAGCGTTGACCATGTTCCTGCCCCAGCCGTGAAAAAGCGCAGCACCGTTGGCGCCGGCGACAGCATGGTGGCAGGCATGGTGTACGCCTTGGCTGCCGGTCAGCCTCTACACGAAGTAATTCGGCTCGGCGTGGCCTGCGGCACCGCCGCAACTATGAATTCAGGCACGGAGCTGTTTCGCAAAAGTGATGTAGACAAGCTGTATCAGTGGCTGCTGCAAACCATGCCTCGGGAAAAAGCCTTCAGCTGATGCTAGTGCCAGAAGTGCTCCTCAATCCTAAGCTAATTGATAAAATAGCCTGGCTGCACTTGCACGAAGGCAAACTGCTAAGCACGCGCAGTCGGGGTAAAGACCGCTACTACATTCCGGGGGGTAAGCGCGAGGCAGGCGAAACCGACGAGCAAACGCTATTGCGTGAAATAAAGGAAGAGCTGACGGTGGACTTGCAGCCGACAAGCCTGGTGTATCGGGGCACGTTTGAAGCGTCGGCGCATGGCCACGCGGCCGACGTAGTGGTTCGTATGACGTGCTACAGCGCCCACTACACGGGCATCTTGCAGCCCGCTGCCGAGATTGAAGAAGTAATCTGGCTTACCTACCAGCACCGCCCGCAGGTATCCGCCGTCGACCAGCTCATTTTTGACTGGCTTCGGCAGCAATCTCTGCTGGCTGATTGACACTCATTCTTACTCGCCTCACCATGCTACAAAATTCCAAAGGCCCAGAGCTTCCTGCCTGGGTATTTCTCATGATTCGCTTCGGCTCCCTTTTGCTGGTGGCGG
This sequence comes from Hymenobacter radiodurans, assembly GCF_004355185.1. NCBI lineage: Bacteria > Pseudomonadati > Bacteroidota > Cytophagia > Cytophagales > Hymenobacteraceae > Hymenobacter > Hymenobacter radiodurans. Next base: position 4,007,575 of record NZ_CP037922.1, read on the forward strand.
TTGTAGCCTACTTTCTATTCAGGTGCAATAGCTAGCAGAGCGGTGTAGAGATGCCTACTTACGGCTGTTGCTGATCTGCCAGCAACGCACCGTTTGGTTACAACCAAACATCGTCGAATGCGCGTTTCTATGGCGGAATGAACCATTTAGAAAGCGAAACTGATATACTTCCAGTATTTTACCGGAAGTTATTGCTCACCAAGCCTTCACATGATGAAACTAATTCTTCCTTCACTGGCTGCTTTGCTACTGGGTAGTCAGGCGTACGCGCAAAGCAACATCAAAACGCTGCCCTACCCGCCAACCAAAAAAGTAGACACCGTCACTACTTACTTCAGCACCAAAGTAGCCGACCCCTACCGCTGGCTGGAAAACGACCAAGCCACTGATACTAAGGCGTGGGTGACTGAGCAGAATAAGGTAACCCAGAATTATCTGTCCCAAATTCCCTACCGCGACGCCATTCGCAAGCGCCTCGAAACGCTCTGGAATTATGAGAAATACAGCGCCCCGTACAAGGAAGGCAAGTACACGTATTTCTCAAAAAACACAGGTTTGCAAAGCCAGTATGTGCTCTACCGCCAGCAAGGGGAGGGCACTCCGGAAGTATTTCTCGATCCGAACAAGTTTTCTAAGGACGGCACCACTTCGCTGGCGGGCATCAACTTCACCAAAGATGGCAGCCTAGCCGCTTACCAAATCTCGGAAGGCGGCTCCGACTGGCGCAAAGTAATTGTACTCAAAACGGATAATAAATCCATTGTCGGTGACACGCTGAAAGACGTCAAGTTCTCGGGCCTGGCCTGGAAAGGCAACGACGGTTTTTACTACAGCAGCTACGACAAGCCCAAAGCTGGCAGCCAGCTAGCCGGCCTCACGCAGTACCACAAGCTGTTTTACCACAAACTTGGCACTCCGCAGGCATCTGACAAACTCGTATTTGGTGGCGACAAAACCCCGCGTCGCTACGTGAACGCCAGCCTCACCGAAGATGAGCGTTTTCTGATTATTACGGCAGCTAATACGACTACCGGCAACGAGCTCTACGTGCAGGATTTGAGTAAACCAAACAGCACGATTGTGCAGATGGTAAGCGACGAGAAAAACGAGCATAATGTAGTGGATAATGTGGGGGGCAAATTATACGTCCATACCAACCTGAATGCGCCCAACTTCCGAGTAGTAACGGTAGACGCGGCTAACCCAACACCCGCGAACTGGAAAGACCTGATTCCGGAGAGCAAGAACGTGCTGAGCGTGTCGACGGGCGGAGGAAAAATCTTCGCTAACTACCTGAAAGACGCCACTTCCCTAATTGAGCAGTATGATATGAACGGCAAAAAAGAGCGTTCTATCGCTTTGCCTTCCGTGGGTTCAGCGGGCGGTTTTGGCACCAAAAAAGAGGAGAAAGAAACGTATTACACCTTCACTTCTTACATCTACCCGCCCACCATTTTCAAGTACGATATTGCGTCGGGCAAATCCACCGTTTTCAAGAAATCCGGTGTGCAGTTTGACCCTACCAAGTACGAGTCGAAGCAGGTGTTTTACACCTCCAAAGACGGCACCAAAGTACCGATGCTCATCACGCACAAAAAGGGCTTGGTGATGAATGGTAAAAACCCCACGCTGCTCTATGCTTATGGTGGCTTTGGCGTGAATGTTACGCCCGGTTTTAGCACGTCCAATATCGTGCTGCTGGAGAACGGCGGCATTTATGCCGTGCCCAACCTGCGCGGCGGTGGCGAGTACGGCGAAACCTGGCACCAAGCGGGCACTAAGCTCAAAAAGCAGAACGTGTTCGACGACTTTATCGCTGCCGCCGAGTATTTAGTAAAGAACAACTATACCTCTAAAGATTACCTCGCCATTTCGGGAGGCTCCAACGGCGGGCTGCTCGTAGGCGCTGTCATGACGCAGCGCCCCGACCTGAGTAAAGTTGCGTTCCCGGCCGTGGGGGTAATGGATATGCTGCGCTACAACCAGTTTACGGCTGGCGCTGGCTGGGCCTACGACTACGGCACCGCTCAAGATTCCAAAGAGATGTTTGAATACCTCTACAAGTACTCGCCCTACCATGCGCTGAAGCCGGCCAACTACCCCGCCACGATGGTAACGACTGCCGATCACGACGACCGCGTAGTGCCTGCGCATTCCTTTAAGTTTGGCACCCGCCTCCAGGAAATGCAGAAAGGCTCGGCGCCCGTGCTCATTCGCATCGAAACCAAAGCCGGCCACGGCGCTGGTCGCTCCACGGCGCAGGTTATTAGTGAGCAGACCGACAAGTGGGCCTTCATGTTTCAGAACATGGGCGTACCGTATTCGGCCGCTACTAACTAGTTAGTGTCACTTAATACACATAAAAAAGCCCCCTAAATTTAGATTTGGGGGCTTTTTTTTGGCGCTGGCAATTACGTGGTTATCAGGCTTTCTTTCCCGAATACTCTGCCACTTTCACGACGGCTTTACCGGTGTTTTCACCATGAAATAAGCCCAGAAAAGCGGCTGGCAATTGGTCGAAGCCATCGGTAATAGTTTCCTGATATTGTAAGTGGCCCTGCTGATACCATTCGGAGAGTTGCTGCATTGCTTCTGGCCACCGCGGCAAATAGTCGCTGACGATAAAGCCTTGCAGGCGCGAGCTAGTTACGAGCAGCTTCCCCTCGGGGCGCGGCCCTACGGGCGCTTCCGTGGCATTGTAGCTCGAAATCTGACCGCAGAGGGCAATGCGCGCATGCTTGTTGAGCAGATTATACACCGCATCGCTGATAGTACCACCCACGTTGTCGAAGTAGCAGTCGACACCGTGGGGAGCGGCTGCGGCCATGGCTTGGGCTATGTCGGAAGTGGTTTTGTAGTTGATAACTTCGTCAAAGCCCAGCTCCTTCAAATACGCTATTTTCTGGTCGGAGCCAGCAATGCCAATCACGCGGCAATCTTTGATTTTGGCTAGTTGCCCCACCACAAGCCCCACGGCACCAGCCGCACCCGACACCACCACGGTTTCGCCCGCTTTGGGCTGACAGATATCCAGCAACCCGAAATAAGCCGTGATGCCCGGCATCCCGAGCAAGCCCAGATAATAACCCAGCGGCGCCTGATCAGTAGGAATTGGTTGCAACCCGCGCCCATCCGACAGGCTGTACTCCTGCCAAGGCAGTGAGCCCACCACCACGCTCCCTACCGGCAGCTTCGGATGTTGGCTTTCCACTACTTCGGCCACCACAGCACCTTCCATGGGCTGGCCGACCTCAAATGGCGGCACATATGATTTGCCCTCGTTCATACGGCCGCGCATATAGGGGTCAACGGAAACGTAAAGGGCCTTCAGCAACACCTGGCCCTGCTGGGGCGAGGGTACATCAATGGTTTTGAAGGTAAACTGGGCGGCCGTTGGCTCCCCTTTAGGGCGGCTGGCGAAGAGAATAGTTTGGCTTTGCATGGCAGATTGGAAAGAAAATGAAAGCAAAAAAAGCCCCCAATAGCATATAGTACGATGCAAAAGCCCCCACAGATAAAAACTCAAGCTAAATAGCTTTGCGCCGTTGTGATTGGCAGTAGATGTGAAACAGCCCTCTTTTATCTGGCTAAAAAAGCCCCCCAGTATAAGTGCTGGGGGCTTTTTTGTCAGGTGAAGCACAATTTCATATTGCTTTTAGCTTTAGCAGATCTATATCAGTTGGGTACATATCAACCAAAGCGTACCGCTTATGATTAGTAATTTCCATTTCATCCAGCACGTCTACCATATCCTTATACTTGGCATCTGAAGTGGTTTTGATAAGGACTATAGTTCGGGGGTTGTCCCGTTGTAGTCGCAGCAATACCTGCCGCAGCCCTGCCGGTCCCAAATTGGTTGTGTGTACTTCGGGTAAATAATCGTCAGCATTCAGGCCAAAATAATAATATACTTGATGGTTTTTCCCTAATAGTAGAGTCATTACGCTTCCTCCGCAACTAAAACCATCAGGTGGATCATGTGGCATGGGTCGCGCAGGCATTGCCAGTTCTACTACAGCAGGCTTAGCAAAATCCGCCGCCATAATAAAAAACGTCACCAGCATAAATCCCAACCCAACCATAGGCGTCATGTCGAGAACGAGCTTGCTAGAGAAGCGGCGGCCGTGCTTGCGGCGCTTCAGGGAGTCGTTGCTATTTGTATCAGCCATAGAACAGCAGGATATAGTGAAATTATAATAGAGCAACGGCACTGCCAGCCTGCTTATTGCGTGTAGCTATGGTAGGCTAATAAGTGGTACAACTGACTCAGAATCTACTTTATCTACTGCGCTATCGATGCTACCAGCTTTGTATCGGCCCAATGCCAGGCTTCATCCAGCTGCTGCTTTGTTTGCTGCGCTTTGGCCTTGTTGTTCGCACCCAGGTAAGCCTGATATAGCCCCGACAAAGCCCAGCCATTGTGCGGTAGCCGCTCTAAGTCCTGCTGATAGACCGCAATGGCCTCATCGTACTGCTTGTCAGCGAGCAGTACGGCGCCCAGCTGGTGCCGAACCGAGAAAAACCAATCGGGGGGCTCGTTGTATTTGAGCGCGTCTTCCAGCACCACGGCCTGACGGAGTACGGCAATACTTTGCGCGTGCTTGCCTTCCCCGTGCAAAATGGCGCCATCCAGCTCCCGTTGGGCAATGTCGGTGATGGCGCGCATGGAGTTGATGCCGAACAAAATACCCTTCAGAGTAGAATCCCGGCCTAGCACCCGCAGCTGTTCTAGCTCGCGGCGCGCATTCACGGTGTTCTTTTTGGCTACCCACGCCATGCCCCGGGCATAGTGCCGAATGGCTTGCGGGTACACCAGCGTGGTATCGAAGTTTTTCATGGCCAGCACCTCATCCCAGCGCCCAAACTTCACGGCCACATTGTACGGGATAGTATAGAAGTGTTGCAGCGAGGGACCCATCACTGGGTTTTTCATCAGAGGCTTACTTACATAGGCGGCTAGCTTGGCGGCTCCGCGCAGGGCCACTTTGCTGTTGCCTTCTAGCGTAGCGGTGGCCGTCAGGAAGTGATAGTTGTGCGGATGATATCCCAGTGGGTAAGCGCCTTGGGCATGGCAGGCAGCCGTATAGCTGCTATCCGCTTGCAATGCCTCCAGGTTAGCCAGCGTGCCTTGGTGGTAGGCGCCGGTTCGGATGTAGGTGTGCGAGGGCATATGCAGCAAATGCCCCGCGCCAGGTACCAAATGAGTCAGCAAATCGGCGCTTTTATTGGCCGCATCCGGATGGGTAGATGCCTCCGTAGCGTGAATGTAGAAATGGTTGGCGCCGGCATGGTTTGGATGCCCCTTGAGCACCTGCTTCAGAGTGCCCACAATTTTGGCCGTCCAAGGCTGGGGCTGACCGTTTTTCTGCCAGAGGTCCCACGGGTGCAGGTCCATCACGGCCTCGGCATACATCGCCCCAATATCCGGGTCATCGGGGTACTGCTGATACACCTTTTTGAGAGCCGCGGCGTAGGCCTGATCGTAGCCCGACCGATCAGCGACCGGGCCGGGCGGATAGCGCTTTGCCAGTGCCCTAATCAGCGCTTGCTCTTTCGGGCTGGCCGTTGCCGCCAGCCGTTGCGCCTTCTGCACCGCCTCATAGGCCCGCTTGAAATTATCGGGCTCCATGCCCGCGTTGTAATTCGGCCCCAGCACGTAGCTATAGCCCCAGTAGCCCATCGCACAAGTAGAATCCTGACGGGTGACTTCGTAAAATGAGCGGGCTGCCTCGGCGTGGTTGAAGCCGTAGGCGAGCATCAGGCCCTGATTGAAGTACTGAATGGCTTCCGGGTTTTTAGAGCTGATGGGAAACGTAATTCCCTCTAAACCTGGCAGGTGGGGGGCTTTTTTGCCCGATGCATACCAAGCCGTATCCACGACAACGGGCGGTGCGCACATCGTGACCGTAACGGGCTGCGAGGCTGGCGAAACCCGGCGCGCAGTCTGCTCTTTGGGAGTGCAGCCGGCTCCTATTCCCAACGCCACCAGCCCAACCCAAACGCTATATCTCAGCATACAATTACTTGTTGAAAATGAGACATGCCCGGAGGCTACACAGCTATTTGCGCCGCGGGGGCTTTTTCAAAATCCATCGAGGGCGCGTTCCCGAAGTCAGCGGATCAATCCATTTGTGATCAGCAGCGAATACCTGTTATTAAGGTACAAAACGTCGTAATTATCTGCAATAGAGCTCACTAAAAGGCAGTTGCGGCCTCTCCGGCAACTGGCAGGCAGGTGGTTACGTGCCTACTGTGGCGCTTGCAACTGCCCTAATTCTTCTCTAGCTTACTACTACGCCCACACGTTTTGCCCCCAGCCGCCGCGCCTTTGGTAAGCCTGGTCAGCGACCGCCGACTCGTAGCGGGCCTTCCTCTTCCCGCTTTTCTCCTGGCTATGATTGTTCGAGAAACGCCCCACAGCTTTACCTGCATTGCCCAGCACGAGCACGCGCATGTTTCCGGGGCGATGGCCGATCATTGGCGGGATGTGTATTTTGGCGATGCGGCGCGGCGGGCTGATGTGGTGCTGGCCGTGTATGAGCACGACCGAGGCTGGATTCCGCTGGATGCCGAACCGCTTTGGAACGAGCAGACGCAGGCGCCCCACTCCTTCCTCGACTTCCCGCCAGTGCCCCGCCTTCAGCACTACGAGCAGGGCATCACGGAGCTGGAAAACCGTGCGCCTTACGCGGGCCTGCTATCCAGCCTGCACTACACTGGCTTTCCTGAAATGGCCAAACTAGCCGCGGGTCGGCAGTTTCTGCAACGAGAGGAAAGCCGCCAGCAACGGCTCAGGCAGCAGTTGGGTCTCACAGCATCAGCACAGCCCACACTCGATTTTCATGTGCAGCTGCTTAAGTTTCTCGACCGCTTGTCGCTGTACCTATGCCTGAACGAGCCGGGTGCCACTAAAGAACAGGAACACTCATGGTACAAAGCCGGCATCCCCTTCTCCGATTATTTCGACTTCACTGGCCATCAGCTTATCCAAACCAAATGGACTTCTAAAAATGAGGTGCAGGTCGTGCCGTTTCCCTTTGATGAAGCCTTCTGCGTGACGCTGCCTTACAAAGAGCTGCGCAAAACCGAGTTGGCAACCGATGGCTTACTGGCCTGTTATCAGCGTGCTCTGGTTCAGAAATCCCAGGTTTGGATTACTGAATAAATATTTCCCGGACGCAGCGTGCTCGGGGGGCTTTTTTTGCTATTACGGTTGCCGGAATAGGATGACTCTATTTGCGAAAACACAATTCCCTGCTTACAATCCTAAGCTGAGTTTGATGAAGCAGAAAGAAGTGGCCTAAAGACCAAAATTCTACTCCCAAATACGGACACATTTACGCCGCAGTAAGCCACCTTTCTGAAATTACTTTGTCTGTTTATCAGTAACTTAAGGCTAAATCATTCATCCTAAACCCTCTTTCAATCATGAACGACCAAACCGCTTTAATTACCGGTGCCTCCAGCGGCATTGGTTTCGAGCTGGCCCGGTGCTTCGCACGCGACGATTACCGCGTCGTGCTAGTTGCCCGCCACCTCGACGAGCTAAAGGAGGCGGCCCGCCTGCTTCATCAAGAATTTGGAGGTGTTGATATTGTGCTCCTGCCCTTTGACCTGAGCCGACCTGAAACGCCTGAGCAGATTTATGAAGAAACGAACAAGCGTGGGCTGCAAATTGACGCCCTGGTGAACGATGCTGGCTTCGGCGAAACCGGCTACTTCACCGACACCGATATCGGCACTGAGCTGAACATGATTCAGGTAAATACGGCCTCGCTCGTGCACCTGACCAAGCTGTATCTGCGTGATATGGTGGAGCGCAATTACGGCCGCATTTTGCAGTTGGGCTCTATTGCTTCGTTCTCGCCCAGCCCTTGTCAAGCCGTGTACGCCGCCACAAAGGCCTTCGTACTCAGCTTCACCGAGGCCATACAGCACGAGCTGAAGCAGCAGAAATCAGCCGTCACAATGACGATTCTGTGCCCACCGCCCACCGATACCAACTTCTTCCACGTGGCCCACGCCGAGCATACCCGCGCCGCCAGCCACGCTGTTTCGGCCCGCGAGGTGGCCGAGGGCGGCTACGACGACATGATGGAAGGCGAAGCTCGCTCGCTGCCCACTGTCAGCGCCAAATTCAACTTTTTCTCCAGCCTAGTTCTCCCCGACTCTATGCTGGCCACCCTGATGAACACGCAGCTACAAAGTGCCAGACGCTAATCCGACCCTCCGCTGAGAACGCCTCCCAACCAATTCGGCCGGGGGGCGTTTTTATTTATATTCAAGGCTCCTACGAGCCTACCACCTTATCACATCTATTAGCCACTATTTGAGAAAAATGGATACGGATACCCCACGCGTTTTTTCCGCCGATACTGAGGAGGCTTTATGGCAGCAGGTGACTGCCGATATGCAGCAGCAAAACGATTTATTTGACTACGATGCTGAGCTGGTGCAGGCGGGCTACCACATGCGCATGGCCATCGAGATTGACTTGGGGGGCGGTTTTGAGGGCGGCTTCGAAACCACGGCTTTTACCGCTTTAGTCCCCAACCAAACACCTCTGCGCTTTTCTATGCACGAGCAGGACTGGGTGCATGAAATTGGCAAGCTGCTCGGCCTCACCGACATAGAGCTGGGCGACCCGGAACTAGACGCCACTTTTATCATCACCACCAACAGCGCCGAGATACTCCGCGACCTGCTGCTTTCCGACCCTGAGCTGCGCCAAACACTGCTGCGCCACTCCACGGCGCGCCTGGCTCTGGCTCCAACCTCCGAAAGCCCCGCCGCCGAAGTCTACCTAATGTTCACCAAAGACGCCGGTATCATAGACCCGGCCGAGCTACGCGAAGTGTATCACCTCATGATCACGCTGTTGCAGAAAATCATGTCTTTACCCATTCCCGCTCTCGACGCACCAGTGTCGTAAGCGCCGACTGTATTTCTAGCTTTTTTCTTCCTGTCGTCAAGAAGCTGGCTGGCTATGCTCTATCCTTATTTACTGTGGATTGAGCAAGTGTATAAAGCACTCACATTTATTGGCAAAAGTGGGGTGAAAGGATAATTTAGCAGTATACCCTCTCCGCTATGCTCTCTTTTCTTCCCACTTCTGTTGTTAACACCGTCGCTGCTGGTTTCAGCGTTTTGTTTGGGCTACATTCCTCAGTAGTCACACTGCCGCACGTTAGCCCCAGCGCTTCACTCAGCACATCTTCGCCCACAACTACTGCCCTGGCCACGCTGGCACCTGCGCCAACCTATACGGTCATCGACCTGATGCCGGACTTCTGGAAATTCTGGCAACAAGCCAAAGACAAAGACGAGCAAACCCAGGTGCAGCTATTCCGGCAGCTGGTCTCAAATCCTCATGCCGAGGTGTACAACAACAAGGTGTTGGGGGGCAGCTCCGACAAAACGTTTGACGATGATTTGCCGCAGCGCTACCCGAAAATAATGGCCCTAGTGCAGCCCAAAATGGCCATTGTGGAGCGCCTATCGAAGCAAATCGACAAAGACCTGCCGCGCTACGAGAGTCGCTTCCGCAAGACGTTTCCCGATCTAAACTATAGCGGCCGCATCTACTTCATGTTCTCGCTGGGGGCTTTTGATGGCGGCACGCGCACTATCGAAGGCAAGCAGGCGCTATTATTTGGCCTCGATATGATGGCCTACGTGTACGGTGACGAAGCCGATCCGGAGCCCTTCTTTGACCACGAGCTATTCCACGTGTATCACTCGCAGTTTATGGAAGAAGATGACCAGCTCATCGCGGCTTTGTGGCGGGAGGGGTTGGCTACTTACGTGGCCCATGCCCTAAACCCCAAGGCGGCGGGCGTCGGGTTGTTTGGGTTGCCGCGCAATACGCCCGAGCGCACCCAAGCTGATTTGCCCCGCTACGCCCGCGAATTGCACGCGGTTTTAAGCTCTACCTCCAGCGATGATTACGCCCGTTACTTTTTGGGTGGCCGCGACGAGCAAGCGCCTACTCCTGCTCGCTCCGGCTACTACCTCGGTTACCTCGTAGCCGAAAAGCTGGCCAAGAAGCATTCCTTGCCGGAGTTGGCCCATGCTACCTTAAGCAAGCTCCGTCCCGAAATAGAGCAGGCTCTAACTGAATTGGAAGCCCAGCCAGTGACAAAATAACCCTTCTCTAGGTAGCTGAGGGGGACAAATGTTAGCTAATTCCAAGTAGTAGGTTTGTGCTATGCCCATGTCTTGGTCAGCGGCCATAATTATTAACTACATGCGCCCCGCATTGATCGAATACGGTCAGCTTAATGCTGGGCTGTGAGGACATATTTGCCTATAATTCTATAAACTCATGAATCCATAATTAATAGATCAATTTCCATATATATCTCTCTTAATTTAATCAAATAATACTATTTGCAGGGGCATCGCTATTTATACCCAGCGAGCTATTATTTAACTTGTCTGCTCTTAATTAGCACCCTCATATTATTCTTAAGGACAATATTTGTTCGAAAAGGCTTTTCTTCTTTTTGATTTCTAAAAACCACCTTCTCCTATCCTCCGTGCAAAAACCATATAATATTCTCAGCCTATACATTGTCTTATCTTTCGCGGCCTGTAGCAAAGACAATGATGACAACCCCGTACCTACCAAATCGGAGCCGAAGCCGGACTTTACAGTAGGGTATTATTTCACTAATCAGGGGGATTCTAAAGTTGAGACGGTATGGCTCCAGACGAAGACTTTTTATCCTGGCAAAAATGCCTCGGAGAGTAATCGCCTACAGTTTTACGATAATACCTATCCTAATATTACCCCAACTCAGCAGATTGCGCACGTTTTTACCGAGCCCCATATGGACAAGAAGCTCTATCCGGGCTGTACTACCTATATGACGGTGGTTTTGCGCTTCCGCAACCGTGTGTATACTCCTTTCCCCGCTGCCGCTGTTCCCGCCGACGGGCACCGCTTCCGCGTCTTCGAGTTGCCCGCTGACACCGTAACCGCAGCAGCCAACTGTACGCGCAGTTTCAACTGGCCCTCCGACACGCTAAAATACCCCGAAGTGCGCTTTTATAACTAGCACCAGCGCTTTTCATTCCTGGCTGTTAACGGATTATAAAATCTCCGCAGGCGCTGCATTCAGTAGCTTCTGTAGCTGTTGCGCGTTCAGCACTCCGGCTCCGCCAATGCCGTTGTTGAAATAGATATAAGCCTCGCGTACTGTACGCTCAGCCTGAATTTCTTGGGCCACGCGCTGCAAAAACGCCTCATTGTACGGCGATGTGTACAGCACGGGCACGCCGTGAAAGCGGTAGTACACCTGTGGCGTGTTCACGATTACTTCATCAGGCAGGGCTGCCGGGTAGCTTTGCCCCACGAACGTAATGTTGCGCCGGCTCAGCTCTCGCAGGATTTCACCATCCCACCAGCTTGGGTGCCGAAACTCCACCACGTTGTGAAAGTCAGGATCGAGCTGTTCCAGCATACGACCCAACAGTTCCTCCGTGTAGGCGGCTTTGGGGGGCAATTGGAATAGAATCGGGCCCAGCTTTTCGCCCAGTCCCTCGCGCACAGTGCCGTAGAAGTCGGCTAGCACGGGCGCGGCTTCCGCATTGAACTTCTTGTAATGGGTGACGATGCGGGGGGCTTTTACGGCAAACCGAAAATCGGCAGGACTTTGCGCAAACCAAGTTTCGAAGACCTTCAGCTCCGGCATGCGGTAGAAAGTCACGTTTACCTCCAGCGTATTGAACTGGTAATACGCAAACCACTTGCGCGGCGGCAGGCCTTCGGGATATAGTACGCCTTTCCAGTCGCGGTAGGAAAAGCCAGAGCAGCCGATGTAGTATGCGGACATCACGGTCGGAGTAGATAGCTTGGCTTCTACGCGACTTTTGCCTGCTGGTGTCGTAATTGCCTAATTTGCAGCGTGTGGGGGGCTTTTTTTAGCACCTGTGGCGCCTCAACGCCCCGCTATCACTATCAGCCAGTAGAGGAAATATACCAGCGGAATCATCATCATATACACCCACCAAGTTGGGTGCGTGAGCCGGTATTTCCAGCTTTTGTGGTCTTGTTCGTGCGTATTCATGCTCGTAGCTACCGTTGGATACTGCTGTCCTGACGAAATATGTCGCCTGCTTCGCACTGCCACCGCCGGCTCTACGCGTGCTCACAACAGCTCTTCATGGAGCAGAAGTAAACACGCAGTGTGTGCGCGTCGCAAGCTCTTCAATTGCTGCACCCGCCGCGCTTCGGCCAGTGCCTTGCTACTCCCGAACCGGTGGCTTTTGTTAGCCCCGTTTCAGACCCATGCGCTCCACTGTTTCGCCCTCAAAATCGAACTGAATGAGTATCGCGGGCTCCTCGCCTACTACCCAGCCGTCGTGGCCCGGCGCAATGGCCACCACTTGGGGGGCAACATATTCTTCCATCTCCCCATCCCGGTACTGAATAGCCAATCTCCCCGCCGCCAAGAAACCAACGTGCGCATGCTCACATAGCTCCGTCCCAATCACGGGCTTCACATCCTTCGACCACCGAAAACCAACCGGGTACACCAGTCGCTTCACGCGGGAGTTGCCGGTACGTACTACATCAACTTGCACGCCGCCAATTTCGTGGCGCTCAGCATTTTTCAGGGGACCTAATAGTGTGTCAGTAGTCGTCATCGGTGCAGAGTGAAAACACGGGAGTTGAAACGCGAGAGCCTAGTTAAATATAGCAAATTCTCGGCATAGCCTGTTGCTAGCTGGCTGTGTTGCGTCCACATATTTTCATGTTCTGGTCAGGCCTTGCGGTACTTGCTCCACAGCACGTATGTGGGGGGCTTTTTTCCTCCCGATTATCCCCTTTTCAGTAACCCTTGGGGAACTGCTTTACTGCTCCTGAAAATGGTACAGAAAGGTAATTATGCCGGTGTAGGCAGGCTTTTTCGAGTCCAGAATTTCCAGCGTTACTTGTAGGCGGGCTTTGGCAATACCGCGCAGGTTTGCTACCGAAAGCAGCGTAGCCCGCAAGCGCACCTGGCTGTTCACGGTCACAGCCTGGTTGAAGCGCAGCTGCTCAATTTCGTAGTTGACTTGCATTTTTAGATTCTCGATATTCGCAATCTGCTGCCACAGATACGGTAGCAGCGCCACGGTGAGGTAGCCGTGCGCGATAGTGGCCTTAAACGGTGACTCCGCCAGCGCCCGCTCCGGGTCCACGTGAATCCACTGGTGATCGAGGGTAGCGGCGGCAAACTGGTTGATCTGCTCTTGGGTAACGGTATGGTAGGCCGACACGCCCATTTCCTGTCCTACGAGGCTTTCTAATTCGGCTAAGCTGGAAATCGTACGCATGATTATGGGCTAATTACGAGGAAGTAATAAAGCCCAAACATACATGTTGGCAGTTGGTATTCGCGGAAAATGAATGCGTCTGTCGGCCTAATGATCAGCCTTCAGGTGCCGAACTCCCTCATTCTAAAAGAAACTTCACAGCCTTGGATAGCTCGAACCCGAAACTTGCAATGGTCGTCATTCACGGCAATCGTCTGCAATAACCCAACGAATACTCCTTAAAGTAGCTGCACCCGGAAGGGAATTTTAAGATGAGGCAGCACTAGATTAAATCTTACGAATAGCTCATTTTAAGCGAGTTAGTCATGATTTAAACAAAAAACTATTCGTTTACTTTGAAATACAAAGTTCTTTTATATCCTTTGTCCCGTTACTTATTCATATTACTCAAAAGCAGTACTGTCATGACACTCACCAAAAGCATTTCTCTCGTTGCGCTGGTTACCGGGCTCCTCTTGCTCATCCCCCTGACGGCTAAGCTAACGATGGCTAATATGCTCTGGACCGCGGAGGATTTTGTGGCCGCCGGCATCATGCTCTTCGGCGCGGGTCTCACGTTCGTCCTGATTGCGCGACTGGGGAACAATAACACCTACCGGTTGGCCGCCGCCGCCGCAGTAGGCGCCGGGCTCCTACTCGTGTGGGCCCAGCTGGCGGTGGGCCTCGTGGGGAGCGAAGACAACCCCGTCAATCTGCTGTTTGGTGCGGTGCTGGCCGTCGCCTTTATCGGGTCTATAGCCGCGCGCTTCCAGCCACGCGGTATGGCCAACGCCATGTTCGCGGCCTCGCTGACCTATGTGGTGGTCACCCTGCTGGCGCTGTTTGTATGGCCGCCCTCCCCTGACACCGCCGAGCCTCAGGTACGCCTAGCGAATGTGCTAGCCGCCAATGGAATATTTGCCGCCATTTGGGCATTTTCGGGTTGGATGTTTCTCCGCGCCAGCGCCTCCAGCTCGAATCAAAACCGACAGTTGGCGTAGTGGTGTAAAACAGGAAGCTGCACCCAATAGTAGCTTGACGATGTAATGGCTGATGATTTTATACACTATAGAATTACGTTCTTAGAATTGATAGACAAGTAATTATTAACAGCGCATCGCTACCTAGAAACAGCAACGCCCCGCAACTCTACAGGTTCCGGGGCGTTGCTGTTTGCTACAACCGGTAATGCGCTACACCCTCGCGTCAGTTGTAAGCACAGCTTTACCGTAGTAAGGATCAAGTATGCAGCGTTGGCGAAATCGCTATAACTTGCTGGCAAGCTGGACAGCGCAACAACGCATCATATCCGAAAACGAAAATCAAGGAACGAACACATAGAATATGGCTTCAGGTTTTTTTGCGCTACTAGATGATATTTCCGCGTTGGTGAAGGTAAGCGCCGCTAGTTTAGATGATGTGCCTGCCCAGGTAGCCAAAACCACCGGCAAAGTCTCAGGCATCGTCATTGACGATACGGCGGTTACACCCAAGTACGTCGTGGGCCTCGACCCATCCCGTGAGCTTTCAATTATCTTCCGGATAGCGAAAAAGTCACTGATCAATAAGTTATTGATTCTAAGTCCGGCGGCCTTGCTGCTGGGGTATTTCGCGCCCTGGGCCATTACGCCCATCCTAATGTTAGGGGGGGCTTATTTGTGCTTCGAAGGCTATGAAAAGGTGCACGCCATGTTTAGCAAGCACCCCGACGTGCCGGCCGACAGTGAGCAGCTAAAACAAATTACGCCGGAGGAGCTGGAACAGGAACGGGTGGCCGGTGCCGTGCGCACCGATATTATCCTGTCGGCCGAAATCATGGCCATTGCTTATAGTCAGGTAACCGACCAGCCGGTAGTCAATCAGATTGCCGTAATGGCCGCCGTAGCCGTTTTCATCACTCTAGCGGTATATGGCTTTGTGGGCCTGATCGTGAAAGCCGATGATTTCGGGGTGCACCTGGCCCAGGACAAATTCCACCCCGCTACCCAAAAATTGGGGCGTGGCATCGTGAAATTTATGCCGCACTTCCTGAGTATCTTAAGCTACGTGGGCACTGCCGCCATGCTGTGGGTTGGGGCCGAAATCATCGCCCACGGCATTCCATTTACCGCTCATTTACTGCACAATCTGGAAGAGGCGTTAGCTCATATCCCCATTGTGGCCTGGCTTGCCAAAGCGTTATCCTGTGCTATTGGCGGGTTACTGATTGGTTTTGTGGTTGAGAAAATAGTGCATTTGGGCAAGAAGGTATTCGGTAAGAAAAAAGAAGCCGTAGTATAACCTACCCGGTGAAAGCATAACTCCCCACCCCATAACTTGTCACGAGCTACAAGCTCGCGCCAGTTAGGAAAAGGCCCCCCAGCAAAACAATCCTGCCAGGCTGGTTGTCTTGGAATGCGTCGTTTTAATCAATAAGCGGCCCACGTACTACTTCTGCTTATGAACATTGGAATCATCGGCGCCGGCCACATCGGCAGCGCCCTGGCCGTGCGGCTCACCAGCCTCGGCCACTCGGTATACATTGCCAACTCCCGTGGCCCTGAAACGCTGACGGACTTAGCTGAAAAAACTGGTGCTATCCCCGTCACGGCCCAAGAAGCGGCCCGCCACGGCGAAATCATTGTGGTAACCATTCCACTGAAAAAAATCCCTGACCTACCCAAAGACCTGTTCGAGGGCGTGCCCGCCAGCGTGCCGGTCATTGACACCAGCAATTACTACCCCTTGCTGCGCGACGGCCAAATTGCGGAGTTGGAGAGCGGCGACCTGACCGAGAGCGAATGGGTGCAGCAGCACCTGGGCCGCCCGGTGCTGAAGGTGTTCAACAACATCTTCGCCGCAAACCTCGAAAACAACGGTCAGCCTGCTGGCACGCCCGGCCGCATCGCGCTAGCGGTAGCCGGCGACGATGCCGCCGCCAAGCAAAAGGTAATGGCCTTGGTCGATGAATTGGGTTTCGACGCCGTGGACGGCGGCAGCCTGCACGAGTCGTGGCGGCAGCAGCCGGGCTCGCCGCTATACTGCACCGATTTGCCGGCTGCCGAAGTGCAGCAGCATTTAGCTAGCCTAGGCACCACGCGCACGGCCGAGCAGCACGCCCAATTCGCGGCCAACCAAGCGGCGTCAGAGAAACAGTTGGAGGCGCAAGGCGTCCGGCTGTAAGAGCCGCCAGCTAAATCCACTTTGGCCACCCAACCGCTAGCCGGTTGCCTCAAGCCCCACGGAACTAGTTCCGTGGGGCTTGTTCTGTAAAGGGGCGTTGCCAAGTGCCGTTTCGAGCGCTGCGTAACCGGAGCCAGCGCTTCAGCCTAGCATCAGTAGTTCGGAAAATATCCTGGGGCCTCTGATGACAAAGCAGCCTTCCCGTCCCCGTGTTGCCCGCTACAGTAGCCTCTAAGAAACGCAGCAACTAACAGGCTCAACAACACGCTACAACCCGTAGTGCAGCAAATTCGGATTGCGTAAGATTCCGATTATATGGCTATTCACGAGCTGCCAGTTCGAGCCAGTTTAGGGTTCCCTGCAAGCTAAAAAAGCCCCCCAGCACCCGCTACACCTGCGGCTAAAGGTGCTCGAAGAAAATAGAAGTGCTGGCGCGAGTTTAGCGCAGCGTAACTCGTGACAGTCTTTGTCGGGAGGCTGCGCCTCCCAACGTTTGCGCCGCTTGCAGCCCCGTTGGTTCTTGTGTAGCTTGTCGCTTTCGCGCCAGTGGAGGTACAACCTCCACCACATGATTGGTCACGAGCTACAAGCTCGCGCCAGTTGGGCGCATCATATATAAACTAGGTAACATATTTTACTTAGTTATTGAGCTTATAATTATGATTATTAACCTTCCTAATAGCACCGAATTTAATAATCTCGCTGCAAACTGTCTTGTGCAAGCATTCGACATAGTTTTTAAGACGGATAAAGACATTTTCGATTTTGGTAAAGAAGCTATAAAGGAGGATGTATGGAAATATTCGCAGGGAAAACTAAACACTTCAGTGGTACTTATTCATCAAGCTATTGAATCATTTATGAAGGCTAGTATTTGCCAAACTAGTCCCCTATTGCTACTGGAAGGTCGACGAAAAGATTGGCCAGTTTTACCGAATCAAGAGGATAAAGATTTTAATGAATTTTACACTACCCCTGCTGAAGCGTTACTAAGAACTTACGCTGCTACTACCCAAAATTCATTAACGTCTGAAATTGTTGTGCTCATTGAGTCTGTGCGGACTCTGCGTAATCAAATTGTGCATGGTGTATCTCGAACAGGGCTGACAACTCAAAGATTAGTTAATGACATATTAGATACGTTCTTATTCTTTTCAGGCAAAAACGCTTGGTGGGATGCACTATTGAACGAGTTTGTTAACCATCCATTAGTTGACTATTATGGCTTTGGGATGGAAATGGCAAATTTAGCTGAACGTCTCGACTACGTTGAAGCTTTAGTAGGAAAGGCAAAATTCGCAAAGCAATTTAATCAGAATACCCGCACAAGAAGATATATATGTCCATTTTGCAAAGTGCAGTGGATGCGAGAAATTGATGATAATGACTATCCTTATAAATGGGCATTTCTTGAAAAAACGATTTAATTAAAACTTATGTTTATTGCCTCAGCTGTCAGGTAGAGTCTTTAGTATCAAGAGAACCTTGTTATTATACTGACTGTAAAGGCAGTGTTCAATTTTATGGTAATATTGAAAGCGAGATTTTTTGCTTAACATGTGGCAGACAACAGTATGAAGGGACGGAAGAAGAAGATATGATTAAGGTAAAAGCTGAAGAAACTAAATATTTTCAACCACCTATCTGGAATTTTCAAATAGAGAAGCGAGTATTAATTGAAAATAAAACTTCATTATTTATAAGAAGATTAAATAATGAATAATTAGTAGTACCCTGATTATCGTCTATTTCTTGTTATTAACTGTTAATATGATAAGCTAATTAGTTAAAATCTTATTGAGATGCGACAATATTTCCTGATCACAACATAAAAACGGCTTAATAGCAGCCAAAAAGTCAGTAAAAGCTCTTCTGCACCCCGTTTGCTAAGCCTCTCGTAGAACTTCTTACTCCGAAGCACCTACTAAAGCCCTAGCAGCCATGAACTTTAATAATTATACGATCAAGGCACAGGAGGCCGTGCAGAAGGCCACTGAAATTGCCGGGGGCAATCAGCAGCAGGCCATCGAGACGGGCCACTTGCTGAAGGGCCTTTTCCAGAGCGACGAGAACGTATTGTCGTTTCTGGCCAAGAAGCTGGGTGTGAACCTGAATATCCTCACGCCTCGCCTCGATGCACTTGTAGCTGCTTACCCGAAAGTAAGCGGCGGCTCACCGTATTTATCGAATGACGCTAACGCGGCTTTGCAGCGGGCTACTGGCTTCCTCAAGGAGTTTGAGGATGAGTATGTGTCGGTGGAACACTTGCTGCTGGGGCTGCTGGGGGGCAAAGATGCCGTAGCTACCTTGATGAAGGATGCCGGCTTCAATGAAAAAGACCTGAAAGCGGCCATCAAGGAGCTGCGCGGGGGCCGCAAAGTAACCAGCCAAACCGCCGAGGACCAGTACCAGAGCCTCAACCGCTACTCCCGCAACCTGAACGAGCAGGTGCGCACCGGCAAGATGGACCCCGTAATCGGCCGCGACGAGGAAATCCGGCGGGTGCTCCAGATTCTGTCGCGCCGCACCAAGAACAACCCCGTGTTGCTGGGTGAGCCCGGCGTGGGTAAAACTGCCATTGTGGAGGGCCTGGCCCAGCGCATTGTGGCCGGCGACGTGCCCGAGAACCTCAAGGACAAAATCATCATGTCCTTGGATATGGGCTTGCTCATTGCGGGGGCCAAATACAAGGGTGAGTTTGAGGAGCGCCTCAAGTCCGTCATCAAAGAAGTAACCGACTCCGAAGGCCAGATCATCCTGTTCATCGATGAGATGCACACGCTGATTGGGGCCGGCGCGGGCGGCGAAGGCGCCATGGACGCGGCCAACCTGCTCAAGCCAGCTTTGGCGCGGGGCGAGTTGCACTCCATTGGTGCTACCACGCTCAAGGAGTATCAGAAATACATTGAGAAGGATAAGGCGCTGGAGCGTCGTTTCCAGGCGGTGATGGTGGATGAGCCCAGCATTGAGGATGCCATCAGCATCATGCGCGGTATCAAGGAGAAGTACGAGCTGCACCACGGTGTGCGCATCACCGACGATGCCGTAATTGCCGCCGTAGAGCTGAGCAGCCGCTACATCACCGACCGTTTCCTGCCCGACAAAGCCATCGACCTGATGGACGAAGCCGCCGCCAAGCTGCGCATCGAGCTGAACTCTATGCCCGTGGAACTGGACGAAGTGCAGCGCCGCATTATGCAGCTGGAAATTGAGCGCGAAGCCATTCGTCGGGAAGAAAACGTCGACCGGGAGAATGTGCTTAACAAAGAGTTGAGCGAGCTAACCGCCAAGCGTGACTCCTTGAAAGCGCAGTGGGAAAACGAGAAATCGGTGCTCACGAACATTCAGGAGCAGAAGGAAGCCATCGAGCGCTTCAAGGTGGAAGCTGAGCAAGCCGAGCGCCAGGGCGACTATGGTCGCGTGGCAGAGCTGCGCTACGGCAAGATTCAGGAAGCCGAAGCTAAGCTCAAAACCTTGCAGGATGAAGCCAACGCCAATAAAGACGGCGGCTCCATGCTCCAGGAAGTGGTGACCCACGAAGACATTGCCGAAGTAGTAGCCAAGTGGACCGGTATTCCGGTGAGCAAGATGCTGCAATCGGACCGCGAGAAGCTGCTGAACCTGGAGCAAGAGTTGGGCAAACGCGTAGCTGGCCAATCAGAAGCTATTGAAGCTATTTCAGATGCTGTGCGCCGTTCGCGCGCTGGCTTGCAAGACCCCAAGCGGCCGATTGGTTCGTTTATCTTCCTGGGTACAACTGGCGTGGGTAAAACCGAGCTGGCGAAGGCTCTGGCCGAGTACTTGTTCAATGATGAGAACAGCATGGTGCGCATCGATATGAGTGAGTATCAGGAGCGTCATGCTGTGTCGCGCCTCATCGGGGCCCCTCCCGGCTACGTGGGCTACGACGAAGGTGGTCAGCTAACAGAAGCCGTGCGCCGCAAGCCCTACTCCGTGATTTTGCTCGACGAGATTGAGAAAGCGCATGCTGATGTGTTCAACATCTTGCTGCAAGTGCTGGATGATGGTCGCCTGACCGACAATAAAGGCCGGGTGGCGAACTTCAAGAATACCATCATCATCATGACCTCCAACACGGGCGCCGACATCATTCAGCGCAACTTCAAGGAGCTGAACGAATACAACCACGACGAAGTGGTAGACCGCACCCGCGAGGAGGTAATCGAACGCCTGCGCCAGCACATGCGCCCCGAGTTCCTGAACCGCATCGACGAAATTGTGATGTTCCAGCCGCTGAAGCGCAAGGAAATTCGCCGCATCGTGGACATCCAGTTCCGCCAGATTCAACAGCGCCTGGAAGAAGCCGGCATCCGTCTGGAAGCCACCGACGAGGTGCTCAACTACCTCGGCGAGCAAGGCTTCGATCCGCAGTTTGGTGCTCGCCCTTTAAAGCGGGTATTGCAACGCTTGGTGCTGAATGAGTTGTCGAAAGACATTCTGTCGGGCCGCGTGAGCAAAGACGCGGTGGTGGAAGCTGTGCTGGAAAACGACCAGATTCGCTTTGTGAATGTGGACGTGGAAATTCCGGGCGTGTAAGCGCGCTCCGGTTCATAATCTGAACCAAAAAAGCCCCCAGCATTATGCTGGGGGCTTTTTTGGTTCAGTGTGGATGGCATCTATCTCAATTTGGTCGTGATTTGGGCTGTGCAAAAAACGTTGGATTCAGTCTTCTCTGGATTTTGTATGGCAGCTTATGCGTCGTTCTGAAGTCAGCAATAACTCTTCTTTCACGCCCACCTCTGTAAGAGACAATTTTACGAATCCCAACTGCCGCAATGGGAGCAGCGATAATACCAAAAAGCACCGCATGATCACCAAAGCTCAACCTCCACCAAGAATTCTGATTTTGCTCAGATTCAGTTGCCAATTTAGCAGCAAGCAGATCACCGCCAATAGCACCGCCAGTTAATACAATACCACCCGAACGGCGCGACTCAAACAGGTTATGAATAGCTCGAACAGTATCGTCGGCGGTAAACTGTCTTGGGTCTACAGATGAAGGAATATTCGCAGAATCACCCAGCACAACTTGAGCATTTGCGACTCCATTGCATACCAGAAAAAAAAGTAAAGTCAGGCACCTAGCGCTGAGCCATGGCCCTATGACTAACAATGCTCGGGATACGGATCGAGTTATCATGTGTATCTCACTAAATCAATGTACCACATCAAAATAACATTTTATATTTATATAATAATATATAACAAGGTAAGGGCGTATCCTTATTTGCTCGTTCCCTTTAATTAAAAGTATAAAAACACCTACCTGAATTGATTGAAGCAAGGCTTATCTTGAAATGTATATAATCTTGCCCTCGGCAGTCTGGAATCTGTTGGAGACCGTATAGTCAGTGTATTGATTTATTGACTTTTAACCACCTATTTCTATGCTTCACTCTTTCTCTTTTAGGCAGGCAAGAACAGCTGCGCTGCCGCGCTTTATTCGTCTGGCTGCTGTAGCCGTGGTCCTGACTAGTATGCTGCCAAGCTGCGTCAAGGATGATGGTACCATCCCTAACCCTTTTAACCCCGCCAAAGTCACTGTTGCAGAGCCTCGGGTGCATCCGGAAGGCGTGCAGTTTGATGAGCTAAAACAGCGCTATTTGGTCAGTTCCCGCACCCAGGGGCGCATTGGCGCAGTGAAGGACAATGGCACCTATAGCACATTTGCGGATGACCCACGCCTGATATCAACTATTGGCTTAAACCTCGATTTGCCCCGCCGCCGTCTGCTTGCGGCCGTATCGGATGGTGGTGGAAATACCAGCCGCTCCACGCCAGCGACCCTACGCCAGCTAGCTGGGCTAGCCATTTTTGACACTGATAATGGCCGCCTCACCAACTACATAAACCTAGGGGCGCTGCGCCCCGGTCAGCAGCACTTCGCCAACGATATAGCCATTGACTTATAGGGCAATGCGTATGTAACGGATAGCTTCTCCCCCATTATCTACAAAGTAGATCTGCAAGGCAACGCCTCCGTATTCCTGGAAAATCAGCAGCTCAGCGGCGGCACCGGGTTCGGATTGAATGGCATTGTGTTTCATCCTGGAGAAGGCGGCTTTTTGATCGTAGCCAAAGCCAATGATGGCACTTTATTTAAAGTACCTATCAGCAATCCGCAAAGCTTCACTACTGTCAGTAAAACCCAGAGTCTGGTAGGTGCCGATGGCTTGCTGCTCCTCACGCCCGAAACGCTGCTGGTAGTGTCGGGCAGTCAACAGACCGTTTTCCGGATGAACACCACCGACACCTGGGCCTCGGCCCGCGCTACCAGCAGCTTTGCCACGGGCGCTGTTGGCCCCACTACCATCACCCGCCGCAGTCTCACCGACGCCTATGTGCTGTATCCGTACACCGCTACATCACCATTTTTTGAGATTGTGAAGGCTACTTTTCAATAGGTAAGGCCAAATACAAGAACTCTAAATTATAATCATTGAAAAAAGCCTCCCAGAGCAACTCTGAGAGGCTTTTTTCAATGATTGATTTAATGGTCAAAATGCTTTCGCTTTAATCGGTTTCTGACGTAAGGAGGAAGCACATTCGCTTTATCATATAAAGCAATGGTTTGGTCTTCCTTTGCTTTGCTAAAGCGGGTTAGCTTTCCAATTCCGACGCTAGCGGGAATACCACCTAGCACCGCTACGCCAACAACGGTACCGCTGGGTGAACTGGAGAATCCATCTGAGCTACTGCTGCTTGCTGCTACCGAAACAATGCGCAAGGCAAACGCACTTCCGATTCCGGTCCATATCCAGCCACCGGTGCGGTGCCGTTGGAACATATGTCGCACTGCGCGCACGGTATCAGCGTGCGCAGGGCTGGCAGCAACTGGTTTTTCTACTGCAGCATTGGGCGCAGCGTCGGTTGTTTGAGCCACGGCTACATCGACGGTGAGCAGCAAACCGACCGTCAGGGTAACGGAAAGTATAAATTTGGCCATTAAGGAAAATAAATGCGTGAAATAAAGGTGGGCAAGCTATAGCCGGTGTTGTAACCAGACAAGAATCCAGCGCACCTACTCGTCGTTTCTATCATTGCGCCGGGCAATTTCTACTGCCTGTTGCGGCAAACCTAAACTTTAGAATAAATATTAGCTTTGCTGCATGTCCGTTTTCTCGACTTACCTGCAGCTCGGCTTTTTCCACATCTTCAACCTACAAGCCTACGACCATCTGGTATTTCTGCTGGCCTTGTGCGCGCCGTATGTGCTCAGTGATTGGCGCCGGGTAGTGGCCCTAGTTACGAGCTTCACGGTGGGGCATAGCATCACGCTGGCGTTGGCTACGCTGGGGTTCGTACAGTACAGCACCACGCTGATTGAGGTGTTGATTCCGGTTACTATTCTGCTCACCTGCGTCGTAAACACGAGCCGGGCCGGGCGTGATTTCAAGCGCAATCAGCCCATCGTTCTCACGTTACCAAATGCCTTGGCAGCCATTTTCGGGCTGATACACGGGCTCGGTTTCTCTAGCTATCTGCGGGAACTGCTGGGGCAGAATTCGCGGCCCGTAGTAGAGTTGCTGGCCTTTAACGTGGGCGTTGAATTGGGCCAATTGCTCATTGTAGCTCTTATTCTAGTGCTGGGCTTTATTGTGCTGCGCGTGTTTCGGGCGGCCCGCCGCGACTGGGTGCTGGTGGTGAGCGGAGCCGCGGCGGGTATTGCGGTTATTTTGTTGCTCGGGAACTTCACGAGGTAACATTGGTATTTGGGGGGCAAATCTGGCCCTGAGTTGCGGTATTATTAGCAGAGAATATGTTACGGATTCATTAAGTGGATTTCCGTAAATTTGCTTTCCTCCTTCCTGATTTTCTGTCTGTTTTTATGTTGAGAAATCTTCTCTTGCTCGTCGGTGGCATCGGGTTGAGCGCGGCGCCACTGATGGCCCAAACGCCTTCCATCCAGAACACCAATTCCGGCACCGACAAATTTGCCCAGCTCGGCACCGAGCTGCCTACCCCCAACACGTTTCGCACGGCTTCCGGTGCGCCAGGCTCGCAGTACTGGCAGCAGCGCGCCGACTACGACATTAAGGTGCGCCTCGACGACGAGAAGCAGGCCATTTCGGGCTCCGAGGATATCACGTACACCAACCTCTCGCCCGACGTGCTGACCTACCTGTGGGTACAGCTCGACCAGAATATCTACGACAAGAACTCCATGACTACCTCCACGCAGACGGCCGAATTGCAGCCGCGCATGTCGTTTGGAGCCATGGACTACCTAGCCCGCGCCGATTTTGACGGTGGATTCAAGATTGAGTCGGTGAAGCAGAAAGGTGGCAAGGCCCTGCCGCACGTGGTAAATCACACCATGATGCGCGTGGATTTGCCTCAGCCTTTACAGCCCAAGCAGTCGTTCACGTTCAGCATCGTATATCGCTACAACATCAACGACGTGCTTAAGCTGGGCGGTCGCTCGGGTTATGAGTATTTCACAGAGGATAAAAACTACCTCTACGAAATCGCGCAGTTCTACCCCCGCATGGCCGTGTACGATGACGTAAACGGCTGGCAGCACAAGCAATTCTTAGGCAGCGGAGAGTTTGCCCTGCCCTTCGGTAACTATAAAGTAAGCATCACGGCCCCCGCCGACCACGTGGTCGGCGCTACCGGCACGCTTCAAAACCCAGATCAAGTATTGTCGGCCACGCAGCGGAAGCGGCTGGCCCAAGCTACCGATGCCAACAAGCCGGTGGTTATTGTAACGCAGGCTGAGGCTGAGCAAGCCGAGAAAGGCCGCGCGAAAGGCACCAAGACTTGGAATTTCGCGGCCAAAAACGTGCGTGACTTTGCTTTCGCCAGTTCCCGCAAGTTTATCTGGGATGCCATGGGCCTGAAGATTGAAGGCAAGCCGATTGTGGCCATGTCGTACTATCCGAAAGAGGGCAACCCGCTGTGGGGCCAGTACTCGACCGAGTCCGTAGCACACACGCTCAAGACCTATTCTAAGCGCACCATTCCGTATCAGTACCCGGTTGCTATTTCGGTGCACGGCCCTATTGGCGGCATGGAATACCCAATGCTTTCCTTCAATGGCTACCGCCCTGAGAAGGACGGCACTTACTCAGCTAACACCAAATACGGACTGATTTCGGTGATTATCCACGAGGTAGGGCACAACTTCTTCCCTATGATCGTGAACTCCGACGAGCGGCAGTGGACGTGGATGGACGAAGGCCTGAACACCTTTATGCAGTACCTCTCGGAGCAGGAATGGGAGCGCAATTACCCTTCGCGCCGCGGTGAGCCAGCCAAAATGGTGGATTACATGCGCATGGATAAGAGCCTGCAAACCCCGATCATGACCAACTCGGAGTCGGTGTTGCAGCTCGGCAACAACGCCTACGGTAAGCCTGCTACCGGCCTCAATATCCTGCGCGAAACCATCATGGGCCGCGAGCTATTCGACTACGCTTTCCAAGAGTACGCTCGTCGCTGGGCTTACAAACACCCCACGCCTGCCGACTTCTTCCGCACCATGGAAGACGCTTCAGGCGTAGACCTCGACTGGTTCTGGCGCGGCTGGTTTTATACCAATGACCGCACCGACTTAGCCATTGAAGGTGTCAAGTGGTATACCGTCGATTCTAAGAACCCCGAAATTGAGAATGCCCGCAAGCGTCAGGAGCTGAATGCCGAGCCCAAAACGCTTTCGCAGCAGCGCAACCTTCAAGACATCAAGCGCACGTTGGTAGACGACAAGCCCGGCCTGAAGGACTTTTATAATTCCTACGACCCCATTGCCACGACGGAAGCCGATAAGCAGCGCTACCAAGAGTACGTGAAGAAACTGAAGCCTGAGCAGCAGAAGCGCCTCAACGAAGGCTTGCACTTCTACGAAGTGGGCTTGCGCAACATTGGCGGCCTCGTGATGCCGGTTATCGTGCAAATGACTTATGAAGACGGTAAGCAGGAAGTAGTGAACATTCCGGCCGAAATCTGGCGCCGCAACAACGAGCAGGTAACCAAGGTATTCGTAACCGATAAGCCTGTGGTAGCCTTCACGCTCGACCCGTTCCTGCAAACCGCCGATACTGATCTGAGCAACAATGCGTATCCGCGCAAATTGGCCCCCAGCCGCTTTGAGTTGTTTGAGCAGCAGCAGCGCACGCAGCCGAACCCGATGCAGCAGCAACCCAGCGCTACCCAGCCGGTTCCGGCCAGCAGCGGCGCTACGGGCGGTGGCACGAATTAAGAGACGATAGATTAAACAAAAAGAGCCGGATGTTATTGTCTGGCTCTTTTTGTTTGTACTCATTATTGCACTATATAGATCTTATGTTTTGGCGGATCGCGGTAGATGAGGATGCAGAGAGTGAACTACGGGAGGCATCAATGAAAGCATGGAAGTTTCTTAGTCCTTTTGCATTGATTTTATATACGATTATGTTCTTCTCTCTCCGTTTCGTTTATCAAAGAGATAATAGGCGTTTTATAAGTCGGAGTATACCAACTATTGTAAGTCGCAAATACAAGGATAATAGAAACCGGAACGCTCCAACTATTCGTCTTCGCTCTATTAATAAGGAAATTTATTTCTCTAGCAGTCGACATTATTACGACTCATTACATTTAGGCGACTCTCTTTACAAACCTGCTGGTTCCGAGCATTTTTTCCTTGTGGAATATCGCAATGGCGTAAGAACACTGCGTAGACTTCAAAATGACGAGTGACAATTCACATTCTTTGCTTCAATACTTAGTCAAGCCTGAGAAGACAAAAACAGCCGCCTCAATTGGGGCGGCTGTTTTTGTGTCTAGCTACTTAAAAAGCCCCCCACTCCTTCGATTCAACCAGTCATGCTGGCGCTTCACCTTTCCTTCATGCTCAAAAGTCTAATATGCACTCATAATTAGATGTAGGCACTTCTGCATGATTCTAAGCTGAGTGAGAGGTTTATGTTAGCGTTTAGAGCACTTTTCTGACTCGCCGCACGTCCGGTTTGTTTGATAAGAATCCTTATTGCTTGGGGCTTTTATTGCGAAACTTGGCGTTGTTCCCTCCGTGCCGTTCAACATATGTAGAGCACTTCGCCAAACAGGCCAAACTATCTCCTTTTTCAATGTTGTTCTCCTTATCGCTTAGCTTGAGACCTCATACTTGGAATCACGCACCTTTATGTGGAGGCATCAGCTGAAGCCTCGCCAATAAGAGTGCGCTCTATTGGTTTTCTTTATTCCTATGAATGTCTTGATTGTTGAAGATGACCGTGCCCTGGCCCGCGAGTTGGGTATATTTCTTTATAACGAACACTACTACTGCGACTTTGCCCGCACGGGACGCGAGGCGTCGGAAAAGCTGTTTGTAAACGAATACGACTTTGTGCTGCTGGATTTGGGTCTGCCTGACCAAGATGGATTACAGCTGCTGGCCCAAGCTCGGCAAGAGCGAAATCAGAAGGCCTCAATCATCATTCTGAGTGCTCGTGGCTCGGTCGATGATCGTATTAATGGCCTCAACCTGGGGGCCGATGATTATCTGCCCAAGCCTTATTCGCTGTTAGAATTGGGCTCTCGCATGCAGGCCGTAACCCGCCGTAAGCACGGCGTAGTGCTGGATAAGCTAGCATTCGGCGGATTCGTCCTGAGCCTCGGCGACCGGAGCCTGCGCCACAGCGAAACACTATTGGATGTAACGCGCAAGGAATTTGAGCTGCTTCACTATCTGCTGCTGCACCGTGGCAAGGTACTCACCCGGCTCCAGCTCAGCGAGCATATTTGGGGCAACACCATCAACGACAGCGCTGACCATGACTCAAACTACATTAATGTGCACGTCAAGAATCTGCGCAAGAAGCTAGCGCAGCAAGACCCCGCTACCGAATGGGTAGAAACCGTGCGCGGCATTGGCTACCGCTTGCGGCTGGAGGCTAATCCAGACCTGACCACGTGAAGCTGCAACGAAAGCTGGTTCTGCTTACCACGCTGTCCAAGTGTCTGATGGCGGCCGTACTGCTGCTGATTCTCCCTTGGCTGGTTCAAACCCTAGTGCTAGGCCATACCGACGCGGCCCTGCGCGCCGAGCTGCGCCAGGTGCAGGCCCGAATTGAGCAGGTTGGCATCTCCGAATTCTTGCCCCAGGATCAGGTTCAGCGGCGCACGCACTACGATTTGCTGCAAGACGAATTCATCGATTTGCAGGCCACAACCGCCAAAATGCCCCCCGATACCATTGGTACCTTTCCGCGGCAGCGGCAGGGCAGTGAGGTCGATTTTCGGGTGTTACGGCACAGCGCACGCTACCAAGGCCAGCCGTATATTATTGAGATCGGCAAAAGCATTGAATCGGTGCAGGAAGTGTATAAGCTGCTGCGCAATTTGGCCGTTTACGCCCTTTTGTTTGTGGGGCTCACCACGTTGCTGCTGGAACTGGGGGTGATCGGCTCTCTACTGCGGCCCTTCGATCATATTGTGGAGCGCTTACGGGCGGTGCAAGGACCAACCCCGCCCGACTTACCCGCGCTACGCACCAGCACGTCCGATTTCCAATACCTGGACGCCAGTATTCAGCAGATGCTGGTCAAGATTCAATCAGTCTTCGAGCAGGAGCGACAGTTCATTGCCACTGCTTCCCACGAGCTCCTGACACCAATTTCGGTTTTACAAAACCGCTTCGAGAACATGCTGCGGGCTGAAAATCTGCCTGAGGAAGCCGAAACGCAGCTTGTTACCTCCCAAAAAACCCTCCAGCGTATGACCGTTACGCTGCGCACACTGTTGCTTATTTCGCGGGTTGAAAACAATCAATTTGCCCGCACCGAAGAAGTACCCGTACGCTTGGTATTACAGGAAGTAATTGAGGAACTGGAAGATCGGATAAACAATGAGGCGCTGGTTATTCACTGGAACCTGACGGGGGAGCCAGTGCTTGCTCCAGCCAACCGATCATTGATTTTCACGCTTTTCTTCAACTTGTTGAGCAACGCCATTAAGTACAACCAGTATGGGGGGCAAATTGAACTCGGAGGCTACTCCACCCCGGAAGGCGGCTACTTGTTGCGCATTTGCAACACCGGCAAACCCATCCCCGCTGAGCATTTACCCTTCATATTTGAGCGCTTCCGCCGCTTCGACGAGGATGCGGCCGAAGGTTACGGCTTAGGTTTAGCGGTGGTGCGCAGTATTGCGCAGCTCCACCACATCACCGTGCAGGTTGAATCAGATGAGCAGCGCGGCACCGAGTTTACGCTGCATCTGCCGCCGGCAGCGTAACCAAGTCAGTTGTAAGCGGCCGAAGCTAAAAACCAACACGTAAAATCCATCTACGACACTGCTTACAAGTCTTTTTGATCTTGTGAAGCCCTTGCAACCTAAAAGGCACGAGCGGGCTCTTATCTGCACACTGCAAATTTGCCCCCCAGCCCGATGAGAAAACCGTTTATAATGCTGCTATATACCAGCTTCATTGCCGCGAGTATAGCCTGTGAAAAAGAGGATGATCTGAGTCAGGAATGCGTAAGCGTCACTATACTAGGCACCACGTGTGAGGGCGCTACCCTACTCCAACTGGATACGGCTGTCCCGATTGGCAGCAGTGTTTATTTCAGCGGCGACATGGGTGATCCTACCCCCGGCACCCCCGCAGTAGCAGCCACCTACGCCAACGTAGTCAAGACGTTTACGCCGCTGCCGACCCTTTATCGGGGTGAAGCGCAATGGTTTTTCAAGCTTCGATTGGCTTCCTCCGAGGAAAGAATTGAGCGGTTTTGCACCGCCAATAAAATATGGTATGATGCTCCTCAGGTAATTGTCACCGACTCTTCTACTGTTTGCAGGAGCAGCCGAAGCAAGTAATTTTCGTTGTAGCTTCGTCTTCCACCAACTCTACACCGACTATGGGACTTCTCGATGGATTAATCGGCAATGCTTCGGAAAGCGATGCCCAGGAATTGCAACAGGAACTCAGCCGCCTCTTGGCCACTGACGAGCGGGTTGAAAAGGCTTTCGTCATTATCCGCGACCAGCTTATTTTCACGAATAAGCGCCTGATTCTGGTGGATAAGCAAGGAATAACGGGCAAGAAGAAGGAGTTTCTAAGTGTGCCTTATAGGAGCATTGAGCGCTTCTCGATGGAAACTACCGGGCACTTCGACCTCGATGCGGAGCTAAAAATCTGGGTGCGCGGCCAGACCGATGCCGTCAGCAAAACCTTCCGCAACGACCGCAACATTTATGATGTAAGTAAAGCGCTTGCTGACTACGCTCTTTAGTAGATACTTCACAATAAAAAAGCCCCCAGCATTCTGTTGGGGGCTTTTTTCATACAGTAAATTACTTGTTGGCTACCTCGCTACTGGCGTTTGAATAGCGGGCGGCGTCGGGTTGTACTCTGGCGTAGCATTCTGATGCTCAGCCTTTTTCTTGCCTTGGTCGTCCTTCACATCGCGGCGACTGAAGGGCCGGATGATGAGACGCAACGCTTGGTCGGAGCTGAAGTAGCTGAAGGCCCAGTCGACGAAGGCTACCACTTTATTGCGGAAGCCCACCAGCGTCATTAAGTGCACAAACAACCACGTAAACCAACCCAGAATACCGCTGAAATGCACGTCTTTGGGCAAGTCAACCACCGCTTTGTTGCGGCTCACAATGGCCATCACGCCTTTATTAACATACTCGAAGTTCTTGGGCGTTTCGTTGCGCATAATGCGCTGAAGGTTTACGGCCAGTAAGTCGGCTTGCTGCTGCGCCACGGGTGCCAGCATGGGCATACCGCGGGGCATTTCCTCCGTCACCATGTTGGCCACGTCGCCGATGGCGAAGACATTCTGGAAGCCTTCCACTTGGTTCCAATGGTTCACGCTGATGCGCTTGTTGCGGGCAACCACCTCGGGGGGCAAACCGGGTACTTCGGCCCCATTCACACCGGCCGCCCAGATCAGGTTTTCGGTTGGGATATATTCAGTATCGGAGTAATAGGCCCGACAGTTTTCAAACCGTTTAATGGACGTATTCAGGCGCACAATGACACCAAGCTCCTCCAAGTAACGCTTCGACTCCTGCTGCGACTTCACCGACATGGGCCCGAGCACGGCTGGTCCGGCTTCCACCAGAATAACCTGCATCTGCTTCAAATCCAGTTCTGGGTAGTCTTTAGGCAGCACATGGCGGCGCATTTCGGCCAGCGAGCCACTGATTTCGACGCCCGTAGGTCCGCCGCCGACTACTACGATATTCAGAAGGGCTTGCTTCTCCTCGGGGTTTTCGGTGAGCAGCGCTTTCTCAAAATTCTGGAAAATAAAGCTGCGCAAATTCAGGGCATTCGGAATGCTCTTGATTTGCATAGCATTCTTCTCAATGCTCTCGATGCCGAAGAAATTGGTAAGCGAGCCGGTGGCTATTACCAAATAATCGTAGCGAATATCGCCTACGCTGGTGTGCACCACGTTGCGCTCGGGCGCGACGCGCTGCACATCGGCCATGCGGTAGAAAAAGTTTTTCTGGCCCGCGAAAATCTTGCGAATCGGGTAGGCAATGCTATCCGCTTCAAGAGCGCCAGTGGCTACTTGGTAGAGGAGCGGCTGAAAATTGTGGTAATTATTGCGGTCGATGACGACAACTTGCACGGGCGCGTGGCGCAACTCTTTCGCCAGCCGCAAACCCGCAAATCCGCAGCCGATAATAACGACGCGCGGATGGGAAGAAACCGGGAGGTTCGTATCCATAATACTGAAAAACAAGGTATAAGGTGCTGCATTGAGCACTCACAGGCCAGCTCCCACATGGAACTCGCACGGATGGTTTTACAGTAAAACCCACTTACTGGTTGTCCTGTTTTTCAGACAGTTGAGCTTGGCAGCTTGCCTAGAGTTTATTCTAGTACTCTAAACCGTCATGCCGAGCGGAGCGACGCAGCTAGCATGCTGACGACAGATTACTACTCTCAACAAACACGCGAGCTGCGTCGCTGCGCTCAGCATGACCGATTGGGGGGCTTTTATTGCTTTAGCAAGCTGACTAATTAATAATCTACGCCTTCCTTTTTCTTGAACTCCCCATCTTTCACTTGCTGAATTAGTTTCAGCCAACTGAAAGGGTTCAACAAAGGATTATTGGTTTGAGGCGTTTGGCCCATACCCATGCGCCGGTCGTAGCCCTGCTGCTGCTGTTGAAGGGTCTGCCGGTAGTTGCCGGCACTGGTGACGGGCGCGTTATTAAAAATCTGGCGGAGCACGTCGGGGCTCAGGTTTCTGGCGGCACTGCTGCCGCGTTCTTTGGGCAGCTTCAGGGCGAGAAAAGCCTCTTTGAACTCCTTTTCGGTGGCATAGGGAAACACCCGCACTTCGGGCAGCACCGTCACGTCTTCTTGCAGCGAAACGATAACCGAGTAGCTCTGCCGCGGATAATCGGGTGGGATGATAACGTATTGGTTGCGGTAGCCCAAGGAGCGAATCACGATGCTGTCGCCGGTGAGGACAGGCAGCGAAAAGTAGCCGTAGAGGTTAGTAGCCGTGCCTCGGCCCGCCGAAGGAACAAACACGGTAGCGCCCGGCACACCTAACAGGCTGTCGCCGGTGGCTACGATACCAGAAAACTGCACTACACGCCGCTGCCCCTGCGCGTGGCCAGCGGTGGGAGCCAGTACAAACAGCACCAATACCAGCCCTAGGGTGGCTACAAGCGCATACATTCTACTTTTATCAGACATACTCGGGTGGGCTATACTGCAATAATACGGCTCTTTGGGAGGTCGAAGCCGGACGGAGCGTAAATTTGTTCAGTTCAGAGCGGGGGGCTTTTTCCCGCTTTGTTCGGTAAAGGATGCGTCTTAAACACTTCAGCGTTGCATTTGGTCAGCAACTATTTAAGGCCCTCGGCGACGAGTCGCGGGTGCGCATGCTGCATTTGCTTTGGCGCAACCAGGAAATGTGCATTTCTGACCTCGAACAGGTCTTGGACTTCACCCAAACCAAAACCTCCCGCCAATTATTGTATCTGAAAAACGCGGGCTTGGTCAGCTTTCGGCGACTCGACAATTGGGCCTTCTATTTTATAAAGGATGAAATGGCGGACCTGGTTCACCAGTTTTTGGGTTACATGGAAAAAGACCCTCAACTGATGCGCGATCAGCAGATTTACCAAACGCTCTGGTCGAATCGGGAGTTGGCCGCGTACAAGCTCCAAAACCGTCGCTGGACTGGGTAGCCATAAGGGCGTTGGCTCATGGGGCGACGAAGCTTATTCTATGTAGTATATGAAGTATGAACACCACCTGTACGTTTGCACCAACCAAAAAAGCGAGGTTGGCCGCGACGTAGTAAAGGCGCTGAAGAAAGAGATTAAGAAGCAGGGCCTGAGCAAAAAGCTCAATCGCACCTTACCCACTGGCTGCCTCGACGTGTGCAAGCACTGTAAAAAAACCAATTGCGCGGCCGTCATGGTGTATCCCGAAGGCGCCCTCTACGGCGACGTGCAGCCCGACGATGTACCTACCATCGTGCGCGAACATCTGCTCCACGGGCGCGTTGTATCCAAACTCCTACTTGATTAAAAATGCCCCCCAGCCAGTCATTTCGCCCCACTAAAGCTTATCGTCACCTCTTCTTCGACCTGGACCATACGCTATGGGACTTTGAGAAAAATGCTGATGAAACCCTGCGCACACTATTTATTCACTACGACTTGGCTCGCTTCGGCACGTTCACGGTAGAAGAATTCATCGACCGCTACCGCGACATCAACCATGCGCTGTGGCGGTTGTATCAGGGGGGCAAAATCACGCAGCAGCAGTTGCGCAGCACGCGCTTTACGCGCACGTTAGTACGACTAGGTGTGGATGAAGCTGAAGTGCCGGAGGGCATTTCCCAGCACTTTACCGAATTGCTTCCTACTAAGTCGGCGGTGTTTCCCTTCACCTATGATATGCTGGAGTATTTGCAGACCAAATACACCCTGCACCTGATCACGAATGGCTTTAAGGAAATTCAATACATCAAGCTCGATTCGTCGCAGCTCACACCATTTTTTCAGGAAGTAATTACCTCTGAGTGTAGCGGCTGCCTTAAGCCCGACCGGCGCATGTTTGAGCACGCCTTGGAGCGAACCGGTGCTACTGCCGAGGAAAGTCTCATGATTGGTGATAACTTGGAATGCGACGTGCTAGGCGCTTTTAATGCCGGCATTGATCAGGTGTATTTCAACCCCGAAAAGCGGCGCCACTTCAATGAGGTGACCTATGAAATTAGCTGCCTGAGCGAGTTAAAGGAGATTTTGTAGAAGAAAAAGCCCCCCAACGCCTCCTACCTTTGCCCCGATATGATACATCTACTAGGAATTTCGGGAAAACGAGGCAGCGGCAAGGATACGGTGGCGCGCCTGATTCAGCAGTTACAGCCCGAGCGCAACTGGCAGATTCTTTCCTTCGGCGACGCGATAAAAGCGGTGTGCGCCACTTTGGCCGGCGAAGCAATTGCGCCCTATTATTACCAGGATGGCAAAGCCCAGCTGTTGCCCATCTTCGAGCGTACCCGCGGCGAAATGCTCCAGCAAGTAGGCCAAGCTTTACGCGCCTGGGAGCCGGAAATTTGGGTGAAAGCCTTCTTCGCTCGCCTGCCCGAGGATCAGTTTGTCATCGTGCCTGATGTGCGGTTTGCCAACGAAGCCTACCCTATTCGGGAGCGCGGCGGCTTGATGTTACGTGTGGAAGGCGACCCACTCCAACAGCGCGGCGACGGTACCCGCGACGACAATCATCCTAGCGAAACGGTGATGGATACTTATCCACACTTCGCTACCATTATCCACAACAATGGCTCGCAGGAAGACCTAAAGGAGCAGGTGATAGCGCTATTAGCTAGTCTTTAGCTATAGATGTAGCTCTATCGGATTACAATCAATGCCGAATCGGACGCAGGTATCAGCAAGCAACTACGCTTACTTATGGTTGTTCAACTCCCTGTTACCTTTGCTTTTCCTCCCCATTCATAAACCTACACCCAAAGACAAACTCCATGGCCAACGGCTTTTTCAACGTTCCTACCCCGATTAATGAACCTGTTAAAGGCTACGCGCCCGGCTCCAAGGAGCGCGCCGAGCTGCAACAGGCCTTGAAGGACCTCAAGCAGCAGCAGGTAGATATTCCGATGTACATCGGCGGGCAGGAAGTGCGCTCGGTCAACACCAAAACCATTTCGCCTCCCCACGATCATAAGCACGTGTTGGGTCAGTTTCATGAGGGCGATGGCACGCACGTAGCCCAAGCAATCGAAGCCGCTTTGGCCGCCCGCCGCGAGTGGGCTGAGTTACCTTGGGAACACCGCGCTGCTATTTTTCTGAAAGCCGCCGAGCTGCTAGCGGGCCCGTACCGCGCCCGCTTGAATGCCGCCACGATGTTGGGCCAGAGCAAAAACGCTTTCCAAGCCGAAATCGATGCGGCTTGCGAGTTGATCGACTTTTTCCGCTTTAATGTGCATTTCCTCCAAGAAATCTATAAGCAGCAGCCTGAGTCGGCGCCCGGCATGTGGAACCGCCTGGAGCACCGTCCGCTGGAAGGCTTCGTGTTTGCGCTAACGCCTTTCAACTTTACTTCTATTGCCGGCAACCTGCCTACGTCGGCGGCGCTGATGGGCAACGTGGTAGTATGGAAGCCCGCTAACACGCAGATCTATTCGGCTCACGTGCTGATGGAGCTATTCCAGGAAGCTGGCGTGCCAGCCGGCGTTATCAACCTAGTATATGTGGATGGCCCAACGGCTGGTGATGTAATTTTCAATCACCCTGAGTTTGCGGGTATTCACTTTACCGGCTCCACGGGTGTTTTCCAGAATATTTGGAAGACGATTGGCCAGAACATTCACAAGTACAAGTCTTACCCCCGCATTGTAGGGGAAACAGGCGGCAAGGACTTTATCCTGGCTCACCACTCGGCGCACCCACGCCAAGTAGCTACGGCTATTTCCCGGGGAGCATTTGAGTACCAGGGCCAGAAGTGCTCAGCAGCGAGCCGCGTATATATTCCTTCCAATCTCTACCCAGAGGTAAAAGCCTATTTGCAGGAAGATCTGAAGTCGATGAAAATGGGCGACGTGGAGGATTTCGGCAACTTCATAAACGCCGTTATCAGCGAAGCTTCCTTCGACAAACTAGCTAAGTACATCGACGACGCAAAGCAAGACCCAGCGGTAGAAATCATCGCGGGGGGCAAATACGACAAGTCGAAAGGCTACTTTGTGGAGCCAACGGTATTGGTGGCCAATGACCCCAAGTACGTGACCATGTGCGAAGAGCTATTCGGCCCCGTGTTGACGATGCACGTTTACGACGCGGATAAGTTTGAAGAAACGCTCGACTTGGTAGACAGCACTTCGCCTTACGCCTTGACCGGCGCCATCTTCGGCCAAGACCGTTACGCTATTGACTTGGCTTCGAAGCGCTTGGTGAATGCTGCCGGCAACTTCTACATCAACGACAAGCCCACCGGTGCCGTGGTTGGTCAGCAGCCCTTCGGTGGCGCCCGTGCCAGCGGCACCAACGATAAGGCTGGTTCCATGCTAAACCTCCTGCGCTGGGTATCGCCCCGCGCTATCAAGGAAACCTTCGTGACGCCGGTGGATTATCGTTACCCTTTCCTGGGCGTTGAGACGGGCGAGAATCTGAACGTGACTGGGCAGGGCGGTTTCTAATCTTGCTGTCTAAGTTGTGAAAAGCCTCCCAGAAGTACTTCTGGGAGGCTTTTTTATTCTATAATTCTTTTCTCTTCTGTCAACTTACTTTTCTGCTTAGCACCTGTTCTAACTGTAACTAAGCGGCAGATTTGCTACTTCTTTACCTTTCTCTGCCAAGCACAGCTTCACCTTTGTTCCCAAACCCGTACGCCTTACCTTTGCTTTTCAGTGCTGATTTACCTCTAGCCCTAATCTAGCTACTATGTTTCTTGCTCTTCCGGCTGCGCAATACCAGCCTTCTGACTATCTGCCCATTTTGGTTCAGCTAGGGTTCGCTTTAGCTTTTGTCGCTTTTGCGATGATTGTATCTCATTTAGTAGGCCCCAATCGTAAGAGTGCCGTTAAGGACAGCTCTTTTGAGTGCGGCATCGAGTCGGTGGGTAATGCCCGCACGCCGATTTCGGTGAAATACTTCCTAACAGCCATTCTATTCGTGCTGTTCGATGTGGAAGTAATCTTCATGTATCCTTGGGCCGTCAACTTCCGCTCGTTAGGTACAGAAGGCTTTTTACAGATGATTGTATTCCTGGCGCTGCTCATGGCAGGCTTCGTGTACGTTATCAAAAAGGGCGTATTACGCTGGACAGAGCGCTAAAAGGCAAACTTTTGCCTCTTTACCAGTGTTCGTCAGATGGGTAATCCCGTTCTTGAAATTGACTCTTTCTTATGACTGATATACGAGTTCCAGAAATCAAAACCGTAGAGGCACCGGATGGAATCGAGGGTGCAGGCTTCTTTGCTACTTCCTTGGAAAAGGTAGTGGGCATCGCCCGCGCTAACTCGCTCTGGCCGTTGCCTTTTGCTACTTCCTGCTGCGGCATCGAGTTCATGGCCACCATGGGCTCCCACTACGATATTTCTCGCTTCGGTTCGGAGCGGCCATCATTCTCGCCCCGTCAGGCCGATTTGCTCATGGTAATGGGTACTATCGCCAAGAAAATGGCCCCCATTGTGAAGCAAGTGTACGAGCAGATGGCTGAGCCGCGCTGGGTATTGGCAATGGGTGCTTGCGCCTGCTCGGGGGCATTTTTGACTCCTATTCCGTGCTTCAGGGCATCGACCGTATCATCCCCGTTGATGTGTACGTGCCCGGCTGCCCACCCCGTCCGGAGCAAGTGCTCGATGGGTTGATGCGGGTACAGGATCTGGCCAAAAACGAGTCTATTCGCCGCCGCAACTCGCCTGAGTATCAGGCGCTGTTGGCCTCCTATAATATCAAGTAAGAAATAGGGAGCAGGAGCATTTGCAAGTTAAATGCTCTTGCTCCCTATTTCTAGTTCCTCTCAAAAATGGCTGAATCGAACGAAGAATCCACTGTTGCTCAGGCTGCTATAGCTGAAACCGACCCTAATAAGTTGACCAATGCCCGGGTACTCACTACCCTGCATCAGCTATTCGGTGAAGATGCTTTCACCGATGTGGAAGAGCCTTACGGCTTGCTTACGGCCACTACCACGCGCGAGCGGATTCACGAAATCATTCAGACCCTGCACGGCGAGCCCACCATGCAGTTCAATTTTTTGACCACCATGTGCGGGATTCACTACCCCGAGCAGGAAGGCCAGGAGTTGGGCATGATTTATCATCTCCACAGTTTAGTGCACAATGTGCGCCTACGGCTGAAAATCTTCTTTCCAATTACCGATCCGGCCGTACCCACGCTCACCGACGTCTACGCCACGGCGAACTGGATGGAGCGCGAGGCTTTCGACTTCTTCGGCATCATCTTCACGGGCCACCCCAACCTCATCCGCATTCTGAATGTGGAGGATATGGACTACCACCCCATGCGGCGCGAATATCCGCTGGAGGATGGCACCCGCGAAGACAAAACTGACCTGTTTTTCGGCCGCTAGGCCCCTGATTCCTATATCATGGCAGTAAACGACACGCTGGAAGGCACCCATAAAATTCATCAAGAAGCCCGCGAGCAGCAGCACAACCAGCTCGTGCCCACCCTCAACGACTTCAGCCAGGAGCTGACAACGTTGAACCTGGGTCCGACTCACCCTGCTACCCACGGCATTTTTCAGAACATCCTGCAAATGGACGGGGAGCGGATTATTTCCGGCGTTCCCACCATTGGCTACATTCACCGGGCTTTCGAAAAGATTGCCGAGCGGCGCCCATTCTACCAGATTACGCCCCTCACCGACCGGATGAACTACTGTTCTAGCCCCATCAATAACATGGGCTGGCACATGACGGTGGAAAAGCTACTGGGCATCACAGTTCCAAAGCGCGCGCAGTACATGCGCGTGATCATGATGGAACTAGCGCGCATTACCGACCACCTAATCTGTAATTCGATTCTGGGAGTAGATACGGGTGCCTTTACCGGCTTCCTATACGTGTTCCAGGAGCGGGAAAAGGTCTACGAGATTTACGAGGAAGTATGCGGTGCGCGCCTCACGACCAATATGGGTCGGGTAGGCGGCATGGAGCGCGACTTTTCGCCGGTGGCTATTGAGAAGCTGCGCAAGTGGCTGAAGGAGTTTCCGGCCGTAATGCGTGAGTTTGAGAGCATGTTTACCCGCAACCGCATCTTTATGGATCGGGTAGTAAACGTAGGCCCAATCACGGCGGAGAAAGCCTTGAATTACGGCTTTACTGGTCCCAACCTGCGGGCTGCCGGCGTGGATTACGATGTGCGGGTAATGAATCCTTACTCGTCTTACGAGGACTTCGATTTCGAAATTCCAGTAGGTACGAATGGCGATACGTACGACCGCTTCCTAGTTCGCAACGAGGAAATTTGGCAGAGCTTGCGCATTATCAACCAAGCGCTTGACAACTTACCCGAAGGCCCTTACCACGCCGACGCGCCGCACTATTATTTGCCCCCCAAGCAGGCCGTGTACAAAAACATGGAGGCTCTGATCTACCACTTCAAAATCATCATGGGTGAGATTGAAGCCCCGGTGGGTGAGGTGTATCACTCCGTGGAGGGCGGCAACGGCGAGTTGGGCTTCTATCTAGTTTCGGATGGTGGCCGCACGCCGTATCGCCTGCATTTCCGTCGCCCCTGCTTTATTTACTACCAAGCCTACTCCGAAATGGTAGTAGGAACCAGCCTCTCCGACGCCATCGTGATTCTGAGTTCGATGAACGTAATTGCCGGCGAGCTGGACGCGTAGTTTTTGCTGAATTTGCCCCCTATGGAAGTTACGACTGCTCCCGCTAAGCCTCAATTTTCGGCCGCTGCCCAAGCCGAGATTAAGCGCATTATCACGCGCTATCCTGAAGACCGTAAGAAGTCGGCTCTGCTGCCGGTGCTACACATTGCGCAAGCAGAGTTTGGTGGCTGGGTAAGCCCTGAAGTACAGGATTTGGTAGCCGAAACGCTGGGCCTCAAGCCAATTGAGGTGTATGAGGTTTCGTCGTTTTACACCATGTTCAACCTCAAGCCGGTTGGTAAGCACGTATTGGAAATCTGCCGCACAGGTCCTTGTATGTTGCGCGGTTCGGATGAGCTAACGGAAAACTTGGAGCGCATTACGGGAGCGAAGGTGGGCGAAACCTCACCCGACGGTATGTTTACCATTAAGATGGTCGAGTGCTTGGCAGCTTGCGGGTTTGCGCCGGTAGTGCAGGTGCGGGAGAAATACTACGAGAGTCTCGAAACACCGGAGGCCGTGGATGCCATGTTGAACGAACTCCGCAGCATGGTTCACCGGCCGATACTGCCGTGGGAAGAGCAGAAAACCAATGCTTAATCTTTAAGCACACTAATCGCTTAGAGAACAAATACAATTAACCCTTCACTCCTACCCCTTACGCTGGAGAAATCATGGGACGCAAGCTATTAACTGAACATATAAACGTCGAGGGAATCGACACGTTTGAGGTTTACCGCAAGCACGGTGGGTACCGCTCCGTGGAGAAGGCCCTCAAGACGATGACCCCCGACGAGGTGGTGGAGGAAGTCAAGAAGTCGGGCCTACGAGGGCGCGGCGGCGCGGGCTTCCCGACGGGAATGAAGTGGAGCTTTTTGGCGAAGCCCGAAGGTGTACCACGCTACCTCGTCTGCAACGCCGACGAATCGGAGCCCGGCACCTTCAAGGACCGTCAACTGATGTCGAAGCTGCCGCACTTGCTTATTGAGGGCATGATTACGGGCAGCTACGCTTTAGGCGCGCGCACTAGCTACATCTACATTCGTGGCGAGTTATTGTATGTGCTGCGCATTCTGGAAAAAGCTATTGCTGAGGCGTATGCAGCTGGTTTCTTAGGCGAAAACATCCTTGGCTCAGGTTACTCATTGGATTTGCATGTGCATCCCGGTGGTGGGGCATACATCTGCGGTGAGGAAACAGCTTTGCTGGAATCACTGGAAGGCAAACGCGGCAACCCACGTAACAAGCCGCCATTTCCTGCTGTGCAGGGCTTATACGCTCGGCCTACGGTAGTCAACAACGTTGAGTCTATTGCCGCTGTACCGGTTATTGTGAACGAAGGCGGCGACGAGTACGCCAAAATCGGCATTGGCAAAAGCACTGGTACTAAGCTTATTTCCGCTTGCGGTCATTTGAATAAGCCAGGTATCTACGAAATCGAGCTTGGTGTACCAGTTGAGGAATTCATTTACTCCGATGAGTACTGCGGCGGTATTTGGAAAGGGCGCGAGCTGAAAGCAGTAGTAGCTGGTGGCTCTTCTGTGCCGATTCTACCGACGGAGCTTATCCTGAAAACTGCTGCTGGCGAGCCTCGTCTGATGACGTATGAGTCCTTATCCGATGGTGGCTTCGTTACCGGCACTATGCTGGGCTCGGGGGCTTTATTGCCATGGACGAGACGACTTGTATCGTGCGCAACACCTGGAACTTCTCGCGCTTCTACCATCATGAGTCGTGCGGACAGTGCTCACCCTGCCGTGAAGGCACAGGCTGGCTCGAAAAAGTTTTGCACCGCTTAGAACATGGTCACGGTGCGATGCACGACATTGACTTGCTGGTAAGCGTAGCTAAGCAAATAGAAGGCAACACTATTTGCCCCCTAGGTGAGGCAGCGGCTTGGCCCGTAGCGGCGGCCGTACGTCACTTCCGCGACGAGTTTGAGTGGCATGTAAAGCATCCGCAGGAGGCCACACGCGTCGGCGCGGTTTACCCTGGCAAAGCCGTTTTGGCCTAGCAACGATTAAAAAAGAGATTTAAAATTCAAGACTTGACCTCTGCACACCTCAGTGTTTTTCCTCACAGGAGCCCGACGCTGTAGTAACCAAGGCCAATCTTCGCTGACTCTGAAATGGCTAAAATAACTTTTGACGGCATCGAGGTAGAAGTTCCAGACGGAACAACCATCCTCAACGCGGCTCGCACCATCGGCGGCGGTATCGTGCCGCCTGCCATGTGCTACTATACCCCGCTGAAAGGCTCGGGGGCAAATGCCGCGCATGCTTGGTACGCGTAGCTGCTGGTTCCACGAAGGATCCGCGACCAATGCCCAAGCTGGTGGCCTCGTGCATTACGCCTGTGCAAGACGGTATGGTGGTAGAAAACACGACCTCCGAGCAGGTGCTTAACGTGCGTAAAGGCATCGTAGAAATGCTACTCATCAATCACCCCTTGGATTGCCCTGTGTGCGACCAAGCTGGTGAGTGTGATCTGCAAAACTTTGCCTTTGAGCATGGGGTATCAACCACGCGCTATGAGGAAGAGCGCCGCACCTTCGAAAAGATTGATATCGGTCCGCTGATTCAGCTGCACATGACGCGCTGCATTCTGTGCTACCGCTGTGTATACACTGCCGACCAGCTCACTCCAGGCCGCGTGCATGGCGTACTAGGTCGTGGCGACGCTTCCGAGATCGGTACGTACATCGAGAACATCATCGACAATGACTTCTCCGGTAATGTTATCGACGTGTGCCCAGTAGGTGCGCTGACCGACAAAACCTGGCGTTTCAAGCAGCGCGTGTGGTTCACAAAGCCCGTGAACGCCCACCGCGACTGCCCCAAGTGCACTGGCAACGTAGTGCTGTGGTACAAAGGCAAAGACGTATTGCGCATTACGGCTCGTAAAAACGAGTATGGCGAAGTAAAGGAATGGATTTGCAACGAGTGCCGCTTCGAAAAGAAAGAAACTGCCGACTGGACCATTGAAGGCCCTGCGCACATTGATCGGACTTCGGTAATTTCAGCTAATCACTACGAGTTGCCCGTAGTAAACCCGCAGATTATTGCAGATTTGCCGGAGAGCTCAGTGCGCGATTTAGAACAAAATCCTCCCCTGAAACTGGGTAATTAAATAGGATATCGGTGATGCGTTAACGATCTGTCCATAACGCATTAACGGCATTCAGAACTAGTAATATTCTACATGGAACTTCCCGCACTGGGCTGGCAAGCCCTCGTTATTCTGGTGGTGTTTGGCGTTTCGCTGCTCATCGCCACGTATTCTACTTATGCGGAGCGCGTTATTGCGGCCTTCCTGCAAGACCGTGTCGGTCCGGACCGGGCGGGTCCTTTTGGCCTGCTTCAGCCACTGGCTGATGCCGTGAAACTGTTTACGAAAGAAGAGTTTTTCCCAGCTGGCTCTAACCGTGCGCTTTTCGTTTTCGGTCCGTGCCTAGCCATGGTTACGGCGCTGATGGCATCTGCTGTAATTCCTTTCGGCAACTACTTGCAGTTCGGCAGTACCATTATTTGGCTGCAGGGCATTGAGGTAAATATCGGAATGCTGTACGTGTTTGGCGTGGTCTCGCTGGGCGTATATGGTATTATGATTGGCGGCTGGGCTTCCAACAATAAGTTCTCGCTGCTAGGAGCTATTCGGGCCGCTTCGCAAAACATCAGCTACGAGCTGGCCATGGGCTTGTCCCTGATTGCTGTATTGATGATTAGCGAAACCTTATCACTCCGCGAAATCACGCTGCAGCAATCAGTACCGGGCGAGTGGCAATTCTGGAATATTGTAAAGCAGCCCCTGGGCTTTATCATCTTTATTGTCTGCTCTTTTGCTGAAACCAACCGTACTCCCTTCGATTTGCCTGAATGCGAAACGGAGTTGGTCGGCGGTTACCACACTGAGTACAGCTCCATGAAAATGGGCCTGTATTTATTCGCTGAATACATCAATGTGTTCGTGGCCTCGGCCGTGATGAGCGTGCTGTATTTTGGTGGCTTCAACTTCCCTTTTCAATATGAGTTGCGTGCTTTCTTGGCTGAGTCGCAGGGAGCAGTTACAGCTCATAATATCGTAACTGCGCTGGGCGTAGTAGCGATTTTTGTCAAAATCTTCTCCTTCATCTTCTTCTTCATGTGGGTTCGTTGGACCCTGCCCCGCTTCCGCTATGATCAGCTTATGCGCCTGGGCTGGACCATCCTGATTCCGCTGGCCATTTTCAACATTCTACTTACTGGGGGGCTAATTGTATTCAACATTATCCCGCAGGTACCGAAGTGGTGGC
This sequence comes from Hymenobacter radiodurans, assembly GCF_004355185.1. Classification (NCBI taxonomy): domain Bacteria; kingdom Pseudomonadati; phylum Bacteroidota; class Cytophagia; order Cytophagales; family Hymenobacteraceae; genus Hymenobacter; species Hymenobacter radiodurans. The sequence goes on from NZ_CP037922.1 coordinate 4,052,133, forward strand.
TGCTGCAGTAATTCAGCCCGTAAGTAAATTTTCAGGCTGCACATCTGCCTCACTCGGATTTAGAAACTAAATCATCATGCAACCTTTAAGCAATAGAGCCAAGATACTGGCGAAGAAGCCGATGACGCTCGCTGAACGAGCGTATTTGCCGGCTATTTTCCAGGGTCTGAGCATTACGATGCGGCACTTCTTCTCCAAGAAAGCTACCATTCGGTATCCAGAGGAGACCCGGCCCTTCTCTCCTATTTTCCGTGGTCTGCACGTGCTCAAGCGTGATGAGCAGGGTCGGGAGCGGTGCACCGCTTGCGGCCTATGTGCTGTGGCCTGCCCCGCTGAAGCTATTACGATGGTAGCTGGTGAGCGTAAAAAAGGTGAAGAAGGTCTCTACCGCGAAGAGAAATACGCTGTTAGCTACGAGGTAAACATGCTGCGCTGCATCTTCTGCGGCTTATGCGAAGAAGCCTGCCCAAAAGCTGCGGTATACTTGCAAGCCGATAAAATGGCCCCTCCACGCTTCGAGCGCGACGAGTTTATCTATGGCAAAGACCGCTTAGTAGAACCAGTGTCGCCGGATGCGCGCTCACAGCGAGGCATTCAACTCACCCCTGAGCAGGCTGAGGCATTACGTAACAAAATGGCCCAACAGCCCGCCTAAACTGTAACACGTAGTTGCAGCCCGGCTGCCTTGTTTCTGACGGTATTTCCTTCGCTTATGTCTCCTCTCTTTCTCTTTCTGTCATTTGTAGCACTGTTTAGTGCATTGGGCGTGGTGCTTGCCAAAAACCCAGTGCATAGCGTGCTCTTTTTGATTCTGACGTTTTTCACAATATCAGGGCATTATCTGCTGTTGAACGCTCAGTTCTTAGCAGCGGTAAACATCATTGTGTACGCCGGGGCTATTATGGTGCTGTTCCTATTCGTAATCATGTTCCTGAACCTGAATGCTGACGCTGAGCCTCGTAAATCAGCTTTGTCTAAAATAGCGGCGGCTATAGCTGGCGGGTCATTACTGCTCATTCTGGTTGCAGCCCTACGTGATATCCAGCCCGGAGGAGCAAGCGCTACTGCCTTCGATTCGCAAATAGGGATGGTAGACCGGCTGGGCATGGTGCTGTATAAGCAATACATGCTGCCATTTGAGTTGGTGTCGGTATTGTTCATAGTGGCTATGGTCGGTGCTATGATGCTGGGGAAGCGGGAAACAGGAGAGCGAAACTTCTAATCTTATCCTCAAGTCAAAAGCAAAAGCCCCCCTGATTAATCAGGGGGGCTTTTTGCTTTTGCTTTTAGCGTTCATCAGGTACTCAATCCTAGCATTTCACAATAGCTCTGTTGCTGGCTACCTATTCACTTTTAATCTCAGGTTTCATAATATTCAACTTTTGAAATTAAAAGCACATTAATTATCCATAATAGTAAAACTATTATGAATGAAGGTGGTATATCTTCGCGTCAGATCGAACGGTTTTCTGCCTACTAGAAACACCTTCCTCACCTTGCCATTCGATACTTTCCTCCTCTAGAGATGACGACTCTACGTCCAGAGCTTAATCATAAGCTCTTCTTGCGCGACCCTCAGGAAACTGATCTAGGCCGCAAAATCATTGCTGCCAGCGTACAGCTTATCGATCAGATTGGCTTTGAACAATTTACGTTCAAAAAGCTAGCACAACAGATGGGCTCTACGGAGGCTTCTCTTTATCGCTACTTCGAAAACAAGCACCGTCTGCTTGTCTACCTTATTTCATGGCATTGGGCATCGCTGCGCTTTCAAATCAGGTTTCATACTCACAACGTAGCTGACCCACGCGAGCGGCTGCGGCTAATCCTAAACATCATCACAAATGCTCACCTAGACATTGCCACAACCGCCGACTTTGATGAAGCGGCCTTGTATCGCGTTGTAGTAGCGGAGGCATCCAAAACATACCTCACGCACGAGGTTGACGAGGTAAATCATAGCGGGTTTTATCGGGAGTACAAATCCTTGTGTGCTGATGTAGCCCTCGTAGTGCAGGAAATTGCCCCCCACTACCCCTACCCACATGCTTTAGTAAGCACGCTGCTGGAAACGGCTCGCAAGCAGCTCTTTTTTTCCCAGCACCTGCCTTCGCTAGCCGATGCTCCATCACCCGCGACGGCTGGTAAAGACATCTTTGGGTTTCTAGAGCACTTGGCTTTTTCTGTCTTAAACAAATAATTGACTATCAGCAGGCTTTAGCAATGGCTTCAACCTCATCAGGACCGACACCAGGTCAGCGCTTATGGCAGCTTCTGCTTACTGAGCGCCGTGATATCGCCTACCTCTACGTATACGCTGCGCTGGCTGGGTTTATCAGCTTATCGTTGCCCTTAGGGGTGCAAAGCGTGATTGGGTTTGTCTCGAGCGGAGCGGTAAGCACCTCACTGATAGTGCTTATCATTTTTATTGTGGTGGGTACACTGCTGGTTGGCTGCCTCCAGATTATGCAGATCTATCTAGTGGAGTTTCTGCAGCAACGCTTGTTTGCGCGGGTTTCTTTCGACTTTGCCGTGCGCCTGCCGCGGGTGCGTACAGAGGCACTAGGCAACGAGTATCTGCCAGAGCTAATGAATCGAATGCTCGACACGCCCACTCTTCAGAAAGGAATGGTTATCCTGCTTATTGACTTCACGTCGGCAGGGCTCCAGATCCTGTTTGGATTGATCCTGTTGTCCTTTTATCACCCGATTTTTATAGCATTTGGTCTGTTGCTGGTCCTGATGCTGGGTATACTGCTACGCCTAACGTGGTATCAGGGAATACAAACCAGCCTCACCGAATCGGAATATAAGTACCGCGTTGTATCCTGGCTGGAAGATGTCGCCCGCACCGTGCACACATTCCGCCTAGCACCCCGTCACACCTTAGTGCTTGATCGTACGGACGATCATGTTAATGGCTACCTCTCGGCCCGCCGCTCACACTTCCGGGTGCTGATGGCGCAATACCTAGGGTTTGTGGGATTCAAAACGTTGATTACGGCTGGCTTGTTAACCATCGGCTGCTGGCTGCTCATCAATAAGCAAATCAATATTGGCCAGTTTGTAGCCTCCGAGATTATCATCATTTTGACAATTGGGGCAGTAGAGAAAGTATTGATTAAGCTAGACGTGGTGTATGATGCGCTGACTTCAATCAATAAGATTGGGCATGTGCTGGATTTGCCCACGATAGAGAAGCAGCCTGGAGCCAATTTGCCCCTCACTGATACTGGCGTGCAAGGCTTAGCTGTCGAGTTGCGGTTGGTGTCCTATAGCTATCCTTACGCCTCACGCTCAGTACTCAACGATGTATCCCTGCAGCTAAACCCAAAGGAGCATCTGGGTTTAGCTGGCTACGATGGATCAGGCAAGACCACGCTTCTACGCGTTCTGGGGGGCTTACTCGATGGCTACCAAGGAGTGGTTACTTTCGACGGCACAGCACTACGTGACCTCTCCCCCGAAGCATTATCGCGCACGGTAGGCGAGAATTTTTCCCATCAGCATTTGTTCACTGGCTCGGTGCTGGAAAACCTGACCCTGAATCAGCCCGAGATACTACCCTCCGATGTGACCTGGGCGCTTGACTTGGTGGGACTTCGTGATAAGATAAACGCCTGGCCTCAGGGCTTAGCTACCGTTCTTACTGCTGGTTCTCCCCTCCCCGACAACGCAAAGCAGAAGCTATTGCTGGCCAGAGCATTGGTTCGTCGTCCGCGCCTACTATTGCTCGATCATTTTTTGCCTGCTGTTGAGTCTGCTGAGCGCTTTCGCATTCTCAAGCGCCTTCTCGCTCCCGAACTTCCTTGGACCCTGATTGTGGCTTCCAGCGAACCGCGCGTGCTGGCGCTCTGCCCACGTGTCGCGGTGCTTCGCGAGGGAAACCTAGTAGCAGTTGGAGATTACGCGACAGTTGCGCAGCAACCTGAACTGCAAGAGCTGCTGACAATCTAAATGCTGCGAATCATTCACCTCTAAATTCAGAGCACTCCTACTGAACAGGTTACTATAATGTGTCGCGTAGAATAGTCTTCCTGTGAGGCCTTCTTCAAACAATATATAATTCCTTCCACAGCATGCCGTTCACTGAGTATAGACTTCCTGAAACCCATCCTGAAGCCAATCGATTTAGTTCGTTTGGCAAGGTGCAGACACCGCGTACCGGACGGGTGCTGGCCCGTTGGTGCGGAGCGCTAGGTCTGCTGGTGCTACTATGCGGCTTTCTACCCTGGACGCAGAATATCCGTTCCAACGGTACGCTGACAACCCTCCGCCCGCAAGATCGTCCACAAACCGTTCCCAGCACGATTGGGGGGCGAATTGTGCGTTGGCGCGTTCGGGAGGGCCAGCTAGTTCAGCGTGGTGATACGCTGGTTGAAATCGCCGAAATCAAGGACAAGTATTTTGATCCCGAGTTGCTGATCCGGACCCGTGAGCAGCTGCTGGCCAAGGAAGGCTCTTTGCGGGAGAATGGGGCAAAGGCGGCGGCGTTGGGCCAGCAACAAGTAGCGCTGCGCCAAGCATTAAGTGTCAGCCTAGATAAAGCCCGCAATAAGGTGCTGCAATCCCGCCTTAAAGTACGCAGCGACAGCGCCGAGTTGGTGGCCGCCAACACTGACTTTGCTATTGCGCGGCAGCAGCTGGAGCGCCAGGAAAATCTGTACAAGCAGGGCCTAAAATCTCTGACTGAGTTGGAGCAGCGGCGGCTTAAGTTTCAGGAATCGACAGCTAAACAACAGGCAGTGGCTAATAAGCTGGGCGTAAGTCAGCAGGAGTTAGTAAATGCCCGTTTGGAGTTGCTCTCGCTCAGTGCTGAGTATCAAGATAAGCTAGCAAAGTCGGAAAGTGACCGGCGTAGTGCTACGGCCTACCAGTTTGATACCGAAGGCCAAATTGCCAAGATGCGCAATGAATACGCAAACCTAACCTTACGCAATGCCTTTTACCGGATCACTGCTCCGCAGGATGGATATGTGGTGCGCGCGCTGAAACAAGGTTTAGGTGAGATCATCAAGGAGGGCGAGCCCATCGTGACCGTGATGCCTTCAACGCCCCAGCTGGCCGCTGAGCTTTACGTGAAACCAATGGATATTCCGCTGCTTTCGGTGGGCCGCAAAGTTCGGCTGCAATTTGATGGCTGGCCCGCGCTGGTGTTTTCGGGCTGGCCCGGCACGAGCTTCGGCACCTTCGGGGCGTAGTGTCCGTCATCGACAACATTGACAGTCAGGGGCAATACCGCGTGCTCGTTACTCCTGATCCAAACACGGAGGCTTGGCCCGACCCGTTGCGGGTAGGCAGTGGCGTGTATGGCTGGGCATTGCTCAACGATGTACCGATTTGGTATGAACTGTGGCGTCAGCTGAATGGCTTCCCGCCCAATTTTGTGGGCAAGCCAAAGGCGGTTGATAAGCTGGTAAAAACCGACAACACAGAAAAGTATGCTACGACTGAAGAGTAAGCGCTGTTTATACAGCTACTACTAAGTATTCTAATCCTATCGCCCAAATCACCTTTGCCTTTTATGGTTCGTTCCGTCTTTTTGCTGGTTGTGCTCCTGGGAACGGGGTTGATGTCCACCGGTTGGGCGACGGCACAGCCACTGCCGCGCGATACCACGCAGCTGGTCTTTACGCTCACCGATCTGTTTACGCACGTTACGTTACGGCACCCAGTGGCTCGGCAGGCTGGCTTGCTGCCCAAGCGCGCCCAGCAGGAAATTCGCTACGCCCGCGGCCTGCTCGATCCATCTGTAAGCAGCAAATACTACGGGAAGACGTTGGGTAGCAAAGACTATTTTAATACCTGGGACAATACCCTGAAGGTACCGGTGTGGTTTGGCTTCGACTTGAAAGCTGGCTTTGAGCGCAATGTGGGCACTTATGTAAGCCAGCAAGTACGGACACCCGAAAGCGGCCTAAGCTATCTGGGCATATCGGTGCCCTTGGCGCAAGGCTTGCTCATTGATGAACGCCGGGCGGCCATCCGTCAAGCACAGGCATTGGCCGGCCTAGCCGAAGCCGAACGCCGTGGCGCCCTCAACAAGCTTTTACTATCGGCGGCCAAAGACTATTGGGAATGGAGCTTGAGTCACCAACGCTTAGAACTATTACGCTATAATGCCGAGTTGGCGGAGGTCCGATTCAGGGCGGTGCGCGAGCGGGTCCGGCAGGGGGATCTGGCAGCCATCGACTCGGTAGAAGCACTCACTGAACTTCAGAATCGGCAGGCGCAACTGGTGCAGGCGCGGGTACAGTGGCAAAATGTGACGCTCCTGCTCAGTAACTACTTGTGGGACGAGCAGAATCAGCCACGAGAATTGCCCCCCACTTCGCGCCCCGAAGCCTTACCCGCCCCCGCTGCGTGGCGCTCATTGCCCCCCGATTCAGTGGAGGCGCTGGTGAACCTGGCTAGTCAAATACACCCTGAATTGGCAAAGTCGCGGGCCAAGCTCAACCAATTAGGCATTGAACGCCGACTCTTATCGAACAAGCTATTACCCAAGCTATCAGTAGATTACAACCTATTGCGCACTGGGCAGCCATTCCAGCCTGAAGGCGATATGCAATGGACCAATGCATATCTCACCAACAACTACAAGCTGGGCCTGAGCTTCCAATACCCGCTGTTGCTGCGCCAAGAACGAAGCAAGCTGCAACTCAACCAACTAAAGCGGCGCGAAGCCGAACTAACTCTGCAACAGGACACGCGGGAGGTACAAACTACCGTGCGCACCGTCGCCAACGATTGGGAGGCTCTGCGCGAGCAGCTTCGCGTGCAGGAGCAGGTAGTAGAAAACTCCCAGAAGCTGCGCAACGGCGAGCAAATCCGATTTGAAAACGGTGAGAGCTCCGTGTTTCTGCTCAATTCCCGCGAAGCCTCACTCGTCAGCGCACGAGTAAAGTTGGCAGAGCTGCAAGCCAAATACGCGCAAGTGCAGGCTACACTGCGTTGGGCAGCCGGAGGAAGCCTGGAATAAATGATACATGAGATTACAGCCTAAAAAAAGCCCCCTGAGATTCTAGGGGGCTTTTTTTAGGCTGTGGTAGCCGTCGGTGCTTGTTCTGGCTCTTGGCGCCGCATCCACGGCGGGCCGCAGCTGGTGCGCATTTTCTGGCGAAATTTCTCCTGCTCCTCTGGGGTTAGGTGGGCCATACGTGACTCCATTTTCTTGCGCCAGATTTCGCGGCGCCGGCTCCAGTCGCCGGGACGGCCGCCGCGGCCCCAGCCACCAAACAGAATACGGGTAAGGATAAGCAAGCCGAGGGTTTGCCAGAAGCTGATAGCAGGCCCGTTAAAGAGCACGGGCACCAGCCAGTTCCACAAGCTCATGGTTACGAAGCCAGCGGCGGCCACAAACAGTGTTGCGAAGAAGAAAAACTTGAGGCCGCGTAGCAGCCAGAATGAACGATTCATGGGTGTGGTTTTATGAAGTATGTCTTGTCACCGAGGCGAGGCTTGCGAGAATGCGCCTCATCTGGGGGCTTTTTAATCAGTGAATAGCTCGGTGTACAGTTTCTGCAGGCGCTTACGCAGGTGCTGAACGGCGTAGTGCTTGCGGGAAATCAGGGTTTTGAGCGGCACGCCAGTTTCGGCTTCCATTTCGCGGAAGGTTTTCTCCTCTAGTTCGTGCCACACGAACACCTGACGCTGGTTGGGGGGCAATTCTTCCAGCGCTTCTGCCAGCGCCTCCATTAGCGTTTCGCGTAGCAAGCGGTTTTCCGGGGAGTCGTCGTGAGCGGGCAGCACATCGGCGAGCAACAGGGAATCGTCTTCGTCGTCAAAGCCGCTGACTAGCTCATTTTCCAACGAAACAGCTTTTTTGCGACGGTAGAGGTCCGTGATTTTGTTGCGGGCCACCCGAAAGAGCCAAGCGGCGGCTTGCTCTACAGGTTTGAGCAGGCGGTAGCTTTCAACGAGTTCGGCAAAGACGTCCTGTAGCACGTCTTCCGCCTCCGCCTCGTTGGGAATACGGCGCCGGATGAACTGCAGCAGCCGGCCGCGTTGTGCGCGCACGGCTTCTTGTATCTGCTGGTCCTGGTGGCCTGCGGTCATTGCCAGCGTCGCGTCGAGCGTGAGAGGTAGCGTTTCCATTCTGCCGAGACAGACGGATGAAATAGCAAAATACTTTACAGCAACCAAAGTATCTGGTGAAGCCGCAGAAAGAGGGCTGAACGGCGGGCTTTGCAGCACTCCTCTCCACTTAGGTAATAGCATACACCATCCGGGCAAGCGCTTCTACCCTGTACTTTGACCCTAGGGGGCTTTTTGCTCCTTGTGTTAAAACGTCTCTGGCTGGTTTGGCTAGTTATTCTTACTCGCTTACCTCAGCAGCTAAAGCATGGCTGAGCTTCGTGTTAGCTGCCTATAGAGTGTGCGTTTTCCGATTTTCAGGATACCTTTGCCAGCTAATTAGCCCCGGCCGAGCTTCGGGGGCTTTTTGCTTTGTCGGCTAGCCCAACTGCATGGAACAGACCATCCCAGAAGTCATTCGCACCGTCCCGCTTCAGTATTACGTCTTCTTTGCCACGGCTTTGTTTGCCATTGGCGTAGCTGGAGTGCTCGCGCGGCGCAACGCCATCATTATTTTCATGTGTATTGAGCTGATGCTCAATGCCACGAATGTTTTGCTAACCGCCTTCTCCGCGTATCGTGCCGACCCAAATGGGCAGGTTTTCGTGTTTTTCATCATGGCGGTGGCCGCTGCCGAGGTGTCGGTGGGCTTAGGCATCATCGTGATGATCTATCGAAATTTCCAGAACACCGACGTCAATCTGCTTAGCCGTTTAAAGTGGTAATGATAATCCACCTGTCGTCTTGATGCTTGAAAGACTTAGCCCCGTTGCCATGAATCATTCACTCAACGGGCACCAAGTTTTCATCAGGCTCCGGATGACTCGTGTTTGCTTATAAGCATACCTCCTATGCAAGAACTCGTTTTACCCAATTACGGCGCTCCTCACTCCACGCTGCTGTACATTCTTATTCCGTTGTTGCCCTTCCTGGGCTTCCTGATCAATGGCTTACTGAATAAGCGCTTGTCAGCCACTGTAGCTGGCCTGATTGGTAGCGCTACGGTGCTGGGCTCCTTCCTGATCTCGATCTATCTGTTTACCACGTTTGAGCGTCAGTACACAGTACAGCTCTTCGATTGGATTACGGTAGGTTCCCTGCGCATTCCCTTCCAATATCAGATCGATCAGCTCAGCCTGATTATGCTGCTACTCGTGACGGGCGTGGGTTTCCTGATTCATGTGTACAGCATCGGCTACATGTCCCACGATGAGAACGTGGGCAAGTTCTTCAGCTTCCTCAACCTGTTCATATTCAGCATGCTCGTGCTGGTGCTGGGGGCCAATTTTGTAATTCTGTTTATTGGCTGGGAAGGTGTGGGGCTTTGCTCCTACCTGCTCATTGGCTTTTGGAATAAAAACCACGATTACAACAACGCTGCCAAGAAAGCCTTCATTATCAACCGCATCGGTGACCTAGGCTTCCTGCTCGGTATCTTCCTCATCTACCTCACCTTCGACTCAATTCAGTACGCTGAGGTATTCCAGAAAGCCGCGCTCAGCCAGTTTGGCCCTTACACCGTCAGTATCCTGACGGCTATTACTTTGCTTCTTTTCGTAGGCGCGATGGGTAAATCGGCGCAGTTGCCGCTCTACACCTGGCTCCCCGACGCTATGGCCGGTCCTACTCCCGTGTCAGCGTTGATTCACGCCGCTACCATGGTAACGGCCGGTATCTATATGGTGCTGCGAGCCAATGTGCTGTTTACGCTGGCTCCGGCCACGCTGGAAGTAGTAGGTATCATTGGTCTGGCAACGGCTCTATTCGCAGCTACCATTGGTCTGGCGCAGAACGACATCAAGAAAGTTCTGGCTTACTCCACGGTTTCCCAACTCGGCTATATGTTCCTGGCTTTGGGCGTGATGGGCTATACTTCTTCTCTATTCCACGTCCTGACCCACGCTTTCTTCAAGGCCTTAATGTTCCTCGGCGCTGGCTCCGTGATTCACGCCATGAGTAACGAGCAGGACATTCGCCGCATGGGTGGCCTGCGTAAGGCTTTGCCTATCACCTTCCTCACGTTCTTTATTGGCTGCTTAGCTATTTCGGGCATTCCGCCGTTCTCGGGTTTTTTCTCGAAAGATGAGATTCTGGCGCACACTTACGAGCATAATAAGCTCATGTGGGCCGTCGGCTTGTTCACCGCCTTCCTGACGGCTTTCTACATGTTCCGCCTGCTCTTCCTCACGTTCTTCGGCGAGTTCCGGGGCACCGAGGAGCAGAAGCATCACCTCCACGAGTCGCCAGCATCTATGACGCTGCCGCTGATTATTCTGGCTATTCTGGCGGCTGTGGGGGCTTTATGGGCGCCCCAATGTTCTTGGGGGGCAAACATTATTTGGCCGACTTCCTGGCACCCATCTTCACGTACTCCCGCCAAATCAATCCTTCAGCCTTCACCGGTGAAATTGACCACAGTACCGAACTCATGCTTATTGGCGCCTCCGTAGCGGCTGGCGTGCTCGGTATCATCTTCGCCTATGTGCAGTACGTTTCGCGCGGCGTGCGCCCCGTGGCTGACGAAGCGCAACGCTCGGCACCCGAGAGCTTGGTGTACCACAAGTACTACATCGATGAGTTGTACAACGCCCTCTTCGTGCGCCCCATCATGGGCTTGTCGCGCGGCCTGTACCGCTTCGTGGAGCAAGGCATCATCGACCCAATCGTGAATGGCTTAGGCCGCCTGACTCTGGGTGGGGGGCAATTATTACGCTATGTACAGACTGGTACAATTGGCGTGTACTTAATCCTTATGGTAGTAGGTATCGTGCTTATCCTAGCGCTGAATTTTGGCAAGTTTTAGATCTCGACACGTACCACACGGTAAATAATGCTTACAGCTCTTCTCCTTTTCTTCCCTCTAGCCGCCGCGCTGCTGTTGCACTTTGTCAAAGGCAATGCTGGACGTGTATTCGCCTTTGGTGCGGCACTGCTGGAGTTTATTGTCGCGGTGTACGCAGCCGTTACTTTCGATGCTAGCAATGTTGGGCAGTTGGAAGTAAATCTGCCTTGGATTGCTTCGGCGGGCATCAGCTTCCACGTTGGCATGGACGGGCTGAGCTTGCTGCTCGTGCTGCTTACCACATTTCTGGCCCCACTGATTCTGCTGGCTTCCTTCCGCCACGACTATAAGAACGCGTCGGCTTTCTACGCGCTGGTGCTGTTCATGGAAACCGGCCTGATTGGGGTATTCACTTCCATGGATGCGTTCCTGTTCTACTTCTTCTGGGAAGTGGCCCTTATTCCGATCTACTTCCTGGCCGGCATTTGGGGCGGGGAGCGGCGTGTGGCTGTTACCTTCAAGTTTTTCCTCTACACGATTATTGGCTCGCTGTTTATGCTGGCCGGCTTCGTGTACCTCTACTACCAGACCGGCCCCGCTGCCAATGGCTTGGCCGCTCACACCTCCGACCTACAGGCTTTCTACGACTTGAGCCTAACGGCTGCGGAGCAATCGTGGCTGTTCTGGCTGATCTTTATTGCCTTCGCGGTGAAGATGCCCATCTTCCCCTTCCATACCTGGCAGCCCGATACGTACACCGAATCTCCCGCCCCGGCTACTATGCTGCTCTCGGGCATTATGCTGAAAATGGGCATTTACGGCTGCCTGCGCTGGCTCCTGCCCATCACGCCACTAGGCGTTAGCCAATGGGGTTGGCTGGTTATGATTCTGGCTGTTATCGGTATTATCTACGGCGCTATCATCGCCATCCGTCAGCGCGACATGAAGCGGTTGATTGCTTACTCCTCTCTCTCCCACGTGGGCCTGATGGCAGCGGGTGTATTTTCACTCACGCAGATGGGTTTGCAGGGCGCTGTTGTGCAGATGCTGGCTCACGGCGTGAACGTCGTGGGTATGTTCTTCATTGCCGACATCATTCAGCGCCGCACCAACACCCGCTTGATTCCCGAGCTTGGTGGCCTGACCCAAACAACGCCGCTGCTCTCCGTGAGCTTCCTAGTTGTGCTACTAGCCACGGTAGCTTTACCCCTCACAAGCGGTTTCGTAGGAGAGTTTCTGCTGCTGGCGGGCGTATTCCAGTACAACAACTGGCTGGGCGCGGTAGCGGGCATCACCATCATTCTGGGGGCTGTTTATTTGCTGCGCATGTTCCAGCGCGTCATGCTCGGCCCGGCTACTTCCTTTACTGCCGCCTTCCGCGACCTGAATGGAGCCGAGCTAGCCGTGCTGGTGCCCTTAATTTTTATGATTTTCTGGATTGGCTTGTTTCCAAATACCTTCCTGCAAATGTCAGAACCCAGCGTGATTCGGATTCTGAGCTTAATGCAGCGGTAAGTTCTAAGCGTCGTTCGCCTTTCTGGAACGACCTCATTCAACGACTCACCAAAGCACAGCAACGCTGGAGATTGGTGTTACATCCTGCCAATGGCCTCTATTATATTACTTTCCGTTCTTGGCATCGCCAACCTCTTCTTAGGCTTTCTGCGCTCCAACCGCATGCTGCTGCCCGCAGCTATGGTTATTCTGCTGATCGTTTTCGGAGCTAATTTGTATGATTGGAACGCGCCGGCGCAGTCGTATTTCAACAACATGCTCACCATCGACCGGTTCTCGGTCGCTTTCACGGGCATTGTAGTCTTGACGACTTTATTGCTGCTGCCGTTCTCGCAGAAATACGTGCGCGACAACGAGGCCAACCTCGCTGAGTATTATTCCCTGCTGCTGTTCTCCCTCGTGGGGGCCATTATGATGGTCAGCTACGACAACATGCTCATGTTGTTCGTTGGCATCGAAATCCTGAGCATTTCCATGTACGTAGTGGCCGGCTCCGATAAGCGCAACGTGCGCTCCAACGAAGCCTCGCTGAAATACTTCCTGATGGGCTCGTTTGCCACTGGCATTCTGCTCTTTGGTATTGCATTAGTGTACGGTGCCACCGGCGCTTTCCAGCTGAGCGAAATTGGCGCGGCCGTTACGAATCCCGCCAACGATTCGCTACGCCCCATGCTCTACATCGGCATTCTGCTGATGCTTATTGGTATTGGCTTTAAAGTGTCGGCTGCCCCTTTCCACTACTGGACGCCCGACGTGTACGAAGGCACGCCAACTTTCTTCGCAGCCTTTATGAGCACCGTGGTGAAAACGGCTGGTTTTGCGGCATTTCTAAAACTATTGGTGCAGGCTTTCCCCGCCGCTCAGGGCTTCTGGATTCCTACCATTGTGGCTATGTGTGCGCTCACACTGCTTATTGGCAACGTGGGTGCCGTGGCTCAGCAGAGTCTCAAGCGTATGCTGGCTTACTCCAGTATTTCCCACGCGGGTTACCTGCTTCTTGGCTTGGTAGCGTTTAATGGTGAACTCAGTGGGCTTTCAGCTAATGGCATTTTCTTCTATTCTTTAGCCTACTCCATCGCCACTGTGGCGGCCTTCGGGGTGCTCAAACTCGTGCACGACCAGCGCCAGCGCGAAGACTATGATGGGCTGAACGGCTTGGCCCGTACCAATCCGCTCCTCGCTTTTGTGATGACCATCGCGATGCTTTCTCTGGCCGGTATTCCGCTCACGGGGGGCTTTTTTGGCAAGTTTTTCCTCTTCGGCGCAGCGGTCGATAAAGGCTATATTGGCTTAGTCGTCTTCGCTGTCATCATGTCGATGGTTGGCATTTACTACTACCTGCGGCCTATTATCGCGATGTACATGAAGCCCGCCGATGACGAGACCGAGGCGCCAATAACCGTCGGCAGTTTCCAATCGGCAGTGTTGATTATTTTGGCTGTGCTTACGGTTGTATTAGGTGTGCTGCCGGGCCTGGTAAGCGGAGTTTTGTAGAAGCATGTTTACAACCCACTAAAAAGGAGCGGCCGATCAGCCGCTCCTTTTTTATTTCTCTCCGCCTTCTCACCTGACGCCCAACAACTGCCGAAAATCATTCTCGATATTTTGCATGACGACTGGAATGGATTTGCGGACTATTTCAGACGCCATCTGCGCCTTCCCAAAGTCAGGACGAAAACCGATGCTTCCCATTATAAATCCCGACGCATTGTACTGCTGTATGCTGTCGAAATAGCTGTTGCGCAGCGCGTCTAGCTGAGCACACGATTCCAGGGAAAAGAAGATCTTATTTTCGGTGTAGTACTTTATAAACGCGTCGTATGCCTGGCTGGCCGTGTTAATGCGTTCATCCTCTTCCTGGTCGGCATCGACGTGAATAAATTTTAGCGTGGCCGTCATCTCTTTCAGAGCCAGGTTCAGGCTCACTATTTTTTGGTAAAGACTTTCCAGCACCAGCATCCGCTTTTCGTGGAGCCGGGAGTCTTTGGTATTGGCCAGTTGTAGCTCCGCCCGGAACTGCTCCAGACTTCGGTCGAGTTGGGCTTTGAACTCAACCGACTTGGTTTCCAATTCCTTCTCATAGGCCCGAAACCGCATTTTCAGAAATTGCTCGCCCAGCGCCTTTGCCACCCACGAAGCCGCGCCAATCAGCAGCGCATACACGCTAACATTTGCCAGAATTTCGCTCCAGTTAATATCTATTCCTATCATTATACCTATCGAAATATCGCGCCTTCCTCCTTGATTTGCTTTCTCGGCAAGTGCTATCCCCGCCATTGACCTTGATAACTTCTGGGGGGCTTTTTAGTGCCCGATTACCATAAAAAAAGCCTCCTTATTGAATAAGGAGGCTCTTCGAAACAACTATAAAACCTAGGCCCTACTTGCGGGTAACGCGCAGGCTGATACGACGGTTAAGGGCGCGGCCGTCCTCGGTATCATTGCTGGCAATCGGGATTTTTTGCCCGTAGCCTTTGCTGGTAATTCGGGTTGCGTCAATACCCATATCCACGAGCGCGGCCATAGCTGCATTCGCACGGCCTTCGCTCATTTTCATATTGCCGGCGAAGCTGCCACTGTTATCGGTGTAGCCGCCAATGCGCACTTTAGCGCGGGGAAAGTTCTTCAGGATGGCTGCCACATTCTGCAACTGTTGCTGCGACTCCGGCGTGAGGGTAGCGCTAGACGGCGCGAAATACACCCGATCGAAGCTAATCCAACCCTTCGTCCGATTCACCGAGTCAACTTGGGCAGCATCATTTGCTAAAAACTGATACAGCTTGTGCTCCGTCGAATTAGAGCCTACCATTAGCCGCGTGCCATCACTCATCTTAATCAGAGTGGGAAGGCCCGTGTCGTAGATATAGTTACCGGTAGCTTCGTCGTAGCGACCCTGAGAAGTGCTGGTGCTAGCAGTCGTAGGCGCTGGCACCGCAGCAACCTCTTCGGTATTGCCCGTAAGACGATTAAAACTCAAATTTATGCGGTCCTGCCCCAAGAAATATCCGAGCGCGGCAGCCACTGCCACTAACAAAGCGCCCAAGCCCAGCCAACTGGATGACCAGGTAGCCTTGTTTGCCGGCGCGGCTTCCGGCTGATAATAGTCGCTCACAGCTGCTACACGGCGGTTTTGCAGCCCAACCACTTCAGGGCTATAACTCGCTCCATTATCGCGCACGTCAAAATTCATAGGACTCGGCCGGGGAATAGTCTGCGCCTGGCTTGTTCCCTGGGTCTGAGGTTGCGTTGGCGGCTGCGGAGCATGAGGGCGAGCCAAATCCGGCTGAATAGCTTCTACCATTCGGCGCTGCTCCTGTAACCACAAGCTCAAACCCTGGGAGTCCAGCTCGTTCTCAGCTGCATGGCGGCCTAATATGCCTAGCGTTATGGGTGTAGATAATCCCAGCAGATTATTCACGGTAGTATTTTGGCTACCAGCACTATCCGACACTGCTTCCACCGTACTACTGTAGCGGTCGCTAAGCAAAGATCTCATCAGCTCTGCGCCCCGGCTCTGCCAGCCGCCCCCTCCTATCAACCGGCCACTGGATGGCCGTAATACACCTTGCTCATGTGCCTCCCGGGCCATGCTCCACAGCACCTCGGCGCCACCGGCCTGTTCAGCTAAGCCCGCCAGGCTATTGATTACCAAAGCAGTTACCCTCGACACAGCTCTTTCAATACTGGCGTCGCTATCTCCTATCGCAGCTACCCCAGTTTGCCGCAGAGCCTCCGTAGTGAAGCAATTCTTAACGGCTTCTAGTAAGTTGTAAGTCATAGCTATTCAGGAATATGTAGAGAGAAGAAGATATAATAGTACAAATTTTTATGGAATATATTCCATACATAAAACTACAAAACATTGAACATCAATGCCATATAATTTTTCTATCAACTTATCAATTTATCAATAGAAACCTGATTATTCGACGTCAGTTCTTATGCTTTCTAGTTGAGCACAAGCTGAATTCCGTGATAATTACCCGCTATATCAGTATCCATTACGGGTAAGAAGTATACAACTGTTACGCCATTAAGCGAGGCCTGTCGGGTGGAGCTATCAACCATTACGACCGACGCATCACGGTGCTTACATCATCGGCGTACACTACTGCGTCATCATGGAAAGGCTCGTCGCCGCGAAATTTCTGGAGTACGCGCGCCGTTGTAATAATGTCTTTCTGGCAATATTTCACGATGCGCGGCAAGTCCTTTTCATTGTAATACACGCGCGCTACATCACCGCCGTTGATATCGTCTTTGGGTGTGGGAATGCCGAACATAGCGGCTAGCAGCGGCAACGACGTGTAGGACTTTCGGTCGCCGAATTTCCACAGTTCCATCGTGTCGAAGTGCGCTACTTCCCACGGTTTTTTGCCAGCAATATCCAACTGCGGCGGTAGCGGCAGGCCATTGATGAGCAGGCGCCGCCCTAGGTAAGGAAAGTCGAACTCTTTGCCGTTGTGGGCGCAAAGCAAATACTGGGGCTTGCGAGCCAGCAACGCCGAGAACTCGCGCAGCATCAGTTTCTCATCCTCATCGGCGAAAGACTTGACGCGAAAGCGCCAGGTTTCTTCCTGCTTGTCAAAGTTGAAACAACCCACTGAAATGCATACCACCCGGCCAAACTCGGCGTAAATACCCGCCTGGGCAAATAAGCTGGCGGCCTCCAGGTGTGAGGGCATAGGCTCCATATCCTCAGGACCGGTGCGCCAGCCTTTGTCGCGGCGCAGGGCGTGGCACTTGTGTTCCCAGAGCAGACGCAGCATATCATCCAGATCGTCGTGGCAGCCCACGCACGGCACCGTTTCAATGTCCAAGACAAAGATTTGGTCAAGTGGAGTTTTGCGCAGAATCTGCATGGGATAGGTGTGGCTAGCGGGCTATAGTGCCAAGATAGCGTTTTTGGGCTCTGGGGGCAAATTTTATCTTCTATGCGTTCTTTTGAAAAAAGAACGCAGCCCCATATTTATGAAGGGCTGCTTTAAATACTTAACTAAAGTGCTCGACTTTATTGGTGCTGACATATCAAATGTTCTAAGTCAGAGGTTGAGCCACTTAATGCGGTAATGCATACTGCATCTAAATGTTTGTGTGTCTTATAATGCCTAATCATCAGATATTTCATAGACCCGGCTCTTCCACTTGAAACCAACTCAATTCTTACCTCAATTTGTTTCCATGCCAAAAACCCAAGTTTTGGAGTCCAAAGTCCGGTAGAACTAAGTTGTAAGGCTGGTTGAGTTTCCGTTACAGACTTTCTGCCAAGCCATATAAAAATGCAACTAATACATAAAACCCAGAGTGTAGCTAATTCATTTACTGATCTAACAGCTGCACCATACACGACGAGTAGAAGGAGTGCTATACCGAACAAAAGGCAAAAGTAACCCGCCCATTTCGCGTTATAAAAAACGTGTGGGTAGACCTTCGGTTCCATCTAATATTTACTTTCCCACCACCGCCGTAGCAATGCTCAGCTCCTTCAGCTGCGGCCCAGAAATCGGGGAAGGTGAGTCGATCATTACGTCGCGGCCGGAGTTGTTTTTGGGGAAGGCGATGAAGTCGCGGATGGAATCGGCGCCGCCGAAGAGGCTGCAGAGGCGGTCGAAACCGAAGGCAATGCCGCCGTGGGGCGGAGCGCCGTACTCGAAGGCATCGAGCAGGAAACCGAACTGAGCCTGCGCTTCCTCATCCGAGAAGCCGAGCAGCGAAAACATACGCGCCTGCACCGTGCGGTCGTGAATACGGATGGAGCCGCCCCCCACTTCCACGCCGTTAATGACCATGTCATAGGCATTGGCGCGCACCTGGCCGATGGTATCGGGGCTGTCGAGCAGGGCGATATCCTCGGGCTTAGGCGAGGTGAACGGGTGGTGCATGGCGAAGTAGCGGTTTTCCTCCTCGTTGAACTCGAGCAACGGAAAATCCACTACCCACAGCGGGGAGAACGTGTCTTTATCCCGCAAGCCCATGCGCTGGCCAATCTCCAGACGCAGTTCCGAAAGCGCCTTGCGCGTGCGGTTGGCTTCGCCGGCTAGAATGAGGAGCAAGTCGCCTGGAGCGGCGTTGAACGCCGTTTTCCACTGCTGCAAAACTTCTTGGGAGTAAAACTTATCTACCGAAGACTTTACGCTGCCATCAGACTCCACGCGGGCGTAGATGAGGCCCGTCGCACCAATCTGAGGACGCTTCACAAACTCAGTCAGCTCGTCGAGCTGCTTGCGGGTGTACACGGCACTGTTGAAGGCGTTGATACCAACGACCAACTCTGCGCTCTCGAACACCGGGAAGTTATAGCCCGACACGATATCCTGCGTTTGGGCAGCCGTGGGGGGCGTTTTTTCGGCGTTTTTGAGCTCTACAAACTTCATTTCGAAGCGCGTGTCGGGCTTGTCGTTGCCATAGAAGCGCATGGCGTCGGCGTAGGTCATGCGCGGCAACTCCCCGATTTCTAGGCCCTTTACTTCTTTAAACAGGTACTGCACCAAGCCCTCGAACGTGCGCAGAATGTCTTCCTGCTCCACGAACGACATTTCGCAGTCAATCTGGGTGAATTCAGGCTGGCGGTCGGCGCGCAGGTCCTCGTCGCGGAAGCACTTTACGATCTGGAAATAGCGGTCGAAGCCCGATACCATCAGCAGTTGCTTGAAGGTCTGGGGCGACTGGGGCAGGGCGTAGAACTCGCCGGGATTCATACGCGAAGGCACCACAAAGTCGCGGGCGCCTTCGGGCGTGCTTTTGATGAGCACGGGCGTTTCTACTTCGATAAATTCCTGTCCATCTAGGAAACGGCGCGTGGCCTGAGCCACGCGGTGGCGCAGTTCCAGATTACGACGCACGGGGGAGCGGCGCAAATCGAGGTAGCGGTACTTCATGCGCAGGTCGTCGCCGCCGTCGGTATCGTCTTCGATGAGGAAGGGGGGCAATTTGGCGGGGTTCAGCACGTCCAGCTTCTCCACCCGAATCTCGATGTTGCCGGTGGGCATCTTGTCGTTTTTGGAGTGGCGTTCGGCCACTTTGCCCGTCACGCAGAGCACAAACTCACGGCCCAGCTGGCGGGCTTGCTCCCGAACTTCGGCTGTTTCAACGCCTTCTTCCAGAGCCAATTGAGTGAGGCCATAACGGTCGCGCAGGTCAATCCAGAGGATGCCGCCTTTGTCGCGGGTACGCTGCACCCAGCCGCAAAGAGTAACAGATTGGCCAGCGTGTTCGAGGCGAAGTTCGCCGCAGGTATGGGTACGGAGCATGTGCTTAACTAGTCGGTAAGAGGTAATCGGGACTTCGAGACGAAGGTAGGAAGATATGACGGGCTCAAAAACGCGGTAAGTCCAGCTATTTATTTTTGGCGGGCTGTAATACCGGCCCCAGCACCGCGATTCATCTCCTAAAAAGCCCCCCAGTAAAGATTCTCCGCCGAAAGGGCAACTCTTATAGGCTATTCTCTATCTTTCAGCTGATTCTTTCCGCCTTTTCCACATTCCTGCCTTTTTCCCTTCTTTTAACTTCATTCGTACGCATGGCTCTCGTCATCAAAAACCTGTCGAAAACTTACTCCAACGGTGTGCAGGCCCTGCGCGACGTGAACCTCACCATCCCGACAGGCATGTTTGGCCTATTAGGGCCGAATGGCGCGGGTAAGTCGAGCTTGATGCGCACCATTGCCACCTTGCAGGAAGCCGACAGCGGCAGCATTTTCCTCGATGAACTGGACGTGCTGCGCGAAAAAGATTCGGTGCGCCGCATTCTGGGCTATCTGCCGCAGGAGTTTGGCGTGTATCCGAAGGTAGCCGCCGAGGATTTGCTCGACCACTTCGCGGTCCTTAAAGGCCTTTCCGATAGCAAGGAACGCAAAGCCACGGTGGCCGCCTTGCTCCACAAAACCAACTTGTATGATGTGCGCCGCAAGAACCTGGGGGGCTATTCTGGGGGCATGAAGCAGCGTTTCGGTATTGCACAGGCGTTGCTCGGCAATCCGCGCCTCATCATCGTAGATGAGCCCACCGCCGGCCTCGACCCCGCCGAGCGCAACCGCTTTCACAACCTGCTAAGCGAGATTGGCGAGAATATTATCGTTATTCTGAGCACGCATATTGTGTCAGACGTGAGCGACTTGTGCCGCAACATGGCCATTATTAACAAAGGCCAAGTGCTGCTGACCGGCGACCCGCTGGTGGTGATGAATGAGTTGCAAGGCCAAGTATGGCGCCGCGCGATTGCCAAGGAGCAGCTGCCAGCGCTGCAGCAGGAGCAGCAGGTAATTTCTTCTCGCCTCTATGCGGGCCAAACTATTGTGCACGTGGTCAGTGACGGGCAGCCGGGCCCGGATTATGAGCCGGTAGTTCCTTCCTTAGAGGATGTGTATTTCTCCCGCATTGCGGAGGCTGAACGTGCGAAAGTAACGGCGTAAGCTGCACCTTTTAGCTTCTCCATTATTGGCCTTTTGCCTAAAATTCTCTCCTCTTATGTTCCTTCAAATATTTCGCTTTGAGCTGTGGTACCGACTGCGGCGACCAGCTACGTATATCTATTTCGGCATTCTGCTGCTGCTGGCTTTGTTACTGATGCTCACATCGGGGGGCTTTTTTAAGGGGTTAGCGGTGAGTGTAGGCACTAAGGTGTTCGTGAACTCGCCTTTCTCCTTGAATGGCTACACCACTGTGCTTACCCTAGTGCCGGGCGTGCTGCTGATTTCGGCCATGTTCGGTCCGGCCATTCTGCGCGATTTTGAAACCCGCATGCATCCGCTGCTCTTTACCACGCCCATTTCGCGGGTAGGATACCTGGGAGGGCGCTTCGCTGGTACGCTCGTTATTACCATGTTGGTGCTCAGCGGTATTGCGGTAGGCTTGTTTATTGGAACGCTGATTCCCGGCATGCCGGCTGACCGAATCGGACCGCAGCGTTTGCTGAATTATCTGAACCCTTACTTCATAGTGGTTCTGCCCAACGTGCTACTGATGGGAGCCATTTTCTTTGCTCTCGGCACGCTTACGCGCAAGTCACTGGCCACTTACGTGGGCAGCATCGTGTTTTTGGTGCTGTATTTCGTGGCCCAAAGCCAGCTCTCCGACCTCGATAACAAAACCCTCGGTAGCTTACTCGACCCGATGGGCAGCGGTGCCACGCGCGAGCTCACCAAATACTGGACGACGGCCGAGAAGAACACCCAGGTAGTGCCACTTACGGGCCTGCTGCTCGGCAACCGCGTAGTGTGGCTGGGAGTAGGTTTAACGCTGCTAGGCTTCTGCTTCTGGCGTTTTCGCTTCAGCCAAAGTGCTGCCGAAGGCCCCATACGGCGCCGTGCCGAGCGGCCCGGCTTAGACGTAGTGCCAACCACGGCCAGCGTCGTGCTGCCGCGCGTACACCAGCAGTTCGGCACCAGCCAGTACTTGCGCCAGTGGGCCCGCCTGACTAAGCTAGAATTTCTGGACATCATCCGCAGCCCCTATTTCATTGCTATCGTGGTAGCGGGCTTGGCGTTTTTGCTGGCTGCTGCCTTGCAAATCGGGAAGATCTTCGACACCCGAACCTTTCCCGTCACGGCGCAGGTGGCCATCATTTTGTCGGGATCCTTTAGCCTGTTCTCGCTGGCAATCATAACTTTCTACGCCGGTGAGCTAGTGTGGCGGGAGCGGGATGCGCACCTCAACCAAATTTATGACGCCCTGCCCCTGCCTAACTGGGTACCCTTGGCCTCTAAGCTGGCGGCCCTGCTACTGGTGCCGGTGGTGCTGCAAGTAATCGTGCTGGTTTGCGGCCTGCTGACGCAAATATTCTCCGGCTACTTCCAATTCGAGCTGGGCTTGTATTTCCAGTACCTGTTCGGCCTGCGGCTCCTCGATTACTGGCTCTTAGTGGTGCTGGCAATAGCCGTGCATGTGCTGGTAAATCACAAGTATCTAGGCCACTTCGTGATGCTGCTGTACTACATGTTCACGCTTTTCGCGAGCCAACTCGGCATCGAGCACAACCTGGCCATCTACGGCTCCGACCCCGGCGTGCAGTACTCCGCCCTGAACAAATTTGGTCACTTTATTGGGCCGTACATGTGGTTTAAGCTGTACTGGGCGGGTTTGGCGCTGGTGTTGGCCGTGGGGGCCAATTTGCTGTGGGTGCGCGGCACCGAAACCAGCGGAAACGTAAGGCAGAAGCTGGCCGCCAGCCGCTTTACCGGTCCGGCCAGGCTGGCGATGGGCGCGGGTCTGCTCACGTTTCTGGTCGTGGGGGGCTTTATTTACTACAATACCAACGTGCTCAACCGTTACCAGGGCTCCAAAACCCAAGAGAAGCTGACCGTAGAATTTGAGAAAAAATACAGCCGTCTGGGCAAGCGTCCCCAACCCCGCATCACGGCGGTGGAAGTGCAGGCTGACCTCTTTCCGAGCCGGCAGGAAGTGCGCCTGCGCGGCCAATACTGGCTGCGCAACAAAACCGGTCAGCCCATCGATTCAGTACAGCTGAATCTGCCGCAGGAGGCTCGTATTCGTTTGCTGGCTCTTGGTGCAGTTGGCGCAACACCAGCCCGCACGGTACTCTCCGATTCGCTGCTGGGCTTCTACGTCCAGCGTTTAGCCCAGCCACTGGCTCCCGGCGACTCCCTTCCGCTGCGCTTCGATCTGTATTACGCCGCGCCGGGTTTCGAGAACGTGACGAACCGCACCAGCGTGGTCTACAACGGTACGTTTATCAATAGCCAGCTTCTACCCAATATTGGCTATAACCCACAGGCCGAAATCAGTGACGAGGAAACGCGCAAGGACTATAATTTGCCCCCCAAGCCGCGCATGGCGTCGCTTACCGATACGGCAGCCCGCCGCAACACCTACATCAGCCACGACTCGGACTGGGTGCGCTTTGCCGCCACCGTCAGCACCGAGCCCGACCAGCTGGCGTTGGCGCCCGGCTATTTGAAGAAGGAATGGACCGAGAATGGTCGTCGCTATTTCCGCTACGAAATGGACGCGCCTATTCTCAACTTTTATTCTTTCCAGTCGGCGCGCTATGCGGTGCGCAAGGCCAAATGGAACGACGTAGATATCGCCATTTATTACCAGCCCGGCCACGAGTACAACCTCGACCGCATGGTGCGCGGCGTGCAGGATGGCCTGACTTACTTCACCAAGAACTTTGGGCCCTACCAGCATCGGCAGGTGCGCATTGTGGAGTTTCCGGGCTACCAGTCGTTTGCCCAAAGTTTCCCCAACACCATTCCGTACTCGGAAAACATCGGCTTCATCGCCAAAATCGACTCTACCGACCCCGAGGATGTAGACTACCCCTACTACGTGACGGCCCACGAGGTAGCGCACCAGTGGTGGGCGCATCAGGTAATTGGGGCCAATGTGCAGGGTTCCACGATGATGTCGGAAACCCTATCGCAGTATGCCGCTTTGATGGTGATGAAGCAACTTTACGGCGAGGCACGCATGCGCAAGTTTCTCAAGCACGAAATGGACCGCTACCTCACCGGCCGGGCCACGGAGCAAAGCAAGGAACAGCCACTGTATAAGGTGGAAAATCAGCAGTATATCCACTACCGCAAAGGATCAGTGGCGATGTATGCCTTGCAGGACTACGTGGGCGAAGACAAGGTAAATCAAGCGCTGGCGGCTTATATCAAAGAGGTGAAGTTTCAGCAGCCGCCTTACACTACGTCGCCGGATTTAATACGCCACCTGCGTCAGGTCACGCCCGACTCTTTGCAGTACCTGATTACGGATATGTTTGAGCGCATTACGCTATATGAAAACCGGGTCGATTCGGTTTCTTACAAAAAGCTACCGGGGGCAAATATCGCGTCACGCTCAACCTGAACAGCAAGAAATTCTACGCCGACAGCCTCGGCAACGAAAAACCAGCGCCGATGAACGACTGGATTGATATTGCGGTGCTCACCGAGCGGAAAGTGAACGGCAAGTGGCGCGACGAGCCGCTGTACCGGCGCAAAACTCGATTAAAAGCGGGCACCAATAAATTGGAGATACTCGTGTCCGAAAAACCGGTAAAGGCTGGTATTGACCCATTTAATGAATTAATTGACCGCGACCCAGACGACAACGTCAAAAACTTACCTCGCAGCTAGCTGGGGGCTTTTCAGGTTTGGCCCGGATTGTGCAAAGGGCCGGAAGACACTCTTGTTTTCCGGCCTTTTGTCTATTCTTCCTATGAAATATACTGCTCTTCTCGCCGCGGCCTTCCTCACCGTAGCATCTGCCCAGGCCCAAACTTCCACAAAAGGCAAGACCAAAACGCAGGTCAACGGTACTAGCGTTAAATCGAAGACCAGCGCCGAGCCCGTTACCCTCGACGGTCCGATAAAGCGCGTTGAAACGCTCTCGGGCATCGACGTGTACCCCGATCCGAACACGAATACCATCTTCCTGAGCTTCACCCAGCAGTTCACCAAGCCTGGCACGCTGGTGATGACCAATTACAAAAACGCCCCCGTTTACACCGCCGCCCTCGACCCCGCGAACAACACGGGCCAGCCCGTTGACTTGGGTCGCATCCCAGCTGGCACGTATTTGGTAGAGGCTAAAACAGGCAATTATGTGTACTGGAAAAAGGTGCGCATCAAGTATCCATCGGTTCCGGTGGCAAGTAAAAAAAAGAAGCGACGCTAAATCCGCCTATTTAGTTAGCTTTTTTACCTCCGTAGTCGTTTCGGCTGCGGGGGTTTTTTTATTTGTTTTTTTGTGGTGGCGCTGGCGAAAAGTTGCGCCTTTTATTTCCCCTCGTTTCTATGAAAACTTCTTTGCGTTTGCTCCGATTTGCCCCCTACGCTTTGCTCCTGCTACTGTTAGTCGCATTTGCCGCGCCCAAGCCTAAGCTTAAAAAAACACCCATTACCAAAAACCTCACCGTCGGTATTCCCGAAGGCTTCACGGCCTTGCCCGATGATGGCATTGCCGCCAAATATCCCGCGCCACGCAAGCCACTGGCCGTATTCACCAACCCTAGCGGCCGCGTCGACTTCAGTGTGGCCCAGAAGCCTAGTACCTTCACTAGCAAGGATTACGGTATTCTGCTCAAGATTTATAAAGCCAGCATTCAGAATGCCTACACCAAAGTGGACTTCCTAACCGAAGACATTCGCACCATCAACAAGCGTGATTTTGTGGTACTAGAGTTTGTCTCATCGGTGGCGGATACGCGTCGGGGGGCAATTTGGCGCCTATTCGCCGCTACCAATTGGTGCAGTACGCCATTGAGGGCGACCAACTCATGGTCTTCACCTTCAACTGTCCCGCCGAGGAACAGGCACAATGGCAGCCTACCGCCCAAGCCATGATGCAGAGCATCGCGCTGAAGTAAGATCTTCTTCTGTTTTTGAAGTCAAGAAAAAAGGCGGTCATGCAGAGCGCAGCGAAGCATCTCGCGTGTTTAATGGGAGTACTAATACTACTAAACACGCGAGATGCTTCGCTGCGCTCTGCATGACCGCCTTTTTAGTTTATTATCAAAATTATCCATCAGCCTATGACCCTTTCCCTCTATAGCGACGAAAGCTATATGCGCGAAGCCTTGAAGCAGGCGCGCTACGCCCTAGAAGAAGATGAGATTCCGATTGGGGCAGTGGTCGTGCTGGAGCGCCAGATTATTGCGCGAGCCTACAACCAAACCGAAAAGCTTAAGGATGTCACTGCCCACGCCGAAATGCTGGCCCTTACGGCCGCTGCCAACTTTTTGGGCAATAAGTATCTCACCGACTGTAGTTTATACGTTACCATAGAGCCCTGCGTGATGTGCGCGGGCGCCAGTGCTTGGGCTCAGATGCGGCGCATGGTGGTTGGCGCGCCCGAGGAAAAACATGGATTTCGGCGGCACGGCAACCTGCTACACCGGCGCACAGAACTGGTTACGGGCATTATGGCCGCGGAAAGTGCGGAGCTGATGCAGGAGTTTTTTGCCCGCAAGCGGAAATAATTACTTTTGATGGCCGCTGGGGGCAAATTCTAACCCTTCGGCGGCTTTGTCAGTTAAAGAAGTATAGTAGCTGCCCGAACGCCGGGCAGCCTTGCGCGTTTCCTTTCACCTCCAAACCTATCTTTCCCATGGCCTTCGAACTGCCCCAACTGCCTTACGCCTACGACGCCCTCGAACCGCATTTCGATGCGCAGACGATGGAAATACACCACACCAAGCACCATCAGGCCTACGTTACCAACCTGAACAACGCCATTCAGGGCACTGAGATGGAAAGCCAGTCTATCGAAGATATTCTGCAAAATATTGCGGCTGCTCCGGCTCCGGTTCGCAACAACGGCGGTGGTCACTGGAATCACTCCATGTTCTGGCAAATCTTGAAGCCAAATGGTGGCGGTGAGCCTACGGGCGCTATCGGTGAGGCAATCACGCAGTCGTTTGGCAGCTATGAGAAATTCAAAGAGGAGTTCACCAAAGCTGCTACCACGCGCTTCGGCTCGGGTTGGGCTTGGCTGTGCAAGCAGTCAGACGGCTCGTTGCAAATCTGCTCTACGCCTAACCAAGACAATCCTCTCATGCCCGACGCTGGCTGCAAAGGCACGCCCGTTTTGGGCCTCGACGTGTGGGAGCACGCTTACTATCTAAAGTATCAGAATAAGCGCCCCGACTATATCGCCGCCTTCTACAACCTCATCAATTGGGACGAAGTAAATAAGCGCTTCCAAGCTGCTTAATTTCTCCGTCTCTGATCTGCGAAAGCAAGTAGTTATCGAACAAAAAAGCCCGCCAGTCATGACTGGGGGCTTTTTTGTTCGATAGAATTTCAGGAAGATGTAATTACTCCGGCTTGAGGTAGCGTTGCAGGCTCTGCACGTAGTTTTCGAAGGCTTTGATGCCTTCAGGTGTGATGGCGCAGCGCGTGAGCGGGTAGCTGCCGCTAAACTCCTTGGTCATGGTGAGGTAGCCAGCTTCTTTGAGCTTACTAATCTGGGTGCTCAGATTGCCTGCCGTGGCTCCGGTCTTCTCTTTCAGAAAATTAAACTCAGCCTCCCGCACGCTGAGCAACAGCGACATGACTGCTAACCGAAGCTGAGAGTGCAGCAGCGGGTCGAGTTCTTCAAACGGCGCGGCCACGGCGGTATTGGTTTTTTAGCAAATGTCCGGGCACGATATACGCGACCAGCACGGCAGCGGCTATCAGCAGCAGCTGCATCTCGAATGACACCCGAAACGCTACGGTAGCCAGCAGCCAGCAGGCAGCCCCGCCCCACAACAGCGGCCGATACCGGAGCGCGCCGCCCGTAGCAAACGTACCCAGGCCATACAGGGCAATGATAAGCGGATACGCCGTCTGCCAGCCAGCTACGATGCCCACCCCAATGAGCATGAGCATCAGTACGCCAAAACCAGCCCAGAGGTAAGTCATAAAATCGTGCTGAGCAGTACGCACCCGCTCGCGGTGCCCCCTGCGGACCCCATTCACAAAGGCGGCTACCGCACCCAGGCTCATGAGCGCGGGCCACGCCAACCAAGGTTTTTCGTAGCCGATTTGCAGCAGTACATAGTGGCTCAAGGCCGCGGCAAACACCAGCCAACCCCAGAGCAGCAAGTCGAAGGAGTTGTCGCTGAGGTCCTTCTTGGCCGTATGGATCATTTCCTGAATCAGCCGCAGGCTATCAGTGGGCGACATTGTTTTTTCAATGGGTTCCATAAAAGTAAAGTTGAAAGGCAGAAAAAAGAGTAGAGTGCGAACTAAGCAGCCACGCGGCTCTGGGCGTTCAGCAAAAAGCCCGGAATGATGTAGCTCACCAGCATAGCCGCGGCAATGACAATCAATTGAATATGAGCTGGCATAAAAATGATTGCCACGCCCAACATCACCGAGGAAATACCCCCCAGCACCAGCGGCCGAAATTGCAGCACCCGCCCGGCAATCAGCGCAGCCAGTCCATTGAAGAGCAGAAGAATCGGGTGGGCGCTCACCCAGCCAAACTGCATGGCGCAGATGATAGCGATGATCATAATAACGATGAAGCTTTTCTGTAGCAGACGCATGGTTTTGGCGACGGGAGCTGTGCTGACCGGGTGTAGCTTCCGCTCCCGCCGGCTCCGCACGCTCAACACGATGGCCATTAATGGCATCAGTATCATCCAAGGCAACCAGGGCGCAGCAAACCCACCAAGTTCTAATACTACTTCGCTCAGAGACGCTATCAGTACCACTGAGCCGCGGAGCATGTACGTGAAGGCGTATGACCGCAAATCAGCCAGCGCTAGTGCCTGGCCGGGATTGGTGACGACTACGCTATCAAAGTTGCTAGCGATGAGTGGGGTGGCGAAGCTGGCAAGCGTTTTCATAGGTTCGAGTAGCTAGTAGTGTTTGAACATGACAAATGTAAACTACTTTATTATATAAACCAAATTACAATGCAAACTTTTTTATTCTCTAAAGTAGCCTTACCTCCACCCGCTTCGTTTTCGTTTTTTTCTATCTTTGAATGCCCGGTCTGCGCAAGTGGCCGGGTTGTTCTTTTTTTCTGCCTTCCTCTCTTCTTTTCGAGGTCTGACTTCATGGGCTTCGTTCGGATCTCCTTGCTTTGGCAATGCTCAGCCATGCACGGACCCACGTGGTCGTCTCCTCTCGAAAGTTTTCTTCTCTAAATCTGCTCCTACATGAGTGTCAAGCTTCGTCTCATTATCCTGAGCTTTTTACAGTTTTTTATCTGGGGTTCGTGGCTGATAACCATCGGAGCATACTGGTTTCAAACCAAGCAATGGTCGGGGGCACAGTTCGGGGCTATTTTCTCGACGATGGGTATTGCGTCCATCTTCATGCCCTCCATCATGGGCATCATCGCCGATAAATATGTGAATGCCGAGAAGCTCTACGGCATCCTCCACATTCTGGGGGCATTGTGCTGTTCACCGTACCCATGGTCACTGATCCGGGCACCATGTTCTGGGTGATGCTGCTGAACATGATTTTCTACATGCCCACGCTGGCCCTCTCCATTGCCGTATCTTACTATGTGCTCAAAAGCAGAGGCGGCGATGTAGTGCGCGATTATCCGCCTATCCGGGTGTGGGGCACGGTGGGCTTTATTGTAGCCATGTGGACGGTAAGCCTGCTGGGCTTCGAGAAGTCGGCCAACCAGTTCTACGTGGCCGCCGGCGCGGCTATTCTGCTGGGTCTCTACTCGTTTACGTTGCCTAAGTGCCCGCCTACCGCGAAAGACACGCCGAGCCGTTCCCTCATTGATGTGCTGGGCCTGAAGTCTTTTGCGTTGCTGCGTGACACCAAGATGCTCACCTTCTTCCTCTTCGCTATGCTGCTGGGCGCGGCATTGCAGCTTACTAACGCCTACGGTGACACCTTCCTGCACGACTTCGACCAAATACCGGCTTACCAGGATACCCTAGCTGTGAAGTATCCGGCCATCATTATGTCCATCTCACAGATTTCTGAGACGCTGTTCATTCTGGCTATTCCCTTCTTTCTGCGGCGCTTCGGTATCAAGCAGGTGATGGTTTTTAGCATGATTGCTTGGGTATTGCGGTTCGGATTGTTCGCCTTCGCCAACCCCGCCGACGGTCTGTGGATGATTATCCTCTCGTGCATCGTGTACGGTATGGCCTTCGACTTCTTTAATATATCTGGCTCCCTATTCGTCGAAACGCAGACGGCCCCGTCTATCCGGGCCAGTGCGCAGGGCTTGTTTATGATGATGACTAACGGCTTCGGTGCCGTTTTTGGTAGCCTGGTGAGCGGCCTTGTTATCGAGAAGTATTTCACCGCCGCTGATGGTATTACCAAAGACTGGCAAGGCATCTGGCTTTCTTTCGCTGGCTACGCTCTGGTAGTTGCCGTGCTATTTCTCATCTTATTCAAGCACAAGCACAACCCACAGGCCGCAGAAGAGGCAACAGAAGTGGATCACTCCGCTTCGGGGCCGCTACTTGCGACTAACCAATCGTAAAGATATTTTGATTGAAGTATAAAAACAGTATAAAATAAGTCTATTTGTAGTCTAACAAAAAACCCGCTCTGCATTAAGCAGAGCGGGTTTTTTGATGTTTTAGACGCTAGGTAGCTTAGAACTGCTCGTCTGCGCTGAAGTAGAAGTCTCCTTCAATTTGGGCGTTCTCATCGGAGTCGGAACCATGCACGGCATTGGCTTCAATGCTCTTGGCGTACTTCTTCCGGATAGTGCCTTCTTCAGCTTGAGCTGGGTTAGTGGCACCAATCAGCGTACGGAAGTCGGCAACAGCGTTGTCTTTCTCCAGAATGGCAGCTACGATGGGGCCCGACGACATATATTTTACCAGATCCTGGTAAAAAGGACGCTCCTTGTGTACTTCGTAGAATTTGCCGGCGCGCTCGGGCGTCAGGCGTAGTTTCTTGAGCGAAACGATGCGGAAGCCACCCTCTTCGATCATGTGCAGGATTCCACCAATGTGGTTTTCCTGTACCGCGTCGGGCTTAATCATCGTGAATGTGCGGTTAGTAGCCATTCTAGTATTGTAAAGTGATGTGGGAAATTATGGAATGCTTGCGGGGCGCAAATCGTTAGACGATTGCGGCCGCAAAAGTAGGCTAAAGTTGGTAGGGTTGAGGTAAGGAGAAGAAAACAAGGCAAAAAAGCCCCCCAGATCCCTGTTTTACGCGGCTGTGCACGATCTCAATAGAAGAGTGCTTGTCGTCAGTGCTTTACCTATTGCTATTCACTTCCCGAACCTAATGCTGAGCGGCTTGTGTTAAGGCAAAAATTATTTGCGGATTATTTCCGAATTTTGCCGCCTTGCTTCCGGCCTAAACCACCGAATTTCAGCCACCTATCAGTAGGCAATGTCCACAATATCTGCTCTGAAGGAGTTGCTAGCGCAGCCCCGACAGATTTTTATCACCACACACCACAAACCCGACGCCGACGCGCTGGGCTCTTCTCTGGGCTTAGCCGGGTACCTCCGCAAAAAAGGTCACCACGTTACCGTCGTCACTCCCTCCGATTACCCCGATTTTCTAGCTTGGATGCCTGGCAATGAAGAGGTTATCGTGTACGACGCACGCCGCAACGATGCGCAGGTACGTGAGATCATTGGTACGGCGGAAGTTATCTTCTGCCTCGATTTCAGCTGCTTGGGTCGCATTAACGAGCTCGGCAGCTATATCCGCAACGCGCCCGGCACGAAGGTTCTGATCGACCACCACCTGGAGCCGGAGAACTTCGCTGATCTGGATTTCTCCAACCCCAAAGCGGCGGCTACGGCCGAGTTGGTATTTGAGGTAATCCGCGACCTGGGCGATCAGGACATGATTGATGTGGGCATCGGCGAGAGCCTCTACGCGGGCATCATGACCGATACGGGCTCGTTTCGCCACCCCAGCACTTCCCGCAATGTGCACCTTATTATTGCCGAGCTGCTCGACGCCGGCATTGACCTGAGCTCCGTGCATCGCCGCATTTATGACTCGCACTCCGAAATGCGTTTGCGCTTTCTGGGCTTTGTGCTCAAAGACAAGCTAGTGGTGCTCCCCGAGTATAATACTGCTTACATCGCCATCACGCAGGATGAGCTGCGCCAGTACCAGTCGAAGACGGGCGACACGGAAGGACTTGTCAACTTTGCGTTAAGCATTGAAGGCGTGGTATTTGCGGCCGTCCTCATCGACCGTGGGCAGGCCGTAAAGATTTCTTTCCGCTCGGTGGGGGCTTTTCGGTCAATGAATTCGCTCGTCAGCACTTCCAGGGCGGTGGTCACCTCAACGCATCGGGTGGCATCAGCTACGAGTCTTTGGACGACACCGTGCAACGCTTCCTGAGCTTATTGCCTCAGTATCAAACCAAGCTCGTGACGGCCCCGCTAGCGGTTGCGCCGCCAGCGGCGTAACTTGCCTCGATTTTACTTTCACCTTCTTTTCCTTTTCATGCTTTTTCAACGCAATTTCCTAGGCTTGGCGCTTGCCGCTGGTATTTTGGGCCTCGCTTCCTGCAACAAAGGCGGCGGTGATTTCACAAAGGCCAAATCCGGCTTTGAGTACAAACTTTTCAAAAGCGAAGGTGGCAAGTACACCGAGCGGGAAGTAAGCCCCGAGGGCGACGCAACCTATAAAGACCGTTTGGGCAAGATTCTGGCCCTCAACGTAGAGTACCGCACCGCGAAAGACTCGATCCTCTTCAACTCGCGCAAAGCCCAGATGGGCGTACCAATGCGCATTAAGTTGGAAGAGCTGAAGACCAAAGGTGGTTTGGAAGAAGCGCTTTCTATGCTTCAGCCCGGCGACAGCGCCGTATTCCGCTTCAACGTGGACACCATTTTCGCTAAATCATTCAAGGCTCCCGTGCCGCCATTCATGAAGAAAGCCGGCAACACGATGACGATGTTCGTGAAAGCCGACAAGCTCCAAAGCGAGCAGGAGGCTATGGCCGACCAGCAGAAAATGATGGAGGAGCAGCAGAAGAAGATGATGGCGTATGCTGAAGAGCAGATCAAAAAAGACGACGTCATCCTGCAGGACTATATCAAGAAGAATAACTTGAAGGCCGAGAAATCTCCTTCTGGCATTTACTACGTAGTAAACAAGGCCGGCACCGGCGCTAAGCCCAAGCAGGGCCAGACCGTGGCGGTAACGTATAAAGGCTCCCTGCTCGACGGCAAAGTATTCGACTCGTCGGAGAAGCAAGGTGGTAAGCCAATTGAGTTTCCATTGGGCGTAGGTCAGGTAATTCCAGGTTGGGACCAGGGCATTGCTCTGCTTAACAAAGGCACCCAAGCTACCCTGTTGATTCCTTCCACTCTGGGCTACGGCCAACGTGGCGCTGGCGCCGACATTCCCGCTGATGCTGTGCTTCGCTTCGATGTGGAGCTAGTTGACGTGAAGTAAAAAAGCCCCCTAGCCGTCGTGTGCGGGCCTTTAGGTCGGCCACGACGGCTTTTTTTATCATCCATCTGTTGCCTTTATGATTCAGTTGCTCAAGCGTTCCCTCCTCTCCCGCTTCGCCGTTCTGCTGTTAGCCAGCGTACCATTGCTCACGGCTTGCGAAAAAGAAACCGACTATGTAAAGGAGGATGAGAAAATCATTCAGGAGTACATAGCGCAGAATAATATTGCTGGCGCTGAGCGGCAGGAGTCAGGGCTTTATTACGTGCCGACTGTAGTAGGCACGGGCGCCAAAGCCAAGCCCGGCCAGATGGTAGCCGTGCATTATGTAGGCACGCTGCTCAATGGTCAGGAGTTTGACAACTCAGTAAAGCGCGGCCAGCCAATTGATTTTCAACTGGGTGTAGGTAAAGTTATTGCCGGCTGGGACGAAGGCATTTCGCTGATGAACCAAGGCGGCAAGGCTACCCTGTTGATTCCTTCAGCGCTGGCTTATGGGGCGATCGAGAGAGGCCCTATCCCAGCCAACTCCGTGCTCCGCTTCGATGTGGAGTTGGTGAGCGTTAAATAACTAGGGGCGGCAATACGTTATAAGCCTAGCTAGCTACTTCAAAAATAAAGGCGATACGATGATGAAGACTTTTTCCACCTACTCCCTGCTCAACCGCCTCGTGTTGCTGTTGCTGGCTATTGGGCCCTTTTTGGCCGCTTGCGGCGATACTACCACGGAGAAGTACGCGAAAGAACTGCGCAAGCAGGAGGAAGAGTATAAGGTAATTGACGAAACCAAGATACAGGCGTACCTGACCAGCAATAACATCACGGAATTCAAGCGCATGCCTTCGGGCCTGTTCATGGTTCCGATTGTAAATGGCACCGGCGCGCAGGTAAAGGCTGGCAACCGGGTAGCGGTGAAGTATCGGGGTACGTTTCTGGAAAATGGCGTTGTGTTCGATAGCTCCTTCGACCGTCGGATTCCCTGCGACTGCGGCGAGTTTCTAATTGGCAATGGCGAGGTAATTAAAGGTTGGGATCAGGCTTTCGTGGAAATGAAGAAAGGTGACCGCAAAACGCTGATTATTCCTTCCTACTTAGCGTACGGGCCTATGGGCAAGCAGAACGCCTCCGGCTCGTATGATATTCTGCCAAACCAAGTGCTTATTTTCGACGTCGAAATCACCGAAATTCGGTGAAAAAGCCCCCCATTCGCTTCTGGCGTATCGCGGCGCTGCTGATCCTGCTCCTGAGCAGCGCTGGCCATAGCCAGGCACAAGCGCTGCCTGATACGATTCGCACCGCCTCTGGCGTGCGCTACTACATTCATCAGCCCGGCAAAGGTGCTACTGCTAAGGTAGGCGACAAGGTAACGGTGAACTACACAGCCTTTTTGCCCAACGACAAGCTCTTCGACTCTTCCGCTTCCGATGGGCGCCCGCTGCGCTGCCGCGTAGGTCGCGGTGAGGTGATCAAAGGCTGGGATGAAGTATTACAGCTACTACCAGCGGGCAGCCGGGCCCGCGTTTGGATACCGGCCGCGCTGGCTTACGGAGCCAAAGGTGCCCGCAACCCCGATGATGATAACCGCTACATTGTTCCACCGAATACTGATCTGGTATTTGAATTGGAAATGGTGAAAGTGACTAAATAAAAAAGCCCCTCAGCGACGCTGGGGGCTTTTTTATAAGAAACCTGGCACTATTCTCCCAGCACCTCCGAAAGGACGGCCAGGGACCGAATGTCGCCAAGCTTTTCGATGTGCAGCTGATAATAGCGAATAAGCACGGCCAGCAACTCGCGGCGGACGCGACCATTGGGCACGGTAGCCGTGGCTGGGTCGCGGAGTAACTCATCAAAGTAGTGGTCGAACTCGCGGAAGCGCAGCACCGTGGGAGCACTGCTGCTCGTGGCGGGGTTGCTGGCTTCGCCGGCGAAAGCAACCTGCGTGGTTACCTGCTCACCGGATAAGATGCCAAACCCCAGATAAGACGCTAGCTGGAGCAGAAAAACGAGAGCAAAGTTTTCGTAGCCTGTGGTCTGCTTGTCGAAAGCCAGAATAGAATCGTGCAGAAAGGTGAACAGAGGCTCGTTTTCCTCCTCCTCAAACACCGTACGGCTCACCACTTCCGACAAAAACAGTACGACGCTGCCCTTGCGCACATCATAAGGAATGCTGGCAAACTGCTCGGCGCAGCGAAACTCCGACAAGCGGGTGATTCCACCCGTCCGTGAGGTGTACGCCACCAAGTCAAGTAGCGTGAAAGGCTGAAATAAAGCAATACGCCCCGGTGGCTTGGCCTTGCGCACCCCGTTCACAATGTATGTCTGCAAGCCCAACCGCTCGGTATACACCCGCGCAATGATGCTGGTTTCGCGGTACTTAATGTAGCTTAGAACCAAGCCACGCGTTTTTATAAGCATTCGAATGTATTGGTTTTGCTACTCTTCTGGGTAGATAGACGAGCTACGAATATTAGGTGATTAGGTAGCTTCTTAACACCAAAACACAGCAATAAATCACCGCGCTACCACGGCTATTTTGCTAATACAGGTGTTTTTGCCATCTGCATCCGATGACAAAACCATATACACTCCCGACTGTACTTTGCGGCCGTTGTAGTCGGCTAGGTTCCAGGTGAGGGTGCCGCCGTTGGCGCGGGTCTGATACACAAGCTTGCCCGTCACGTCCGTGATTTTGATTACTGCGTTGTTGGCTAACCCCGATATGCCGACCTGGCCCGTAAAATCGGTGCGAACAGGATTAGGGAATACTTTCGCGCAGGCGGGCTTGCCTTCTGTAACGGTGGCCGAACCGCGGTAAGACACTACTCCAGCGTCGGTTACGACGAATACTTCCCCCGTGCGGTCGTTCACTGCCACGTCCAGGATACGGTTGGATGGCAAAGGACTATTGTCGGTGGTAAAATTGAGCAACGCCTCATCCACGCTTTCAGTGAACAGCCACAAGCCGCGGTCAGTACCGAACCACTTGCGGTTAGCGCCGTCCACAGCTACGCAACGCACAATATCGCTATTCAACGCCGGAAAGTTGAGGCTAGCCTGCGGGCCGCGTTGAATGAAAGGCTTTTGGAATACAGCCTCCGAGTTGGCCAAAAAGGTTTGGCTTGGATCGGTGAGAACGGCCACACCCGTACTGGTGGTCACCCAAATACTCCCCTGCCGATCTTTCACCATGTCGTAGATGTCGTTGGAGGGCAGGCCATTGGCCGTAGAGAAATAGCGCGGCGTACGCGTAGTTTCGTCGTAGGCAATAACGCCGTTTCCGGTGGGCTG
The DNA here is from genome assembly GCF_004355185.1 of Hymenobacter radiodurans. Taxonomy (NCBI): domain Bacteria; kingdom Pseudomonadati; phylum Bacteroidota; class Cytophagia; order Cytophagales; family Hymenobacteraceae; genus Hymenobacter; species Hymenobacter radiodurans. The sequence goes on from NZ_CP037922.1 coordinate 4,088,603, forward strand.
GCGCGAGGTAGACAGCCACACGTAGCCATTATTGTCGAGCACAATGCCGTTGAGATTCTCAACTCCGGCAAAATATGGCAACGAGCGCCACGTAGTAGCGACGGGATTAAAGATGTGTACGCCAGGCACCCCCGCGAACTCATGCCGGTTCACTACCCACACGTTTCCCTCCGCATCAGCGGTTAGATCGGTGATGCGGGTGTAGTTCGGGTCGAAGTTGGGGAATTTGGGCGGCGCTAAAGCCGTCTTCAGTGGGTTACCGCCACTGCCATCGGTGAACTGACGAAAACTACCGGGGCCCTTCCATTCTAGTATGCCATTGCCGTAGCTGCCAATGTACAGCGTGCCGTCGGGGGTCCGCACCCCATGCGATGGGTCCTGAAAATTGGGGTATTCGGAGCGGTTGGGGAGCGTCTGGGGGGTAATGTTGGTCCACTGCCCGTCCTTATACTCATAAAAACCGCCGAAAGAGCCATTTTGCAGGAATCGATCGGAAAAACCGCCGCTAAAGACATCCGTGATTCCCGTGCGTGCGTCGCTGTACACACTAAAAGATCGGGCGCTGGCTGGCGCGTTTGATACAAAGCTCTCGAACTGTTGGGCGCCGGTTATTTTTACTAAGCCATTCTGAAAATCGGCCACGTAAAACGCGCCATCGCGCGCGCGAATCGCCGCGCGCGTATCACGCAGCAGGCCATTACGATACGTACGAATAGTGCCACCCGGCCGGTCGAGTACCGCTAGGTTATCCAGCCCGACTACCAATAAGCCAGCCCGCGAAGCGGTAAGCTGCCGAAATTGCCCCCCAGCAAAGCCGGCCACTGGTTGCCAGCCTCTGGCGGCCCCGGTGCCGCCCACAAATCGGTATAGCTGGTCGCCATTGGCACCCGCGTATACTTTCTCGTTATAGGTAGTAAGCGTGCGAAACGGATTACCGGCCCGCGCAGGCAGGTCGATGGTCCAGCTGCGGAAGTTGGCGAGGTTATCGGTCAGGCGGCCCCGCAGCAGGCCCGCTGAAGTAGCGGCATACACGGAGTCGCGGAGCACAGCGCTGGCGTATACCTGCACTGCCTGCCCGGCCGGACCTATATTAACGTAGGTATCACGCACTTCCAGCCGCGTCATATCCAATACGACTAAGCCAAAACTGCATGCGAGGTAAGCACGGGGCCCGCTAAAATTTATGTGGTTAACGGTTTTGGCTTGGGTAATCTGGGCGCGCAGAATATCCGTCACATTCTGAATGGAACCGTTGGCCCGCAGTACGTCTAGGTTACCGCTATTATAGGCAACGAGTAATTGTTGACTGACCGAATCATAGGCTACGGTGCTGACGCCTACATCATTCAGGCCATCGCGGCGGGAAAGCAGCCGGGTTGTGTTTAGCTCTTTATCAAAATAGAAAAAAGAGTTTTCGGTAGCTACGTACACCCGCTTATCTGCATCGGTTACGGCTTTGGCCTGGTTGGTGGGCAAATGCAGCTGCCAATCGCCAAAGCCTACGGGTCCCTGAGCAACAGCCGAGGTCAGGCCACAAAGCCAGATTGCAAAGAAGCTGAGCCAACGGCAGGTACGGAACAGGTAGGTCATTGGCGAAAACTGGAGATACGCAAAGCCTCACTTAGCGCGATGCAGCAGAAAGATACAGCTACAAAAAGCCCCCAGAACTTTCTGTGGCTGCGCTCCCGCCGGCTTCGGGCTATAAGGAGTCGTGGCTGGCGGTAACGCGAGCTGAGGAGCTTTTCTCCTTCATTCCCTCCAAAAAGCAAGGGCGGCAGCGCGCTTCGTACGAATCGGTTTCGCCGAGCAAAATCTTATCCTTAGAAGCGGCAATGCGAAATGAATAGGAAGCTAGCTCGCCGCAGCACATACACACGGCGTGCACCTTGGTTACGTACTCGGCCACGGCCATCAGAGCGGGCACCGGCCCGAAAGGCTTACCGGCGTAATCCATATCGAGGCCGGCCACAATAACGCGGGTACCCCGGTTGGCAAGCTGCACGCACACTTCCACCAACGACTCGTCGAAGAACTGGGCTTCGTCGATGCCGACTACATCGCAGCCACTGGTCATGAGCAGGATTTCCTGCGCCAACGCCACGGGCGTCGAGCGGATGCTGTTCGCATTGTGCGATACCACGTCGTGGTCGTGGTAACGGGTATCAATTGAGGGCTTAAAAATCTCAACGCGCTGCCGGGCGATGGTAGCCCGGTTTAAGCGACGAATCAACTCCTCGGTTTTGCCCGAAAACATGGAGCCGCACACCACCTCGATCCAGCCCCGGCGAGGGGCCTCGCGGTTGGTGCCGACGCGGGGTTCTAGAAACATAGGGTCTTACTATGAATAGCCAGCAGCGAATGATCTGGCTTTGCTTTAAACCTCTAAAGTAAGGGTTTCGGCTTGGAGCTTCAAGGACGACACCCCGGAAATAGTTTCCGCGTAGCGCTAGTTGCCTGTGGGTTACGCACTTCCTAAGCTCGCTCCGCCAGGGCGGTATCCAGATAAAATTAGGAACTGTAGGTTACGTGCGGCAGCTTGGTCGGCTCGGGCACACGGGCCGTCAGTTCGCCCTGGGTCAAACGGGTTTGACAGGTGAGTCGCTCATGGGGCAGCAGGCGGCCGGCACGACGGTAACGCAATTCTGCCTCCGTGTCTGGCGTTAGGTTTTCCGCGCCGCTAAGTACTTCCAAACGGCAGGTAGTGCAGCGGCCTTTGCCACCACAGGCGTGCATCCAGTCGTGGCCGGCGGCTTGGAGGGCAGCCAGCAAAGTGGAGCCAGCGGGCACCGCCACTACAGTACCTGACAAGTTTTGCACGGTTAGACTAGGCATCTTTCCCTAAATTGCCGATTGAATCAGGATCTAAAATGAAGGACAAATATAGCCACGCCAAGCGCGAACACTACGGCCGCCGGCTGGCCGCTCACCTCTGCGACCAGCATTTTGGCCCCCAGCCCACTGCCACGCTCGATGGCCCCGCCGTGCTGCGTTTCACCCCTATTCGGCAGGTCAATCTGTTGGTTGTGCAGCAATTGCTGGCCCAATGGACGGCCGAAATGGCTCGATTGCGTAGCCCCTACTTCGACTTTGAGGCGCCCGACGTGCGGCAGGCTCTCACCCAGTTTATGAACACGCTTTCGCGCCGCATCCAGCTGACGCGGGGAGCTTTTGAGCCCTTGTTAGCTCGTGCCGTAGCCGACACACTGGGCGTAGTGACTGATCCGGTGCTGACGTTTGAAGAGAAGCTGCTGGGTGATCAACCGACCGCAACGGCTGCTCAACTACGTGATGCTTTGCGGTATCTGGATCTGAATAAAGACTTGTTCGGGGAGTTTATCGACAGTCTCTCGCCAGAAGCGCCGCTGGAACGCGATTTTCTACTGGAGCGCTTCCGGCTGCATCAGGAAGCTACCTATAAAGGTCATCAGTTGATGGAAAAACTGGTAGCGGAGTTCAGCGCTTTGCTTCCGCTTACCGAGGCCGATTTATGGGCCGATGGCCCCGTGCGTGCACCCGCCATACCCATTGCGGAAACACCTCGCCCGGTTCAGCCGCAGCCTGCGCCTAAGCCAGAACCTGTACAAGTTCCTGAGCCCGTGCGCCCTAGTGAGCCAGCAAACGCTCCAGAGCCAGTAGTTGCTCCAGTTGCAGTAGCCCCGACACCTGTTCCGGTGCAAAATGCCCCCCAGCCGTCAGTAGCGGCGCCTACTTTCATGCCTACACCGGCTTTTGTGCCTCCGCCAGCACCAACGCCTGAACCCAAGCCGGTTCATGAGCCGATTGTAGCACCTCGCCGGCCAATCACGGAGGCCGCCCCAACTAGCGTACCGCTCTACGAGAAACTCAAAGCGGAGCGTTCCGCGACAGCGCCGCTCAGCGAAACACTGCGGCCGGAAAAAGCTGGCGCTACCTTAGCTGAAAAGCCCCCCAAAGTGGAATCGCTCCGCGAGGCGATTTCTATTAATCAGCGGTTTGGCTTTATCAATGAGCTGTTTAATGGGGAGAACATGGAGTATCATAACGCCATCCAGCACCTAGATACATTCAATGATCCGGAATCGGCTAAGCGCTATGTGACCCAGGATCTAGCCGCCAAATACGACTGGACGCGCAAGGAGGAGCACGTCGGCCGGCTACTGAAGCTCATCGATCGGAAGTTTGCTTAGACCACCCATAAAAAAGCCCCCAGATATTCGTCTGGGGGCTTTTTTATGGGTGGTCTAAGTCATTAATGAAGCGCTACTGCTCTTATTTAGCGTACCAAATCCTGTTTGCGGTAGGCGTCAATTGCCAGCATGATAAATAGCAGAATGGTGAATGACCAAAGCGAGGAGCCGCCGTAGCTAAATAACGGTAGCGGAATACCGACTACTGGCGCCAAACCGATTGTCATGCCCACATTGACGGCGAAGTGGAAGAAGAAAATGCTGGCCACACAGTAGCCGTAGGTGCGCCCAAACACCGATTTCTGACGCTCCGCCACATATACCAAGCGCATCAGCAGGGCCATAAACAAGATAATTACCACTAAGCTGCCCATCCATCCCCATTCCTCGCCAACGGTGCAGAAGATAAAGTCAGTGCTTTGCTCGGGCACGAAGTCGAATTTGGTTTGGGTGCCTTCCAGGAATCCCTTGCCCATCAGTCCACCCGAGCCAATGGCAATCTTGGACTGCGTTACGTTCCAGCCCACGCCCAGCGGGTCGGCCGACGGATTGATCAACACCTCAATGCGCTTGCGCTGGTGCGGCTGGAGCACCTGATTAAAAAAGAAGTCGACCCCGAATACCATTCCAACCACTACCGCCCACACACTCAAGGACAGAGGCAAATGGTGGCGCATCACCCGCGAATTAGCCAGAAAAACGCCCCCCAGAATGACGGTGATACCCCAATGAGCCAGAGTTTGGGGATTAACAAAGCCAGAATCAGAATGACGCCCGCAGCAGCTAGAATAATGAGAATAAGCGGAGACATTCCCTCGCGAAAGTAAGCCAGCAGGAACGCGCCGAACACGAGCGCTTGGCCAGTTTCGTTGGAGGCGATGATAAGCAGCGGCGGCAACAGCGTCATGCCGGCTAGCACAGCTTGGTCGCGCCAGTTCTGGTGCCGCAGATTGATGCCCGCCATAAAGCGCGATACGGCTAGGGCGGTGGCAAATTTGGCAAACTCGGCCGGCTGCAAGCGTACCGGGCCCAGTTCTAACCAGGATCGGGAACCCGCAATAGGCCGCGCAATGAACAAGGTAACGAGCAGCAGTAAGACCACCACGGCGTAGAAAACGTAGGCGAACGTATCGTAGGCCTTATAATCGACTACCACCAAGATGACCATCAGCACCACGGCCGTCCCGATCCAGATAATTTGTTTAAACCAGTTATTGGCCATCAGTTCCTGAAAGCTCTGGCCGGCAAAGCCGGCGGGTGCATCGGGCGAGTAGCTGGCAGCGTACACATTCAGCCAGCCTAAGCCCACCATCAAGGCATAAATGCCGATGGTTACCCAATCAAGGCTGCGACTGTATCTGGCGGGTGAAGAGGGCATTTTGGGTTATTCAAAAACGACTGTATCTGGCGCTGACTACCTCGTGGCTTCGTCAGCGCTTTCTGATAAACTTGGAAGCATCTCCCTCCAACCAGGTTTCCCACTGGGTGCGCTCAACTTTGCCGCGCAGGTATTTTTCCATCATCAGAGCTGCCATCGGGGCCGCAGAGCCACCCCCAAAACCGGCGTTTTCGATAAACACAGCAATGGCAATCTGGGGGTCTTCGGCGGGCGCGAAGGCTGCGAAGGTAGCATGGTCGGGGCCGTGAGCATTTTGCACAGTACCCGTTTTGCCGGCTACCGAAATACCAAATTGAGCCAGACTAGCCAGATTGCCGGTGCCGCCGCGGCCTTCTACCACCGCCTGCATTCCCGGAATAATGGCGTCGAAATGTTGGGGGTCTACATTGGTATAATGGCGCTCCTTATACTCCGGCAGGGGCCCGCCCTGACCAATACCACGCACGAAATGAGGTGTGTAATAATAGCCGCGGTTGGCAATAGCAGCCATGATGTTGGCCATTTGCAGACCGGTAATACCAATTTCGCCCTGCCCGATGCTTAAGGAGTAAATCGTGCGGAAGTTCCAGCCATGCTTACCGTACATCTTATCGTACAGTTCCGGTGATGGAATGGAGCCTTTCCGCTCTGAGCCCATATCCACTCCTAGCTCCTGTCCCAGCCCGAAGGACATTACCTGTCGGCGCCACTCGGCTAGGCCTAAGCGGGCATCCTCTTTAGGGTTGCTGGAACGGCCGCGCATGATGGCCGTGCGCATCACTTGATAGAAATAGGGGTTGCAGCTTTGCTTGATGGCAATACCCACATTGGTGGGGGGCTCGTGGCGGTGAGTACACTTCACCAACCGTTGATTGCAGGGAAAACTTGTGTAAGGCGTCACCACGCCCATTTGCAAAGCCACCAACTCGTTCACCAGCTTAAATACTGAGCCCGGCGGGTAAGTGGCCATCAGGGGCCGGTTGAAAAGAGGCCGTTCGGGGTTGTTGAGCAAGTCCATATAACGGTTGCCCATGCCTTTGCCGCTAAGCCGAGCCGGCTCGAAGTACGGAGCCGAAACGAAGGCGAGGATTTCGCCCGTCTTCGGATCAAGAGCTACAATAGAGCCCCGCTTTTGGGCCATCAGCTTCTCGCCGTACGCCTGCAGTTCGCTGTCGATGCTGGTGTGCAAGTCGAGCCCAGCTACGGATAGTGTGTCGTACTCACCATCCCGGAAGGCGCCTTTTTCTATGCCCCGCACGTTCACCATGCGGTATTGCACCCCACGCCGCCCCATTAGCGTCTTCTCGTAGAAAGACTCCAGACCTGTGATTCCTAAGTTGTCGCCGGCAACGTACTTAGCATATCGAGGGCTTTCTAACAGCTTAGGAGTAATAGCTCCTACGTAGCCCAGGGCGTGCGCCAGATTCTCGGTTTTGTAAGAGCGGGCCATGTGGGCCTTGATGCTGAAACCCGGAAAATCGATCAGATTATCCTGGATAGCAGCCAACTCCGGCGTACTAAGGTTTTGTATTAAGGGGGAGGCTTTTACTCGCGAATACGTCTTGGCAGCCGTCAGGGCAAGACGAAACTCCTCGATGGGCAGTTGAAGAAGCTCGCATAAGCGAAGAGTATCGAGCTGTTTGATTTCGCGGGGCACCACCATCAGGTCGTACACGGGGGTGTTTTGCACCATCAGCTTCCCATTGCGGTCGAAGATGAGGCCCCGGTAGGGCACCTGCACGATGCGCTGCAATGAGTTGCGGTCGGCGGCCAGCTTATAGCTGCCGTCGAGCACTTGGATGTAAAATAAGCGCGCCGCAAACAGTAGGGCTACGACCACGAAAATGGTCTGCACCACATACTTACGACCTTCAAGGTATTGCAAAGCGAAAGAAACTGAATAAAAAGGCCCCCAGCACAGTACCTGGGATTACAAAGGTACACAACACAAAGGCTCACTGCTTAGTCTGTAAGACGAGTGGCCCTCCCCCAACTCCTACCTCTTGCTCCGTCGCGACGGGAAAAACAGCATCTGTACAATCAGCAGCGTGATGCCCGTGAATAAGGTGCTTACTATCACTTTAATCAGCGTAACACCAATAATTTGAAAACTTCCCAGTTCCAACAGAAAAAATGCGAGGTGATGTATACTGACCAGTAAAACCAGGTAAACCAGAAACCATTGCCCCCCCATCAGGTGCACATTCACTGCGTCGGCGGCATCATAGCCATCACGGGGCGTAAGCAGTCGCAATACCCATGGTCTTAAGTACATCAGCAGCACTGCGGCGGCAGCGTGCACTCCACCCGTATCGTAGAAAATATCCATAGTAATGCCCACTCCAAAGCCTAGCAGCAATTGCACGACGATAGGCGTGGTAATGGGCAAAAACAGCAAAAAGCCCAAGTAGAAAAAGCACCAGCCCAGATCAAACAGCACCAGCTTGCTGGCTACCAGCACGTGCAACAGCACATACACAACCAACAAAATCAGGTGTAGTACAAATCCGCCGGCTGCTCTCATGGCTTTAAAATCTCTTCTTCGTCCTCAGGTTTCGCACCTGCCCGCATTTGCAGCGTGTCGCGCTCCGCTTTGGGGCGGCTATTCACCACGTACACATAAGTCAGGCGCGAGAAATCCACGGCCAGCCGCACCCGGATGGTCCAAAAGTCCTTGTCTGGCTCCTTGCTGAAAGCGTCAATCGTACCAATCATCACCCCTTCCGGAAATACGGCATTGTAGCCGGAAGTAAGGACGGTGTCGCCACGCACCAGTTCATTTTGCCGCGGAATCTGGTCTAGCAGCACATGGGCAGCATCGTCGCCCAGCCACTTGATGCCGCCTTCGGTACCGTCGCGCTTTATTTTGGCTGAAATAACTGTTTTGGAATGTAGCACGGAGGTGGCCGTAGCATAATGCTCGCTGGCTACTTTCACTCGGCCTACCACTCCATCGGCAGACAGTATGCCCATTCCCGGCCGCACGCCCTCGCGAGTGCCAGCGTTAATAGTCACATAGTTATCAACCCGCCGACGGGTATTGCTGATCACACGGGCCGGAATAAGCGGGTAATCAGGGTCGGTGGCGGGCAACTGGCGCAAACCGAGCAGAATAGAGTCGCGGCGGGCCGGACGCAAGGGCTCAACGGGCGCGAGGCTATCGGGCAACCGACCGGCCAGATCGGGGCGGTAGAGCTGCTGGCGCAAGGCTGCGTTCTCAGCCACCAACCCTCTATTCACATCAACTAGCCGAAAATAATCCAGTACCTGAGTGCGCATCTCCAGCACTCGGCCAGCATAGGCATTGGCAGAATTGAAGAAGGCGGCCCGCTGATACGAGCTATTTCTAATCAACAAGTACAAACTCAACACCTCCAATAGCCCGAACACCAGGATGCCCCGGTAGCGGAAGATAAAGGTGAAAAGATTACGCACAGGAAAAGAAGCAAATAGTTAAATGGGTGAGCTTAGCGTAGCAAAAGGCTGGAGATTAAATGACTGGCTGTTCAAAGAGCAGAACAAGCAACCACTTAACCCCCAGCCACTTACTTGTTTAGCTACTTATGAAAGAAGAACACTACGGAAGCCCTGCAAGTTCTTAATTGTGGCGCCGGTACCGCGTACTACAGCGCGCAAGGGATCTTCGGCAATGTGAATGGCAAGCTTGGTTTTGGCGGCCAAGCGCTTATCGAGGCCGCGGAGCAGGGCGCCTCCACCTGTCAGGTGAATGCCGTTGTCGTAAATGTCGGCTGATAGCTCTGGGGGGCTAATTTCCAGGGCTTTTAGTACGGCTTCCTCAATTTTAGCTACCGACTTATCCAAGGCAATAGCAATTTCAGAGGACGTTACTTTAATCACCTTCGGAATACCAGTCATCAGGTCGCGGCCCCGGATTTCGTAGTCGGGAGGTGTAACGTCCAGTTCGGTGAGGGCAGCGCCCACTTCGATTTTGATTTTCTCGGCCGAGCGCTCCCCGATCAGCAGGTTGTGCTGACGGCGCATATAGTCCAGAATATCCTGGTTAAACACGTCACCAGCCGTCTTAATAGACTGGTCGCAGACAATACCGGACAGGGCAATAACTGCGATTTCGGTAGTACCGCCGCCGATGTCAATAATCATAGAGCCAACGGGTTGCTCCACATCGATGCCAATACCGATAGCGGCCGCCATGGGCTCCTGAATCATCCACACTTCTTTGGCGCCGGCGTGCTCAGCGGAGTCGCGCACAGCTCGTTTCTCTACCTCGGTAATGCCGGAGGGAATGCAAATCACCATGCGGTGCGAAGGCTGGAACAGACGATTGCGCGTGTCAATCATCTTAATCATGCCCTTAATCATTTCCTCCGCGGCGTGGAAGTCAGCAATTACGCCGTCCTTCAAAGGCCGAATGGTGCGAATGTTGTCGTGGGTCTTTTCGTGCATTTGCTGCGCTTGCCGGCCCACGGCAATTACTTTATTGGTAGTACGGTCTTTGGCAATGATGCTCGGCTCATCCACCACGATTTTATCGTTGTGAATGATGAGGGTATTGGCCGTTCCCAGGTCAATGGCGATATCGCTGGTGAGGAAGTTAAAAAAACCCATTGATTTTTACGGCAATTAGAAGATAATGCGCGGGTTGCGCCACGCAAATAGGGGGCAAAAGTACGTAAGTTTGACGGAAGCGCTACCAGTAAAAATTACGACACTCCGTAGTTAAACCGGCCCTCTAACGAAAAAAGAGCGCCGGAATTGTGGCAAAAAAGCCCCCCAGCATTCCCAACTGTATAGTGATGACGATATAGGGAGTCGCGCAATTATTTCTGCGTGACTCCCTATATTTCAAGTATTTAATGCTTGAAATGCCGTACGCCCGTCATGACCATGGCCATGCCGAGTTGGTCGCAGGCGGCAATGCTGTCTTGGTCTTTGATAGAGCCACCGGGTTGCACCACCGCCCGAATACCCGCCTGACCGGCAATTTCGACACAATCGGGGAAGGGAAAGAAGGCGTCGGAGGCCATTACAGCGCCTTGCAGATCGAAGCCAAACGCTTTGGCTTTCTCGATAGCCTGTTTGAGGGCATCTACTCGCGAGGTTTGGCCTACGCCGGAAGCCAGCAGCTGGCCCGGCCGCGCCAACACAATGGTATTGCTCTTGGTGTGCTTGCAAACTTTGGCCGCGAATACCAGAGCCTCCGTTTCCTCGGCGGTAGGCGCCGATTTCGTTACGACTTTGAAGTCAGCGGCAGTTTCCGTTTGGCGGTCGAAATCCTGCTCTACGATGCCGTTGAGCAGTGTTTTAATCTGTTTAGCAGGCAATGCAACTGGCTTTTGGCGCAACAGAATGCGGTTTTTCTTGCTTTGCAGAATGGGCAGCGCTGCCTCACTAAACTCGGGCGCAATGAGCACTTCGAAGAAAAGTTTGTTCAGTTCTTCCGCGGTGGCTTCGTCCACGGGCTTATTCACAATGATAACGCCTCCAAAAGCCGACACAGGGTCGCAGGCGAGGGCTTGCAGGTAAGCATCGTGGAGCGTGCTGGCCTGGGCTACGCCGCAGGCATTGGTGTGCTTTAGAATAGCACAGGCGGGCTGGCCATCCTCAAACTCAGCCATGAGAGCCACGGCAGCGTCAACATCGACCAAGTTGTTGTAGCTAAGCTGCTTGCCGTGCAGTTGATCGAAAAGAGCCGATAAATCACCATAGAAAGTACCTGCCTGATGCGGGTTCTCGCCGTAGCGCAGAGGCGTGGCCGGCTGCTGACTTACGCGCAAAGATTTGCCCCCCAGGTCGGTGCCTTGGCTTATGTAGTTGAAAATCTGGGTGTCGTAGTGCGAGGTAGCAGCGAAAGCGGCAGCGGCGTAGTGCCGACGGTCTTCCAGATCGGTAGCGCCGTTTTTCTGCGTGAGCAACTCGGTTACGGCTTCGTACTGGTCGCGGCCGCTGACAACGAGCACGTCGCGGAAGTTTTTAGCCGCAGCTCGAAGCAAAGAAATGCCGCCGATGTCAATTTTTTCAATCACGTCGGCCTCCGGCGCGCCCGATGCCACCGTTTCCTCGAACGGGTACAGGTCCACTATCACCAGATCGATGGGCGGAATGTCGTGCTGCTCCGCCTCCTTAGTATCACTGGCTTCGTGGCGTCGCTGCAAAATGCCCCCGAACACCTTTGGGTGCAGCGTTTTGACTCGCCCCCCGAACACGGCGGGAAATCCGGTCAGACTTTCCACGGCGGTTACTTCTGCCCCTTGCTGCTCCAAAAACTGCTGCGTTCCGCCCGTTGAGTACAGTTTGACGCCGTGCTGCTTGAGCACCGCCACTAGCGGCTCCAAACGGTCTTTGTAATAAACAGAAATAAGCGCGGAGCGAATGGGCTGAGACGACATGGCAAAGGGGATTTGGCTGAAAGAATGACAGTACGAAGGTAGGTCTCTGCCTTTGCCCCTACCAAATTCTTTCGGGTACGGAATTATGATACGACCTCTTTATGGCAAGACTGGCTCTCTATCAACTACCTTTTTTTCAATACATACCAAACCTATAGGTGCTAATCACAGTTGAGCTAATTCCACTTTACTGTTGTGTATGCTAGCTGAACAGGTTACAGAGCGTATTTTGCCAGTTGCAGCGGCTCCTACTGGCTCCCTGGCACCCGAGGAAGCGGCGGCGGCATTGGCGCCCCGCTTGGCGGTGCAAGCTCCAGTGTCGGATGAGGAAGGCGGCTTTCCAGTAGCGGAATTTGAGTGGTTGCGCGAAGCCGGTTTGCTCACAGTGCCGTTGAGCAAAGCGCTGGGCGGTGCCGATCTGCACCTGCCTGTGCACACTCTTACATTACTCCGAACTCTAAAGCATATTGGCCGCGGCAACTTAGCCGTTGGGCGCGTGTATGAAGGCCATGTAAATGCGTTGCAATTGATGCAGCGCTATTCCCAACCCAAACAGGTAGGACGCTGGGCAGAGGATGCTCATGCTGGCCACCTGTTTGGCGTCTGGAATACGCAGGCCGACGATGGGGTACGCCTCGAACCACTGGCTGGGGGGCTTTTTCGACTGTCAGGCAGCAAAACGTTTGGCTCGGGCGCGGGCCACGTGACGCGCCCCCTTATTACCGGTGCGCTACCCGACGGCGGCTGGCAGATGTTCATTCTCCCAACCGATAAAATGCCCCCCACGCTCGACGCTAGCTTCTGGCAGCCGCTGGGCATGCGGGCTACGGCCAGCTTTCGGGTCGACTTGACAGGCTTGGAAATCAGTGAGGAGGACTTGGTGGGGCAGCCTGGCGATTATTACCGGCAACCCGACTTCAGCGGGGGTGCTATTCGCTTCGCGGCGGTGCAGCTAGGCGCGGCGGAGGCAGTTTTCAACGAAACCAGGCGCTTTCTACAGGAGCTTAACCGCACCAATGACCCATATCAGCAGATGCGCTTAGGCGAGTTGGCGGGCTTGATTGAAGGCGGTAATTTGTGGTTACGAGGCGCCGCCGACCACGCCTCGCGCCCCGCGGCCACGCTTGATGCTGGGGCCACTGTGGCGTATGCCAACTTGGTGCGCACGGCCATTGAGGATATATGCCTTCGGACGTTGCAACTAGCGGAACGCTGCGTAGGAGCCCGCGGCCTGCTTCGCCCCGAGCCCTTCGAGCGCCTCCACCGCGACCTGACTCACTACCTACGCCAGCCCGCCCCCGATGCAGCAATCGCCGACGCCGGCCGGTTTGCGTTAGCTCAAACGGAGCCTGCCCACCGCCTCTGGCAATAGTAGCTCCGCTCGCTGCCTGAAATATGCCAGAAACTTTCCCGTTTTCTTTTGCCGAATTGCCGCTGCGCCCCGCTGAATTTGCCCCCCGACTTGGCTCGACGGTAGTTATTGCCCCTCACCCCGACGATGAATCCTTGGGTTGCGGTGGTTTACTGGCTCTTTTGTGCCAGGCACAAGTGCCGGTTACGGCCATTCTGGTTACGGATGGGACCATGTCGCACCCCAATTCGCAGAAATATCCGCCCGCCGCTCGTCGGCAGTTACGGGAAACAGAGTTTGAGGCAGCATTACTTGCCTTGGGCCTCACAACGGCTCCGCACTACATGGGCTTGCCCGATGGGAATGTACCTGTAGCAGGCGCGGCAGGCTTTGAAGCTGCTGTGGAGCAGCTACGAATGCATATACGTCAACTCTCTCCCACTACCATTCTGGTTCCTTGGCGGCGCGACCCGCATCCCGACCATCGCGCTACCAGTCAGCTCGTGCGGGCGGCGTTAGCTCAACTCCCTGCGCCACCACGCCTCTTAGAATACGTAGTGTGGGCATGGGAACGAGCAGCGCCTCTCGACTTGCCCCAACCTGGCGAGGTGGTAGGCTGGCGTCTGGACATCACGTCAGTTCTGAGCCAGAAACAGCAAGCCATTGCTGCGCACCGCTCCCAGCTTACCAATCTGATTGACGACGACCCTACTGGCTTTCAGCTTTCGCCGGGAATGCTGGCGCACTTTGCCCAGCCATTTGAAGTATACCTCGAATTTAAATCGGAGGGTAACTCTGTATCGTTATGAACCCAAAGCAGCCCAACACTTTGCCCCCAGCCTACTTCGACGATGTATATCGGGCCAACGAAGACCCGTGGGGCTTTGAAACCAGCCCTTACGAGCGGGAGAAATACGCTACAACGCTGGCGGCGCTGCCCCATTCCCAGTACGCGCGGGCTTTCGAAATTGGTTGCTCTTTGGGAGTGCTCACCGAACAATTAGCAACCCGATGTGGGCATTTGTTGGCGGTAGATGTTGCGGAAGCGCCCTTGCTACGTGCCCGCCAGCGGTGCGCGCATTTGCCGCAGGTAGAGTTTCGGCTGTTGCGCGTACCCGAAGAATTTCCGGACTCGGCCGCGTTCAATTTAATTATGGTGTCCGAAGTCGGCTACTACTGGTCGCCCGTTGATTTGACACGCGCCGCCGACCAAATAGTGGCGGGATTAGCGCCTGGGGGGCAATTATTGCTTGTGCACTGGACCCCACCAGTGCATGATTATCCACTTACTGGCGATGAGGTACATGATTTTTTCCTGCAAAAAGCCCTAGCCAATGGCCCCTTGCGCCACTTGCACGGCCAACGCCATGAACAGTATCGGCTGGATTTGCTGGAGAAAATTTAGCCCCCCAGTTGCCCAATCAGCTGGCGAAGCTCAATGCGGGCTTGACTAAGAGGCACCAAAGGCCAGCGGTGGGTCCAGCGCATTGTTTTGTGTTGCTGCGTCTGCACCCATTCCCATAGCTCTCCGAACGTGGAGACCCGATAAAACGCTTTTATCAGCCCAACTACTGGCACGTGCAGCGTGGAAGCCAACTCATTACTAAAGCCGTGGTTGCCAATGGCGGCGGGCATACTGGTGCGGCTAGCCTGCCAATGCACGCGCAATGCTTGTCGGGCCTGCCATAAAGCAAATAAGTAGGAACCGCTTTCTACTAAGGGCTCATGTTGCTCCGCGCTCATTGTGGCCCACACGCGCAGTTGCCAGGAAAGGCCCACGGCCACCCGCCCATCCTGTCGATCAGAGGTAAACACGCGTACCTGCGGACTGTGGCGCACGCTGATATCGTGGCGGCGCAGGGCCCGCACGAGGGCTTCATCTTCCAAAAAACTAACGGCCGGCAGCCCACCTACGCGGCGGTAAGCCCGCGCCGTAAGCGCCAGACTCGCGCCAAAGTGTTGATGGTGATGAGGCCAAGGGTCGACGGCGTCCGGATCAAGCAAATGCTCCAGCTGAGCGCGTAATAGCTGGTACGAAGCATCGCGCAGGTGATAGCGGCGTACGGCGGATTTCAGGCTTGCGGAAGGCGTAGTCAGAATTCGCCCCCCAATTGCCTCGGCGCCGGCAGCGGCTTCGGATATCATAGCCGCAAGCCAAGTCTTACTAACCTGCGTGTCGGCGTCGGTGCTGGCAATCAGGCCCAGTGGTTGCCCCACGGTTTCCAACCGATGGCAGGCCTCGTCCATAAGCAGGCGGCGGGCGCCCCCCACGTGCGCTTGAGCCGGTGGCAGCGTTATGGTAGCAACGTGCAGATTAAGCTGGGGATGGAGACGGGCAAAAGCCCGCGCAACGGCCGCGGTCTGATCGTGGCAGTTGTTGGCCAGCACAATAATTTCATAGCTGCCCGTCGGTAGTGGCCGGTTCTGCAAGTCAGTTTGGGCTGCCAATGCGGCCAAAGCCAAAGGCAGGTTTTCCGCTTCGTCTTTGGCAGGAATAACCACTGAAACGAATAACTCAGCCGCTGGCGGCGTCGCTACTAACCAGACAAGTGGAGGAGCGGCCGTGGCCTCTTGGGCGGCGTGAAATCGGGCTGGTGAACTGTGCTCCATCTGTCGGGCTTACGAACCAGATAAGGCGCGGTTTTTTATGACTTATATTAAAAGCGTGCTCTTGTGCTATATCGCTAACTATCAGTCATATAAATTACATTCATCCACCTCATATTGGTCAACCTGATCAGTGAATTAAAATGCTTTGCATACCCAAAAGTGGAATCAGGCAGAGACTAGTAGTTTCGTACTTCAGTCGAAGCGCACCATGAGGCTGCATCAACTACAGAAAAAGCCCCCAGCCGAATAACAACTGGGGGCTTTTTGGCGGAAATGAATGCCTTAAAACGCTTCGCCTACGGCGAAGTAAATACTAGGTGGCGTATCAGTGCCGCCAGCATAATCGAGGCGAACGTTGAGGCGGTCACGGCGGTTGAAGCGGAAACGTAGACCGGCGCCCCCGGCGAACTTGGTGCCGTCGAAGGTATAATCTGAGAGTTTATACCCTACCTGACCAGCGCCCAAGAAGGCAGCAGCATCGATGCGCCAGAAGAGCTTTTGACGAACTTCTGCCTGAAAGGTCATCATCTGCCGGTCGCGGAAGCGGGTTTCGTACAAGCCCCGCATCAGGCCCGAGTTGTTGTAGATGGCACCACCCAAATTGGCCCCCAAGCCGCCCATTTCCCGGAATGGCACATTGCCGGTATGCAGCTGGGTGAGGTATTGCAAAGCCAGAATCGTGTTGTTAGAGCCAAACAAGGGCTGAAAGTGGCGGGCATCCAACTGATAGCGAGTAAACTTAAAATCGCTGCCCAGCGCACCACCATTCACTAGCACATGAGCGTCCACAAAATTGCCGCTATAGGTAGCCAGTACGTTGTCGCGCCCGTCGTAGAGCAAGGAGGGGCCGATGCCGGAGCTAAGGGTGTTCTCCCGCTCGCGAGGATCAATGCGCGGATCGCGCAGAAAGTAGTTAGCACCACCATCTTCGGCGTTATCAGGAGCCGTAATATCGGTGAGGCTGGTGAGTCGGTAGCGCAGGCCCACGAACAAATTGGGGGCGATGCGCGGCATCACTTTCTCATCAAATACGATGAGCTTGAATTCCAGGTCCGACTCTGCCTCCTCACGGTTATCGTTGCCAACACCATAATAAAACAGCTTCTGATCATATCGGCTCAACTCGCCTGATAAGAATAGCTTTTCGCCGGGCGTGAAAATGGTGTGCGTAAGCTGAATGGTACTTTGCTTTTCCTGACTAAACCAGGCAATCAGGCGGGCATTCGACTTGCGCACCGTGGTATCGGTGCCGAAGCGCCATACAGGCAAAATCGCTGCCCCGGCTGCAAAGCCCGTTTCCTGCTGATAGAACGCTATCGGCACCGGAATAAAGCTGGGCTTGTCGCTGGCTAATTTGCGCGGTTGGCTAAGGCCGGGCGCTGGAGCAGTGGTAGTGGTTGAATCAGTGGCTGGAGTGACTTGCGCGAAAGCGCTAGGGGCTGCCGCCAACACACTCAGCGTCAGCAGCGAATAAATGAAGCGCATAAAATGGCTTGGTAGAAAGGATGGATAAACCGAGCTCCAGCACATACCCACCTAAAAGGTAGTAAATGTCATTCAGTTTTCAACGCTAACGGTTTAGCTAGCCAAACTGTTTTAGCTCCCGCCTGCCAGCCACAGCATAGAAAGCACACCTGCGAGCATAATCCATTTACACCAAGCACTTAACGTAGTAAAATGAAGCCTCCGGTCGGCGCGCAAAAGGCGCCACGCCAGCCCTAGCAAGGGCATTAATACCGTGATGGCTAACCATAAGCCAAGCCCTTGGTCACTCGTCACAAATAACGCCTGACCACTGGCCGTCCCAACCAGCACCAGTAGGTTGAGCAGAAAGAATCCGGCTACCCACTTGGTACGCGCTACTCCCCACACGATGGGCAGTGTCAGGCATTTGTGTGCGGCGTCACCGCGCATATCTTCCACATCCTTAATGACCTCCCGAACTACAGTGAGCAGAAACGCAGCCAATGCGTACACCCACACCGCCGATTGGCCAGTGCGTAATTGCAGTTCGGGGAGCAGCACCAATGCGCCCGTAAGCGTGGCAATGCTCACATTACCTACCAGCGGCAAACGCTTAAACCGCGCTGAATAGCCCCACAGCAGCAGCGCCGACCCCATATGCACCAGCCCCAGCAATGGCGACAACACCCCCGCAACCAATACGCCTATCCCTGTAAGCACCAAGTGCGCCATCATGGCATGACGGCGGTTGATGACGCGCCCGACCACTAGTTGCGCCGGGCGGTTGATGCTATCAATCTTGACGTCGTAGTAATCATTGATGATATAGCCGGCAGCCGCTACACACAAAGATGCCAGAATGAGTAGGCCAAACGAGGCGCTGAGCAGCTGCTGAGGTGCCTGGAGCAGGCATGCCCGCACGAGCAGCAGGCACAGCCCCATGAGCAGCAAGTTGGGCAGGCGTACCAGCCGCATGACCGGGCGCCACCCACGCGGCTCGGTGGCCCCTGGTGCGGATACAAATGTGGCGGACCCAACGGAAGACTGCATAACTAGAAAACCAGAGAGACCCTATAAAAATGCCCCCACGAAGTAAGATGGCAAATATCCTCCCCAAACACGCAAAAAGAAAGCCTCTCCAGATGGGAGAGGCTTTCTGAAAAGTAAAATTCAGGTAGGAAAACCTACACGCGCTTTACGTTTACCGCGTTTACTCCTTTGCGGCCTTCCTGCGTTTCAAACTCTACGCGGTCGTTCTGTTGGATTTGGCCCCCGTTAAGACCGGTAATGTGTACGAAGAAGTCCTCCTTCGTATTGTCATCTGTAATGAAGCCGTAGCCCTTCGACTCATTAAAGAATTTTACGGTTCCTGTTTTCATGAAAAAAATAAAAAAATGGGTTGAATGGATGATGGGGTAAATATAAATGGATTTTAGAAAAACACAACTTGCCCCAATCCATACTCCCTAGTAAAGAACGACCCACTTACTCGGCCGTAACGTCTGCATTACCAGACACTACCAGGTTTGTTGAGCCCGCATTACTGCTTCTATCAACTCTCGAACGGCCCCGTGGCCGCCGGGCAGCTTCGACACGTAATTGCTGATTTCGCGTACATCGGTGGCGGCGTCGGCGGGGCAGGCTGCTACTGCACACCGGCGCATTACTTCCACGTCTGGGCGGTCGTCGCCCATATAGGCAATGTGCGCCGGGTCGAGGCGGTGCAAATTGATGTAGGTGTTAAAGATCTTCATCTTATCATCCACACCTAAATAGATGTCACGAACATCCAACGACTCTAGGCGCTTGCGAACACCTTCTTCCTCCCTACCCGAAATAACCACGATCCGGTAGCTTTTAGTCAGGGCATAGCGAATCGCATACCCATCGCGGATGTGAAAAGCCCGCGCCTGCTCACCCGAATTCAAGGCCAGCATGGTACCATCGGTAAGCACGCCGTCTACGTCAAGGATAAACGCTTGAATAGCAAGCAATTTAGAAGGAGTAATGGTTGGATCCATTGTATAAACAAGAATGGTTGGGTAAGGAAATGGCATTCGTAAAACGACCAGCCATTTCCTTACCCAACCATGTAACTTAGTAGGATGCTTTATTGATTATCACGCCACTCGTACACCCACTTAGCCTGAATCTGCTCCAGGTGACCTTCGTTGGCCTGTTCGCGGGTGCCTTCGAAGTTAGGCAATGTAAGTACCCATTCCAGCAGTTCGGTGAAGCGGATGCGGTAAATTTTTGCCTCCGTAAAGTCATCGCCAAACTTTTCGTAAAGAGCAATGGCGATATCCTCGTGGTCGCTCCACTTAATGGGGGGCTCGAAATGATTCATATCTGGGCGTTGGAAAGTTCAGAAGGTAGATAGGCAAAGGTTGGAGTTGAGAAGAGAGAAAGCCGGCCTAAAGTGCTGTAAGGCAGTTTTTAACTGGCTGTATCTGTCATTCCCTACTTTTAAACGTAGCCTTAATGACCCAGGAAATCCTGAGGCGGAATAAGGATAACCAGATCGTTGCCTTCAGCCTGCACCACGCACTGGCAGGCCAGCCGGGAATTGATGCGCGGGTTCACGGCGCGGTCGATGAAATCCTCTTCTTTATCAGAAATCTCAGGTAATCCATCTTCGCCTTGCAGCACATACACGTGGCAGGTGCTGCAACCACACACACCGCCACAGTTGTGCTGAAGTTGAATATCGTTGTTGAGGGCCACGTCCAGCACCGACTCGCCTTGGGCTGCCACATGGGTCTGCGCGGGCTGGCCATCCTGAAACTGGAAGGTGATGTTAATGGTATTCACAAAATTGGGTTCGTGGGGGGCAATTGCGGGCACGAAGGTACGCACCACCTGTCCCGAATCAAAGCTACAACCCTGCCTCGTTGTTTAGTTCGGCGGGGGGCAATTGCTGTTGAATACTGTCACTCAACGACTTATATAAAGCTAACCAAGCTGGGTGAGCGGTTAGCTCAGCCTGATGACGGGCCAGCGTAGGGGCATCGCGGCGGGCGGCGGGCCCGGTTTGTACGCTGAAAGGCGGGGCAGCTAGTGCTTTTTCCACGGTTTCGCGCAGCAAGGGCGCCAGTAGCTCAAAAGGCAGTTTTGCCTCTGTTAGCAAGGCATGGCTGATGCCTAATAGGTGATTGGTAAAGTTGCTGGCAAATACGGCCGCCACGTGGAGGCGCTGGCGCTGAAGTGTAGCCACCGGCTGCACCATTTTGCTCAGGCTATGCCCCAGCGCCAGCAGCAAAGCTTGCCCGGCCTCATCGGCAGCTTCAATGCAAAGTGGCACGGCATGCCAATCTATTATGCGGCCGGGGCTAAACGTTTGCAGGGGGTAAAAGACGCCCCCCCGCACCTTAGGATACGCTTCAAAGAGAGCCAATGGTAAAGCGCCCGCCGTGTGCGCTACCAAGGCACCAGCTGGAAACGTAGCGGTGGCCAACACCTCCGGCACGGCCGCATCGGGTACCGAAAGCAGATATAAATCGGCGGGCGGCTGGGCGGCAAAATCGAGGTGGAGGCTGACAGCCGCTCCGGGCAACTGGTTAGCCAGGCTTTGGGCGCTAGCTGTCGTTCGGCTCCAAACAGAGACTACCCGGTGGCCAGCTTGTAGCAACGCAGGGCCTAGCTGGCTGGCCACCCGCCCCGCGCCTAGCAAGGCAATACGCTGGGGGGCAAATGTGGGCTGAAGTGTACTCATCGGCCGCAAGAAAGTGCTTAATCCCCTGATTCTATTGTGCTGGCAGGAAAAGGCTCGCGCTGCAGGGTAATCAGACTTGATATAAGGCAAAATAGCATTCATCAGTTTGGGCACCTGGAAATAGCACTGCTTATCCATAAAAAAAGCCCCCCAGATATTTACTGGGGGCTTTTTTGTGGATAAGCTTAATTAAGCCACCGATTCTGCCCGGCGCGGCGCGGGTGTTTTTATGATGGTGCTCGTATCTGCGGGAGCAGGTTGAACGGCATTTTCGCGCAGCTCGCGGCGGCGCTTTGCGAAGGCCATTCCAAAACCAACCGTCATGAGCAGCGTGCCGCTCCAGAGCAGGTTGATAAAAGGCTTCTCTACCGCTTTGAGGATAATATAATCCTTAGCTGTGGTGCTGACGCCGAAGGTGAATTTGCCCTTTTCAGGATCTACGTTGATAAAAGACAGACGCAGGCCCAGATCTTCTACCTCATCGGGTACGCGGCCAATAAGCCGGTCACGCACAACAAACATGGGGTGAACGTGGTACTTTTTCTTCTCCCCATGCACGATAAAGTCGCCCTGAATAGCTAAGTCGCCGGGCTTCAGACCCAGACCAGCAGTTTGATGAGCTGGTTCAATGGCGCGAAGCACCGCAAAGTAATCGTTGAGGAAAATCGTGTCGCCCACGGTAATCTCGTGCTCTTTTACCTCCGTCCAGTCTTTCTCCTTACTTGGGTCGGGCACGGTGCTAATGTGAGAGTAAATATCGTGGTCAACGAACTGCTTGAGCGCCGGTGAGGCCAGCAAACCCATCTCTTCGTTTACCTGCGCCCGCGGGAAAAGCGTGAAAGCTTCCTGCGTCTCGCGGTTTTTATACTCAACTCGGTAATAGGTGTTTTCTGGCAGAATTTCGAGCGTATCGCCAACCTTATAATAGGTCTTGTCCTTAAGCTTTATATCGCCGCGGGCAATAACCTTGTACTCATCATCGGTGCGATAGATAAGCTCTTTGTTGACATACTCGGGCATACCGGGCACCTCGAAGTACTGACCGGTATAGGTTACATCATACTTACCCATCGGCGCAACATCATTACGCCAAAGCAGTACGTTGTCGCGGTTTATCTCCTCCGGAAATTCGCGCGAATACACCAGGCCCGATACGTTTGCGGAGATAATATTGGAATAGCCAGCCGATGCCAAAATACCCAATAGCATCAGTGCTACACCAATGTGGGCTACACCCCCACCCGATATGCTCACGCGCCTCATCATCAGGCTAAGCACCATTCCTAGGTTGGCCAACACTCCAAACAGCGCCGCCGTGAGGAGCAGAATGTAGGTGGGCTCCATTTGCAGCTTGTTGTAGCGCACCAGCAGAATTACCAGCGCTGCTCCCAGCAAGGTCAGAATACCGGGCACGGCCAGCGAGTTCATCAGGCTTTGCTTGTCGTTCTTCTGCCACCACATCACCTGCGCTAAACCCGAAAGCAAGGCTACTCCTACGCCGATATACAGTTGTATTTTGGTGTAATGAGCAATCTGGTCGGCGGGTAGAGCGAGGTTGGACTTGATGCCTAGGAAGCCCAGGAAAGAGTTGTAAACGGGAATGCTCGTCGTTACCAACACCTGGAAGGCACCAAGACACAACACCGTGGCCCCTACGAACACCCATAATTCGGCATTATACGTAGTCAGCTCTTTCTCGGAAATCGGGATACTCTTCCAGCGCCATACCAGCATGCTGATGGCCACCACAAAGAAGAAGCCCATATAAATCAGCAACTGACCCGACAAGCCCAAGTCGGTGAAGGAGTGCACTGAAGCATTACCCAGCACACCACTACGGGTCAGGAAGGTGGCGTACAGAATGAGCAAGAAGGTTGCAATAACCAGCACGAAAGAGGTGCGCAAGCCTAGGCGGCTGCGCTTCCATAGGATCATGCCATGGATGGAAGCCACAAGTACCAGCCAAGGAATGTACACCGCATTTTCCACCGGGTCCCAGTTCCAGTAGCCGCCGAAGTTCAGGGTTTCGTAGGCCCAGTAAGCACCCATCATCACACCCACGCCCAAGACCAAAGCGCCAAGCAACGTCCAGGGCAGAGCGGGCTTTACCCACTTGCTCAACTCCCCTTTCCACAGGCCAGCAATGGCAAATGCAAACGGCACGAGGGTAAGCGCAAAGCCCAAGAAGAGCGTTGGGGGGTGAATCACCATCCAGTAGTTCTGGAGCAAGGGATTCAGACCGGTACCGTCTTTGGGAATGAAGTTGGGGTCGGTTTTCCAGACGGGCAAGTCGGTGAGGAAGTCGCGCAACAGAATAAACGGCGATGAGCCAATTTTCAGCTCCCCGATTACCACGCCCAGAATCATGGAAGTCAGGAAAAGCTGCACGCCGGCAAACACCGTCATCACGGGCGCTTCCCACTTCTTATTAAAGCGAATGATAGCTAAGCCCAGCACTACGTGCCAGAATATCCAGAGCAGGAAGCTACCCTCCTGCCCTTCCCAGAAACAGGAAATCATGTAGTGCACCGGCAAATGGTTGCTGGAGTGGCTCCACACGTAATAATACTCGTAGCGGTGGCCATAAATCAGGCTGAACAAGCAGCCGATAATGGACAGCACCGCCACGCCGTGCACCAAAAAAGCCCCCGACCCAAGCGCCGCCAGGCAACATCGTCATCGCCTAAGGGGCGGCGACTGGTTGCCATATAATAAGCATACGCCGCTACGATGGCGGCCACAAACGCTATAATGACACTTATGTGTCCGAGGTCGCCGATGAAGGTATTAATCATGTTTATCGGGTAAAGTGGAGGGGCGGCTGACACGAATTACCCAGTCAGTACCCGTTTTTTAATGTGCTTTGCGGCGTGAGTGGATGAGTTTTTATTCTCTTCCAGAAGCCTCACCGCTCATAAACCAGAGCCGAGCTAAAAGGATAAAAATGAGCGGCAGCTACATATCCTTCAGAGTAATTCTCGGCGACATGCTGCATGCTGAAATGGACAGCCACTCTCCATTTCAACTCGCTGAAGAAGTACTTAATTAACTGAGGCCGTTGCGCCTTTCACTTCTGTCTCCACGTATTTGGAGGGGCACTTCAGCAAAATCTTGTCGGCCACGAAGATGTCGTTGCGCATAGCACCGGTAATTACCACCTGCTCCGACTTGTCAAAATCCTGAGGCTTGGGATTGAAGTAAATAACCCGCTGCGCTATCCGGTTAGTGTCTACCAGCGTGAAAGCGAAGTAGTTAGGGTCGAGAGTGGGATTATATTCCAGGCCCGTAATATTTTTCTGATTGTCGCGGGGCAGGCGACCTACCACGTGTACTTTCGTCAGGTTACCCTCGGCGGCTCGCTCACGGGCTTCCTTGAAGGATACATACACGCTGGCATCGCCGGCTGCGCTCATAATGATACCAATAGCAATGGCAATTACAGCGATGGCGAGGATGTGGGTTTTTTTCATGTTGCGAAGAGTGCGGGTCGGTTAATCTGAACAACTAAAGCCGGGTGAAAAATCCTTGGGGGGCAATTTTAGATGGTAACTCGTTTAGCGAATCTCTTTTTCCAACCGGCTCACTTTGCGGTCGAGAGAAATCAGGTAGCCAATTAGCCCGATGACTACAATCAAAATCACGGCTACGACCACGTAGATTTTGCCGCTTTGGCGCAGAGCATCTGCCATTTCAGGGGTGTTGGCAGTTTGCGCTACTGCTTGCCCAACGGTGGCAAGCAGCGTCAGCAGGAGCAAAAAGGCGTTACGCCAGCTGTTTTTCATAGATCTTCTGTTTGAGAAATTCGAGGCGGCTGCTCACTTGCGTAATCCAGAAGCCAATGAGCGTCCAGCCGATGACGGCGGGATAGAATACCATGCGCATGTTGCTATCCAAGTCGTAGTTGCTAAAACCGGGGTTGCCGCCCGCGCCAGGATGCAGCGAATCGGTGAGGCGCGGCAACACAAAAAGCAGCGGAATGGCCGCCGCAAACGCAAAGATATTGTACACGGCGCTGATGCGCGCCCGCTGCTGCTCATCGGTGAAAGATGAGCGTAGTACAATATAAGCCCCGTAAATAAGCATCGCAATGGCGGCTCCATTGAGGCGTGGGTCGGAGGTCCACCAGGCGCCCCAAGTGTAGCGCGCCCATATACTGCCCGTTGCCAGCCCTAGCATTCCCATCACAATGCCGGTCTTGGCTGACTCGTGCGCCAGGGTGTCGAGGCGAGCCGTTGGCGTGCGCAGGTACCGAATAGAGTAAATGACCGAAGTAGTCAGAATAATGGTCATGCCGAACCACATGGGCACGTGGAAGTAGAGGTTGCGAATGCTTTCATTCACAATATCTAGCCGCGGCACCGGTACCAACAACCCTGCTACTACCGTGTACAATACCAACACGATAGCGAGCACTTTCCACCAGTTTCTTTTTATAGACATGAGAAGCAAAACGGTGAATGGAAAAACAAGCCCAACGACTTATCAACAAATCCTTCTGCAAAACAACAAGTTGACACGGTGATTTGTGACGACTTGCGGGGGCTTTTTCTTGATTCTTATCACTCATTTCCAGCGGTTTTACAATCAGCCGCGCCACAAAAAAGGAAACAGCAGGTACGACACGGCCGTCACAATCAGGTTCAGAGCCAACAGCGTCAATAGAGAACCGCTGCTCGCCTCAAACTCCAGCCCATCGAGGGCATTTTTGGAAACCTTGATGAGCAGTAGCAGCATCGGAATCATGATGGGAAAGCCGAGCACGGCCATGAGCGTGCTGCTGTTGGTGGCTTTGGAGGCAATACCCGACACCAGCGTGAGCGTGGTAGCAAAGCCCACGGCGCCCAGCCCAACGTTGCCAACAAAGAGAGGCACATCCTGCACCGGATTGCCCAGCACCACGGCGTACAGGGCAAAGCCAACCAGCGCCAAGCCCAGCAGCAACACCGCGTTGTAGGCAATTTTGGCCAGAATCACGGCTTGCGGCCGCACCAGCGTGTAGTAGTAGAGCAGACGGCCCCGGCTTTCCTGCAAAAAGCCTTTGGCGGCCGCATTTACAGCCGTAAAAAGCAGGATGATCCAAAACAGGGCATTCCAGGCCGGAGCGGGTAATTGCCCCCCACGTAGCGCAAAGCTGAGGTAACAGACAAATACGGTGCTGCCTACGTACAGCAGCATCCCGTTCAGCGCCGCCCGCTGCCGCCATTCCAGACGAAAATCCTTCTGCATTAAATACCAAATCTCACGAAGGAGTAGCACGGCCACGGGACTAGTGAATGGGACCACAAAGATAGTCGCTGGCCGCTGGTTTTTACTGCTTCGAGCCTGATGTTTAAGGTGTAGGCTACAGAATCAGCTAACCTATACCAACCACAAAAAAGCCCCCCAGATTATTTCCGGGGGCTTTTTCGAATGTATTCTGGCTTGAAAAGAGAATTGAAAGCTTCCTCTTTAGAAGTCGTAGCCGAGCGTAAAGTAGAGTTTGGGACCCAGTTGATTATAGTCTTCCTGCCCCCAGGCGATATCTCCTTTTCCGTAGAAACCCAGCAAAGTGGTCCGAATACCGAAGCCGTAGCCGACGAGCAAAGGGTTGCGGAAATTGACTACGGTAGCCGTGAAGGCATTCCCATTGCCACCTACTATCTGGGTGTTGAAGGAGTTATTTTCGTTGAATGGGTTCGGGCCAGAATAAGCCGAGCCAGCATCAGCAAAAGCAGTCAGCTGCAGGTTGCGGAAGAATCCTGATTCTACGGGTTTGCGCGTGATATACTGGATAATAGGCACCCGCAGCTCGGAATTGAACAACACATATTTCGGACCGATGCGCTTGCTATAGTCAAACCCGCGCAGGTTGGTCACAAACTGCTGGTAGAACATCTGCGTGGGGTCGTAGGTGGAAGGCAAGATGCGCTGGTCGTCTTGATAGTCATTGTTCAACCAGTTGTCCATGCCGCCAAGGCGGAATTGCTGCCGTGTATCGCCAAAGAACTGGCCGTAGCTGGCACGGTTGGCCCAAATAATCTGACGGTGAATTTTCTGATAGTGACGCAGATCCACGTAGATCTTGCCGAAGTTCTGCGACTTGTTGTCGAGGCTATTCAGCTTCATGACGCCCACTTTCATGCGCGTGCCCTGCAGCATGTTCACGCCGGTAGCAATGGCGTTATCATACACCAGTTCACCAGTCAGGCCCAGATAATTGCGGTTTATATCCAGCGAGTCGTCGAACACGTTAATCAGCGTGCGGTTCACGTTCACAAAGCGCGGCCCGCCGCGCAAGCTCAGGTTGTGCGTGAGTGGGTACGCAATGGTAGGTGCCACCTCGTGGCGACCGTAGCGGGTGCGGCCCAGCCCCGTAAGGTCGAAGAAATAGGCCTGTTTCTGGTAGCGTATGCTCCAGTCGTAGCGGCGGCGCAGGTCGGTGTATTCCGCGTATATATTACTGGTTTTCAAATCAGTGAGGCCAAAAATACCGGCCTGAATACGCTGGTTTTCAAACAAGTCCGTCATGTTGGCCTGCCCAATCAAACCAAAGCCCAGCAACGGATCAACGTACAGCGACGACACCACATTATCGATGCTGAACTGCGGACGATAGCGATAGGGGCCCGTCAGCGCGAAGGCATCGGCGGGGGAGCGGTGGGTAGGTTAGCGGCCGTTGCCGAGCGCCGACGGGCATTGGTCCGCGTGGGCGCATCCTCATCAAACTCGTAGTTGCTGGTGTTGATGGGCTCCTCTGCCTTCTGCTGAGCAACCTGCGGCTGCGGCGTGGCCGTCGAATCAGTAGCAATTTGCCCCCCAGGCTCGCTTGCAAGAGTAGAAGTTGAGTCTGGTGCCGGCGCTGGCGTGGGCTCTTGAACCGGAGCAGGTGCGGGCGCTGGCGGCGGTGGCGCCGACCGCTCTTCCAGAATTTCCTGGCGCGCTGTTTTGGCCAACGTCATATTCTCCGGCAAGGCGTAGGTGGGGTACACATACACCATGTCGCGGGCCCGGTCGGAGGCAATGAAGCCCAACGTGCCGGTAGCGGCATTGAAGTCGAAGTCTTTGAGGTTGGTGGAAAAGTTACTGGCGGCCGTCCGCTGACGCGTAGTGAGTGAGTAGCGGTACAGGCTGCGAATGCCGCTTTCTTCGCCCAAGTACAGAATCTCGGTATCAGATAA
The DNA here is from genome assembly GCF_004355185.1 of Hymenobacter radiodurans. Lineage (NCBI taxonomy): Bacteria > Pseudomonadati > Bacteroidota > Cytophagia > Cytophagales > Hymenobacteraceae > Hymenobacter > Hymenobacter radiodurans. Next base: position 4,116,809 of record NZ_CP037922.1, read on the forward strand.
GGCCCGGGGGCGGCCTTCGTTGGAAATAGTGCTCACCAGCGACTCCACCGGCTGCTCTCGCCCATCGAGGTGATACAAGAACAAATCATAGTTGTTGACCACGCTGGCAAAGTTACCTTCCGCCGTGCCATCCGACCACCGGTTAGAGCTAAACACAATGCCCGCGCCGTTGGGCAGGAAGACGGGCTGCACATCGTCGAACAGATCGTTGGTGATGCGCTCGGGCGTCCGGCTGCCAGCCCGCAACAGATACAGGTCATTTTGCCCCCCACGCGTACCACTGAAGACCAACGACTTCCCGTCGGGTGAGTACGCCAAGTCAAGCACTTGGGAGAACGGTTTGAAAATAGACGAGCCGCCTTTGCTGAAAGGCAAAGCTTCACGCAAATTGGAAAGCACGCTATTTACTACACCAGCGTCGGCAGGGCGCAGGCGCAGCGTCATGTAGCCTTTATCCATCTCCGCTACGGCCACCTGACCGTTGCCGCGCCAAGCCAGCACTGGCAGGCGGTTTTCTACCAGCTGATCAGGTGTTTTGTAGCCGCTGCGGTGAATAGTGTTTCGTCCAGAGCCGTTGCGGTTGACGGTCATCACGCGGTAGCGGCCACGGTCGTTGACCACATACGCCAGCCGCTGACCGTTGGGACTCAGCACTGGCTGCGAATACAATACCGCTTTGCGGTTGTTGCTTACAATCTGATTTTTCTCATCTGGCAACACCAGGGGCACTACTGGCTGAGCATTTAGTTGGCGGTAGTAAGCCAGCCAATCGCGCAGGAATACCTTATATGGTACATTCAGCGAACTGCTGATACCCACTTCCACATCGCGGGTTATGCGCGTGAGGTTCAGAATATTCTGGATGGTGGTGTAACCGTAGCGCTCCGCAATGTAATTCCAGACGCTCTGGCCCGCTAGTTGCGGATTGCGCAGAAAGAACGGGGCGGTTTTGGTGCCCTCGTACTGCTGGGTCATATCACGCATGTAGTCATCCATCTCCACGCTCCAGCCCTCGGCGGCGTAAGATGATGCGCCGGCGATAAACCACTCGGGCAACTGTAATAAGTAGGTGCTCTGAATAACTTCCTTCAGCGAGCCGCCATACATCATATCATTCAGTAGCACCCGCGTAATCTGGGAGCTTACATCGCGCTTGAACAACGTTTGCTGGCCCTGAAAGGCGATTTGCACCTTATTCATGCGTAGCAGCGAGGTTTCGCCACCGGTTTGATACTTGTCGCTGTCCAAGCCAATGTTGCTCTGCCGCTGGTCGCCCACGGAGTTATAGAGCATGAGCGTGGTCTTGGAGTAGGGATAGTAGCCGATGAGGGAAGACACGCGTTGCAGTTCTTTTTCGGCGTACTCGGCGGCTCTGCGAGCGGTGGTTTCGCCGCCAGCATAGTAATAGATATTGAAGTTCTGGGTGCTGAACAGTTGCCAGTCAAAATCTTTGTACTGGATGCGCACGCGTCCAAACTGTTCTTGGGCCGTTTGGGCTTGGGCCTCACCAGCCCCCAGCAGTACGCCCAGTAGTGCCCCAGTCACCCAAAGCCGACGCGTTATAGAAAAGGATAGGTGCTCCATATGGATAGCAAAAGGGCAGAAAATCAGGAAGAAACGCCGACCTCACTAGGTACGGAAATATACAACGAATGATACCGCGAAATATTGACCTCGGGCCACAGCGCTTCGGTGCCTTCCAGCACGTTGGCAAAATGGGTTGCCAGCCGCGGAGCCAGCATTACGCCCTTAGAGCCGAAGCCATTAAATATACTCAAAACCGGCCAAGCTGGATGTGTGCCCAGCACAGGTTTTCGGTCGCGCACGGCGGGCCGAAAACCTGCCCGCTGATCGACTACCGTAAATGGCTGATCGGACATTTCACTAAAGCGCTGACCAAGTTCCGTAAGCGCCTCCGGGGTAGTGCCCAAGGGCAGCGGCGGCCAGCGATACGTAGCCCCTACGCGAAACTGCCCGGCGCCGAGCGGCACCACGTAGCCGCCTTTGTTCAGCACCTGCTCCGTTGATAAACCATCGCACTGCACGTCCAGTACCTCGCCTTGGTTCGCCGTAATCGGCAACCAATTGAAGTACGGGTTTCGCATGGCAGCGGCACCTTCACAACAAACAAACTGGCGCGCCTGTATCGCGCCTTTATAAGTCACTCCAGTTTGGTCGATAACAAGGTCATTCCAGGCAAAAGTTTCGTGCCGCAACCAGCCGTTATGGAGTCCGTCAGCGGCTAGCGCGGCCAACATTTCGCGCACGGCTACATAGCCGCAACGGCGAATAAAAATGCCCCCCAGGCCCGTTTTTACGCCCGTAATAGGTGGCAAGGCTGAGCTTATTTCCTCCACAAAAGCCCCCCAAGGCTCATCAGCACTACGGGATACTATATCATTCTGCTCCTTCACGGAGGAGAACAGCTTGAGGATTGGCGTTTCGAAGAAAAACTGCTGCCCATATTCTGCTTCCAGCTTCCGATAAAATACGGCTGCTGCGGACAGTAGCTCATCGGCTAGCCAGGTCAGAACGAAGCGCTGGCCGGTTACGGGATTCATCAGGCCAGCGGCGACGTTAGAAGCCGAATCGGGGCGCGTTTCATCGAGCACCAAAACAGTGCGGCCGCGCTGTCGCAGTTCATAGGCCAGGGTAGCACCGGCCAAGCCGTGACCAAGAATAAGGTAGTCGTAAGAGGTCATGGGGGCAAGGTAAGGCGAAAATGGCCGCGGCATAAAGGAAGCACCTGGCGCCGGGCTCACGCAACTTCACGCTACTCATCGTAACTTACCCTCCCAATTACATTTGGCGCGCGCCGGTTCCCTATAAGTAGCTCTATGACCGTATCTGGTTTTACTTTCAACGCTTTTTCCGAAAACACTTATCTGCTGCATGATGCCACCAAGCAATGCGTCGTCATTGACCCTGGCTGCTACGAGAAAGCGGAGCAACAAGCTCTGAAAGCCTTTATTGAAGCCGAAGGCCTGCAGGTCGTGTTGCTACTGAATACCCATTGCCACATCGACCATGTCTTTGGCAATCAGTTTATACTCGACACTTACCAGGTTCCTTTCCTGATTCATGAAGCCGACCTGAGCGTATTGCGGGCCGTTCCTACTTATGCGCCCAGCTACGGCTTCCCCCTCTATAACCCCGCCGAGCCCACTGGGTTTTTGACACCCGGCGAGCCCGTTACTTTTGGCGACACCATCTTGGAAGTACGCTTTGCCCCTGGCCACGCGCCCGGCCACGTTGTATTCTACCACGCGCCTACCGAAACTGTTATTGGCGGTGACGTACTGTTTCAGGGCAGCATTGGCCGCACCGATTTGCCGGGGGCAATTATGATACACTCATTGAAAGCATTCGCACCCAACTCCTTACCCTCCCCGATTCGGTAACCGTGTATCCTGGGCACGGCCCAGCTACTACTATTGGGGCCGAACGGCGTTCCAATCCGTTTCTGCGCTAACGTCGTTTTTTAGTCTTCATGAAGAATCATTTGCCCAACGCCATTACCTGCCTCAATTTATTTGCGGGCTGTCTGGCGCTTTGCAGCGTTTTTGCTGGTCGATTGGAGCTGGCCGCTTATCTGGTGGGCTTGGCCGCCTTGTTTGATTTTGCTGATGGCCTCGTGGCCCGCGCCCTGCACGCCAGCTCGCCTATTGGCAAAGACCTCGACTCCTTAGCCGATATGGTTTCGTTCGGCGTGGTGCCGGGCGCGATGCTGTACCATTTGCTGGGCCAGGGGGCAAATTCACTGCCCGACTGGCTGCCTTACGCTGGCTTTATCCTGACCGTATTCTCGGCCCTGCGCTTAGCGAAGTTCAACAACGATACCCGCCAGACTACCTCTTTCATTGGCTTGCCAACACCTGCCTGCACGTTGGTTGTGGCTTCTTTACCCCTCATTCTGACCTATGATACCTACCATCTCTCGTCGATTATTCTGAACCCGTGGGTACTGCTCGGTCTAACGCTACTACTGTCAGGCTTGCTGGTTGCGGAGTTGCCGTTGTTTGCTTTAAAATTCAAGAATCTGAGTTGGCAGGACAATTCGCTACGTTTTCTGTTTCTGATACTAGCGCTGATTCTGCTGTTGGTTTTGCAAGCTGCCGCCATTCCGCTTATCATTTTGCTGTACGTGCTGCTTTCCTTGTTTCGCCCGTCTTTTGGGTGATTTTCCGGCGTTCAACTTCATTTTACAATATTTGTAACAACTGATAGTTATGTAGTTGGCCGCCGCACCTACGCTTATTATTTCCCGCTTATCTGCTCTCTATCGCTTAACACGTTTATGCGCTTTTTTCGGCTTCTGCTGCTCATTTGGGGGTTGGCGGGCTTTGCGAACACTGCGCGGGCCCAAGCTACCGAGCAAACAGTGCAAGCCACTGTGGAGTGGCAAGGCTACGAAACCGTGTACACGCGGGCCGGGCAAGCTAGCCGCACCCCTTCGTTTCGGGGTGCCACCTACATGCCCACCGACCGCGTTGGCACCTACACATTGCGCCTCAATGGTCGGGTGGTTAGCGGCCAGCTTCGCAATGCCATATATGAGCCGTTTTCTGCCGCAGATGCTACACTTCTTGCAGCAGCAAATTTGCCCCCCGAGCCCACTTTAAGCCTGCGCATTGCTACGGAGCTGCGTGCACCCGTAAGTTTTCTTACGTTCCAGCCCGTACGACGCAATGCGCAGAGCGGACAGGCAGAACGCTTGGTTTCCTTCGAGTACACCTACGTAGTTGCACCGCTGGCGGCGGCCCGCGGCGGACGTCCGCATCCAAGCGCATCGGTGCTTCAGCAGGGCGACTGGTTTAAGATTGGAGTTCCTACTAGCGGCATCTATAAGCTGGATAAGGCCGCTTTATCGGCTATGGGTCTCAATCCGCAAACGCTTGATCCGCGCCGCCTTCAGCTTTACGGCAACGCTACGGGCATGCTACCGCAGCCCAACAGTACCTACCGGCCCGATGACCTGATTGAAAATGCCGTTTTCGTGGCCAACGATAACAACGACGCCACCTTCAACGACAACGAATACGTGCTGTTCTACGCGCGTGGCCCGCATACGTGGGAGCGAGAAGCGCCAACTGTTAATCGTTTTCGGCACTCCTACCATCTGTATACGGATACCGCCTACTACTTTTTAACGGTTGGCACGGCAGCGGGCAAACGAGTAGCCACGGCTCCGGCCATCACGGCCTCTCCCACCGCCACCATCACAACCTTTGCAGAGCGGAAATTTCATGAGATTGATCTGATCAATTTGCTCAAATCGGGCCGGCAATGGCTGGGCGAAAAGTTTGAGTCAGGTGGGCGTCAGGAAATTTCGTTTACCATTCCCGACCTCGTTCCCGGCTCCCCAGTGCAGCTTACGTCATCGGTAGCAGCGGCGTCGAATAGTGCTTCCAGTTTTCAAATCAGCGTTGGGGGGCAAAATGTGGCTTCTCAATCGGTAGCTGGCTACAGCTCCAACTTCTTCCCCGAGATAGCCAATATCAGCCTGATTACAGCGTCTCTGCCCGCGCCGGCCACTACTGATTTGCGTGTCTCGCTGACGTATAATGCCACCAATCCTTCTGCTGCCGGCTACCTTGATTACTTGGAGCTGAATGCCCAGCGGCAGTTACGCTTTGTAGCACCTCAGCTTGAATTCCGCTCGTTCGAAAATATCGCTCGGGGTGCCGTCAGCCGATTTACCGTAGCGAATGCCGCTGGCGTTACAATATGGGATGTTACCAATCCGCGCCGGCCGGTAGCTCGCCTGCTCGATGCCAGCGGCGCTTTTGTGGCTCCTACCGATTCTCTACGCGAATTCATTGCCTTTTCGGGTTCCAGCTTTGAAGCACCGCGCAGTTTTGGTCGAGTAGCACCTCAAAATCTGCACGCACTGAACCTTGATGGGCGGCTGGACTTCGTGATCGTGACGCACCCGCTGTTTCGGGCCGAGGCTGAGCGCTTAGCTGAATATCGGCGTAACCCCGCCCGCCCCGCTGATAAGCTCAACGTAGTGGTGGTCACGACGGAGCAGATATATAATGAGTTCAGTTCGGGCGGTCAGGACGTAACGGCTATCCGCGACTTCATGAAAATGATTTATGACCGGACGCCGGCTGGCAAGCGCACGATGCTTTTGCTCTTCGGCGATGCTTCATACGACTATAAATCAGACCCCACAAATGATCTGACGAAAGTGCCAGCGTGGTGGAAGCAGCGGCGGCTATCCGAAAGTGGCGCAACAGACATCGATAGAATCAATCAGAACTTCGTGCCGGTGTATGAGTCGCGCGAGTCCTTCAATCGCGTTTTTCCTCGACCCGGCGCTCCCGCCCTCTCCTATTCCTCCGACGATTATTTTGGTCTTTTAGATGACGACGAAGGCCGCTGGGATGAGGGTGGCCGCCCGACTAGTGAAGGCCTCGATATTGGCATCGGTCGTTTGCCCGTGCGCACCCCCGCTGATCAGCCCCGCTCAACCGCTCAGGCTAAGTTGGTGGTGGATAAGCTTATTACCTACGACTCGCCGGCGGCGTATGGCAAATGGCGCAACCGCGTCACTTTCGTCGCCGACGATGGCGACGCCAATGAGCATGTGTTGTCATCTACCGAGCCGTTGGCCAACGACCTAGTGACACGCCGCCCAGCCTACAACGTGCACAAAGTTTACCTCGATATGTACCCACAGGTGGCGGGTGCTGGGGGGCAAAATTCACCCAGTGCCACCCGGGCCATTGATGAAGCGATTGAGCAAGGGTCGCTTATCGTCAATTATGCGGGCCATGGTGGAGTGCGTGGCTGGACCGATGAGCAGATTTTCACAAAATCTGACGTTCTGAATTTAGAAAATATAACACGGCCCACATTTATGCTCACGGCTACCTGCGATTTCAGTACCTACGATGACCCAGAATTTGATTCGGCGGGCGAAGTTGCCCTTACGAACGTGACAGGGGGGCTATCGGCTTGCTGACGACCACCCGTGTGGTTATATCTACGTTTAACCGTTTTCTGAATGAGCGCTTCTTTGCCGTGGTTTTTGCGCCAGTCAATGGTCGTATGCCTCGCTTAGGCGACGTCATGGCGCTTACCAAAAACGGCAGTCAAGCCGGCGATAATAACCGCAACTTCTCCCTTCTCGGTGATCCTTCTGCGCGCTTAGCTTATCCTGAGCAGTCAGCCGCTATTCGGCAGTTGAATGGCCAACCAATTGAATCCGCTACTGACACACTCCGGGCACTTTCCCGCGTAGACTTAGCCGGTACTGTAACAACAGCCGCAGGTACCATCGACGCTGGTTTTAGTGGCAAAGTACAGGTGACTGTATTCGAGAAGCCCGCTACCGTTACGCTGCTAGGCAATGAAATAAATGATGGCCGCCCCACGATAGCAGTGCAGCGCGATATTATTTATGATGGTCAAGCCAGCGTGCGCAATGGTGAATTTAAGCTCACTTTTGTCGTGCCCAAAGATATTAATTACAGCTTCGGCCAAGGGAAGATAAGCCTCTATGCCGCCGATACCATTCGGCGAACCGATGCCAGCGGTGCTACAAACGTAGTGGTGGGGGGCGTTTTAGACAATGCTGCCACCGATACAATTCCCCCAGATATCCGGCTATTCATGGATACGGAATCGTTTGTATTCGGCGGCCTCACCGGCACTTCTACCACGCTCATCAGTCGTTTGCGTGATGATAATGGCATTAATACGGCAGGTTCAGGTATTGGCCACGAAATAACAGCCACCCTGGATAACGATGTAAGCCAACTCGTCGTTCTAAACGATTACTATACAGCCGAGGTTGATAGTTTTCAGGTCGGGCGGGTGCGATATGTATTTGAAGACTTAGCTCCTGGTCCTCATTTGCTTCGAGTAAAAGCCTGGGATACGTTTAATAACTCCGCTGAAAAAGAAATTGAATTTATTGCGGCCCGCACCGAGAAGTTGGCGCTCGATCATGTATTGAACTATCCCAATCCGTTTTCCCGTGCTACTACGTTTCACTTTGACCACAATCGCACCGGCGACGATTTGGATATTCAGGTACAGATCTTTACGGTGTCGGGCAAATTGGTTCGCACTTTGCGCACTACCGCTATTAGCAGCAGTTCACACCTCAGTGACATCACCTGGGACGGACGGGACGAGTTTAATGACCAATTAGCCCGCGGTGTGTACGTTTATCGAGTCAGCGTGCGTTCTCCGCGTGATGGCTCTACGGCTTCTAAATACGAAAAACTAGTTCTTCTGAATTAACTTACTGGCCTCACCTTTATCTTTCAGCTCATCTTTTCCCGATTATATGCTCTTGTCGAAGCTGCCACTGCGCTATGCGCTTCTCCCCGGTTTGTTGGGTTTGTCGATTGCGGCTACGGCCCAGATTACCAACTCGAAAGTCATTACCACCGCAGTTCCAGTTCTCACCCTCAGCCCTGATTCTCGGGGTGCTGCTCTTGGCGAAGCCGGCGTGGCCACTTCACCCGATGCCAACTCTGCCTACTACAACGCGGGCAAGCTAGGCTTTGTACCGAATCAGTATAGCGTATCGCCTTCCTACACGCCGTGGCTGCGTTCCATCACCGACGATATGGGTTTGGCTTACCTATCGGGCTACGCCAAACTTAACCAGCGTGGTGCCATCTCAGCTTCACTTCTTTATTTCGACTTAGGAAGCATTGCGCTGCGCTCGGCCGCCAATCAGCCAGAAGGAGAGTTTAACCCGAAGGAGTACGCTTTTGCTTTATCCTACGGGCAGAAGCTCAGCGAGTACCTAGGCGTGGGCGTTACGGCGCGTTACATTCGCTCCAACCTTGTCGGTCCTACCAGCGGTGGTGACTCCAAACCGGGCAACGCTCTAGCCGTTGACTTAGGCACCTATTATACCCGCGACTTGAGCATCGGTGGTGGTGCCTATAATTTGGCTTTAGGGGCTGCTATTGCCAACATTGGTAATAAAATGACTTACACTGATGCCAATCAGGCCGACTTCCTGCCGATGAACATCAGATTAGGCACAGCCATCACCCGCGAGCTTGATCCGTATAATAAGCTCACTCTAACCCTCGATGGCACCAAGCTATTAGTGCCTAGCCCTTATTACGAAGACAACGTAGCTACGGACAATGCCAGTCAGCAAGCTTACCTTCTGCGCCGTGATGCTGAGAATGAAAAGAGGAGACAACTAGGTGTAGTTAGTGCCATTACAACTTCCTTTAGTGACGCGCCGGGGGGCTTTTCTGAAGAGCTACAAGAAATTAACCTTTCCGCTGGTCTGGAGTACACGTACAAGGATTTGCTGATGGCTCGCGTAGGATACTTCTACGAAAACCCGGACAAAGGCGACCGTCGCTACCTCAGCTTAGGTTTGGGAGGGCGCTTTCAAGTATTCGGAATTGATGGCGCTTATTTGGTTCCTAACTCCCGAGCGAATCCTTTAGCACAAACCATTCGGGTATCGTTACACTTCAACTTCAATAAGTTGGAGGAGGCTTTCGGCAACGACACCTCCCCTACCAACTAACTCGCTCTATGCTCGACCGTAAAGTCGCTCCTCCCGTTCAGCCGCTGGCCAGTGTGACACTGCCCGCGGCTGACGTGTTTTCACTCCCTAATGGCGCTCGTTTGCACGTATTGCGCAACGATGCCCAACCCGTCATTCGGCTACAGATAGTGTTTCCGGCCGGGAAATGGTACGAGCCACTACCTGGTATATCGCTTCTTGCCGCTCGCATGCTTCTAGAAGGAACCAAAAGCCGCACAGCTCGTCAAATTGCCGACACTATAGCTTTCTATGGTGCTTCGCTTGAGTGTGAGCAAGGCTTTGATCGAGCTACGCTAACTCTATATTGCCTCACTCGCCATCTTGAAGCGCTCCTACCACTCGTATTGGATGTTGCTACAGAAGCAACTTTTCCAACTGCAGAATTTGACTTACTGAAGTCACGCACCATTCAAAATGTAAGAATAGAGCGGCAAAAGACTGGCTATTTAGCTGCTGAGCGTTTCTCCCACAATTTGTTTGGCAATAATTATCCTTACGGGGTAACCTTCGATGAGAACTCATTTGAGAGGCTTACTCCTGAGCTAGTCAAAGCATTTTATCATACTGCTTACCAAGTTAGCTCCGCAGAAATATTTCTCTGTGGCGACATTTCTGATCAGCATGAGCAACTTGTTACCCAAACTTTTGGCCAAGGTTCTGCTAATCATCAAGCATCAACAATACAAGCTGAACCTGAGATCTTAACAGTTGCTCAACATGATTATGTCACCGTTGCGCAAAGTCTACAAGCATCACTACGGATTGGACGCCTATGGCCAAGTCCTATCCACCCAGATGCACATCGCTTGCAAGTATTAGTTAAAGTGTTGGGGGGCTATTTTGGGTCTCGACTAATGAAGAACATTAGGGAGGATAAAGGATTCACGTATGGTATCTATTCTAGTATAGCTCCCCGCGAACATGCGAGCATGTTTGTAATCGGCACAGACGTGAATGCAGCCAGTGCTGATGCAGCAATCAGAGAGGTCCATATCGAATTACGCCGACTGCAAGAAGAACTTATTCCAATCGAGGAATTACAAACCGTGAAAACGTATATGGCTGGTAAGTTCGCTAATGAACTTAGTACCGTTTTCGAGCAATGTGATAAGTATAAAACAGTTGTTCTGTTAGGTCTTCCAAGTAATCATTATTCGGAGTTCTTAACACAAGTTAATTCTGTTAGCGCAGATGATTTACAGCAGTTGGCCCAGGAATATCTAACGCCCGAGCATATGATAGAAGTTGTGGCTGGACCTATTAGATAATTTTATATTTCAATTCATATATCTGCACAACCACGGTTTACCGCGCATATTAATAAACAATAAAAGCCCCCTGAAGCTATTCTTTAGGGGGCTTTTATTATCTGACACTTATTCGGTATAAAGTAATAGGTCTTGAGGATGAGAACACATCTAAAATGGTTTGTGAGAAGCATTAAACAGCACCCCATCCCATTCATTAGTATCACGCTTATAGGGTCATTTCCAGCAGGGCAGGGAACGTCTTGTGTAAACGCGAACAGCCCCCCGCATCCGCTGATAAAGGGACGCTGGGGGCTGAACTGAAAGTAAGGTTGGCGGCGACCGACTCTCCCACCGGTGAAGGTAGTACCATAGGCGCTCCGGGGCTTAACTGCTCTGTTCGGAATGGGAAGAGGTGAACACCCGGGCTAAAGCCACCATTACTGGCGGTTGTGGCTAGTGCACAGCCACAACAAAAACGTTGACGTAGAAAACGAGTAAGAAGCCACAGAAAAGAGCTGGTACTAGGTAAGTGTTCGAGTCATTAGTACTACTCGGCTCAGCCATTTCGGACCTTCCACCTGTAGCCTATCGACGTGGTAGTCTACCACGACTCTTCGTATATGAGAGATCTCATCTTGAGGTGAGTTTCGCACTTAGATGCTTTCAGCGCTTATCTCATCCCAGCGTAGCTACCCGGCGCTGCAGCTGGCGCCACAACCGGTGCACTAGCGGCTGGTCCATCCCGGTCCTCTCGTACTAAGGACAGGTCCTCGCAAATCTCTAACGCCCACCACAGATAGGGACCGAACTGTCTCACGACGTTCTGAACCCAGCTCGCGTGCCACTTTAATCGGCGAACAGCCGAACCCTTGGGACCTTCTCCAGCCCCAGGACGTGACGAGCCGACATCGAGGTGCCAAACCTCCCCGTCGATATGAGCTCTTGGGGGAGATCAGCCTGTTATCCCCGGCGTACCTTTTATCCTTTGAGCGATGGCCCTTCCATGCGGAACCACCGGATCACTATATCCGTCTTTCGACCCTGCTCGGCTTGTAGGCCTCACAGTCAAGCCCGCTTCTGCTATTGCGCTCTGCGTACGGTTACCAAGCGTACTGAGCGGACCTTTGAAAGCCTCCGATACTCTTTTGGAGGCGACCACCCCAGTCAAACTACCCACCAGACACTGTTTCCCCGTCTCGGAGATTAGGCACCGAGTAACACAAGGGTGGTATTTCAACGTTGGCTCCCCGAAAGCTGGCGCCTCCGGCTCATAGCCTCCCACCTATCCTACACATGTGTTACCCAGCGTCAATGTCAAGCTATAGTAAAGGTGCACGGGGTCTTTCCGTCCCGTGGCGGGTACTCGGCATCTTCACCGAGACTACAATTTCACCGAGCTCACGGCTGAGACAGCGCCCAGATCGTTACACCATTCGTGCAGGTCGGAACTTACCCGACAAGGAATTTCGCTACCTTAGGACCGTTATAGTTACGGCCGCCGTTTACCGGGGCTTCGATTCAAACCTTCGCCTTGCGACTAAGTTCCCCTCTTAACCTTCCGGCACCGGGCAGGTGTCAGACCTTATACTTCCGCTTACGCGTTCGCAAAGTCATGTGTTTTTGTTAAACAGTCGCCTGGGCCTTTTCACTGCGGCTTCTTGTCTTGCGACAAGGAAGCGACCCTTCTCCCGAAGTTACAGGTCCATTTTGCCGAGTTCCTTGGCCGTGATTCACTCGAGCCCCTCAGGATACTCTCCTTGACTACCTGTGTCGGTTTGCGGTACGGGTTACAATAAGATTAAAACGCTTAGCAGGTTTTCTTGGCAGTCTGATTAGGTACACTATCCCCGTGGCCGAGGCCGTAGGGTACTATCACGTTTCAGCAAAGTCAGCGGATTTACCTACTGTCTCTATACCTACGCGCTTCAACGGGCACTTCCGTCCGCCCGCGGTACTTTCACTTCTGCGTCACTGCATCACTTCTCATTGTAAGTGCTGGAATATCAACCAGCTGTCCATCGACGTAGCCTCTCGGCGTAGCCTTAGGTCCCGACTAACCCTGCTCCGATTAGCGTTGAGCAGGAAACCTTAGTCTATCGGGGGCGGGTTTCTCACCCGCCTTATCGTTACTCATGCCTACATTTGCTTTTCTAGCCGCTCCAGCACGCCTGACAGCATACCTTCACCGCTGCTAGAATGCTCCCCTACCACTTATGCATAGCATAAATCCATCGCTTCGGTACCGGACTTGATGCCCGCGTATTATCGATGCCCTCTCGCTCGACCAGTGAGCTGTTACGCACTCTTTAAATGAATGGCTGCTTCCAAGCCAACATCCTGGCTGTCAAGGCAAGTGGACCTCCTTTGTTCAACTTAGTCCGAATTTAGGGACCTTAGCGGATGGTCTGGGTTCTTTCCCTCTCGGCATGGGACCTTAGCACCCCACGCCTCACTGCCGGCTATATTACGTGGCATTCGGAGTTCGTCTGGATTCGGTAGGCTTTGACACCCCCTAGTCCAATCGGTAGCTCTACCTCCACGTAACTCAACGCCGACGCTGTACCTAAATACATTTCGGGGAGTACGAGCTATTTCTCAGTTTGATTGGCCTTTCACCCCTACCCACAACTCATCCAAATCCTTTTCAACGGAAACTGGTTCGGGCCTCCAGTTGGTTTTACCCAACCTTCACCCTGGTCATGGGTAGATCACAAAGTTTCGCGTCTACCCCCCTGACTCTGCGCCCTATTCAGACTCGCTTTCGCTGCGGCTCCATGACTTGAGTCATTTAACCTTGCCAGGGAGGAGTAACTCGTAGGCTCATTATGCAAAAGGCACGCCGTCACCCCACAAAAGGGCTCCGACCGCTTGTAAGCACACGGTTTCAGGTTCTTTTCACTCCTCTATTCGAGGTTCTTTTCACCTTTCCCTCACGGTACTGGTTCACTATCGGTCTCTCAGGAGTATGTAGCCTTAGCGGATGGTGCCGCTGGATTCAGAGGGGATTTCTCCGGTCCCCCCCTACTCAGGAATCCTCTACCGTGCTTGATTCTCTCGCTTACGGGATTCTCACCCTCTATGATCGACTTTCCCACGTCGTTCAGCTAAAACCAAACAATCAGATGTTGAGGTCCTACAACCCCGCGCTGGCCGTAACCAACCCGGTTTGGGCTCGTCCCCGTTCGCTCGCCACTACTTAGGGAATCATTGTTATTTTCTGTTCCTCCGGGTACTTAGATGTTTCAGTTCCCCGGGTTTGCCCGTCTACCACTAAAGATAGACGCCCCTGTGCTTCACACAGGTGGGTTGCCCCATTCGGATACCCGCGGATCACCTCGTATGTGCCAATCCCCGCGGCTTTTCGCAGCTTATCACGTCCTTCCTCGCCTCTGAGAGCCTAGGCATCCCCCGTGTGCCCTTGTTTACTTACCTTATCTCCTTCCACAAGGAAAGGAGGGCTCATAACAAGAAACTACATTGAAGTAATCCTCGCTTCTTTCTTTTTCTTCTTACTCGTTATCCTACGTCAAAGAACATCTGTCTTCCGGTTGAAGACACAGTACTACTAAGGAGTGACCTCGCTTAGTAGTGTGTATTGAGTACTCTCCTAGCCTACCCACCATCTGTGGGCAACTCTAGTGGAGAATAACGGATTCGAACCGTTGACCCCCTGCGTGCAAGGCAGGTGCTCTAGCCAGCTGAGCTAATCCCCCGTGTGCTCTGCTCCTCCCCGCCTTCCCCCTGTGGGCCAGCGTGGACTCGAACCACGGACCTCGACATTATCAGTGTCGCGCTCTAACCACCTGAGCTACTAGCCCGAGTCAACTTTACACCTACATTGATAGGTATATAGTGAATCCTAAAAACGTTGAATGAAAGGAGTAACGAATAATATGCAAGACAATTGACACAATTGATTACGTCGTGAGCAAGGACGCTCCAGAAAGGAGGTGATCCAGCCGCACCTTCCGGTACGGCTACCTTGTTACGACTTAGCCCCAGTTACCTGTTCTACCCTAACTGGCTTCTGTGACGAGCACCAGCTTCAGGTCTACCAGACTTCCATGGCTTGACGGGCGGTGTGTACAAGGCCCGGGAACGTATTCACCGCGTCATTGCTGATACGCGATTACTAGTGATTCCAGCTTCACGGAGTCGAGTTGCAGACTCCGATCCGAACTGAGACCGGTTTTGTGAGATTGGCGTCTGCTCGCGCAGTAGCGACCCTCTGTACCGGCCATTGTAGCACGTGTGTAGCCCTAGGCGTAAGGGCCATGATGACCTGACGTCGTCCCCGCCTTCCTCACTGCTTGCGCAGGCAGTCCTTCTAGAGTCCCCGGCTTAACCCGCTGGCAACTAAAAGTAGGGGTTGCGCTCGTTGCGGGACTTAACCCAACACCTCACGGCACGAGCTGACGACGGCCATGCAGCACCTTGCTTTGTGTCCCGAAGGAAAGCCTGATCTCTCAGGCGGTCACGCGCATTCTAGCCTAGGTAAGGTTCCTCGCGTATCATCGAATTAAACCACATGCTCCACCACTTGTGCGGGCCCCCGTCAATTCCTTTGAGTTTCACTCTTGCGAGCGTACTCCCCAGGTGGGATACTTAACGCTTTCGCTAAGTCACCAACAGTCTATCGCTGGCAACGAGTATCCATCGTTTACGGCGTGGACTACCAGGGTATCTAATCCTGTTCGCTCCCCACGCTTTCGTGCCTCAGTGTCAGATGTAGCCTAGGCAGCTGCCTACGCAATTGGGGTTCTGGACGGTATCTATGCATTTCACCGCTACACCGTCCATTCCGCCACCCTCGACTACTCTCAAGCTTGCCAGTATCCAGGGCAGTTCCACAGTTGAGCTGTGGGCTTTCACCCCGGACTTAACAAGCCACCTACGCACCCTTTAAACCCAATAAATCCGGACAACGCTTGCACCCTCCGTATTACCGCGGCTGCTGGCACGGAGTTAGCCGGTGCTTATTCCTCAGGTACCGTCAGTTTAGGACGCATCCTCTTTTTCTTCCCTGAGAAAAGCCGTTTACAACCCAGAAGGCCTTCATCCGGCACGCGGCATGGCTGGGTCAGGCTCTCGCCCATTGCCCAATATTCCCTACTGCTGCCTCCCGTAGGAGTCTGGCCCGTATCTCAGTGCCAGTGTGGGGGATCACCCTCTCAGGTCCCCTAAGCATCGTCGCCATGGTGGGCCGTTACCCCGCCATCTAGCTAATGCTACGCAACCCCATCTGAATCCAATAAATCTTTACCGTCCAAGTGATGCCACTCACACGGCTTATGCGGTATTAATCCGCCTTTCGGCGGGCTATCCCCCAGATCCAGGTAGGTTGGTTACGCGTTACGCACCCGTGCGCCACTAGTGTATTGCTACACCCGTTCGACTTGCATGTATTAGGCCTGCCGCTAGCGTTCATCCTGAGCCAGGATCAAACTCTCCATTGTATAAATTCTCTTCACCTATGCGAACATAGGCTGCTGTCATGGGCTGATCCTTGCTCACGTATTGACGTAATCATTTAATTCGTGTCGCTTGGTCTTACTTGTCTCATTATCTCTTGTTACCAAAATTTAATTGAGACGTTTACCATTCGTTACTTTCCAATCATTCAAAGAACGTATGCGCCCTTCCTATTGAAGGAGCCTTGTGAGTCGAGCGACTCATTATTTTTTTAAAGACCAACCCTCTTTCGGATTGGGGATGCAAAGGTAAGCTTTCTTTTTAGATTGTCAAGAAAAATTTAGAATTTTTCTCTAAAATTTTCGAGCTAGATATTCGTCTTAAAAGCCTTATCAAAGTCCTTGAGACTTCTTGACTTCCCAACTCCTTTTGATTTGGGAGTGCAAAGGTACAAACCTTTTAATTAATGAAGCAAATAGATTTTTGTAAAAAATTCATTTGCTGAGTTCTGCGTTTTCAAACAGATAAGCAGGAAAACGCAGTCTTCTAGTTCAAAGGAGCAATTTGGCCTATTTTGCCCACCGCGTTTCGGATTGGGAGTGCAAAAGTGCAGGATAAAATCGTTGTTTGCAAGTAGGGAGGGGAGATTCCCACAAATCATCTCTTGTTACATGCCCTCGGTCGCCATCAGCATTCTGAGGCACAAGCCGTTATACTCACCAACTATTTCAGATTATTTTGAACGGTTGATTTTATTGCTGTCACAGCCGTTTGATAGAACTAGGCGCAATACTTACGGGCATCTATTCCACTCATCGGTTGTTGAAAGATATTTAACAGGTCAATGCCTTAGAACGTCTAGTTAAGATCGAGCTGTAATTCTCTCAGAATGAGTAAAGTGAGCCGAATCTTAGAGCTTCTCCCCGCACTTACGACAAAACTCAGCATCCTCCTCATGATCGGTGGCTTGGCAAACGTGGCAAATGACGTGCTTATAGGTTTTCTGGTAAGGTCGCGATAGCTCGGCGGTGACGATACCAGTAGGAACCGCGATAATAGCGTACCCCATAATCATGATAATGGAGGCTAATGCTTTTCCCAGGGTAGTTGTTGGGGAAATATCACCGTATCCTACTGTAGTAAGCGTGACGATAGCCCAGTAAATACTTTGGGGAATACTGGTGAAGCCATTCTTTCCACCCTCAATCACATACATCAGTGTGCCTGTTATAACAACCATAGCCACAACAGAGGTTAAGAACACTAATATCTTATGACGACTAGCTTTTAAAGCTCCCGTTATAACGGCAGCCTCCCCCACGAATCGACTGAGTTTAAGAATGCGAAAGACTCGCAGCAGTCGAATAGTACGGATGATCAGTAGGTATTGGCTACCTACTATAATCAGGCTCAAAAACGTCGGAATTATGGCCAGAAAGTCAATTATGCCTAGAAAGCTAAAGGCATAACCTAGTGGCCGACGCACTACAATAAGCCGTATTATGTATTCGATAGTGAATAGGATGGTAAAAAACCATTCAAGGGCCCGTAGGTAAGGACCGTACTGCTGGTTTATACTCTGTACGCTTTCGAGCATTACTACCAACACACTGATTAGTATAGCCCACAGCAGAGTAACATCAAAGGCTTGCCCGGCGTGCGTATCTGCCTCGAATACTACCTGATATACAGCTTGCTTCCAGCGCGAGTGTCGAGCAGAGGGGTTGTATGGCACAAGCGAGCTTTTTTGTTAAGGTAAGGCAGTATACGAGTGGAGAACACCAAGGTCAAACTGACTTCGGTCGTACTCGGGGTCCTGCATAATAAACAAATAAGCCTCCCAGAAGCGTAGCCAGTCCATAAAGTGACTCGGTAGGATTGTCGCGCAGAATAAAAACCAGCGTCCAGCCGCTTAGCACCAGAAATATAAATGGCGTTAAGGGGTAGCCCCATGCGCGGTAAGGCCGGGGTAAGTTGGGCTGACGCCAGCGCAACACAAACAAGCCCATTACTGTCAGAAAAGTGAATAAGCTAAGTATAAAGCCCGCATAGAGTAATACAGCCTTAAAAGTGGAGGTAAAAAGAAAGAGAAGCGTTAAGGCCGTCTGGAACAGCATAGCGCGCACCGGAACTCCCGCTTTGCTTACAGCGGCCATCTCACGCAAGGCTGGCAGATCTTCGCCCATAATCTGCACAATGCGCGGGCCGGCAAAAATCATAGAACTCACAGTAGACAAAAGCAAGCCTGCAATAACACCGCCCATAAGACGCCCCACTGATTCTCCGAAAAGCCGATTGGCAACTACATATCCTACTTCCACTTGTCCAGCAAGGCTCGTAATAGGTGTAGAATAAAGGAAGATGAAGTTTAAAGCCACGTATAAGAGGCATACTATAGAGGTGCCTAGCAGCAAAATGCGCGGTAAGTTGCGTTGGGGGGCTTTTACCTCACCCGCCAAATAAACAACTGCATTCCACCCGGAGTAGGCATACGAAACATATATCAACGCTACGGCAAACTCAGGGCTGAGCAATTGCCTCCAATCGGTGGCCTGGGGGGCAAATTGAATAAACTGGGGCTCAGCAAGCAGCCAACCTGTTCCAATAAAGGCCAGTAAGACTATTACTTTAACCGCAGTAATAATCACTTGTAAGTAGCTTCCGGCCCGACTGCTTGTCGCGTGAATCGCCGTCAGCGCTAATACTGCCGTTACAGAAAGCCATAGCGGATTTAGCGCTGGCCACACATTGGTGGCATAACTGCTTAGGGCCATTGCGCCGAGTGCCGTTGGAGCGGCGAACCCCACGGTGGCAGATACCCAACCCGATAAGAATCCGACAGCCGGATGATAAATTTGAGATAAGTAATGATACTCGCCTCCTGAGCGGGGCATTGCAGCAGCCAACTCAGCGTAACACCAAGCGCCACATAAGGCAATAAGCCCCCCCACAACCCACAGCATCAGCACCACAAAGCCACTCTGAATATCCAGTAGTTGGAGGCCTAAGGTGGTAAACACACCTGTTCCTACCATATTGGCTACTACCAAAGCTACGCCAGTAGTTAAGCCGATCTGGTAAGTGGGTACCTTAGGTTTGGTCATACAAGCCGTTTAGCTCTTCTTATTATAGAGTAAGCACAATGCATAGCGCAAAATGCGCACTCTATAGTAAGAGATATGATCTAAACTGAATGCACTTATACCTTAGGGCGCTTATATAATGGCACGGTGCTGCACGGCTCGCCATACATCATGCTGGCTGCTACCGGCAGGAGCTTTTGCATGATAGCGACGTAGGCATACGTTGGTACTGGGATATTGCCACAACCCTTCACTACCACTTTCGCGTCGCGATACTCTTCGGCATCGATGGCGGCAATGGCTTCTTGAAACAACTCCTGCTCCAAGGCTTCTAAGTTGCCGAATATGTACCGATGGGCGTGCCCTTGGAGTTTTGTGGCCAACAACATATAAGCCCAGGTAGGCACAATAGCATCGGCCGAGCAGATGATAGCTACATTTTTACCGTCATACTGACTCCAGTCATGGGTCTTAACGAATTCGCGAAAGTCCTTTTCGCGCAGGATAAGCCCCTGAAACAAGTTGTCTTTAATATCATACACCACACGCTCGCCGGGATGTAGCAGCAATTCAAGATTAAGCGTCGTGAGGGCGCTTTGTGCTACGCGATTGATGATTTCTTCCATATAAATAAGGCCCAGAGGGCTTCAAATTGGTGCAATGATTTTGTTCAGCTACTCTTAACAATATGGCTTAGGAGCGCCGTTGCATTGTTTCCACAACTTTTTACTTCGCCTTCGGAGTGGTTGTATACACTTCCTTTAGATAAAAAGGCTCGTAATACGCAACATCTCTAAACTCCTGACGCTGAAATGCCCCCCAAGCCAAAGCGCCTACCGCCACCGCCGATGGCTCGATACCCGCTAGAAAACCGGCATTGGGTTGCTCAGCTAGCAGCGACTGAAATTTAACTGCTCCGTTGCCAAAGAATAACACACGATGCCCACCTAATTGTTCGGCTAGCGCATCGGGAGTTAACACGAGGGCGGTGGGGGGCAAAATTTCCTGACTGTCGGGGGTATATAAGGCAGTATAGACCTCCATACGCCGTGCATCCAGCATAGGGCAATACAGATAAGTTTCGGGCGACGCAGTATAAGCGGCCACTTGCCAAGCCAAAGCCTGCAACGTACTAATCGCCAGCAACGGAATATTTAGGGCGAAGCATAATCCTTTGGCAGCCGCCCCACCTATCCGCAGCCCTGTATACGAGCCGGGCCCATCGGATAAAGCCACTGCCGCCACGTCTTGCAGTGCGTGGCCTGTGTTTTCCAGCAACTGATTAATTAACAGGCTTAGGTGCGACGAGTGTGACTTTTCGAGTCGTAGTTCCGCTTGGCCTAATAGAACACCAGCTTGGTGTACGGCCACAGAACACACAGAAGAAGAGGTTTCGAGGGAAAGAATAAGCATGTGCCAAGGCTATTTGTGCAAAGGTACAACTGGAAAGAAGCACGATGCTGATCGGATGAATTTCGCCTTGCGGCGGGTGTAACTAAAAAAGCAGGCCCCTACGGAGCCTGCTTTTGCTTATCCTAAACTACTTTAAGGCTACTTCTCCCCTGTTTTCTTCACCTCCGGCCGTGATTTAGCCTCGGGCGTACCTGGCTTTAGGAGTGCCGTATACCGCGCCTGATCATTCAACACATTCAGCGCCATCAGAATATCCGGATCATCATCAAAGCTAGCTTCGATCTGACCTTTTTGGAAGTAGTAGCGCGATACGATTTCCTGCTCTAATAACTCCCGAATTTCGGGTTTGAAGCGGGTTAAGTCGTTGCTCTTGTTGGTAGAAACCTTACGACGGATGGCTTCAATCTCGGCTTTTACGTCGTCGTAATGTTTTTCCTCTTTTGCCCTGCTACTCAACTGAGCGAGGCTTTTTTCCATATCCGTAGAATAGCTCAGATCCTTTCCGCCTAAAAACTGAATAAACTTCTGGTACTCAGCATCTGAGAGATGGAATTCGCGGGCGGGGGGCAAAGTTGCGTGAGCAGCGCGGTAGCGGGTAGCGTAATCAAATAGATAGTTCTTCTGTAGCAGCACCCGGGTAATATCGGCAATCGTGCGCTCCTGCACTTCTACGTCGGGGGCCACGCCGCCGCCATCGTACACCACCCGACCGCTAGTCGTTTTGAAAGCGGTGCGCAAGGAATCAGGCACCTTTCCCAAGCTGCCGTCATCAGCCCGATGAGCGTAGTCTATTTCCTGAATGCAGCGCCCGCTAGGAATGTAATACTTGGCTGTCGTGACTTTTAGCTGCGAATTATATGACAAAGGCCGCGTAGCCTGCACTAGCCCTTTACCGAACGTTCGCTTACCAACCAACACAGCCCGGTCATAATCCTGGAGCACACCAGACACGATTTCAGAGGCGGAGGCAGAGCGGTTGCTAGTGAGCACTACTACCGGCATCTGCGTGTCCAGAGGCGCGTCGAGCGCTTTATAGGTCTTGTTCCAGTCCGTGACTTTGCCTTTGGTGCTCACAATATCCAAGCCCTTATTCACAAAGAGGTTAGATACGTTAACGGCTTCATTGAGCAACCCCCCGGATTGTCGCGTATATCGAATACGATTTTCTTGGCACCCTGCTCTTTCAGCTTCATTACCGCCAAACGTGCTTCCTTACCAGCGTCAATGGTAAAGCCAGCCAACTGAAAATAGCCGATGTCAGGCGTTAGCATGCCGTAGTACGGCACATTCTCTACCTGAATCTTATCACGAGTGATATTGATTTCTGTTGGCACATCCTGCCCATAGCGCGTCACGAGCAGCTTGGCCACCGAGTTAGCCTGGCCTTTCAGCAGCTTACTAATGTCGGAGTTGTTTTTGGTGGCTACGTTGATTCCGTTGATAGTAATAATCTCATCGCCGGGCAGCAAACCTGCTTTCTGGGCTGGAGAGCCTTCATAGGCCGCCTGCACAATGGTTTTTGTCCCCCGCTTTGATATCAACGCCCCAATGCCGCCGTACTGCCCAGTGGTCATGAAGCGGAAGTCCTCGATATCGTCCTCTGGGATATAATTGGTGTACGGGTCGAGCGACTTAAGCATCGCGTCGATACCTGTTTTCACCATTTTCGCGGGCGTTATCTCGTCCACGTAGTACGTATTCACTTCCTTAAATAAGGTCGCGAAAATGTCGAGGTTCTTGGCAATCTCGAAGTAGCGCTCATTATCAGAGGCACTGCGGAAAGAGACGAGCAACGTGGCCCCACCTAAGACCAGGCCGGCCAGATATTTTTTGCGCATAAAAAGGCTGAAAGCGTGGAAAACAACCTACGATACAGGCACTACCTCAACGGTAGGGGTTGCATCAGTTAGCAAACGCTCCAGCCCTGAAATTAATTTTTTTTCAACCAGCGCGAAAGGCTTTTTTTCCTTGCCCGAATAGATAATCCCCAGCAACGCAACAGAATGCCCCCCAGGGGCCTCCAGCAAACGGTATTTATTTAATCGGTATGCCTCGCGCATGAGACGCTTGAGGCGGTTGCGGTCCACGGCTCGCTTAAAGGAGCGCTTCGATACGCTCACCAGCACTTGGGGCGGAGTTGTAGTAGGCGCAGGTGCAGGCAGCCAGACCAACCGCAATGGGTACAAACCAAAAGAAGAACCCCGGCCGAAAAGCTCGTCAATGAGCTTTTTGCGACACAAGTGTTCTTCTTTCGGAAATGAGTAGGAGCGCGCGCCCGGCGGCATAGATATGGCTGGCTGGGGCGAATCGGCGGGAGCCGTCAGCGGTTTAGCGCTTATGACGACCCTCGTCGGATACCGTTAGGCGCTTGCGGCCTTTGGCGCGGCGGGAGGCCAGTACACGGCGGCCATTGGCGGTTTCCATGCGTGAGCGGAAACCGTGCTTGTTGCGGCGCTTGCGCTGCGAGGGTTGAAATGTTCTTTTCATCGTCTTGGAATGCTATTCGGGGATGGCCGGCAAAGGTAAGGCGTTCATTTGTAAATGCCAAACAGTATGAAAAAGTAGTATCGGCTCTGTTGGCTTTAAGTCTTATTAAAGGCCTTCCAGCATGTCCTTGAGCTTATAGGCAGATCCGCTTCGTATACATTTAACCTCCGCACCCTACTTCGTTTTTGAAGTACCAACGTACACTTCAGCCGCAAAGCATACCTTTCCTTTATGATTCACTACCACGTCTCATTTGAGAATCCGCTTACCTTTTATCTGCAAATTCAGCTGACGCTTACAGTGCCGGCCGAAGCGACCGAACCGATAGAGTTGCAGTTGCCCGCGTGGCGTCCCGGTCGGTATGAGCTGCAGAACTTCGCGCAAAAAATTCAGCGGGTGGTAGTAGATGATGCTGATTCGGGCGAGGTTCTCCCCTATCGCAAGCTCACCAAAGACCGCTGGCAAGTGCCGGGTGCAGCCGGCCGCACAGTCAGGGTGCGCTACAACTTCTATGCTCATCAGATGGATGCGGGCGGCTCTTGGCTCGATGAAAGTCAGTTGTACATAAATGGCGTGCAATGCTTTATGTACGTTGAGGGTCGTCAGCAGGAGCCTTGCGAGTTGACATTGGAGCTGCCCGAAACCTATCAAATTGCCTGTGGTTTGCCCCAAAAAGCCCCCACATGCTACAAGCTGATAGTTTTGAGCACCTTATCGAGTGTCCGCTCATAGCTAGTCCTACGCTGCAGCACCATGAATACCAAGCGCAGGGCATACCATTTCACGTCTGGGTGCAGGGCGAATGTGACCCTGATTGGCCACGCCTGCTCCAAGATTTCGCAGCTTTCTCAGAAGAGCAATTGAGCTTATTCGACAGCTTTCCGGTAGCTGACTACCATTTTCTCAATCAAATACTGCCGTACAGTCATTACCACGGCGTTGAGCACACCAACTCTACGGTTATCACGCTGGGACCTGCGCAACTGCTCATGACAGACGTGTTGTATAAAGAACTGTTGGGCGTAAGCTGCCACGAATTATTTCACACGTGGAACATCAAAAGCATCCGGCCGGCTGAGCTTTTACCCTATAATTATACGCAGGAGCAGTACTTCCGCACCTGCTATATCGCCGAAGGCATCACAACTTATTACGGAGAGTACCTATTAGCGCGAAGTGGCGTGCGCACGGCGGAGCAATACTTTCATGAGCTAAACACTGTGCTGCGCAAGCATTATGAAGACGATGGCCGCTTCAACCTGTCGCTAGCCGATGCCTCGGTCGACCTTTGGCTGGATGGCTACAAGAATGGCGTGCCCGACCGTAAAGTATCGGTGTATCATAAAGGAGCGTTGGTGGCTTTACTGTTGGATCTGGCGTTGCGACAACTTTCTAAGCATCAGCGCAGCCTCGACGATGTATTGCGGCGGCTGTGGCTGGAATTTGGCCAACCCGGCGTAGGCTACACTGAGGACGACTATATCCGCTTAGTTGAAGAAGTAGCCGGCCGGCCCATGCGGCAATACTTCGACAGCTTTATTTACGGTACAGCCCCGTTGGAAGAGCCTCTGACCAAAGCTTTACACTTTGTGGGGTGCACGCTGTTGCAAGAGGAAAACGTATCGGCCGCGGAAGGCGTATTTGGCTTTAAAACCATTCTCAAAAACGAGCGAACAGAAGTAACGAACATCTCACCCCACTCACCTGCAGCCGCGGCTCTTACTGTTGATGATGAGATAATAGCCGTGAACGGGCAACGGGTTCAGATGAACTTACAGGTACTGCTGAACAGCGGGGCCCCTAGCTATGAAGTAAGCGTGTTTCGTCAGAGCCGCCTGCTTACGGTGTTGCTGGTAGCCGAGCCGAGCAAGCGTTTTTGGCCTAAGATTACTGTTGAAAAACGCCCCGATGCTACGCCGGAACAGCAGGTGAGCTTTCGCCAGTGGCTCAAGCAAGATTTCTAATTTTATTCTTATATGAACTTGTATCCCATTATTCTTACGCTGGGGGGAATCCTGCTGATCAGCTGCGACAGCAGTCCTCAAGAAGTTGAGAAAACTCAAGCAAGACCACCTACTGCGGCCGTCGAGCCGAAGGTTTTGCCCCCCGCTACCTCCGCAACGGCGGCTCCCGCGGCCAAGGTTCTACGCTCGGAGACTGACACACTTCGGCTTCGCAACGGCAGTATAGCGCAGCTTAGTCCAGCTCGTGAAGCCGAATTCGCTCGCCTCAGTGGCATTGACACCGACACCACCGAACAGAAATATATTCAGCTAGCCGGGGGCCGTGCCCAACGCCGTGCTGATCAACTCCTCCTTACACTCAAGAATGGTCGTACACTTACGCTAACGAATAATATAACCGATCCGGACGAAGAAAAACACGTCATCTACCGCTTCCGCGGTCCTCTTGATAAGAGCGACTTTTGGGTGCTAGACGTCACGCGTTGGGAGTCAGGGTTTGTACTTCTAATAAACCAACACACTGGGCGACGCACCCAGCTGTGGGGGCGGCCGGTATTGGCGCCCGACGGTACGCATTTGGTCGCATTCAACTCCGATATGGAAGCCGGCTATTCGCCTAATGGGTTGGAGGTTTGGTCCTTGGAAAGTGGAATTCCTATGTTGCGCTGGAACCGCGTAGTGAATACCTGGGGACCAGAGGAAGTACGCTGGCTGAATGACAAAACGCTCATCATCCGCCAGTATTACCCCGACAGCACTCCTCAGATCAAATATGCGCGCCTGCTGCTACCCCAGTAGATTGAGCCACAAAAAAGCCCCCAGAACTAGCTCTGGGGGCTTTTTTATAAATTATACCAATGTTTACTTCGCTTTTTGCTGGGTAGGATTGGGGTTGCTGCGAGGCTTATTAGTACGAGCCGAACGTACCTCGTTGACGTTACCGCCGGGGGTATTGTTCTTGATGTCGTTGCCTGCTTCAGTCAGTATATTCTGGTTAGCATTCTGCACTTTCGTTCCGCCGCTGTTGGAGCCACCCTTCATGTCCGGGGCTACAGAATTCAGTTCATTCTGCGGCGAATCGGAGGCTACAGATTTCTTCTTCGAGGGCTTCTTATTTTCTGCCATGAGAGTAGAGCTAAGGGTGAGAAGATTACTTCCCTCTTTTACCCAGCTTAGCAGTATTTAGTTGCCCGAAGAACTGCGGCAAATACATAGAAAAGCCCCCAGCATTGGTGGCTGGGGGCTTTTTTAATTTACCCGAACTTACGCTTCTATGCTAATCGGCTCTACGTTTACCAATTCGGCAAATTGACGCTCCCGAGCTTCGATTTCTTCTTTGGTCAAATTCACCAAACGCTCTGTACCAAACTTCTCTACGCAAAACGAAGCCATTGCCGAGCCGTGAATCACGGCGCGCTTCATGTTGTCGAAGCTAATATCATCGGTGGCAGCAAGGTAGCCGATAAAGCCGCCTGCGAAAGTGTCGCCGGCGCCGGTTGGATCGAATACTTCTTCCAAGGGCAATGCTGGCGCGTAGAAGACTTTGTTCTTGCAGAACAGTAGCGCACCGTGCTCACCCTTCTTGATGATCAAATACTTAGGACCCATGGCCATGATCTTGCGAGCCGCTTTTACCAGCGAGTACTCACCGGAAAGCTGGCGAGCCTCCTCATCATTAATGCTTAGCACATCCACCATCTCGATGGTCGTGAGCAATTCTTCGAGCGCCACATCCATCCAGAAGTTCATGGTGTCCAGCACAATCAGCTTGGGCCGATTAACGAGGCGCTGAATAACCAAGCGTTGCACTTGGGGCGTTAGATTCCCCAGCATCAGGTATTTGCAATCCTGATAAGAATCGGGAATGATTGGGTCGAAATCGGCCAGCACATTCAGTTCCGTCTGCAAGGTTTCGCGCGAATTCAGATCCGTCGAATACTTACCCGACCAGAAAAACGACTTCTCCCCTTCTTTTATCTGCAACCCTTCTGTATCTACGCCGTGCTCTTGCAATAACAGCACATCCGACTGCGGAAAATCGTCGCCTACTACAGCCACTAGTTTCACCGGCTTTACGGAGTAAGAAGCTGACAGCGTGATATAAGTAGCTGCGCCACCGATGATTTTGTCAGTTTTGCCGAAAGGCGTTTCCAGGGCATCGAACGCCACCGAACCGATAACTACCAGACTCATAAGAAGAGGGAATAAAAGTGATTCAAGCAGATGATTTGAAGTTGACAACGGCACAAACAAAAAAAAAGTCCCCGGAAAAACTTTCGGGGACCTTTTTAGGGTAAGCAATGGGGCTCGAACCCACGGCCTTCGGAATCACAATCCGATGCTCTAACCAGCTGAGCTATGCCTACCATATGGGTAATGGAGGGACAAAAGTAGCGGTCTGTTGGGGTTATTCAAAAAATATACGTGAGTTTTTTTACGCTAATCCATAGTTCCTAAAAATGCGTCATCACTCATTTAGCGTTTATATCACCTATTCAAACTATCAATTTTGCCCCCCAGTGCCAGCCAACGATTAGCTGTGCCGTGTCGAGCTCCTACCAGAGTCATGTACCTTTGTCTTTCGCATTAGCTTTTTTATCATGTCCGACGCCACGCCCCCACCCATTTCCTTTGCCGATTTCAAGCTCAATAAGCAGCTACTTACGGCCGTGGCTGAAGCAGGCTTTACAGAGCCAACCCCGGTTCAGCAGCAAACTATTCCGCTTCTCCTTGCCGGGCACGATGTGCTCGGTATCGCGCAGACGGGCACTGGCAAAACCGCCGCTTTTGGTTTGCCCTTGCTCATGAAAGTGAAATTTGCGCAGGGTATCCATCCCCGAGCCTTGATTTTGGCCCCCACCCGTGAATTGGCTATTCAGCTCGAAACGCACTTAAAGCGCCTCGCTACCCAAACCGACTTGCGGATTTACGCTATTTATGGTGGTTTGGGCCCCAAAACGCAGATTGAAACCTTAGCTCAGGGCGTTGATATTCTTATTGCCACGCCGGGCCGCCTGCTAGAGCTTTACCTGAAGGGCGAGTTGGTCTTGAAAGAGCTGAAAACCTTAGTGCTCGACGAGGCCGACAAAATGATGGATATGGGCTTTATGCCCCAGATCAGGCGTATTCTGGAAGTTATTCCGACCAAGCGGCAGAACGTGCTGTTTTCGGCTACCATGCCGGATAAGGTAGCAACCCTGAGTGAAGAGTTTCTGGAGTTTCCGGTGCGAGTGGAAGTGACGCCGGCGGCCACATCGGCCCAAAACGTCAGCCAGACGATGTATCAGGTGCCTAATCTGCTCACCAAGATCAACTTGCTGGGCCATCTGGTGCGCGATGAGGAGGAGTTTAACCGCGTCATGATTTTCTGCCGCACCAAGGAGCACGCCGACAATGTGGCCCACTTTCTGGGTCGCAAAAGCACGGGTGAGGTACGCGCTATTCACGGCAACAAAGGCCAGAATGTGCGGATCAACGCGATGGATGCATTTCGCAACGGCGAGCTACGCTTCCTAGTAGCCACTGATGTAGCGGCCCGCGGTATCGACGTACCACAAGTAAGCCACGTCATCAACTTTGATGTACCACTTATTTACGACGACTACGTGCATCGTATTGGCCGCACGGGTCGGGCCCAGCACACGGGAGCCGCCATTACGTTTGCTAACGCCGCCGAAATGCACCACATGGGTCGCATTGCAGAGCTTATTAATCAAACTATTCCGGAATTACCTCTGCCGCCGGACGTAACGGTGGCCGCTACCGCCTTTGATGAACAGCAAGGCATGGATCGGGAGATTGATGATCGTCGTCGCCGCCTCGACCCGAACTTCAAGGGCGCATTCCACGAGAAGAAGGTTCCGCTGCAAAAAGATATTGACAAGCGCACTGGTTTGCCTTATGTAGAAGGCCCGAACCGGAGCGTAAAAGGACGCAAAGCGAATCCGTCCAAGGGACGGTCGTCGTCGCCGGCGAAGAAAGCGGTAGCCAAGGCTCGCAATCGTCGCAAATAAAATCAGGTTTTACACTTCCAGTTTACTCGCTGCAAGCCATCAGGCGATAACCAGCCCGCACGGTTTCTTCGCATAGCGGCAAATACACCCTGGCACCTAGGGCATTGGTGTGCAAAAAAACCAATACAGGAGCGGCCGCCGTCCGTTCGTGTATCGTTGAAGAACGGCCTTGCAAGGTGAAGGATTGAGGTTTCATAGCAGCAACGATGAGAAGAACAGGAAGCTAGATACAAACAACAGATAGAGCTAAATATAATAAGACACTAGACAAAATCGAACTGTCTAAAGCACAAATATTTATAGCTTACTTCACATCAAAGCAACACCATAATCTACTGTTAAGCAATACCCACTTCAGGGTATTTTAGCCTTTGTTTATCTACGTAGAAATGCCCCCCAGACCGTCGGTCTGGGGGGCATTTCTACGTAGTTATATCTCGCAGCTGTAGCGTTAGTGACGAAAAATGGGCAAATGACTGAACTGAATAGTCATGAAGGTGAGCGCAACGCCCCATAGAGCTGCACTCCACAGCATATGGAGTAAGATCCGTGAACGGGGCACGTGCAATTGGGTAGCAATGACGGTACCGAGGATAGGGCTAAACAAAATGGGCGTCAGGAAAGCAATACCGGGCATTCCGAAGCGGCGAAAAATGCTCACAATACGGCGGCTGCGCTTACTGAATATGGGCTTTCCTTTACGCTGACGCCGCTTCCGAATGTGCAGCGCCCAAGCACGGCCCACCCCCGACACAATAATGACACTAGTCATCATGCCAGCCACGGTAAGCCCCCAAGTGAGTATGAAAGATAAGCCCGCCGCCGTGCCCGCAATTGGGCCTGCAAAGAACTTAAGAGTGCTCAGCAGGTAAACAGAAGCATATTGGGCCAATTCTTTGGCAAGTTCGGGTAGCACGAGCAAGAGGTAGTTACAGCTTGAATGACAAAGACGGCCAACAGCTTCGGGCGTAAAGGTAACACGAAGCTTGCGCCACCTTTGGTTCCGTATACGTTGACAGATTATTGTCGTGTTAGTAAAGCTGATATCTCATAAACTGACTTCTGCTCACAATTTGCTTCCATATGATAGGTCGCCGGCGTCGCCGAGGCCGGGCATAATGTAGGCCTGGGCGTTGAGGCCTTCATCAACGGCTGCTACCCAGAGTGTAGCCTCTGGGATTTCGCGGGTTACATACGCTACGCCCTCCGGGCTGGCAATAACGGCCGCAATGTGTACCTGCCGAGGAGTGCCAAAGCGTAACATTGCTCTATACGTAAGTACCAACGATTTGCCTGTAGCCAACATTGGATCAGCTAGAATAAGTACTCGCTCGTCCAAGGAAGGGGCAGCCAGATAATCGACCTGCACTTGTACTTGTGAGGTACCTTCTATGCGGTAGGCGGCGGCAAAAGCACTGGGCGATTGGTCGAAATAATTGAGAAAGCCCTGATGAAAAGGCAAGCCCGCCCGCAACACGGTAGCTAGCACCGGAAAGTCACGGAGCTGCTGGCTATTGGCCGTGCCCAGCGGGGTTTGTACCGCCTTATCAGTATAGCTCAGCAAAGAACTGATACGATACGCAATGATTTCACCTAACCGCTGAAGGTTGCGCCGAAAACGCAGGCTGTCGCGCTGCACGTCCACATCACGCAGTTCGGCCAAAAAATGATTTGCAATGGAAGGCTCGGCGCACACGATGTGCACACGCTGGGAGTGTTCGGGAGTAGCTTCGGGCGTAGGGTTTAGCGCATCCATTGCAGATACCAGGGTTGGCGGGTTTGAGTGAGGGCCGCGTAAGGCACGGGCGTGGCGCCGAAGTTGGCGAAAAAACGAGCAATAGAAGGAATCATCCCGCCCTCAAAATCCAGGACCAAGCCGGGCGAGCCTGCATAGCGCTGAATTACATGATCGAGCAGTAGTAGCGGGGCACCAACTTTTTTGCCCCCCAGTGAGGTGGCAGCAAACAAATAAATGATCACATGGGCATGGTAAACAAACAATGCCCCAGCTAGCAACTCACCGCTATCCGGGGCCCGCACTTCCAGTATCAGCAATCGGCTATGCGTCGGTAACGCTTCTACCAAAGCCGCCAAGTGCTGATATTCCTGGCTTTTCAACCCCACAGCCGCTTTCTCCTTTTTGAACAACTGAATAACAGCCGCCGCCGACATCGTTTCGGTAACTACTAAAGGCTGGGGCTGCTCCTGATTACGACCTAGACGGCGGCGGTAGTCGGGAGAATAGCCAGCAAGCAACGTAGCATAAACGGGCGCCAGATTGAGCTGATAGGTTTGGCGCGGAGCCAGTTTGAAGCCGGGCGGCGCAGCTACTAGTTCGTTTTGAGTGCTCAACTGCAAGTACAGATGCGCAAAACGACCTGCGGGCAGCAAAGCCAGATAGTCGAGCACATTACGGTGGCGGCTGGCGGCAGTGGTTATCAGGCCAAGCTGCTGCGTAAAATGCGGCTGATACACGTCGCGGCCCCAGGGGCGTGTTTTAAGGGGCAGCGGAAATACAGAGGCGTAAGTGCCGATATCTTCCTTCATTTCCACTACCGCATCCCAACGACCAGCCGTAGCCGCTAGCCACCAGGCGCACGCATACGGCAATGCCTGGGGCGCGGCCGCAATGCAAGCTTCCCAGGCAGATAGGTCTAGTTCAGAATGGCGGAGATAACGAAGCAGCAAGGGCAAATTTGAAAATTACCAGACTTAGTACGGCAACCTGAAGCAAAGGAGCACGGCATTGGGGGCTATTTTAGGGCAAAAAGTTTCAGTAAGCCAGCCAACACGTCTTTTACGCAGCGAAGCCGGATCGATTTTCGCGCTCAACCTAATTTGCCCCCCAAGTGCGTAGTTTTGTACAGCCGGACGCCTCAGTGGTCGTTTGGTCCTACTAAGTAGTATGAGAAAATCGTTATTGCTGCTCACAGCGTTGAGCTTTCTGGCTGGTCAGGCCGTTGCCCAGGTAAACCCAACTGGCCCCACTTATCTCCGCATCGACACGCTGGGCGCCAAGCCTGCGGTTCCGGCTCAACCCCAAAGTGATGTGCAAGGCACTACCTATGTGCCACTCGACAGCGATGTGTATCGGCTTATCGACCGCTATACTATTCTCTTCGGCCCCGATTCGCTCAACGACCCGCATACTTCCGTACGGCCTTATACCCGCGCTAGCGTAGCCCGCTTAGCTGAGCGCATTCTTCGCGACAGCACCACCGTGGGTATCACTCGCGCCGACCGATTCAATGCTGACTACTTATTACGCGACAACTGGCAGTACACGAAGCAAGATATTGCTGCCAATACGTCGAAAAAGCCGGTATTGGGGCGGTTTTACCGCAATCAGTCCGATTTTTTCCATGTAGAAACACCTAGCTTCACCTTGCGCGTGAATCCGGTAGCCAACCTCTCCGTAGGCCGCGACACCGACATTGACGGCCTGCGCTACCTCAATACGCGCGGCGTGCAGGTAGAAGGTACCATCGACGAAAAGCTGGGTTTCTATACATTTTTGGCCGATAATCAGACAGCAGCACCATTTTATGTGCAGCAACGAGTACTGCGCGACAATATCGTGCCGCATGAGGCTTTCTGGAAAACCTATAAAAACCGCTCCGACCAGTACGACTTTCTGTCGGGGCGCGGCTACCTCACTTACGCCGCCAGCAAGCATATCAACCTCCAGTTTGGCTACGACCGCAACACCATCGGCAATGGCTACCGCTCGCTTATTCTGTCGGACTACGCGGCGCCTTACCTGTTTTTAAAGGTGAATACCCGCATCTGGAAATTCAATTACCAGAACCTATTTGCGGAGATGACGGCTGAAAAGGCCAACCAAGACACTATTTATCAAAAGAAGTACTTCGCGCTTCATCACCTCAGCCTCGATCTGGCGCCTAATTTCAATGTAGGCGTATTTGAGTCAGTGGTATTTGGGCGGGGCAAGGGCCGCTATGAGTTGCAGTACCTCAACCCGATCATCTTCTATCGATCTGTGGAGCAGGCTATTGGCTCCAATGACAATGCCTTGCTGGGCCTCGATTTCAAGTGGAATATTAAGCGGCGGTTGCAATTGTACGGGCAGGTAGTGCTGGATGAGTTCGTTATCAGTGAGGCGCGGGCAGGCAAAGGCTCGTGGCGTAACAAGCAATCCGTACAGCTTGGCGGCCGCTACCTGAATGTAGCGGGTATCCAAAACCTTGATTTTCAGGGCGAGGTCAACTATATCCGGCCTTACACCTATCAGCACCTCGACCAGTACCGCAACTATCAGCACTATAATCAACCCCTGGCTCACC
The DNA here is from genome assembly GCF_004355185.1 of Hymenobacter radiodurans. Lineage (NCBI taxonomy): Bacteria > Pseudomonadati > Bacteroidota > Cytophagia > Cytophagales > Hymenobacteraceae > Hymenobacter > Hymenobacter radiodurans. Next base: position 4,150,276 of record NZ_CP037922.1, read on the forward strand.
CCATGGGGGGCAATTTGGTGGAGTTGCTTGGTATTATCAGCTACCAACCCCTACCCCGTTTGAACTTAGTAGCCAAAGGATTCTACACCGTGCAGGGCAACGATGTGGTGGACGAAAACGGCTTCCTAATCAATTACGGTGGCAATGTACGGCTGCCCTACACCAATCGTCCGCTCCTAGAAAATGGCAACGTGCGCACAGAAGATTTCCGAGTGGGCGACGGCATCCAAACCAATCTTATCCACACCGATTTTACCGCCACGTATCAGGCCCGCCATAACGTATGGCTGGATGCGAAGCTGATTATGCGCCGCGTAACCAGCCCCGACGTAGATAATATAACGAATAGCACGGTGTACCCGTCTTTGGCTTTTCGCTGGAATATCGCGCAGCGCCTCCACGAGTTTTAACAGCTCCTGCGGGCCGCTATTCCATGACCAATCACTATGATGTCGTTATTCTCGGGGCCGGACCGGCGGGTACGGCGTGCGCGTTGGCGTTGCAGCATAGTGGTTTGCGCGTGGCCTTGATAGACAAAGACCAGTTTCCGCGTGATAAAGTCTGCGGCGACGCCATTCCGGGCTTAGCGCTCAAAGCTATTCGGCAGCTCTCGCCCGCTTTGTATGACGAGTTGTATGCCTTGCCGCAGAAAGCCGAAACCCGCGACAGTCGGCTGTTTGCCCCAGATGGTGGCGATATCCGGGTGCGTTGGCAAATTCAAACCTTCAACAGCCCACGCCTGCACTTTGATGCGCGCCTGCTGGCGATGGTGCAAGCGCACACCGCAACGCACGTTCAGCTCGATTTTGCGGTCAAAGGCATTCACATCACGGCTGAGCAAGTCACGCTGCTGCCCGCCAACGACCAGGCGCCGCTTACCTGCCAGCTGCTGATTGGCTGCGACGGCGCCAACTCGGTGGCTGCCCGCAAGCTCACCAAACGCCCCCTCGACCGCGCCCACCAGTGCGTAGCCGTGCGCGCCTACTTTCAGGGTCTCACCGACACCGACGAAACCACTACCGAGTTTTACTTCCTGCGCGAGTATCTGGCCGGTTATTTCTGGATATTTCCAGTCGGCGACGGCGTATATAATGTTGGCTTTGGTATGCTCTCATCGGATGTGGCAGCCCAAAAGGTGGATTTAAAGAAAGTGCTGCTGGCCATCACTCGCGAGCATCCACAGGTAACCAAACGCTTTGCCCAGGCCAGCCAACTAAGCGAAGTAAGTGGCTTTGGCTTACCGCTGGGGGGCAAATCTCGGCCTATCAGTGGCGACCGTTTCATGCTTTGCGGCGACGCTGCCTCGCTGATCGACCCGTTGCAAGGGCACGGCATCGATACGGCTATTCAAAGCGGGATACTAGCGGCCAAGCAAGCGATACGCTGCTTTGAGCAGCAAGACTTTAGTGGGGCGCAAATGCGCTGGTACGAGCAAGCGGTGTATCAACAAATAGGCAAGAAACTGGCGCGTAGCTACCGGCTCATGCGGTTTATTTCTACCAAGCCTTGGTTGGTAAATGCGGGATTTGGCCTTGCCCGCAATGCCTGGGTGAAGAAATGGCTGCTGAAAGTGGTCGGGTAGAAGCCGATTAACAGTAGGCTGCGCTAATGCCTTACCTTTGCGGCCTCCATGAAAACTTACCTCCGCATTCTGGGCTATGCGCGGCCGTTCGCCGATTTCGTGCCCCTGTATTTTCTGTATACGGTGCTCGGCATCATATTCGGACTCTGCAACTTTACGCTGGTCATTCCCCTGCTCAATGTGCTATTCGGCACTACGGAGCAGCATACTGCCACCGCTACCGCGCCACCGGACTTCGCGCTGTCAATCGACTACATCAAGACGACGTTCGATTACTACTTCACGCAGGTCACGCTTTCTCGTGGCAAGCTGGGCGCGCTGAGTTTTGTGTGTATGGTTCTGATTGTCTCGGTATTTCTGAGCAATCTGTTCCGCTATCTGGGCTTGCGCCTTATTGCCCGCGTTCGGGCCCGCGTGATTCGCAATATGCGCCACGCGCTGTACGAGCGCATTACGCAGCTTCAGCTCGGCTACTTTTCGGGCGAGCGGAAGGGCGACCTCATGTCGCGCCTCACCAACGATGTGCAGGAGGTAGAAGGATCCGTGGTAAACACCCTAACCGGCGTCATCCGCGACCCGCTGTTTATCGTGGCCTACTTCGTGCTTTTGCTGTATATGTCGGTGAAGCTCACGCTGTTCACTTTGCTTATTTTACCAGTGTCGGGCTTGCTGATTTCGGGCATTTCCAAGCGGCTCAAGCGGCAAGCTCACCAAAGTCAAGAATCGCTGGGTACTATGCTGACGGTAATTGACGAGACGCTGGGGGCATTCGGGTTATCAAGGCTTTCAATGCTCAGCCCTACATTTTGGGTAAGTTTCGGGCGCAGAACAACGAGTACGCACGCACGCTGCGGGCCATGGCCAACTCTCGTGATTTGTCGTCGCCCATTTCCGAATTTTTGGGCGTTGGCGTCGTGGCTGGCTTGCTATTCTACGGCGGCACTTTGGTGCTGTCGGGCGAGTCGGAGCTGACGGCGTCCGACTTTATCGGGTATTTGATCCTGTTTTCCCAAGTATTGGTACCAGTAAAGGCGCTGGGCGGGGCGTTCAGTTACATTCAGCGGGGTTTGGTGGCCGGCGAGCGAATTCTGAAAGTGGTCGATACGGAGCCTATTATTCGCGATAAACCCGACGCGCACGTACTCCCGCCGTTTGAGCACCAGATCGAGCTGCGGAATTTACAGTTCAGCTACGGCGACCAGCCCGTACTCACCGATATCAACCTCATCATTCCGAAAGGTAAAACGGTGGCGCTGGTGGGACCGTCGGGCAGTGGCAAGTCAACGCTGGCCGACCTGCTGCCACGCTTCTACGACCCCACTGGGGGGCAAATTCTGATCGACGGCCACGATGTGCGCGACTGCACGATCCACTCTGTGCGCGAGCAAATGGGCATCGTGACCCAAGAAAGCATTCTGTTCAACGATACGATCTTCAATAATATTCGCTTCAACACGGAGGCCACGGAAGCGCAGGTGATAGAGGCGGCCAGGATTGCTAACGCTCACGAATTCATTCAGCAAACCCCCGAAGGCTACCAGACCTTTATCGGCGACCGGGGTTCGCGCCTCTCGGGCGGGCAGCGGCAGCGCATCAGTATTGCCCGCGCTATTCTGCGCAACCCGCCCATTCTGATTCTGGATGAAGCTACCTCTGCCCTCGATACGGAGTCGGAAAAGCTGGTGCAGGAAGCCCTGACGCGCTTGATGCAAAGTCGTACTTCGCTGGTCATTGCTCACCGCTTAAGCACCGTGCAGCACGCTGATGAAATTGTGGTGCTACAGAACGGTCGCATCGTGGAGCGTGGCACCCACGAAGAGTTGCTGGCGCATGCTGGTGGCTTGTATCAGCGCCTGAATAGCATGCAAACCAACGGCCTATTGGTGTAGAATTCGGGTGACAAATAAATATTAGCTTCACGTTCAACCGCCCCGAAAAAGCCCCCAGACCGTGAAAAAGGCGCTTAAATTCAACCGTTGAAGGCTTGGTTGCGTTTAGCAAGATGGTGCCAAGGTTGCACTACGCGACGAAAATGGGTAAAGGTCTATATTTAGCCCGCCGTTGTGGCTTCCACGCGTGGTCCGACCACTGGCTTTTCTTCCACTTAGCTTTCTCTTCCTATGCTTGCTTTCAAACGCTTAGTCAATGTAGTCGTCATGGTGTATTTGCTCCTGGCGCTGCTGTTCATCCTAATGCCCGCGTCCCGCGACTTTATGATGTCATCAATGGGATTGAGTGGCAACTTAGGGTTGGCAACATTTTACAATACGATGTTTGTCATCGGAGCCGTATTGCTGGCTTTAGAGCTGATTGTAGAGAATCTGTACAAGGTGGCCTTGCAGCGCGACCTTTCCCGTCAGGCAGGTAAGGTAAACGAGTTGAAAGCCCGCCTCTATGATCACCAGATGGAGCAGCGCGACCGGGAATTGCAGGCCCGTCCGGTTACAACATCGGCTCCCGCTCGTCCCGCTACCACCACGGCCCCTGTTGTGCCCGTTACCCCAGTAACACCACCAACTCCCGTTGCGACACCAACTCCGGCTCCAGCACCATCGGCTACTACGACCACTACAACCACCCGTCTCGACCCGGTATATGTAGTGCCTACCGATCCGACGCCGGGTACCAATTTGCCCCCCAACCCTACTGTGGTAGAGACACCACCGCATTCCAACGTTCCGCCTGCTTCCGCCGCCGACCTCGAGACGCCGCGGACCACCCAGTATCCTTCTTCCCAACCTTAGTAGTGACCAATTCGCTTACCAACCGCATTCAGGCCGAACTCACGGAAGCTCGTACAGTCCTCGACCGTTTTCTAGCTGATCCAGCCAACCTTACTTCCATCGAGCAAGCGGCCCGTCTTATGGCTGAGAGCTTGCGGCTGGGGGGCAAAATTCTGACTTGCGGCAACGGCGGCTCTCTCTGCGATGCGCAGCATTTTGCCGAGGAACTCAGCGGCCGCTACCGCCACGACCGTCCCGCCTTGGCGGCCATTGCTCTCACTGAGGCTTCACACATGAGCTGTGTAGCCAATGACTATGGCTACGACCATGTGTTTGGTCGCTTCGTGCAAGCTCTAGGTCGCCCCGGGGATGTGTTGCTGGCCATTAGTACCAGTGGCAATTCACCCAATATTTTACGCGCCGCCGAAGCCGCGAAGGCTGCCGGAATATATGTAGTAGCACTTACGGGCAAAGATGGGGGGCAATTAGCGGCCCTCTGCGACGTCGAGATTCGGGCGCCGCATTCAGGTTATGCCGACCGAATCCAGGAGATTCACATCAAGGCAATTCACATCATGATTATGCTGATTGAGGAATTGGTCAACGAGAAAGCGGAGAGCTAGCACGTTTTATCAGCTTATCTTTCTTCTCATTAACGCAGTTAAAAAAGCCGGCTTCAAAAGAGGCCGGCTTTTTGGTGTCTATCTTTGATCCAGCTTTCATCTTATCCTATTTAGTTTTTATCAATGCTTACCAAAACCTTCGGCTCAGCCGTACAGGGAGTTAATGCCAATACCATTACAATTGAGGTAGTTGTATCACAGGGGACCAATTTTTATGTAGTTGGCTTAGCCGACAATGCTATTAAGGAAAGCCAGCAGCGCATTGAGTCGGCCCTGAAGTTTCGGGGTTATCGGATGCCGCGCACAAAGGTGGTCGTGAATATGGCGCCGGCCGATGTGCGCAAGGAAGGCTCAGCCTACGACTTGCCCATTGCGCTAGGTATTCTGCACGCTTCTCAGCAGCTAAATACAGAGCAGCTCGGCGACTATATTATTATGGGTGAGTTGGCGCTGGATGGCAGCTTGCGGCCCATACGGGGCGTATTGCCCATTGCTATTCAAGCCCGCAAAGAAGGTTTCAAAGGCTTCATTTTGCCCCGCGAAAACGCTCAAGAAGCGGCCATCGTGAACAACCTCGACGTGATTCCGGTGGACAGCATGCAGCAGGCCATCGACTTCTTCGAAGGGCGCGAGGAAATTGCCCCCCTGCGCATCGATACCCGCGACGTATTTCAGCACAGCGTCAACCAGTACACTGCCGACTTCGCCGATGTGCAGGGACAGGAAAACATTAAACGCGCGCTGGAAATAGCCGCCGCTGGGGGCATAATGCCATAATGATTGGCCCGCCTGGCGCTGGCAAAACCATGTTAGCTAAGCGGTTACCCAGCATTTTGCCACTCCTCTCCATGCAGGAGGCGCTCGAAACCACCAAGATTCACTCTGTGGCCGGTAAGTTGGGCACTAATGCCTCCTTGCTGACAACGCGGCCGTTTCGGGCACCGCACCACACTATTTCGGATGTGGCGCTCGTAGGTGGCGGCGGTAATCCACAGCCGGGCGAAATCTCGCTTTCGCACAACGGTGTGCTGTTTCTGGATGAGCTGCCGGAGTTTAAGCGCACCGTCCTGGAAGTGATGCGTCAGCCGCTGGAAGAACGACGCGTGACTATTTCGCGGGCGAAAGTGAGCATTGAGTTTCCGGCCAACTTCATGCTTATTGCTAGCATGAACCCGTGCCCCTGCGGCTACTACAATCACCCGGAGAAAGAATGCGTTTGCGGCCCCGGGGTGGTGCAGCGCTACCTTAACAAGGTAAGCGGCCCCCTCCTCGATCGAATTGATTTGCACGTAGAAGTTACGCCCGTCACGTTTGACCAGATGACGGAAACCCGCAAATCGGAAAGCAGCGCTGATATTCAGCTACGAGTAGAAAAGGCGCGGAAGGTGCAAAATGCTCGCTTCAAAGACTTTCCCGATATTCATTCCAACGCCATGATGCCTTCGCAAATGGTGAAGGATATCTGCCAGATAAATACGGCGGGCCGCGCCCTGCTCAAAACCGCCATGGAGCGCCTCGGCCTCTCTGCCCGAGCCTACGACCGCATTTTGAAAGTAGCCCGCACCATCGCTGACTTAGCCGGTACCGAAGAAATTCGCATCGAGCACTTGGCGGAGGCTATCCAATATCGAAGCTTAGACCGCGAAGGCTGGGCCGGATAATTTTTAACTAACTGATCGATGTACAAGCGCTTCGTCAAACCTCTCCTTTTTCAACTCGACGCGGAGCGCGCTCATCACTTTGTTTTCGATAATCTCAAGCGCGGCTACCGCGTGCCGGGCACAGCCGCCTTGCTGCGCCGCCTCTATGATTTCCAGCACCCCAGTTTAGAACGAGAGGTTTTTGGGTTGAAATTCAAGAACCCTGTAGGCTTGGCGGCGGGCTTCGACAAAAACGCCTACCTCACCGATGAATTGGCGGCGCTGGGCTTCGGCTTTGTGGAAATTGGAACGGTGACGCCCCGGGCTCAACCAGGCAATCCAACCCCGCGCCTGTTTCGGCTGCCGGCTGATGCGGCCCTTATTAACCGCATGGGTTTCAATAATGAAGGTGCTGAGGCCGCAGCCGCGCGCCTTGGTCAGCGACGCTCGTCTATGATTATTGGCGGCAACATTGGCAAAAATAAGGACACGCCCAATGAGCATGCTGCCGCCGATTATATTGCCTGTTTCGATGCGCTCTTTGATGTAGTTGACTACTTCGTGGTCAACGTCAGCTCGCCGAACACTCCCAATTTGCGCCAGCTTCAGGAAAAAGCCCCCCTGATCGACTTGCTCCAGCAAGTACAGAGCCGTAACCAGGCCCGCCTCAAACCCAAGCCGCTACTGCTCAAAATCGCGCCTGACCTGACGGATGGCCAACTCGATGACATCTTGCTCATCGCCCGCGAAACCAAATTGAGCGGCCTGGTTGCTACTAACACCACCATCAGTCGGGAAGGGCTGCAAATTGCCCCCCAGCAGCTACAGCAGCTAGGCGCGGGCGGGCTGAGTGGACGCCCTTTGCGCCAGCGCGCCACGGAGGTAATCCGGTATTTACACCAAAAATCGAACGGTGAACTGCCAATTATTGGTGTGGGGGGCATTTTTTCGGCTGCCGATGCTCAGGAAAAACTCGCGGCCGGCGCAGCGTTGGTGCAGTTATATACAGGCTTTATTTATGAAGGCCCGGCGCTGGTGAAGCGCATTAACCAAGCGTTAGTGCAGTAAGCTTTTCTAATCAATAAGCCCGTCATGCAGAGGCGGAGCCGAAGCATCTCGCGTGTTTAGTAAGAGTAGTACTCCTGCGTCAGCACGCGAGATGCTTCGCTCCGCTCTGCATGACGGACTAAATAAATTTCCCTTCTGGATCTGATGAGAAGATCTAAGCCTGGTTCTGTAAGCGCACTTCTACAATTTGTTCCGGGCGCTGCCCCTGCGAGAATTTCGCTTTGTAGCGGCGTTGCACCCACACTAGGGGCGGCACCATGACGAGCGTAGGCCACAGAAAATTCCAGGGCCAGGGAATGAACGTGAGGCTGGTAGCCGAAAAAGCCGACACCGCTGCTATATAGGCTCCCACAAACCCCGATATATGGTTGTGCAGCCATTGCCCCGTAGGCCAAGGGCCGGGGCGGCGAAACGCGCGCAACTGCTGTACGGCAAAGTTGGCCCCAATGCTGCCAAACACGAGCGAAATGACATTGCGGGTAACCAACCCATAGACAATTGTGCCTCCAAAAACCACCAGTCCCAGCCCTACTCCTATCCAATCGTAGACGGAGGCTTGCTGCCCTCGGCCCATGTGTTTATGGTAGAGGGAGCGGTAGCCAAACCAGGCCAAGTACAAGCTAAAAATACCCGTCAGCAGCAAGAAGGTGAGACCCTTGACACTAGCCGAAAAGATGGCTGTAGTGCCCGCAACTACCATCGCCCAAAAGAAGATACGCCCCCAAAGCCGATGTGCAGGTCCACCTTTGCGCACTGCCAGAGCGGCCGGCGCCATGAAAAAGCCCACAAATCCGGCCCCAATGTGAAGCCAGCGGTTCAGCAGCAGTATCTCGTCCATGACAGCAGCGAATAAGGGTTGATTATCAACCAACTCTGGTTGGTTGCTGTCAAATGTGGGCTAAAACGGGGTTTGAGTGAAAAAAATGATTCTGAAACGTCGGAATCAATAGCTGAAGCAACGGCTCCGGCAGACGAACTGCTGATTGCTTCTTCTCCGGGGGGCTTTTTCAGAGTACCGACACTACCGCTTAAGGCGTAGTGAGGACGAGATCAACTAGATCTTCATTCCCACTCGCCACTCAATTACGTCGGCGGCGCCGCGGTGCACTTTTAAGTCGATGGAGCCGAAAAGGCGCTCCGTAACGTGGTATTTCAAGCCGATGCGCTCGTAGTAAAAGCTGTTCGATTTGTACGGATTATACACGTAAATCCCCAGGTGCGTAACTACGGCCATGCGCCCAAACAGCAACTCGTGACCAACGAGCACACCAGCCTTCTTTACATCAATTAGCGCTTCTCCGTTGCGAACCGTATCGCGCTGCTCAGCAAGCAAGCCCCGGTCATAAAAGCCCTCTACGCCGGCCACCAAGTTACTTTTGCGGTTAACACGCCGACCGGCAATTACCGTCAGCGAGTTCACCAGATACTTCTGCCGGCTCGACTCGTTGCGCTGCTTGTAGCCGAGGGTACCACTGAGATTAAGGAAATTTCGGCCAATATCCTCGGGCACATAGCCCGGCACAGTAGCCACCGGCCGAAACGGTCGCTGCTGATGATAGTTCAGGCCCACGACCACTGTAGGTATATTGATGCCTAGGTTGGGCTTCGTGGTAGCACCGTTGGAGTAATGATTAAGCCCCACGCCCAATAATAGACCCAGATGCTGCGAAATAGCTACATCGTACTCGGCCCGCAGTTGCAGCGTGGCATTCAGACGTGAGCTGACAATCAGATTTTTATGGTTGGTTTCCTGATCGAAGCGTGTAGGAAAGTAGCCCAGACCAGTGCCCATGCGCAGGTTTAGCTCGTGGCGCGCCGTGCGCAAAAACGCCTTATTCAGGTACACGGTAGCAGCATACGACTTGCCCAGCACCGGATTGTGGTAGTCGTAGTACGTGAAGGCCACGCCCACTTTCGGATAGCGATACCACGCGTGCCAGGGTGCATTGCCAGTGGTTTGGCGCTGCCAGTTCAGCTCAAATCCCGTTGGGTGTGCTTTCACTAAGTGTGCTACCCGCGGCGTATGGGCAATAATAAAGCCCCCCTGTACATAAGCGCCCAGCACCAACGGCCCACGTGGCTCCCCAACGGCATCTGTGCTCTGAGCTTGTACTGACTGGCCACATAAGCCTAGTCCAACGAAAGCAGCTAAAACAATACTGCCCCAATTCAATCGACCAAAAATAACCATAGAGCAGCGTATCGCGACTCAAAATTAGTAAAACCCAAGCCACCGCACCGCGGAAACATGTCTGCTGTAAAGTGACAACTAAGCTACTGACCTCATTGCACTTGTCGGAAACACGAGTGCTCGGAAGAGGTTTTTGGGGCTACCCAACAAATATTAATTACGACCTGAGCCGCAACTTTTATACTCGCTTTTACGGTATGAGGGCCTGACAATCGTTTGTCTTGCTGGTATTAACACCAGATTTACAATGTTTTACAAAAACCTTTTATCCTTTTTATGAAAAAGTTTGCAGTACTAGCTTTAGGCCTTCTGACGGCTTCCGTCGCCCAAGCTCAGGACCCGGGCGGATTTCGCATTGGCGTAAAAGCCGGTGCCACTTACTCCAACATCAGCGGCGACAACGTAGAGCAAATCACGGGTGCGAATTATAGCAGTGACTTTGGTGACTATAAAGTGGGATATAATGCCGGTGTATCGCTGAGCATTCCGCTTAGCTCCGATGGCTTCTTCTCCTTCGCCCCTGAGTTGCTTTACAATCGCAAAGGCTACGAAATCAGCTCTACTTTGAAGAATCCAAGCGCTGGTATTTCTAAGCTAGAAGTCGAACAGTCGCGTGTTCTGCACTATCTGGATGTACCTCTGCTGGCTAAAATCAACGCTGGTGGGCTTTTCTTCGAGCTTGGTCCGCAGGTGAGCTATTTGTTCGGTTCTAAAAACAAGAGCCAGACGACCACCAAGTACACCAACGGCGATAAGGACAAGGTAGAGGACAACTCAGGCTTTCTCGATTACACCGGTGTTAGCCGCGACGATGCCTACAAGTCTGACTTGGCACAGTTCGATATTAGCGGTGTAGCCGGTATCGGTTACATGACGGAAGGTGGCATTAGCCTGGGCTTGCGCTATGCGCGGGGCTTCAACTCCCTCATTGACACCAAGGACACCGACAACGAGCCAAAAGCATTTAACAATGCTTTCACTCTACAGTTAGGCTACCTGATTCCAACGAAATAGATAGTTGCTGTTCAGCTTCTTAGAGCGGGTTGTCATGATATGGCAACCCGCTTTTTTGTGCTGTTTAAAATTTAAATAATCCCTTTTAAAGCCATTTTTCGGCATGATGGCACACTTTTCGTCAGCAGTCGAGGTGTGCAATTTATCTAACCAAACTTTTTTTGCGCCATGAAAAAAACTGCATTTATACTCGCCACTCTGCTATCGGCTGCGGCCTTCGCTTCGTCCGATGCGCATGCTCAGGGCATTCGCTTTGGCATAAAGGGCGGTGCCAACTACTCCAACCTCTCCGGCGACCTGACCAACGAAGACATATATGAGAATAAGTTTGGCGCTCATGGTGGCGTCATGCTGAATATCGGCCTCGTAGATGACGGTTTCCTCTCTGTTCAGCCCGAGGTTTTGTTTTCCCAGAAAGGCTACAAATACGCCGATGACCAGTTCACCTTCTTAGGTCAGAACTATACCTACAAAGGCACCCAGACCTACAATTACATCGACGTGCCGCTGCTGCTTAAAATCAATACGGGGGGCGTTTTCTTCGAGGGAGGCCCGCAGTATAGCTACCTGCTTAAGGTGAAAGACGAGTCGGAGCGCACTACCAACGGTACGGTGTTCAGCAAAGTGCAGAACGAACAGAATTTGGACGAAGTAAACCGCAACGAGATTGGCTATGCGGCTGGTCTGGGCTATCAAAGCGACGCTGGCCTGCTGATTGGCCTGCGCTACAACGGCTCCTTCACCGATTTTGCCAAAGATGGCTACCGCGACAACGAACTGCGCAACGCCCGCAACCAAGTATTTCAGGTATCACTTGGCTACCTGATTCCGAGCCGATAGAGCGATTTATAAAGTATTAATACAGAACACCCAACCGATCTGGTTGGGTGTTTTTTTTATTATTTATTAGCATATTTTAATATTTGGCATAATTATGAAGCACAACAATGCATCCATGCTTTTAACTGTATAAAGCGTGTAAATCATCATATTCATTATCTATAACAATGAAAAAGGTTTTCCTTTCCTTCCTGCTAATTGCCGGGGCTGCCTCCTTTAGTCATGCGCAGGGTGTAAAGCTTGGGCTCAGAGCCGGTGCTAATCTTTCCAACTATGCTGGCAAAGGCAAAGAAAATTTGGAAAATGCATTAGATGTTGAGTTAAAGCAGCTTGTTGGTCCTCATGGGGGCATCACCCTAAATGCTCCTTTGAGCAGCGATGGCTTCTTTTCATTACAACCCGAACTTCTATATTCTCAAAAGGGATTCCGGATAGAGGAAGATGGAGCCAAGCAAACGGTACGCAATCACTACATCGACCTACCGATACTGGCGCGCATCAATGCTGACGGCCTCATTTTCGAAGCTGGTCCACAGTTAGGGTATTTGGTAGCGGCAAAGAGCAAGTATGAAGGTGGTGGTAGGACTGAAGAGGATAGCAGCCTTGATGGCTACAATCGATTTGATATAGGCTATGTAGCCGGTGTCGGATATCAGTTTGCTTCCGGCCCGAGCTTAACGATTCGCTATAATGGAGGCATTTCATCGGTTGGAGAAGACGATGATGACGACACGAAAGCGCGCAACGCTGTATTTCAATTGTCTTTAGGCTACGTTTTTGGTAGCAACTAGAGAATAGTTTTAGAGGCCCAAAAGGCTGTTTCTCAGATTTGAGAAACAGCCTTTTTCTGTTTTACAGGCTTGTGAGAAAAGCGTCAGTATCTGTAGCTACTTTTGACCGATGACTTCGTTAGTAGTCTTTCGCTCTCGGCATTTTATGACAAAGGCACTTTTAGGCTTCCTCCTGCTACTTATTACCAGCACCGCCAGCTATGCGCAGCTCGTGCGCCTGCGGCCCGGCATCAAGGTGGGGGGCAATCTGAGCAGTGGCGTGGGGCGAGATGTGGAGAACAGCAAGTTTCGGGTGGGCTACCACGGCGGTGCTACGTTGAATCTGAGCGTTGGGGAGCGGTTTTCGTTGCAGACAGAAGGGTTGTACACCATCAAAGGCGACAAGTCGCTGGCGTACGGACCGAACATTCTAGCTGAGTTGCGCTATCTAGATGGCTTGGCACTTTTGCGCTACACCGTCACCGACATATTTTTCGAAGCGGGTCCACAGGTGGGGCGTTTGCTCTCAGTCAATAGCAATCTGGCAAGTGTGGCGGAGTTTAGTGTGGAAGAAGGCCCTTTTCGCCAACTGGAGTATGGTTATGCCGTCGGTTTTGGCTACCAAGATCCGGGCGGTCTGAGCGCAGGTTGGCGCTACCTAGGTGGCCTCAGCAATATTTTTAAAGCCGTCCAGTTTTCGGAGACTGAAACACAGCAGCTCCAGGCTCGCAACGGAGCACTTCAGTTTTACGTCGCCTATCGATTTTTCAATAAGAATAAATAGAGCAAAAAAGCCCCCAACGCAGGTGTTGGGGGCTTTTTTGCTCTAGTATCCGGCAAGTATTATTTGCTGGCCGCCGCGTAGTTGCGGTAGAAGTGCGGAATGGTTTCGATGCCCTTCAGGAAATTGAAGACGCCAAAATGCTCGTTGGGCGAGTGAATAGCATCGGAGTCCAGCCCGAAGCCGAGCAGCACCGTATCTAAGCCCAGCTCCGACTTGAACATGGCTACAATTGGAATTGAACCGCCACCGCGCGTAGGAACCGGCTTTTTGCCATACGTAGTTTCGATGGCCTTAGCAGCCGCCTGATACGCCACTGAGTTTGTGGGCGTAACGACGGGCTCACCACCATGATGCGGCGTTACCTTCACCGTGACGCCTTGGGGGGCAATTCTGGTGAAGTGCTCCTGAAACTTCTGCGTGATTTCGGCTGAGGTTTGGTGGGGCACCAGGCGCATCGAGATTTTGGCGTAAGCCTTGGAGGCGATTACCGTTTTGGCGCCCTCGCCAGTGTAGCCACCCCAAATACCGTTTACGTCCAGCGTGGGCCTAATACTGGTGCGCTCGATAGTGCTGTAGTCCTTCTCGCCGTAAATATCTTTCAGGCCAATGCTCTGTTTGAAATCTTCATCAGAGTGTGGGGCTTTGGCCATTTCGGCGCGCTCCTCGGCGCTCAGCTCATCTACGTTATCGTAAAATCCGTCGATGGTAATGTGGTTGTTCTCGTCGTGCAGGCTGGCAATCATCTTGCAGAGCACGTTGATGGGGTTTGGAACTGCGCCGCCGTATATACCAGAGTGCAGGTCGCGGTTCGGGCCGGTTACTTCCACTTCGTGGTAGCTCAAACCGCGCAGGCCAACCTCGATGCTAGGCACATCATTAGACAACATGCCGGTGTCCGAAATCAGAATAACATCAGCCTTCAGCTTCTCTTTATTTGCCTTCACGAAGATGCCGAGGTTGTTGGAGCCTACTTCCTCTTCGCCCTCAATCATGAACTTGACGTTGCAGGGCACGCCACCGTCCTGGCTCATCATTTCGAAGGCCTTCACATGCATATACACCTGGCCTTTGTCGTCGCAGGCGCCGCGCGCGTAGATTTTCTCGTCTTTGATTACCGGCTCAAAGGGCGGCGACGTCCACAGCTCATATGGGTCGGCGGGCTGCACGTCGTAGTGGCCGTACACGAGTACTGTAGGCAGGCTGGGGTCGATGATTTTGTCGCCGTACACGATGGGATAACCGGCAGTCTGGCAAATCTCCACGTTTTCTACGCCAGCTTCTTCGAGGCGGGCTTTAAGAAAATCGGCGGCTTTAAGCACATCGCCCTGAAACTTAGGGTCGGCGGAAACGGATGGAATACGGAGCCAATCGAGCAGCTCAGAGAGGAAACGATCTTTGTTTTGGTCGAGGTACGTGGGCATGGGGCGGTGAGGTTGATTGGGAATTAGAAGTAAAAGTAACAATCCCGCGTTGTCGGTTGCAGTCGCTTTGCGACAGAAGCGTTAGGAGCAGATATGCTTTGACTACTTATCCATGTATTGATGCACAATCTCCCACGCTCGTTCTAAGCTAACCCCCTCCTGCTGAGCTATCGCCAAAGGGTGGTTTGTAGGCTCTAATTCAATCCAAGGTCGTAGATTATTACCTTGGAAGTGCACGCGAGTTTTCAAATTTAACGTTGAGCCAAAAGCTGGTATACTACTGCATAACCAACCAAAATAAGGACCTATTTCGGCTGAATTTGGCTCCCGCATATAGGTCGCAAAGTTCTCTGCTTTCTGACTTACCCATACTCCAAGTCCAAAGGTTGTTTCTTGTCCATGTACAGGTAGTTCAATAAGACCACGAATGAAGAACTCATCGTTATCTATAATACAAGTCTCATTGGTCAACTTAACTCGATCTTTGCGCTCACCTTCTGGTACTGTGAAGAATGGATCCGGTTTAGCGAAGCCAATGTCTGGCAATGAATCGTGTATTTGACCACAACAGGCACATTTGTAACTCATAAACCTTACTTAGCAGTAATAACTACTTCCGCCCAAACAACGGCACCCGGCTCTCCGTCCCGGCGCGGAGGCGACCAATATTAGCTCGGTGGGTATAAATCAGCAGCCCGGCTAGCACGAAGCCGAATACCAGCAGCAGCGAATTATCCGGCCGAAACGGGGGAGCAGTTGTAAGAAAGCAAACGCCACGCCCGCCGCCATCGACGAGAGCGACACGTAGCGGGAAAGCAACAACACCGCTAAGAATACCAGAATACATACGCCCACGGTGGCCGGCGCAATGGCCAGCATCATGCCCAACACCGTGGCCACGCCCTTGCCACCTCGGAAGCCCGCGTAGATGGGATATATGTGGCCAACCACAGCCAGTACACCGCAGGCTAGCTGAAAGTACAGTAAGTGCCCGGCCTGAATAGCTCCCTGATTTAGCATCACCGTAGCCAGTGACGTAGCGGCCCAGCCCTTGAATACATCAATGGCCATCACTACGGAACCGGGACGCTTGCCTAGCACGCGAAAGGTATTGGTAGCACCCGAATTGCCGCTGCCATGCTCCCGGATATCCAGCCCGAAAAACCACTTTCCCACCCACAAGGCCGTTGGGATGGAGCCGATCAGGTAAGCGGCCACAAGGAGGCCAAGCACAATAGCAATGTTCATAGGGCGGAAGGGCAGAAAATGCGGATACGCTCAAAGATAGAAGTTGACTCCACCTTATACGCAAGTAGCAACATAGCATTACGAGAATACCTATAAAGGCTGTCACAACAAGTGCCACGGCGCACTTACTTGATCAGCGGCGATTGGTCAATCTTGTATGTCATGCAGAACGCAGTAAAGCATCTCGCGTGTTTGATTGGACTACTAACCTATCGTCAGCGCGCGAGTTGCTTCGGCCTCGCCTCTGCATGACTGCCATGCTAAGCAGTTGCATAAAAAAGCCCCCAGAAAATTTCTGGGGGCTTTTTTGCTTAAATGCTCTACTTTCTATGATCCGCCGAAGGGGTCTTCTTCATCGGATTTTTTCTTCTTCTTTTTCTCCTTCTTGGGCTCTTCTACCGGCGCGTCGGCAGGCGGAGCAGCTTGGTCTACCGCTTCGTCTTTCTTTCTCTTTTTCTCTTTTTTCGACTCTTCTACTGGCGCATCGGCAGCGGGCGTGGTGCCTTCGTCGACAACGGCTTCCTGCTTCTTCTTTTTCTTCTTTTTGCCAGTATCCTCCATGTTGTCGAAGTTGCCGGTGTCGTCGTTGCCGCTTACGATGGGAGTTGCTTTGCGCTTCTTCAGGTCTTCGCCCAGATAGTCTTTGCGGAAATGATCGAGGAAGAGCTGTACTTCTTGGTCGTCGCCGAGGTAGAAGCCGTACTGAGTGGCCGTGTTGTAGTCGCCCTTGGCTTTCAGGCTGATAATCTCATCGAAGGAGCCGTGCTGAGCTTTAGCTAACACTACATTATTAGTGTACTTGATGTAGTACCACGTGCGGGGTTCGGCTTCCAGGTAGATTTCTACCGCGTCGCCAGTGCTCTCCTTCTTGATTTCGATGTAACCGTCAATCAGCGCATTCAGGTCTTTCTTACCTACGCTCGCCAAGCCAATTTTGCCCACCGAATACCAAGCTTTCTTCTTCTCCGACCACTCCAGATTTACCTTGCTCAGCACCAGCGTATGTAGGAATTTAGAAGAGAGTTTTTGCAGAGGCACGTAGCTGCCCTTGCGAGCCGCGTAGCCTTGCACTGCCTTGCTACCAATAAACTCGCCTAGCTTGTACAGCTCATTCTGCGAGCCGTCGAGCGCCTCGGGAGCCCCTTTGATGCTGCCGGCTATGTCGGCCGCCATTGCCTCGATGGCTTTTTCGGGCATATTGATGTCGAATGCCATGAAGGTATCCAGCTCGTAGCGGTTGCTGTCGGGCTTGGCTTTGCCTACACCGGCGGCAGTTAGCGAATAGTCTTTGTTGGAGGCAATCAACTCCATCTTGCCTCGGAAATTCATCACCCCCGTGGAGTCGTCCAGCTTCAACACCTGGCCTTCGTAGATGTTGATGTCATTCGCATCATGACGGGCAATGGTGAAGTTGCGCTTCTTGGCATCGAAGCGCATAGTTCCGTCTACCTTAAAGATGTTCAGGTCGGTCACGTCGGGCTTCACGGCTGCGAAGAGCGGATACACTTTGGCCGTGCTACCCGACATAAACAGACCGGTGAGCATGGGGGAGCCATCTTCTGAGGTCAGATCCTGCACCTTAATGCGCATATCCTTGGGGTCAATACTATCCTGGACGGCAAACCAGCCACTGGCCGAGGGTTGGGAGCTGAAGTCGAGACGCGCCTGCCCATCGAAGATGAACCCCTTACGCTGGGAGTTCAGGCGCACGTTGCCCCGATAAGGCACCCGCGGCGCCAACTTGAATTTCTCAGCGGCCTGGATGTTTGCCACCGCTACCGTGGCCGGCGACAGGGGGTTCATGATGTTCTCTTTTTTGCCCCCCAGCAAGCCTTTTCCGCCACCCTTGCCAACATTAGCTAAGCTGCCCTTCACAGCCACCGAATCGACGGCAAAGTTGGCAAACTTGATGGCGAACGAGTCGGCCGTGGCATTCTGGTAGCTGTACAATGCGTTGCCCGTGAAGGACGTACGCGACTTAATTTCTATCTGGCCCTTATACAGCTCGTGGAATTTACTGAGCGTATCCATCACGATTCCGGCATTCTGGAAGGAGCGCATTTGGCCGCTGCCCAACACGTACACTTTGCTGCTGTCGGGCGTAATCCAGGCGTCGGCGGAGGCAATGTAGGGCACACCACCGGCTACCAAGCGGTAGCGGCTCAGGTCATATTGGCCACTGGTACCTCTGAACTTCAGCCCTTTCTGCTCTTCTTTGGTAGAAAAGAAATACGCTTTGGTGGAGTCGGCGCCGGGCGCCACGCGCATCTGCACGAGCTTCTTCTTGAAGTCCCAACGGCCACCGCTTAGCGTCGTTTTGAAGTCCGAATAGGGCAGATCGATGCTCGCTTTGCTGCCTTCTTCGCGGGTAAAGTTGGCAAAGCCCTGCTTGATATCGTAGTCGAAGCCTACTTCGTTGGCCGTAAGCGCGGGCTTGTTTGCTTCCGACGATTTGATGCTCAGCGTTGACTTTTTACCCTTGTAACTGGTAGGTAAGAAGGTGAACTGCTGCGAGCGAATAAACGACTGCGGCCCGTCCATCCCGCCGTTGCCATAAAGCCCCCCAGGCGTCAGAACGGCGGTACCTTTAAACCCGTAGTCGCCGGCGTAGAATTTCATGGCCATACCGTCGCGCGGGGTGCTGATGTACATGGAGTCGGCTTTCACCACCCATTTCATTTCATAGCCCGGCAATAGTGCCACATTGGCAAAATTCACCCCGTTGAGTGGTCCCTGCGCGATATTTCCCGACTTACCCGAGGTCACGACAGAATCTTGATAGAAGATAAACTGCTCACTTTGGAGCTTGCCCACGAGGTAAGTCAGCTCGCCATTGCCCTGAATACCGCGGTTGCTCATCTGCACCTTATTGTACAGACGACCTTTGCCCCCGTACACCGGCAACCCCTCTTTGGGAGCATTGTAGTTGAAGCCCAGCGAGCCGTCTTCCTGCAAGCTCAGTTTGGTTTGGATAGGCGGTAAAATGCCCCCCGACATGAATGTACCCTTGAAACCGACGGCCGAACGGTTCTTGTTATTCAGCGAGTCGAGGCGGAAAGGCGGAATGTCGAAGTACACGGCTGTATCGTAGGCGCCGCCTAGTACTTCGGGCTTGTTGAAGAACACATAGGCCCCTGTGGAAGCGTCGAATGAAGGGTAAGCGCCTAGCTTCTTGCGGCCCGACTTGTTCTTGGGGTCGTTGATGTAGAGCTTACCCGACGAGCTTTTCTTCTTGTTTGTCAGGGCAAAGTCAGTGTCTTTGCGCGTCTTCATCACCGAGCCTTTCGAGTTTTTGCCCTTCACGATGATGGAGTCAATCTTCACCAGATCAATGAAGAAGCCATCATAGTCGAACTTAAACTCTTTGCCTTTGAAGATAAACGCCGACGCCACCACGGTACCATTGAAGAGCACGCCGCGGTTTTTCTGGATGCGAATGGTGCTGCTGTCGGGCTTCACGTACACCGTTACGGAGTCGTCGGAGAAGTTGAAGCGGTCCACGCCGCGCACAATCAGGTCGTTGCTGTTCAGGTCCAGCGTCGCATTCTTCCCACTCGGCGACAACGACTTGATGGCAATATGGTCGTAGTCTTTTTTGCCGCGCGAGGAGCGCACGTAGTGAGTGGCTTTGGGCAGTAGAGTCACTTCGTCGGTGGCAGCATTCCAGGCCACATAGCCGTCGCGAGCGAGGCCCGATACGGCGGAGCGCACGTTGGCTTCCTTCACTTTCAAATCGGCGGCCATTTGCGCTACCGTGAAGGTTTTGGCATCGCCGTGGGTCTGGCTGTAGCCCACCACCATTTGTAGAGGGTGCAGCTTGTTAATGGCCTTAATCTGCTGATAGCGCGTATTTGTGTAGAACTCCTTCGACTCAAAGCTGGCCGTTACCTGGTTCTTGGCAGTCAGCATGGAGAAGTCAATTAGAGGGGTGCGAATGGGCCACGTAAGCAGTTCCGTCGCGATTTCCATCTGATGGTAGGAGTCGTAGTAAGGCGTATTTTTATACAGGCCATCCTCCCGGTTCAGCTGCAATACTTGGCCGCGCTTGCTATACTTAAGCTTCACGCCGGGGTGCGTTAGGGAGTCGGCTTTATCCTGATAAATGGTAACGCCGGCCCGGGCAGCAGTGATGATAGAGTCGCCCAATACATAGGCCCGCGACGTGGCCGCAAACTTAGTTTTGCCGTCGGCCACCACTGTAATGCGCGACAAGCTGCCATCGAGAGAAGCACTGAGCATCTTGCTGCCCGCCAACGAAAAGCCCCCCACATAGCGAATGTTGTCGCCGAGGTTTTTTACGCGGGCATCATTGGTAAGCGAGATGAAGCGCGGGTAGCCGGAGTCGGTGGCACCGGGCTTTTTCTTTACGCTTTTATAAGAAAGCGCGCCCTCAATAGGAGCTTCCAGCACCGCTGGGTACGTGAGGGTAACGGGTTCGGCGGTGAACTCAGCTTTAGCAATATCGAAGTCATAGCTGGTCAGGTCAGCCGTGACGGGATTGTTATTAATGGTCCAGGCCATTTGCCCGCCTTGCCCCACAAAGCTGCTACGACCGGGCACTACAATGCCACTGGTCTTGCGCAATACAATGCTGTCGCCGGGAGTGGCCATCAGCAGGTCAGCATCTTTAATAATGAGCACCGGGCCGCGCGTGGGCGGAGCCATGTACGAATCGTAGCTGTTATCGACGAATGCGGGCTCGGGAGCAGGTTCGGGCGCTTTTACGGGCGCAGCGACTTTAGCTGGCGTCTTGGCAGCAGTTTTGGCGGGAGCTTTTGCTGGTGCTTTCTTCTTGGGAGTGCCCCAGCCATCATCGTTGCCCCAGCCATTGTCGCTGCCGGAGTCCCATAGGTCGGCGGTATCCCAGCCGTCATTGCTTTTCTTGTTGGCGGGCTTAGGCTTTGCAGCGGGTTTGGCGGCAGGAGTTACAGCCAGCGGCTCCGTTTTTACGACGGGTGCAGGTGCGGGCGCAACTAACTTAGGCCGCGGCGGAGCCGGCAGTGGATTATCGTTTTCGTTGTAGGCGAAGGTAAAATTGCCCCCCACTACTCGCAGATTATTGTAGCGCGAGCGATACAGGGTTTTGGTGTTCAAAAACTGCGCGGTGTTAGTCAGAAACTTCTCCGTCGTCAGCAAATCCTCTTTGTCTACCGCCTTAGCTACTACGCCCAGCAGTTCCGTCATCTGCTGATCGGAGAGGTTTTGACTCGCGCCCGCCAGCACAGCATTGAACAGTGACTCAAAGTGCGGCCGGGGCCGATACTTCTTCTCCAGCATCTGCTGGGAAATAGCCACAATAGATGCCTGCTGCGTGGCCGTGAGCTTATTGCTAGCCCATAGCTGCTGTAAGCTGGCCGCAGAAGCCTTGGCCGCCGCGTTGTTGGTGCTGGCCATCATGGACTGCACATCCAGAATATATTGAGCTGGCTCTGGGGAAAGCTTGCCTCCCTTCGGACGAGGCGCGGCCGCAGGCGCACCCGCTACCGGCGTTTTGGGCGGGGCTTGCTGCCCCCACACAGGTGTGTTCCCCCCTATTATCAGCAAACAAAACCAACCAAAGACAAGATGCTTCATACTCACGCCATCAGGACCATAATAAGACAGCTACAATTTCGCAAAAACCACGCAGATTTTCGTAGTGACGCCCCAAAAACGGCGTAGTTGCAGGATTTGCGGCTTTTTATATAGAATAGTACCTAGTGAATACACTATAAATGAAAGCACCAGATACTATCTAATATCATTATAATACAAAACAGAGTCTCACAAATAACTCTACTGTTTTATCACAAAACTTGAAGAGTAGCTTGAAGGCAGACACAAAAAAGCCCCCCAGCAATAACGCTAGCGGGCTTTATAACTTATATACTACTTCATGAATGCAGTGAGATACACTTTGCTACACACTGCTTACGGGTAGTTTAAGTCTCTAACAAAGACAAAATCGAAATAAAGTCAAGCACTGCGCTGGCAATGCGAAATGCACAAAAAGCAGCATTTACACTTGGCTTCAGTCCTCACTTGCTTACTTCGACTTGCGAGCCTTCTTACTTGCAGGGGCTTTCTGCGGAGTTGGCGGGCTGAGTGGCGCCGAGCTATAGAAGGCACGGCAGCCATTTTCTGTCATTCTAAGCGCTACCTCCAGTACCGTTAGGCCGTCGGCGGAGGGCAGCAGTTGGGAGCTGTAATTAGGGCAAGGATTATCCTTGGCATCGGGCACTGGAACGGGCGCGGGCACTTCAGTCCAGGGGCCAATGCCGTTGGTGGTGTTTACCATGTATACTTTGCCGTTGTCGGGGGCTACTGTATTGTCGGCGTTATTGAGCAGCATTTGCCCGATAACCAACAGTTGACCGTCTTTCTTGCCCGGCACCGGCGCCCAAGCCAAGGTGGGTGCATGCTCAAAGTGATGCCCTGCCGTCGATTCTACGCGGGTACCCTCTACGGCCGGGTCGCCCCAGTTAGTGCCATCTGGCGAAGTGCGGATATAGGTGTCGCAGCCAGTACCGCAAATCTCGTAGGTCATGACGAAGCTGCCGTTGGGTAGTTGCTTTACCAGAGGCATTCCGGGGCGTCTTTTTCCATCATTCATGCCTACATCCAGCACTTCTTCGCCCCATGTTAGCCCCCCATCCAGCGAGACTTTGTGCGCCAGCATCTGATTGTAGCCGTTGGCTTTGCGCTCTTCGCTGGAGTAATACACCACCAATCGACCTTGCTTATCCACGGCAAATTCCGGCTCCCACAGCCCGATAAACCCGCTAACAGGGGTTGAGAAATAGCTCCAAGTGCGGCCTTCGTCCTGGCTGCGGTAAATCCGAATGGAGCACGGACCTCGTCCACCTTTGTCGGTACCCACGGAGGTTGACCAAAATAAGGTACCCGCCGCCGTGTTGCCGAGCTGGCGCGGCACCTCATACAGGCCACTGCAACAATTGCCGGGCGGCGTGGTCTCGGTAACTTCTGCTACAGCCTGCCAGGTTTGGCCATTATCAAGACTTTCGTAGATGTTGCCAGTTCGGCCCGAATCAAAGCTAGCCAGCAGCCGACCATTGGCCGCGCCGCTATGCTGCAGCCGAATGACGCGCGGATAGTATGTGGGTCGGTTGAGCGGCACCATATTTTGCGCCGATGCCCACCCGCTGCTCAGAAGTAGGAATAATAATACGGCCGTCAGGAAACGACAGTTGATGTAGCAAAACTTAGTTGTGATCATAGCAAATAGAGCTTGGGGGGCAAATTCTGTTCACATTCGCTGGCTACCGGCAAGAGCTTACTGATTGTCCAGCGTGAACCGATCAAAAGCGACGGTAGCTGAGCTTGGGCCTTGGGCCAGCACACCTACGCGCACCCCCAAATCCCAGGGCGGAAGGAAGCTACCATCGATGGCGTCGCCGCTGGCGGGCATATTTTGCCACGTTTGGCCACCATCCGGACTGTAGGCAAACCGGTATTTGTTGCCGCCTTCCGCTTGCACCCGCAACGTCAGATTCTTACCCTTCGGCAACGCCACTTCGCCCATATTCTCCCGCTTGCCTTTCTTCAGCTGCCATAGTCGGAGCTTACCGCCGCCAGCCGTAAGCGCCAGCGTATTTTCCACATTTCCAATGGTCGTCAGCCCCGCTTGTACGCCGGTGGGCAGCGTCGTAGGATCGAGCTGGGTGGTGGCGATATAATTGGTGGTATAGGTCGTTTGGCCGAGCATAGCGCCCGCGACCTCAGGGCGGGCAGTAAGCTGCAATTTGCCTTCGCGCACTGCAATTTTCGGCTTGGCGGTGACGGGCCATTGCCAAGCTAAGCCAAGTGCGGGTCCTTCGAACTCGTCGGTTACGTCATATTGTTCCAGATTAGCCGTTTGCGTGGCGGGCGTACTGCCGCCCGTAAACTCGGGCCACCCTTCCGCATTCCAAGTGAATTCGCTTAGTACGCCCTGGCGGCCTATGTTCTGAAAGCCCTCATTCTTATAAGCATGATGCAGAAAGTACCACCGGTTATCGTGCTGCACCACCGTGCCATGGCCGGGGCATTTCCAGGTATCATTGGGGGTCAAAATGGGGTTCTTGTCGTATTTCTCCCAAGGTCCGAGTAGGTTTTTGGCGCGGGCCACGCCGGTAGCATATGTGCAGCCACTACCACAGCAGCCATTTGCGGCATAAAAAGCATAGAAGTAGTCGTTGTGGCGCACCATAGCCACGCCTTCTACCAAGTTGCCTTCCCAAGGGGCCGTATTGCGAAACAGTTCGGTTTTCTCGCCGGTCAGGGCCGTGCGCTCCTCGTTGAGGCGCTGGGCCCAAATGGGAGTCGGCTCCTTCACACTGTTGCCATCTTCTTTCCAGACAAGATAAAGCTGCCCCTTCTCATCGCGCATCGGAAAACCATCGATAGAGCCGGCGGGCTGCCCTACTAAGAAGCCATGGTCGCGGTAAGGGCCTTCGGGCCGGTCGGCGCTAGCTACACCTACGGCCAGGTTGCCGCCCTTCTTATGGGCGGAGTAGTACACGTAGGTTTTGCCATTGTCCTGATTGATTTCGGGGGCCCAAAAATAGTAGTCAGCCCAGCTGGGGGGCATTTCTGGGAACACATGCCCGACGATCTTCCAATCGGTTAGATTATCGGATTTGAGCAAAGGAAAAACAGGCCCCCAATTCGACGAAGTAGCTGTGGCCCAATAGTTAGTGCCCACTTTCGTTACCGATGGATCAGGAAAGTCACCGGGTAGAACTGGGTTAGGTATAGGCGGCGCTGTGGGTGTTGCGGGAGCCGCAGGCTCAGGTGTAACCGCCGTGGCTGTGGGGTTGTCAGCGGGCTGCGTGGCAGTAGCCGGCGGCTGACAACCAATTACTACACTAAGACCCAGCGTAGCCAGCCAGCCAGCTTTTTTAGAAAAGGAAGAGAGCAAAGTAGTCACGGAAGAGAGCTTGGAGTAAGAAGAAGAGCGGAGTTTTGGGTATCAGCTTATGATAAATTGAAGCTATAAAACTGTATTCAGAGGTAAAACAGCCTCTTATTCGCCACTGGGCCGCGGCAGTTTGCTGCCAGTTGGCACAGGCTGCCCAAAGTTGGGGGAGCCATCGGAATTCCAGGTGAATTTCTGCATGCGCGTGCTTCGCGCATCGCCACACCCCTGCCCCGTCGCCACATTGGCGTGGTAGATCAGCCAGTCCTCCGTACCATCCGGTGATTTGAAAAAGCCATTGTGGCCGGGCCCGTAGGCATTGCCAGTGGGGTTCTTCACAAAAACTGGGGTTGGGGTTTTGGTCCAAGATTTTGGATCCATTGGATCGGCGGTTTGTGAGGCGGTTAGCAGGCCCAGCACATAGTCATCGGTGGAGCAGTGACTGCCTGAGTACACGATGAACGTCTTGTTGCCGTGCTTCAGCACTTCGGGGCCTTCGTTGACGTCCGGCTCACCTTTCTTTTCCCACTCATATTCGGGGCTGGAAAGCTCGACGCGCGGCCCGGTTAGCGTCCAGGGGTTGATCATCTTGGAAATGTAGAGCCGCTGCACGCCATCAGCCGTTTCGCGGTGGCCCGACCACAGGAAATAGCGCAGCCCGTTCTGCTCCAGCACCGTCCCGTCGATGGCCCAAAAGTCTTCCGTAGGATTGGCGATTCGGCCCTTATCGACCCAAGTGCCCGTAGTGGGGTCAGGCGACGAGTTTTCTAATACAAACACGCGGTGTCCATTGCAGCAAAACGGATCGGCGCTAAAATACACGTACCATTTACCGTCGAAGAAATAGATTTCTGGGGCCCAAATATCGCGGTAGGTATTGCCGGGGGAGGCGTCCAAATAACCTTCGGCGCTGCTTTGCTCAACTCCGACATTTTCGCGGTTTTGCGCAAAGACAAATTGCCCCCCGTCGTGCTCATGAAGTAATAGAACCCATCTTTTTGGTACACCCAAGGGTCGGGAGCGGAAGCCAGCAATGGATTCGCATACGTCGTCTCGTCTACTACCAGCGGCGGTGGCGCAACCGAGGACGTCTCTGATTTATTACATCCCAGCAGGCCTACTAGCAGCAAGAGAGTGAGCGGTTTACGCAAGACAGTTTTTATTAACATTGAGCAGGATAGAGAAAGAGAATAAGGACTAATGAATGGAACACTCAGGGAATACGGCTCTTATTTAGCCGCTGGTGTAGTGTTCGTGGCAGGAACAGGCACCGCGCCTGCTGAAGGAGTACCGTTGGCGGCTACGCGCGGCCAACCGTCCTGGTATTCTAGCCGGTCGAGGAGCATCACCCGCCCACCCGAGCCAGCGGGACTTCCGGCAGCGGTTTTTTGGGTGTTGATGGCATGATAAGCAATCCAGTCGTGACCGGCGGCATCCGTGATGACGGAGTTGTGGCCGGGCGCCAACCATTGGTCGTTGCGCACCAGAATGGCACTATTGGGCCGACCAGTTGCTTGAGCGAGCGTTTCAAAGGGACCGGTAGCGCTGCGCGAGCGAGCCACCAGCACGGCATAGTGGGCTTTGGGGCCGCAGCAGTTGTCGCCGGAGTAAAACAGGTAATACCAGCCATCACGCATCACCACCCACGCACCCTCCACCAGCTTCTGATAGTTATCTGTAGTTTTGGAAGTATCAGCTTTAATCAGATTGGTGGCGGTGCTACCCGGCGCGAATGAAGTACGATTGGGCGCCAACTCGCGCACTTTGATGGGCTCGAAGCCGGAGCCCCAGTACAGCAAGCGCTTGCCCGTAGCGGGGTCGTCGAAGCTCATGGGGTCAATGTTGACGAAGCCCGGCCCGCACTGCATTGGCTCCCCACTATCAACGAAGGGTCCGGCGGGCGACGTAGCCGTGGCCACGGCCAGGCACAGCCCATTTACTTCCTTGCCCTTCACCGGGTACTTGCGAATGTTCGGCTCAGCTGAATAGTATAGGTAATAGCGCCCATCGTGAAAGCTCACATGCGGCGCCCAGAAATTCTGAGTAGTATCGGCCCAGGCAGGTTTTTGGGGCAGCGCATCGCCCAGATGCTCCCAGACAACCAGGTCGCGGGAGCGGGCCACTTGTATGTTGAGCACTTTGCCCTTGCGCTCCGTTTGGGTGCCGTAGGCGTAGTAGTAGCCATCAGCAGCTTTAATAACCGTCGGGTCAGGAAAATCTTCGTTTAGAACTGGATTGGTAAACGAAGATTTGCCCCCCAGTACCGGCGCGGCAGCTACATCCGGCGCCGTGGTAGTACGCTGACATCCAAGGAGACCGGTACAAATGGTGAGCACCGCTAACAAGCGACAGGTAATCAGGTGCATAGGCAGGATAGTAACTGTAGAATGCGTCTGGGGGCTTTTTTATAAACCCGTTGCCCCTAGCAGCCAAAAAAATTCCGGGCCAGAAGCAGAGGTGACCAGTAGTCACGCACTGTCCCGGCCCGGAACGGAAATACTAGCGGCTAGTCGCCCGCGGCCAGTAATAGATTACCAACCGGGGTTTTGCTTAAGACCTTTATCAATGTCGAGGTCTGTCCGGGGCAAAGGCAATAAGGCCGACTTGCCGGGCACGAAATTGAGGAAGTCCTGGTCGCGCGTCTTGATCTGATCAACGCCGGCTTGGTTATCGAGTAGGCCAGAGCGAGTCAAATCGAAGAAGCGAACACCTTCACCACCAAGCTCGACAGCACGCTCGTGCAGAATCTGAGTTTTCATCTGCGCCTGGCTGAAGCTACCTGCTAGCGGCACTATACCAGCACGGGCGCGTACCTGATTGATAAGCGGAATAGCCGCCGCTGTTTGCCCTAAGTTATTGAGCGCTTCAGCTTGCATCAGGAGAATGTCGGCGTAGCGGATAACGCGAATGTTGATACCTGAGTGATAGTCTTCAAAAGTCCGGGTACGATCGTTCTGGTATTTGCGCCAGAACAGTTCATTCGGGTCATTATAGCCACGCTGAGCATATGTCCGGCCATAAATCGGCATCGCAGAGTTGAATACCGTAACATCACGACGTGGATCTACGCCTCCGGTGGTAGTGAGATCGGAAAACTCGGTGAACAACCAACGGCGAGGCTGACCATCGCTCCAGCCAATGCCACGAGGTCCAAAGAACTGAGCCCGGTTGTTACCTTCCGACCCGCCAGGAGCATCTTGCGCATCCCCTGCAAAGCATCGGAGAACTGTATTTCGAAGACGGACTCGGGATTGTTTTCGCTCGTCATCGTGAAGTTGTCCACGTAGTTTTCAACCAGTCTGTACTTGCCTGAGCTAATAACCTTCGTGAATTGTGCTGATGCTTCAGCCCACTTACGTTGCTGCATAAGCGTTTTGCCCATCAATGCCTGGGCGGCTCCTTTGGTAGCACGCCCGATATCAGCGCCCGTGTACTCGGTAGGCAGCCCTGCTTCAGCAATAGCCAAGTCAGCTAACACCTGCGCGTAATTTGATTCGATAGTACCTTGGGGCGCTCGTGAGGTGGCCGTAGAGACTTCCAGAATCATGGGCACATTGCCGTAGAGCGAGGTCAGGTTAAAGTAATATAGCGCCCGCAGAAAGTGTGCTTCGGCCAGCAACCGCGTCCGCATGGCCGCATCCATCGTCGTGATGGTAGGCAAGTTGGCAATGATTTGATTCGTGCGGTACACGCCCCGATAATGGTCGGTCCACATTACCTCGGAAGGCTCGAAGTTGTAATCGAGTTGGAGAAAACGGGTAAAGTTGGCGAGGTCGGTCCAAGGGCTGGCGCTATATCCTTCATCAGAGCGCAAGTCTGTGGCAAACCAGTACCAGCGGCTATAGGTACCGGGCAGCTGTAATGTGCCATAAGCCGACGTCACTGCCTTCATAGCATCGTCCTGGGTTTTCCAAAAGTCCTGCGTGGAAGGCTGGTTGGGATTCACCTTTTCCAGCAGATCTTTTTCGCAGCTGCTCAGCGACAATATACCAGCCAGTGCTGCTACGGTAAGTTTATTTATTTTCATGACTACAGGATGGTAATAGGTTTAAGATCAGCGCTTAAGAGTAAGCGCTGATCAACCAAAATAGTTTAGAAACCAAGCTGAATTCCGCCCGTGAAGGTGCGCAGGTTGGGGAAAGAGCTAAAGTCTACCCCACGCTCAAAGAAGTTGCCGTTTACAACCTCCGGATCCGGACCGCTATAATCGGTGAATGTCAGCACGTTTTGGCCCGTCACATAGATGCGCGCATTACTGATACCCTTCACTTTGCCTGTCAAAGACTCAGGAATCGTGTAGCCTATAGAGATGTTCTTTAAGCGCAGGTAAGAGCCATCCTCCAGGAAGCGGGAGCTGCCCCGAGCGTTAGAAGCAGCAGCTTCACGCAGGTTGGCCGTAGTACCGCCACCTTGCAGGGCGCGCGGGGTAGAGCTGGAAGGCGCATCTGGCCGCCAAGGCGTGAAGTCGGCGCGGAAGTTTGCAGGGTCGTCGGTGCGGTCCATAGTAGCGCGGGCTACGTTGAACAATTCGTTGCCCCCCGATCCTTGGAAGAGCAAGGAAAAGTCTACTCCTTTAAAGCCGGCGTTAGCACCTAAGCCATATTGAATCTTTGGAATAGAAGTATCGTAGAAAATACGGTCGGAGTCATTAATCTGTCCGTCATCATTCGTATCGCGGTAGCGGGCATCGCCAGGAGCAGCATAGGGCTGAATAACACGACCAGCAGAGTTTACGTGTCTAGTTACTTCCTCTTGGGTCTGGAACACGCCATCAAAAGGAATTAGAAAGAAGGCGCCTACTGGGTGGCCCACCTCTGTCCGGGTAACACCGCTTGGAATGCTCTGTCCTTCCTGAGAAAGGCGCAGTACTTCATTTTTAACGGTGGTCAGGTTGCCCGTCACCCCATAAGTGAAGGCGCTGCGGTTGTCCTGGTAGCCGAGTTGGAGCTCAAACCCCTTATTCTCGATATCACCAATGTTGACGAAGGGCCGAGTACCTGAGTTGCCCAAATAAATTGGCAGCAGCGGGTTTACAAGCGCATCCTCCGTCCGGGAGGTGTAATAGTCGGCGGATAAAGTGATGCGGTCATCGAAAAGCCCCAGATCTAAACCGTAGTTGGTGGTAAAGCGTGACTCCCACTTAATCCCTTCGCTGGGAATGGTCGTCTGGATCGAACCTACAGTTACCACGTTACCATTGTACACGTAGTTGGCGTTCTGATTAATTACGCCCTGATAGCGGTATTCACCGATCGCGTCATTTCCGTTTACGCCGTAGCTGACGCGGGCTTTCAGGTTGCTGATGTAAGGAGCTGATTCTTTCAGGAAATCTTCCTCACTGATGCGCCAGCCCAGGGAAGCCGCACCAAAGTTACCGTAGCGGTTTTCGGGGTCGAAGCGGGAAGACCCGTCGCGACGGAAGCTACCTGTAAGCAGGTAGCGGTTCTTATAATCGTAGACGGCCTGCGTGAAATACGACCGTTTGGAGTACTCCGAATCGGTTCCGGTAACCTCTGGACCAGTAGTACCCGCACTGAGTACAAAGTTATAGTTTGGGCCAGTACCGTATCCGCGGTTTAGTCCCCGCGAGAAGGTGTTTTTACCTCTCTGCTCCGAGTAGCCCAGGATTACATTAATCCCATGATCCCCGAACTGCTTATTGAAATCTAGAATGTTTTCTACGATCAGGAAGGAGTTATCCCCTCGCTGCTCCTGATACGTCGACTGGTACTCGTTCTGTGGTTGGTTCTGGGTAATGCGGCCGTATTTGCGCGAGTTGCGGTCGACATAGTCTAGGGTTTCTACCCCCACATTCAACTTATACGATAAGAAGTCGAAGAATGCGTATTCCGCATTGACGCTACCCTGAAGGCGGTTGTTGTACTGCGACTCGTCCCGGATGAGCTGCGACGCCACCGGATTGGTACCAAAGGTGTTAGCCGCTGGGCTACCATAGCCAAAGCCACTGCCAGTGCTTTCCGTAGGATCAAAAACAGGAATAGTAGGCAGCAGCCGGATAGCATCTTGGAAGGGAGCTCCACTTGGCAAGTCGGTGAGAGCGTGAGCCAACTGTAGAGATTCGCTTAGCTTGAAGCGACCGGCCGTCAGCCCTGAATTTAGGCGGAGAGTATAACGCTCAAAGTCCGTCCCGATCAGCGCACCTTTTTGTTTAAAATAGCCCCCGAGATCAGGAAATTGGTGCTGAAGTTCTCCCCTGTTGAGCCCCCTGAGAAATTCAGATTATAGTCTTGTACGGTACCGGTGCGCAGAATCTCATCCTGCCAGTCGGTGTTGGCATAGTTCTCCGGATTAGCCGCGGAAGCCAGCGGCGTCAGGCCTGCATTCTGGTAAGCTTCGCGGCTGAGCGCAGCCCACTCACTGGCATTGGTCAGATCCCAGCGGTCTACTACGTTTTGTACGCCAGCGTAGGCGTTAAAGCCAATAGTTGGCTTGCCCGCTTTCCCCTTTTTCGTGGTGATAATAACAACGCCATTTGCCCCCTGAGAGCCATAGATGGACGTTGAGGACGCATCCTTCAAGACCGTCAACGATTCAATATCCGACGGATTCAAGTCGCGGATATTATTCGTCCAAAGGCCATCCACTACGAATAGCGGAGCACTACCGCCGTTGAGTGTGCCAATACCGCGGATATTAAAGATAGGAGCCTGGCCAGGCGTGCCGCTATTCGAAATCTGAACGCCAGTGGTGCGGCCCTGGATAGCTTCCGTAATAGTTGCTACAGGTGCTCTTTTGGCCGCGGCCACATCTACAGGGCTCACGGCGCTGGTTAGGTTCTGGCGGTTCTGGGTGGTGTAGCCCAACACTACTACTTCTGACAGCGCTTGTGCATCAGGAGTTAGCGGCACATCAATAGTGGTGCGGCCGCCTACGGCAATTTCCCGGGGCGTATAGCCCACATAGGATACCACCAATGTTGCGTTATCCGGCACGGTGATGCTATAACGACCCTCAACATCAGTGCTGGTGCCATCGGAAGTGCCTTTTACTACTACGTTCACACCAGGCAGGCCCTCTCCTTTTTCATCCGTCACACGACCAGTTACAGTTACGTCAGGAGTCTGGATGATCGCAGCGGAAGGCAGTGCTGCACGCACGCTGGCCGCGGCGTTAGCCTCGGCAGCGACGGTAAGCGGCAGGTAGCAGATAAGCGCTGGAATGGCGAGCCAGCGCAGCTTGGGTACAGTCTTTTTCATAGAGAAAAGGTAGGATAGGGAAGGTGTTCGTTCAGGAAAGGAGAATGGAAGCACATATGAATGGCAAGCAAATCTTACTATGTGGCGCAAACGTTTGCGGACTCTTTGCTAAAAAAATCAGTTGACCAGGAAGCATTCTTCTTCGGGGTGAACTGAATCATTACTGAGGTTGGCCAGAGAAAACGCACGCGAACGGGCATTATGGCTCTCAGCCAAGTAAGTAAGTGCTGTAAGGATAACAGGAAATTAAACTAATGTCAAGAGAAATCATGCAATTTTCGTTAGCTGGACAATTCATTGATAAAACTATCGACAGTAATTCCTGCATTATATTAAGTCGAATCAGGCAGATCTTATTCAGCTGACTGGCGCATATCCTTAGGAATAATTTTAAGTAACAAAGTCCAAAACTTAGCAATTTCTACTTAGGCGAGCGCAATTTGAAAAGCCTAATGACAAAGCAATACTTATTGACTTAATAGTATTATAATCAATGATTTATCAACTTAAAATCTACTAACACAAGTAGTCATTCACTCGTTTTCTGGGCATGCTCGCTACCTCCTTTGATGTAATCTTATGACCAGGGTTTTACACGCCAAGCGAATAGCGAGGAGACGTACCCGTTAGTAACTAAAAGGCGCAATCGTTTGCGTTTTACAACCGGGTTTCTCACCTTTAGCATTGCTCTTCTCCCTCCCCTATTTTTGTTTCATTCTTTGCCTTATATCCTTATGTCCTCTCATTCTATAACTACTGCCTTCGAAAGCCATTTCGGATATGTTCCGCTTTTGGTGAGAGCTCCGGGTCGGGTAAATCTGATTGGTGAGCACACTGATTATAATGGCGGCTTTGTATTGCCCGCCGCAGTAGACAAGGAGATTCACTTCGCGGTTGGGCTAAACGGCGGCGATACGGCCCGCCTTGTGGCACAGGACCTGAATGAGACACATGATTTTTCCCTGACCGAAGAGATAAAGCCCGGCAAAACACAGTGGGCAAACTATCTGAAAGGTGTTGTGGCGCAGATGCAACGCAAGGGCGCAGATGTGCCCGGCTTTGATTGTGTGTTCGGGGGCAATATTCCGCTGGGTGCAGGCATGTCATCTTCGGCAGCTATAGAATGCGGGTTGGCTTTTGCCTTGAACGAGTTGCTGGGGGGCAAATTTGACCGCTTGGAACTGGCTCACATGGGGCAGGCCGCTGAGCACGAGTTTGCCGGTGTAAAGAGTGGCCTGATGGATCAGTTTGCCAGTCTCTTTGGGCGCGCCGGCCACGTTGTACGCCTAGACTGCCGCTCGCTTGACTACGAGTATTTCCCCTTCGATACCACCGCTTATCGTCTGATTCTGTGCAACTCCGGCGTGAAGCACGCCTTGGCCAGCTCCGAATATAATACCCGCCGACACGAATGCGAGCAGGGCGTGGCGCTGCTACAGCGGTATTATCCGGAGGTAAAAAGTTTACGGGATGTCACCTTGTCGCAGCTTCAGGCGCACGAGGCCGAGCTAGGCGATGTACTGTATCGCCGGTGCTCCTACGTGGTGGAAGAAAACCTGCGGGTGGAAGCAGCCTGTCAACATTTGCTGGAAGGCAACTTTCAGGGTTTCGGTCAGGAAATGTATGGCTCACACGCCGGATTGCGCGATAAGTATGAGGTGAGTTGCCGAGAACTCGATGTATTAGTGGAGTTGGCCCGACCTCTGCCAGGCGTATTAGGGGCGCGTATGATGGGGGGCGGCTTTGGAGGCTGCACCATCAACTTGGTAGAAACCGATAAGGTAGATGCCTTTATAGAGCACATGACAGCTGGTTATCAGCGGGAGCTGAACTTATCGCTTGAAACCTACCGGGCTACTATTGTAAGCGGCGTAGAAGTGGTGGAAAGCGTAGAAGCAGGCAGCTAGAATCGCGCTGCTCATTTATTCACTATCAACCGCTACTTGCCATGACATTTGATACCGCTGAACACTCCCACCGCCGCTACAACCCACTTACGGGCGAGTGGATACTCGTATCACCTCACCGATCGAAGCGGCCGTGGCAGGGGCAACAGGAAGAAACACCAGCCGACGTGCGGCTCACCTACGACCCCACCTGCTACCTCTGTCCTGGCAATACGCGCGTGGGGGGCATTGTGAACCCGCCTTACGATAGCACCTTCGTATTTGCCAACGACTTTGCCGCGCTGCAAGCCGATGCGCCCGTGGGTGAGATAACCGTGGGCGGACTATTGCGCGCCGAAGCCGAATCAGGAGTGGCGCGCGTTATCTGCTTTTCGCCCCGCCACGATCTGACACTGCCCGAGATGGACGAACCAGCCATTCGGCGCGTAGTGGACCTGTGGGTAGAGCAGTATCTGGAGCTGGGCGCCCGGCCGGATATCAACTACGTGCAGATATTTGAGAACAAAGGAGCCATGATGGGCGCCAGCAATCCGCACCCGCACGGCCAAATCTGGGCGCAGCGGACGGTGCCATCTGACCCAGCCAAGGAAACCGTTCAGCAGGCCGCCTACTTTGCCGAGCACGGT
Organism: Hymenobacter radiodurans; assembly: GCF_004355185.1. Classification (NCBI taxonomy): domain Bacteria; kingdom Pseudomonadati; phylum Bacteroidota; class Cytophagia; order Cytophagales; family Hymenobacteraceae; genus Hymenobacter; species Hymenobacter radiodurans. The sequence continues at coordinate 4,184,826 of NZ_CP037922.1, forward strand.
CGCAGCTTGCTCAGTGCTTATCTGGAAGTGGAGCTACAGGAGAAAACTCGGGTAGTGGTCGAAAACGAGCATTTCGTGGTGTTGGTGCCCTTCTGGGCCGTGTGGCCTTATGAAACGCTGCTTGTTTCGCGTCGCCACGTAACCAGTATCGAGCAGCTTACCAACGACGAGAAAGACGCGTTTGCTGCTATTCTGCGCCAGCTCACTATCCGCTACGACAACCTGTTTCAGATTTCTTTCCCCTACTCTGCCGGTCTTCACCAACGCCCGACCGACGGGCAAGCGCACGAAAGCTGGCATCTGCACATGCATTTCTATCCGCCGCTGCTGCGCTCCGCTACGGTGCGTAAGTTTATGGTAGGCTACGAGCTGCTGGCCAACCCCCAGCGTGACGTGACGGCCGAGTTTGCGGCCGAGCGTCTGCGCAGTTTGCCCGCCGTGCACTACAAGCAGTTAGCATCTTCAGAAACGGAAGTCAAGTAACATCAGCTTTAAGAGCGGAGAACGTTAGCCCGTAAAAAAGCCCCCAGAGCAGTTCTGGGGGCTTTTTTACGGGCTAACATTACTTGACCTTGAGCGCTGCTTCAATAGCTGCATCGGCCTTTTCGGCGTTCAATCGTTTGATCACGCTTGCTTCGTCTTGGCGGTAGGGCGTGCCATCGGGGTGGAATACTTCGTGGAACCACTCAATTGGCTCGCTGCCGTCGGCTAGAGGAGTATCCCACTGATACTTCGTGTTCGTTTTGCCCGCAACCAAGCCCCAGTTGATAGCTCCCACGTTTTGCTTCTTCAGCAGAGGCATAATGTTGGCAAACCGGCTGCCCCGAATACGAGCCATATACTCCGTGCAGATGAGTGGCCGGCCGTGGGTTTCCAGCATTTCGATGATGCGCTGGTGAGCGGGCGTGTCGTCGTAGCAGTGGTAGGTGATTACATCCGAATTCATGGCCTGAAAGGCGTTCAGCTTTTCAAAATCCCAAGCCCAAAGACCTATGCTCAGCGGCTGATCGGGGTTGACAGCGCGGGCCCAGCGGAATACGTTGCGTACCAGCGGCAAAGAGTTTTCCTTGTGGTTGCTGTTGCCGGGCTCATTATATAAGTCCCAAAGCAAAATGCGCTTGTCATTTTTGAACTGCGTCATCACGTCGGTGACGTACTTCTGCAACACTGGAAATAGGGTCGAATCCTGGGAAGTGGGCTCACCGCCGGGGTCCTGCACCCAGCCTGAGTTGTGAATGCCAGGCTTCGGCGCAGGCTGCGGGCCGGCTTTGTAGTCCTTGTTCCAGCAATCGTCGAAGAACACGAACATGGTCTTGATCTTGTGCTTGTCGGCGATGCCCAGGTATTGATCCATGCGCTTCTTAAATCCTTGCGGGTCTTGCTCCCACGCCAAGTGATGCAAAAACACGCGCATGGTATTGAACCCGATACTTTCGGCGTAACCTAACTCCTTGTCGATGGTAGCAGGATCGAAGGTGGCCGCTTGCCACATTTCGAGTTGGTTGATGGCGGTGCTGGGCGTAAAATTGGCCCCCGACATCCAATCCTGGGCTTTATACCAGGCGTTGGCTTTTTCCGGCGTCCAGCGGGTACCAACCGCGGCTTTGGACGTTTTGGCTGCTTTGGTTTTTCGATTTTGAGCTTGTAGCTGAACGTCGGGCGTGGCCACCAACAACAGCAGAATAAATAGCAGAGCTTTCTTCATGCGCTTAAGATTTGGGGAGAGTGTGGATGTATAGGAAGTTTTCTCAAAGCTTCGAGCTACTTACTGGCACTGGCAGGAGGCAGCGTACCGAAGCGAATTTGCACGTTGTGGCCGCTGGCGGGTCGTTTTTAAGAATTTACACTGCTTAGGGCCAAGCCTGCCTTTTAATAGTGAGCAACGTTTACTTTTCGCCGGAGGGCCTGGGCAGGGCTACTCCAGTGGAAATGGGCTGCCCAAAGCTGGGCGTATCATCGGCATTCCAGGTAAACTTCTGGGCGCGGGGCGTGCGAAACCGGCCGCAGCCCTGGCCTGCCTCGTCGTTGGCGTGGTAGAGAATCCAGTCTTCGGTGCCATCCGGCGATTTGAAGAAGGAGTTATGACCCGGTGCGTACACTTTTACCGCGGGCGCCTGCTGAAAAACGGGCGTTATGGTTTTGGTCCACGAGCCGGGCTTGAGTAGGTCGCTGGTAGCCGAGGCGGAGAGCATGCCCAAAGCGTACGTATCGGTCCAGCAGCCACTAGCTGAATAAATTAGGTGAATTTTCTTGCCGTGGCGCAGCAGCTGCGGACCTTCGTTCACATCCACATGGGGCGGATCGTTTGGGTTGTTTAAGTCGCCATTGCGCTCCCAGTGGAAGACAGGGGTGGAAAGTTTGTGCCGCTCCCCATCTATAGTCCAGGGGTTTTTCATCTTGGCGATGTAGATTTCCTGGCGGCCGTTTACGTCGCCCTCCCAGCCCGACCACACAAAATACAGCTGCCCATCGTGGTCGTATACCGAGCCGTCGATGGCCCATTTATCGGTGGGGTCCGTTATTTTGCCTTTGTCAACCCACGTGCCTTCCATTGGATCGGGCGAGGAATTTTCGAGCACCCACAAACGGTGCGTTTGGTTGGTGCCGGCGTCGGCGGCGTAGTACAGGTACCATTTGCCCCCCAGATAATGCAGCTCCGGCGCCCAGATATCCTTGGAGTTGGGGCCGGTGGCAGGCGGCGTCCAGACTACTTTTTTGGGAGCGTTCTTCAGCTGGCTTAATGACTTAGTTTTCCAGAGCGTGATGTTGCGGCCCGTCGTGTTGGTGTAGTAGTAATAGCCGTCTTTGTAAATGCTCCACGGATCGGCTCCTCCAGGCAAGAGTGGATTTGTAAAGGTGTTATCGGAAGCAGCCGGCGTTTGGGCCCAGGCGGCGGGCCCCACGCTACAGCCGAGCAGAAGCAAAAGCAGCAGTTTTTTCATTCTATGCAATTGTAAACTCTAGTTCTAGGCGGTCATGCGGAGCGGAGCGAAGCATCTCGCGTGCTGATGTTGCCAAGCTAACTGTATAAATCATCTGTCATCCTGAGCTTGCGAAGGACCTTATGGCAGTTAAACGACTAGTATTACTATGACTCGTTTCAGGGTGAGAAGGTCCTTCCTTCGTCAGGATGACAACGAAACAACATCAGCACGCGAGATGCTTCGCTCCGCTCTGCATGACCGCCTTTATCATTTATAGAAAGCTCTCAAAAAAGCCCCCAGCCTTATTTGGAAGTGCCGCTAGGGCGAGGCAGCGGCTTTTTGGTTGATACAGGGGCGCCAAAGTTGGGCGTGCCATCGGTATTCCAGGTAAAAGGCTGCATGCGCGAGCTGCGCTGTTCGCATTTGCCGGTGGCAGCATCTTTGGCGTGATACACTATCCAATCCTGCTTACCGTCCGGCGACTTGGTGAAGCTGTTGTGGCCGGGGCCATATACGCTATTGGCCTCCGACTTTTTGAACACTGGCTGGGGGCTTTTTTCCAGGAACCGGCTTGCAGCAGATCGGCATTTTGGTCGGCCGTGAGCATGCCCAGCGAGTAGTTGTCGTCCCAGCAAGCGCTGGCTGAGTACACAAGAAATAGCTGGCCTTTTTTGCCCGGCAAAAATTCTGGGCCTTCCAGAATCTGGCGCCCGCCGCCTTTTTCCCAGTCGTAAGTAGGTGTGGCAATCGTCACTTCCTTGCCGGCTTGCAGGGTCCAGGGGTTCTCCATGGGCGCAATTGCCAGTACGCTTTGCGGCCCCACGTAGGCCGAATACACGAAATAACGTTTCCCTTTATGCTCAAATACGCTGCCGTCGAGGCCTGTGTATTTTGTATTTACCTTGCCCCTGTCAGTCCAGGTTCCGGTGGTAGGGTCGGCACTGGCGTTTTCCAGCACGAATACGTAGCGCGTGTTATCCCCAAAATTTGCCTTGTCGGTAGCTGTATAATAGAGGTACCATTTACCATCTAGGAAATGTAGCTCTGGCGCCCATATCTCATATGAGTTCGGCCCTGTAGCAGGTGGCATCCACACCGTTACGGGCTTGGCCTCACGCACTTGGCTCAAGTCTTTGGTTTTCCACAGTACCAAGCGGTTGCCCATGGTATTTGTGTAATAATAGGTATCGCCCTGCCGGATAACCCACGGATCGGGGCCATTAGCGAGCAAGGGATTGGTGAAGGTGGCCGCCGTTTGGGCCTCACTCACGAAGGGCATAACGGCGAGCATTGCCAGCAAGAGAAAGCGTTGTTTGATATTCATAGGTAGAGTAGTACACGCAAACGTTTGTTTAGTAGCCGCAACAACTACTATATCACGTTGGAGCCGAAAGTTGCCGGAGCGGCGCATGCCGCAGCAAGTCAGCATCAATCCGGTTGAGATAAAGGTTCTTATTCGTACTCATGGGCTGCTAGTGAAGGAAGAAAAGCCGATAATCCTTCCTAGGTAACGACTGCTGTTTCAGCCAATTTTACTAGTGCAGTAGGAAGTTGCCAGGATAAGTTTGGACGAGCGATGCGGCCAATCTAAGACAGATTATTATATTGTGCAAACGTTTGCGCATAGTTACGCTTCCGGTTATTCGCTTCCCCGTCCCGACTAGCCACCGTACTTAACCTCTGCTTATGCTACGAAACACGCTACTCTTTCTCCTACTTTTGGGCACTCTGGGGCCAGTTATGGCTCAAAAAGCCACCTTCAATGGACTCGGTTCTGAATTAGGAAATCTGTACCGGCTCTCCGACGCCCAGACCCGCTCCATCAGCCCCGAAAACTTTAACGGCGCGAAAGGAAAAGGCGGCATGGCTACGGAAGGAACCGGCAAAAACGCTTCCCGCGACTTGGGCCAAGGCTGGAAAGTAAGCCCTAGTGTAATCATCAAAGCCGGCCAAACGATTACGGTGGCCGAAATCAATGGCTCGGGGCCATTCAGCACATCTGGATGACACCTACCGGACTGTGGCGGTTTGCCATTTTGCGCATGTATTGGGATGAGGAGAAAGAGCCCTCGGTAGAAGTACCGGTGGGCGATTTTTTTGGCCAAGGCTGGGGTCAAGTAGCCATGCTCAACTCCATTCCGGTTGTGGTAAACCCCGGTAGCTCATTCAATTCCTACTGGTTGATGCCCTTCCGTAAGAAGTGTCGCATCACGATGGAGAATATCGATGAGAAGGACATGGTGCTGTATTACCAAATAGACTACACCCTCACCGATGTGCCCAACGATGCGGCCTACTTTCACGCCCAGTTTCGGCGCCAGAACCCGACCCAGTACAAAGTCCCCTACACCATCTTGGACGGCGTAAAAGGCCGCGGGCACTACGTGGGCACCTATATGGCCTGGGGCGTGAACAGCAACGATTGGTGGGGCGAAGGCGAAATCAAGTTCTACATGGATGGCGACAAGGAGTGGCCCACCATCAATGGCACCGGCACCGAAGACTACTTTTTGGGTTCCTACAACTTCGAAAACAAGAAAACCAAGCAGTATCAAGAGTACACCACACCCTACGTGGGTTTGCACCAGGTAATAAGGCCCGACGGGCTGTATCAGGCCAATACGCGTTTCGGAATGTACCGCTGGCACATCCCGGATCCGGTCCGCTTCCAGCAAGATTTGCGCATTACCATTCAGGCGTTGGGCTGGCGCTACAATGGCCGATATCTGCCCCTACAGGATGATGTGGCGTCAACGGCTTTTTGGTACCAAACGGAGCCGCACGCGCCATTTCCTAAGCTACCTAGCAAAGACGATTTAGAAACCAAGTAACGCTCAGTTCAGCATTGCATCTGGCCCAACTCATCCTACATCAACACGTCAATTCGTCATTTTTGCCCCCCACTATGCCTCTTCACTCCTCCCGTCGCGAATTTCTTCAGCGCAGCACGCTCGGTTTGGGCGCGCTGGCGTTCTTGCCTTACTGTACTTCTCGCAGCAACGAAGCCGCAGATAGCAACCCCGAAGCGCCCACTGAAGGTAAAGCTGAAAGCGGTGGTACCTATACCAACCCCGTGTACGCGGGCAGTTTCCCGACCCATTTGTGCTGCGGCACGAGGGCACGTATTACGCCTTTGCCACCACCGGCCAAAGCCAGAAAAAAGACGGACGCATTTTCTCTATTCTGACTTCCAAAAATCTTTACGATTGGGAGGAAGTAGGCGGCGCGCTCACGCCCCCCACCGGTTCGGAAGGAGCCGATTTTTGGGCCCCAGAAGTGGTGTTTGTCAACGGCAAGTTCTACATGTACTACTCCAGAGGTGGCGGCGCTATCAACGCCAATGTGGGCCACCGCCTGCACGTAGCTACCAGTGATAAACCAGCCGGGCCCTATGAGGAAGTGGCACTGATGGACGTACCGGAAAGCAAGTTTACCATTGATGCTCACCCCTTTCAGGACACCGATGGCTCGTGGTACCTTTTCTACGCCCGCGACTTTATCGACTCCAACGACGGCTATTATCCGGGCACCGGCCTCGTGGTAGATCGACTCATCGACATGACCAAGCTGGCCAATGAAAGCCGCACCGTCATGCGGGCTCGCCACCCCTGGACGCTGTTTGAAGCCAATCGCCGCATGCCTATTTATGACAACAAGGTGTTTGCCCAATGGCACACGCTGGAAGGACCATTTATGCGTAAGCACGAAGGCAAATACTACTGTTTCTACAGCGGCGCCAACTTCCTGACCGACCGCTACGGCGTCGATTTTGTGGTTGCTGATTCTATTCTCGGGCCTTACTCCGATGCGGGTGCCGAGAAAGGTGCTCGCGTGCTGCACTCAGTTCCCGGCAAAGTGCGTGGGCCGGGCCACCACTCCCACGCCATGAGCCCCGATGGCAGAACCGAAGTACTCGTATATCACGCTTGGGACGAAGCCATGAAAGAGCGGCAACTATGCATCGACCCGCTCCTCTGGACACCCGAAGGCCCCCGCTGCCAGGGCCCTACCTACACGCCTCAGCCTCGCTTGACGTAGAGAGTTTCGCCCCCTAGAACGTCATGCAGCGCACCGCGAAGCATGACCGCTACTAATTAAATAATTAAGCTGAATTCTTGTTCTACGTATTGCTCTTTATGAGACTTATCAAATATCCTCTTCTCCTACTGACTTTGCTTACGCAGCTTTCGGCGCAAGCTACCGTGCGTGTGCCGAAGCTGGTGGGCGACCATATGGTGCTTCAGCGAGATAAGCCTCTGCAACTCTGGGGTTGGGCTGATGGGGGCGAAGCCGTAACAGTTTCGTTTCGAGGGAAAAGCTACCCGGCCAAAACGGGCGGACCGGGGAACAAATGGACGGTGACGCTGCCGGCTCAGCCAACGGGCGGCCCTTACGAGATGAGTATCAAAGGCTCGAATACCATCCAAATTCGCGACATTTTGCTGGGTGATGTGTGGCTGGCTTCCGGGCAGTCGAACATGGAATGGCCGCTGCAACAGAACGTAGTCAATTTTAAGCAGGAAATAGCCCAGGCAAATTTTCCTCGTATTCGCCTGCTCAATGTGCAGGATGCCACGGCGGCTACCCCACAGGCGGACTTTAAGAGTGAGGGCTGGAAAGTGTGCAGTCCCGAAACCGTGGGGGGCTTTTCGGCCGTGGCATACTTCTTCGGGCGCGATCTACACCAGCAGTACAAGGTACCCATCGGGTTGATTTCGAGTGAATGGGGCGGCACACCCGCCGAAGCCTGGACCAGCGGACAAACCTTGCGCAACTTCCCGGAATTTGCCCCCCAGGTGGCAGCTTTAGAGTCCAGCACGGGTCCGGCGCGCCAGCAGGCCGATTATCAGGCCGCCCTAGCCGCGTGGAAGAAAAGCCCTGCCAGTCAGGATCGGGGCCTGATACCTGGGCTGACTTCTTGGACTGATCCGGCTTACACACCTACCAATTGGCCCACGATGCAACTGCCCGGACTATGGGAAGACCAGCCGGAGCACCCCGAGCTGCGCGGCTTCGACGGCATTATCTGGCTACGCAAGGAAATAACGCTGCCTACCACCGCCGCTGGTCAGCCGCTTACGCTTTCGCTGGCCCAAATCGATGACCGTGACTCAACCTGGTTCAATGGTGTATTGGTGGGCAGCACCAACGGCTACACCCAACCCAGACGCTACACGGTGCCAGGTACTGCCGTGCGTGCCGGCCGCAACGTCATTGCGGTGCGCGTTGTAGATACGGGCGGAGGTGGGGGCATCTGGGGCAAGCCTGAGGAGCTTTATCTCAAAACGGCTACCCAAACTATGCCGCTAAATGGCCCCTGGCAATACCAACCTGCCTATGATCCGGCCAGCGTACCAAAAAATCCCTTCCCCGGCGGCACCCAAAACCAGCCGACTATGCTTTACAATGCCATGATTGCTCCGCTAGTACCCTACGCCCTGAAGGGTGTGATCTGGTATCAGGGCGAGAGCAACGCCGAGCGCGCGTATCAGTACCGCGCGTTGTTTCCGGCCCTTATTCAGGATTGGCGCACCCAGTTCGGACAGAAAGACCTTCCTTTCCTATATGTACAGTTGGCCAGTTTTGGTCCCCAGCAAGATCAACCCGCCGACTATGCCTGGGCTGAGTTGCGGGAAGCTCAACTGATGACGCTTGCGCAACCGAGTACTGGCATGGCCGTGGCTCTGGACCTTGGTAACCCCAATGATATTCACCCCCTCAATAAGCAAGATGTAGGGCATCGTCTAGCCCTAGAAGCGCGGCGCGTGGCCTACGGCGATAAAGCCGTAGTTTCTTCCGGCCCCGCCTATAAGTCGATGAAGGTGGAGGGTAACCGCGTTCGGCTGCAATTCGATAATATGGGCAGCGGCCTCATACTGAAAGATAGCAGCGGGCCCTACCTCAGAGGCTTTGCCATTGCCGGCGCCGACCGCAAGTTTGTGTGGGCTCAGGGCAAGCTGGAGGGTAATTCGCTCGTACTCTATAGCGATCAAGTAGCCAAGCCGGTTGCCGTGCGCTATGCTTGGGGCAACAGCCCATTTGTCAATCTTTATAATAAAGAAAACCTGCCAGCCTCGTCCTTTCGCACAGATACTTGGCCGGGTGTCACGGAAGGTAAAAAGTAAGATACTTTTTGCGTAGATTACTCAACCTTTTTGCGCCATTTTTTGCATTAAGTGTTGCGTAGCTATTTCTTTATTCTCTAAAAATCTACTTCTGTGGCCAGCAAGCGAGCGTCTATTTCGGATATGGCGAAAGAGCTGAATGTATCCGTTTCCACCATTTCGCGGGCGCTTAGCAATCATTCCAGTATTAGCGAGGCTACGAAGAAAAAAGTGTGGAAGCTGGCGCAAGAGCTTAACTATCAGCCCAACCACTTAGCGGCGGCACTACGCAAAGGCAAGAGCAATTTGCTGGGCGTAATAGTGCCCCACATCGACGGTCACTTCTTTTCCTCCGTAATGCATGGCATCGAGACAGTGGCCAGCAAAGCGGGTTTCAACGTGTTGATTTGCCAATCGAACGAGGACGTAACGCACGAGCGCAAAAACATCGAAACGCTTATTAATGCGCAGGTAGAAGGCATCTTGGTGTCGCTGGCCCGCACCACCCGCGACTTCAAGCATTTTGAAAAGGTCCGCAAACGGGAGATTCCACTCGTGTTTTTTGACCGGGTTTTGGAAGGGCAAGATGTGAATGCCGTGGTCATCGACGACCGCGAGGGCGGTTATCTGACTACCAAGCACCTCATCGCCCAAGGCTGCCGGCGCATTGCGCATTTTGCGGGTCCGCAGCACCTAAATATCTACAAAAATCGTCGCCAAGGCTACTTTGATGCCCTACGGGAACACGATTTACCCATCAATGAGGAGCTTATTTTTTACTGCGACATGACCCTAGAAGACGGCATTGTGGGCATGAAGCACCTGCTGCAGCTGCCGGAAGTGCCCGATGCCGTGTTTTCGGCCAGCGACTTCTCCATTGTAGGAGCGATGCAAGTGCTCAAAGCCCAGCGCCTGCGGGTGCCGGAGGATATAGCCTTGGTCGGCTTCAGCAACGAGTCATTCACCTCCCTCACGGAGCCCATGCTCACCTCCGTCGACCAGCGCTGCGAGCAGATGGGGCAGTCGGCGGTGCGCCTGTTTTTGGAGCTAGTGGAGGAAAAAAGCACGAAGTTTTCGCCCCGCCGCATCGTACTTCAGCCTGACCTTATTATTCGGGATTCTTCAATCAAGGACAAAGTCGGCGGAAAGTAAAGGACATCTTTTCTACCGCAAAAAAGCCCCCAGAAATATTTCTGGGGGCTTTTTTGCGGTAGAAAAGATGTCCTTTAAGCCACTTTCGTGAAGACGGCGGAAACCCAATTATTCTTGGTGAGGTGCGATTGAAATACCAATTGATGTTTATTGGCTTCTTCCTCAATCAGCGCTAAATCTTCCTGGTAAAAACCGCTGAACAGAATAGGTGAGCCAGTGGGCAGCAGGGCCGCGTAGGCGTACATGTCTTCCAACAACACGTTGCGGTTGATATTGGCCAGAATCAGGTCAAACGGCGCTTCCCCTTCCAGCACTTCCACGCCCCCAAGCGGCATTCGATGTTGGTGCAGTGGTTTTCGGCGGCATTATCGGCAGCGTTTTCCACCGTCCAGGGTTCTACATCGACGGCCAGCACTTCGCGGGCGCCGAGCTGAGCCGCCATGATGGCCAGAATGCCCGTGCCGCAACCCATATCCAGCACGCGCTTGCCGGCATGATCGACGCCTAGCTGGTTCTCAATCATCAGGGCGGTGGTTTCGTGGTGGCCGGTGCCGAAAGACATGCGCGGCATGATTACGATGTCGTACTCAATCGGCTCGGGCTTAGGGTGAAACGGCGCCCGCACTGATACTTTATCGGCAATAACAAGGGGCTGAAAATTCTTCTCCCACTCGGCGTTCCAGTTTTGGCGCGTGATGATGCGGTGACTATAGTCGAGCGTGCCGATGCCCGAGTAGCGGGCCATTACCTCAGCTACGGCATCAGGGTTGAAATCGCCCTCGCCGATGTAGGCGCAAAAGCCCTCGTCGTGGTCTTCAAAGGTATCGTAGCCCACTTCGGCCAACTCAGCTACCAGAATATCGGCCAACTCGCGCGGGGCCAGCACGCGCACTTCCACAAAATCCATAAGGGGCACAAAAGAAAAGTCAGAAACGAAAATGCCGCCCTGAGACGGGCGGCAAAGTTCGCAGGAAAAACTCAGCTATAATACATTGGCTTTAAAGCCGTCGTTGCTCGTTGCGTTAAGCGCCGATGCTACGCCATAGCTGGCGGCGCAGGTCGCCATCGTTGCGCCGAACTCGATTGATCAATAGCCAAACAGACGCCATCAGCACGACAACGATGGCCACGCGCACCCACCACCACGGCATAAACCACAATCCGACCATCAGCAGCACAGAAGCTGTGCTCATGAGCTGCGAGGTGTTGTTGCGCATCGCGCTCAGTTCCTTCACCTTCTTCACTGGCTTAGCGTGATAGAAGCTGGCCCACAACCCGACACTTAGTAACGCACCTACGCTCAGCGGCAGCAGCCACAGCAGGTGCCAGATACTGGACGGGAAAAAAATCAGCAACAGCACAGCGGATATAACACAATCGGTCAGCACGACGGGTACTACTAATCGGAAGTAGAGCTTAAGTATGCGCGGCGTCAGGCCAACTCGCTGGATTTCGTTGGCTACGATCGGCATGAGGTAGCCAAAGAGGTTATTGTTGATATAGGTGAAGGTTAGCAGAGGCAAGAACGCCACATAAAATATCCCGTTCGTCCGCATCGTGCCGTCGGCTTTTATCAGCTCCATTATGGTGCAGATGCTCATTAGCACGAGTTTGAACAGTAGGCTTACCAGCAGTGGCACCCACACTTTCAACACGTAGGCTTTGCTCTCAGGCGCTAAGCGAGCCAATAGGCGGATGGCACCATCGGGCGCGCCAGTTATCAGATGGCGACCGTTGAAAAAGCCCCCAGCCACCACAGCTGCACGCCCCACAGCACCCACGGCAACAGGGCCATTAGTACTCCTAGCATTGCGTGGTAAGGGGCATTAGGCAGAGCTAGCCACACGCCAGCCACCGCCAGACTGAGCAGATGCAACACTACCACCGGGTGGCGCCAGCGCCCCAACGACAACAGCAAGCGCAGGTTGAAGCTGGCCGCCGTGGCGCTCAGAATCAGCAACAAGCTGAACCCAATTTCCAGGCGCAACCGCTGGGCTATGGCTAGGGCTAGCAGCAGTCCGAATAGCAGGGCAACCCGGCGCAGAGAAATGAAATCGAGCAGAAACGCCGTTATCAGATTCAGCCTGTCGGATACGGGAAAATGCTCAGGCAAGGGCCGCTGTACCGCCCGAAAGGAGGGCATAAAATCTACCAATAAGGTAGAGACAAACAGAACGCTATTCAGCCCCAGCAGAAATCCTTGTAAGGTGGCGGGCTTCATCTCGCTGTTGCAAATTGCCCCCAAAAAGCCCCCATACAATAAACCTGCCCCCAGCAGGAGCATACTTACGGCCCGCTCCTCGCCCGCGGCGGGCCAGACTACCGCCCGCAGACGACGCCTTATTAGGTAGGGTAGAAAATGGCCTAGCGTTGGTTGGTCAGCCATGTCAGATCCTGGGTGGAGGCGGTAGTGGGTTGGAGCAGCTGGAGCAGCGCGTCGTTGAGGTAGGCTTGCTGCCCTTGTAGAAAGTCCGCCATCGTGCCCCAATATTTCACTTCGCTCTCGTCCAGAATAAGCAAATGCGTGGCGACCTTCTCGATGTGCGTCAGGTTGTGCGACGATACAAACGTGATGGCCTGCGGCCGGTAGCTGTTCAGCAAGTCGAGCATGCGCTCGACGGAAAACACATCGAGGCCATTGAAGGGCTCGTCGAGAATAAGCAGCTCGGGACGATGTAGCAGGCAAGAGGCCACGGCGACCTTCTGCTTCATGCCCGTCGAAAAGGAACTGAGTCGCTTGGTGCGCACGGTGTCGTAGTCTTCCAGCAAGTGCGCTAGCAGGCTTTCGATGCGCGTCATGGCGTCGGGCAACTCGTAAATGCGCGCCACGAATTGCAGGTACTCGATGGGCGTAAGCTCCTCCACTAAGTATCCTTGGTTGATGAGCGCACCCATGCGCCGCTTCACTGACATCGGGAAGGTTTCGCCCAGCGCCACGCCATCCAGCAACAGCTCGCCGCTACTAGGCAACAGCCCATTGGTGAGCAGGTTGAACAGCGTGCTTTTGCCCGCTCCGTTGCGCCCTAGCACACCGACACAGCAGCCCGTTTGCGCGGCGAAGGAAATATCGTGCAGGACCTTTTTCGGCCCAAATGATTTGGTAATACGGCGTAATTCTAGCTCCATTTATCAAGAAGTATATTCGTAGGTAATCACGGCCTACTCAGGGAAGAATATTGCAGACAAGGTACCATAAAGTGCGTGGCCGACCCCTACCCTAGCGCACAAAAAATGGCGCCCACCCAACATAAATTGGGTGGGCGCCAGGCTTACTACGATGGTGCGGTAGTGGGTGCTTACTGCTTGCGGCAGCCGGCGTACGAGCGCACATCGGTATAATGAATGCTGAAGTCAGCTAGGTTGCGGTTGTCGGTTACGAAGAGCGCGTAATCGGCAAAGTCGCGGGCCATAGTGAAGTACCAGAAGCCAGCTTTATCGGCGAAGAGCTTATTCGATTCCTTGAATATCAACACATCGGCAAAGGCTTCTTCGGGCTCCAGATACACCGTGGCAAAGCAGTAGCTGCGGCGCCGCGGGTCGGTTTCGAGGTAGATGCTGCCGTAGATGCGGCACGGCTCGATGGACAGAGCCGAACTGGGGGGCAACATGGGCGTCGGAGCCGGCTGGGGGGCAAAATTGCTTCCCCAGCCCAAGGTTAGCCAACCCACGAGCAGCAGAGTAAACGTCATGATTTCTTAGTAAGGATACACCTGCTTGCCAGACAAACTTGTCGCCACGTTTGGTTCGCTGAACTCAGCGGTTAGCACCTAAAAGGACTTGATAATTTCGGTGAAGTCGCGCGACTTGAGCGATGCGCCCCCAATGAGGCCGCCGTCGACATCGGGCTGGGCGAATAGCTCGCGGGCATTTTGGGCGTTGGCCGAGCCACCGTAGAGAATAGTAGTATCGAGGGCCGCTTTGGCGTCGTAGGCGCGGGCAATCTGCTCGCGGATAAAGGCGTGCACTTCCTGGGCCTGCTGGCTAGTGGCAGTTTTGCCCGTACCGATGGCCCAAATGGGTTCGTAGGCAATTACGACCTGCTCAAACTCCTCATTGGACAAGTGAAAAAGGCCATTCTGGAGCTGCTTGCCAATAAAGTCGTTGGTCTCGTTCATTTCGCGCGTATCCAGGCTTTCGCCCACGCAGAAGATGGGCTTGAGGCCGGCGGCCAGCGCGGCTTTCAGCTTCTGGCTCAGCAGTTCATCATCTTCCCGGAAATACTGTCGCCGCTCGGAGTGACCCAGAATCACGTATTCGCAGCCTACGGAAGCCAGCATTTTGGCCGACACTTCGCCGGTATACGCACCGCTTTCCTTCTGGTGGCAGTTTTGGGCGCCGAGGTGAAAATTGCTGGCCGGCGGCAATTGACGGCCAATGGCCGACAGAAAAGGCGCTGGGGGGCAAATCACGATTTCGACGTCGGCGGTAGTCTCATCGGCTACCATGTTCGTGATTTCTGATACCAGAGCCAGACCGTCTTGGTAGGTCATGTTCATTTTCCAGTTGCCGGCAACGAGGTTTTGACGCATAAGCGGGAGAGAGTTGATGGAGAATATGGGTGGAGCCTGCAAGTTAGGCGGAGTATCGGCATTGGCTACCGATGTTGGCGGCTAAGCTCGGCTTCGGGACAGAAAAAAGCCCCCCACCCCCACTAGCACTGCCCCGATAAGCGCCGCCCAACCCAGCTCAGGGTAGTCGGTGCGTTGCGCCACCCAAATGGCCACCAAAGCCCATGCTAACACCAGCGGATACACCATTTCCTGAAAAGCCCGGCTTATAATAAGCCCTAGCGCCACGACAATAGCCAGCAGCCCAAACGCCAGCAGCACAGATACATTCAGCGCCGACTGTACGCCCATATCGCGCAAACCCAGCGTGATATTGATCACCGAAGCCACCGAAATCCAGCCCAGGTACAAGGCAAAAGGCACACTTACCCAGGCCGATGCCTCGCCAGCCAACACCTGCCGCCGTGCCCGGCCATACACGATGATTAGCGCAAGCAGAATCACAAGCATGGTAAGCACACTAAGTTCAATCAGTTCGTAGGCAAACAGCGCCACCCAGGCCGCCGTAGCCACGCTAGCCATAGTGAGCGGCACGGCTATGGTATCGGGCAGGGCGTTGTGGCGCTGAGCAGGTAGCAGCTGCCACACCGCGTAAATGGTTAGGGCCAGAAAAATTGCCCCCCAAATGCTGAATGCGTAGCCCGCAGGCGTAATCAGGGTAGGATACTGAGCCGAGACCGCGCCCATGGTTTGCCCATTGAAGGGATAGGCTTGGCTGTAATAGTTCAGGCCGATATTACCCAGAATACTCAGAGCCGCCAGCCAGCGCCAAACGCGTGCAGCCGTAACGGGCACTCCCGAATCGAAAGTAGCAGTAGTTGTCATGAATAGCAGTTGAGGTTGTGTGGTTGTGTAATCTTACGAATGCACTACTGTATCTGTTGGGTACGCAGATGATGGCAGTATGCTAATTACAGAAACATCGGACTTTTTGCCTAAGCACTAGTATTGGGCAGATGATATATAACAGCAAGATGAATTGATGTTCTAGCAGCTTTCTTTTGGTTGCTTACAACGGCTAACAGCCTGAAAGAGTAGAATAGGCTGATTATAGACTTGCAGCGCAGAGCTTTGCGGATAATGTATATCGGCTGACTGCCGAAACTTTAGTAGCTTGACTTAACCTGACCTGATTTTACATCTCATCAAATGAGCCCTTTGAAAACCAAACGATTCTTACTTGCCTACCTGACCCTGGCAGCGCTGGCTTTCGGCCAGCCCCAGCAAGCGGCGGCTAGCACGGCCGAGGAGTGGCAGAACCTTTTCGATGGCAAGACCCTAAAGGGCTGGAAGCGCCTGGCGGGCACGGCCGACTACAAAGTGGAAAACGGTGCTATTGTGGGCACGACCGTGATGAACTCGGGCAACACGTTTTTGGTCACGGAGAAAGAGTACGGCGACTTTCAGCTGGAGCTTGATCTGATGATTGAAAGCACGGTGAGCAATTCCGGCGTGCAAACTCGCAGCCACTTCAACACGCCGGGCTTCGAGAATAAAGTCTATGGTCGACAAGTGGAGGTCGATCCGTCGGCGCGGAGCTGGTCGGGGGCATTTACGACGAGGCGCGCCGGCAATGGCTTTATCCGCTGGATTTGCACCCCCAGGCCAAGCCGCTTTTCAAGGTGGGCCAGTACAACCACATCAAAGTGGAGTGCATCGGCAACGAGATGAAAACCTGGATCAACGATAAGCCCGTGGCTTACGTGGTGGACCCCGTTGATCCAAAAGGCTTCATTGGGCTGCAAGTGCACGGCATTACTACCAAAGAGCAGGAAGGCAAAAAGGTCTACTTCAAAAACATCAAAATCAAGACGACTAACCTGAAGCCCAGCGCTTTCCCCGCCGACATTTACGTTGTCAACTTCGTACCTAACTACCTGACGGATTACGAAAAGCAGCACGGCTGGAAGCTACTCTTTGATGGCAAAAACCCGTCGAGCTGGCGCAGCGCCAAGGCTGCGACGTTCCCGGCCCAAGGCTGGAAAACCACCGATGGCACCCTCACCGTGCTATCTTCTGAAGGCAAAGAGGCAGCAAACGGCGGCGACATCGTTACCAAAGAGCAGTACAAAGCCTTCGACTTATCCTTTGAGTTTAAACTGTCGCCGGGAGCCAATAGCGGCGTGAAATACTTCGTGACCCTCGACGAAAAGACCCAAGGTTCTGCTATCGGCTTAGAGTACCAAGTGCTCGACGATGCGCTGCACCCCGACGCCAAGCTTGGCCGCGACGGCAACCGCACCCTAGCCTCACTCTATGACCTGAAGAAAGCCGACAAGAACCCCCGCTTTATTCACCCCATCGGGGAGTGGAATGTGGGCCGCATAATCGTGTATCCGGATAACCGGGTGGAGCATTATCTGAATGGGGCGAAAGTGCTGGAATACGTGCGCGGTTCCCAGGAATTCCGGGATTTAGTGGCTCAGAGCAAGTACAAGGTGTGGCCAAATTTCGGTGAGGCGGCGGCTGGTCACATTCTCTTGCAGGACCACGGCAATCTGGTTTCCTTCCGCAGTATCAAGATCAAAGAGCTGAAGTAGTTGCCTCTGCTCCCACCCTAACCAAGAAGATTCCCATGTCTACCGAACGTCGTCAGTTTATCAAGCAAACGGCCTTAGCCAGCGCTGGGGTGCTTTTTTCGCAGGTTAGCTGGTCGGCCAGCAGCTATAAGCGCATCATTGGGGCGAATGACCGGGTGCGCGTGGGCGTGGTGGGTTTTTCCGACCGACATAAGCAGTCGCACATGCCCTGCTTTATGAACCATTACAAGGAGCTAAACTTCGATGTGGTGGCCGTGTCGGACATTTGGAAGCAGCGGCGGGAAGAAGGCGCGGCCGCCTGGAAAGAAAAGCTGGGCCACGACGTAGCAGCCTACCGCAACAACGAGGAGATGTACAGCAAGAAGGCCGTGGACGCCGTGTTTATCGGCACCGCCGATTTTCAGCACGCGCTGCACGCCATTGAGGCCGTAAAAGCCGGCTGCGATGCCTACGTGGAAAAGCCCTTCGCCGAAACCATGGCCGACAACCGGGCCGCGCTGAAAGCCATCAAAGCCTCCGACCGCATTATCCAGATTGGCTCCCAGCGCCGTAGCGGCAGCAATTACCACGCGGCCGAAGCCTTTATTAAGTCGGGCAAGTTTGGGCCGATTACAATGGTGGAGCTTACCTGGAACGTGAACCAGCCCGGCCGCTGGCGCCGCCCGGCGTTGGTAGCTCAGCTCAAGGAATCTGACGTGGATTGGAAGCGGTTTCTGATGAACCGACCCGCTGAGGCTTTCGACCCACGCAAATACTTGGAATACCGTCTGTTCTGGCCTTATTCCTCGGGCTTGCCCGGCCAATGGATGAGCCACCAGATTGATACTGTGCATTGGTTTACCGGCCTGCCCCACCCGCGCAGCGTGGTAGCCAACGGCGGCATTTATATGTGGAAAGACGGTCGCCGCAACTGGGATACCATGACGGCTGTGTTCGACTATGGCCCGCTCAATGACCCGTCTACCGGCTTCCAGGTAACATTTGGCTCCCGTATGCACAACGGCGATGAGCGCCCCGCCGAGATTTATTATTCCAATGGCGGCGAGCTCAACCTGATTACCAACCAAGTGTCGCCCCGCGGCGGCCTGACCAAGAAGTTTGCTGAAGCCATGCAGCTCCAGGCCAATCTGCTGCCGGAAATGAGCTTAGCCGCGGCCGAAGCGGTGGTAGCATCGGCCAACACTGGGGGCGATACGCTGACCTCCAACCACGTCCGCAACTGGATGGAGAGCGTACGCAGCCGCAAAGCGCCGCACGCGCCCGTGGAGGCCGGTTACAGCCACTCCATTGCCAACATCATGACCACGGCCGCCGCGCACACGGGTATGAAGGCCACGTTTGATGAGAAAACCCAGGAAGTGATGGTGGGGGGCAAAGTGTTCACGCTATAGCACTACCTGATGAAAAACGTCTTTTTTCTGGCTTTCCTACTTGCCCTATTTGCCCCCCAGCGGGTCGTGGCCCAAGCAAATAAAACCGATGGTCCGCATTTCAATCACGCAGCGCTCTGCGTGCGCGACTTACAGAAAAGCGTGACTTTTTACCGCGACGCTCTCCAGCTGAAAGAAATTGCGAACCCCTTCAATGACGGCGCGCACGCTTGGTTTAGCATTGGGCCGGCGCTTCAGCTCCACATTATTCAGCGGGGCTGCGCGCCCGTCACAGCTAAGGATACGCATCTGTGCTTTAGTGTGAGTTCGCTCAGCAACTTTATCGCGCAGCTAGAAAAGCAAAAAGTGGCGTACACCAACCTAAAGGGCGACGGTAAAACACCGACTACCAGAATAGATGGCGTAAAGCAAATTTACCTGCAGGACCCCGACGGCTATTGGATCGAAATCAACGACGCCAAATAAGCTAAATTCTGTCGTCTGGGGGGCAAATTACTTGCCTAGCAAGCTGTCGATTTGCGCTGAAATAGCTCCGACTTCAAGATGATACTTTGGCTGGGCAGAATGGCTTTTTTCTTCTCAATGGCGCGCAGCAGAATCTTGGCGGCTTCCTTGCCGATTTCGTAGGCCGGCTGAGTAATCGTGGTCAGGGCTGGGTCGAGCAGGGAGGCTACGCCCAGGTTGGAGAAACCGATGATTTTAACGTCTTCCGGAATAGAGCGGCCCAGGTTTTTGCACGCCTGGTAGCTGCTGATAGCCAGGCGCTCGACGGAGGCAAAAACGCCATCTACCTCGGGGCGGCTGCGTAGCAGGTCCATTATCAGTTCGGTGTTGCGCTCGTCGCTGGCCTCGCCGTCCAGAATCAGGCTCTCGTCGAAGGGAATCGAGTGGTCGGCCAGCGCCGCCTGATAGCCTTGCATGCGCATGCGCCCAATGGACAAGTTGCCCGACACTGACATGTGGGCCACGTGGCGGCAGCCCGCTTCAATCAGGTGTTTGGTAGCTATATAGCCACTTTCGTAGTCGTTGGTGGTGACTTTGGCGGTGGCTACGGCGTCGCACACCCGGTCGAAAAACACAATGGCGGGCTTGCTGGCGTACAAGTGCTGCAAGTGGGCAAACTCCTGCGTTTCACTCGCCACCGACATTAGAATACCATCGACGCGGCCGCCGGTCAGGTACTGCGTAATAGCGACTTCCCGCTCGTGATTTTCGTGGGTGAGATAGATAAGCACGTGGTAACCACTCTGGCGCGCGATTTCCTCTATTCCATTGATAGCCAGCGAGAAGAAATGATTGGCAACCTCCGGAATAACGACTCCAATGGTCTTGCTGACGTTGCGGCGCAGGCTGCTGGCGTAGGCATTGGGTTGGTAGTTCAGCTCAGCGGCCAGCGCCTTTACCCGTTCTTTCGTTTGGGGCGATACCTCGTAGCTGTCCTGAAGCGCTCTGGAAACCGTGGCAATTGATAGGTTCAGTTCCTGCGCCAGCCGTTTCAAATTTACTTGACTCATCAAACGCTTGAATGAAGCTGAAAATGGGTGAATATGGAGGTGAATGGAAAGGGTAATGGCTCAGCTGAGTAAAGCTAACGCATTTTAAGCAATGGCAAATTATAGCGTAACGCGTAAAACAGGCACTGCCAGCACCCACGAATAGCATTATCACAACTCACTAATTCCTGGTGACTACGCCCTATTTCCATATGCGCCTGGCTATGTTCTCACCCAGGGAAATGTAAACGTTTACGTAGATAAACAGGGCCTTTATCTATGATTTGACTGCTAAATCTACTGTACTTAGCAGGGCGGAGCAGTTAAAGAAAATGTTGAATTCCTCCCAATTCAGCAGCTTATGTGCTGTCCATCACCATCTCTTATTCCACTGAATAAGAAAGCCCCCCAGCATCGATAATTGAAATATTTACTGTTCGATTAGCGGCTGTGCCCGTGAATTGCTGCCGATTGCTCGTGGCAGCAAGCCTGTCTCCTCGTCTTTGCTCAACAACAATTCCCACACCTCTATGACTCGTACTTTACATTTTCAACCGTTGCGTTGGGTTACAAGGCCGCTAATCCTGCTGCCCGTACTCAGCCTCGGTTTTAGCAACGGGCTACAGGCCGCTCCGACGGCACCTACCCCTGGCGTTACTTCCGGTTTGCTGGCCGACGTGATCATCACGGGTAGGGTAATTGATGAGCGAGGCGAAGGCTTGCCCGGCGTGAACGTGGTAGTAAAAGGCACCACCAACGGTGCCCAAACGGACCCCGACGGCCGCTATAAAATCACGGCTCCGAGTGATGCCACGCTGGTGTTTTCCTTTATCGGTTACCTGGCGCAGGAAGTAGCTATAAATGGGCGCGAGACGGTAAACGTAGCCTTAGCACCCGACAACAAGACGCTGAGTGAAGTGGTGGTAGTGGGTTACGGCGTACAGGAGAAAAAGCTATTGACCACTTCCATTGCTTCCGTCTCGGCCAAGGAAGTGGAACTGCTGCCGGTGGCCTCGCCCAATGAGGCGCTGGTGGGTTTGGTGGCCGGCGCCCAGGTAACCGAGCCATCCGGGGAGCCGGGTGCCGGCGCGGTTATCCGCATCCGTGGGCTAGGTTCGATTTCGGCTGGCAACTCGCCTCTGTATGTTGTGGATGGTTACCCGCTCAACAGCGCCGACAGCTACAACCAGATTCCACCCGGTGACATTCAGTCGATTCAGATTCTGAAGGACGCGGCGGCCTGCGCCATCTACGGCTCGCGTGGCGGCAACGGCATCGTGATTGTGACTACCAAGCGCGGCCGCAACGACGGCAAAACCCGCTTCAACTTCACTGCTAACACCGGCATTATTCAGGTAGCTAAAAAGGTGGACCTGATGGACCGTGACCAATACCTGGATTACCTCCGCGAATCGTTTACGAATGGCAACCGCGCCATTCCGGCCCAGCTACAACCAGGCGCCCCAGATCTGCCCGACACCGACTGGCAGGACGAGGTGTTCAGCACCGGCATGCAGCAGCAGTACCAGCTTGCGGCCTCGGGGGGCACCAACGTTTCGCGCTTTTACATCTCGGGGGCTATTTTAAGCAAAAAGGCGTGGTAGATAACACCGGCTTCGAGCGGTTTTCTCTGCGGGCCAATTACGACGCACAACTCGGCAAGAAGCTGAAACTGGGCTTGAGTTTGGCCCCCAACTACTCGCGCACCGACGTAAAGCCGATTTCGGGGAGCTACAACGGCGGCAACATCCAGGGCGGCGGCCCCGGCGGCGAAACAGCCATCATAACGTCGGCGCTGATTCTGCCGCCCGTGGTGCCCGTGCGCTTGGCCAACGGCGACTATGGCGCCATCCGCAACTCAGGCTCGGGCCTGACTACGCCGGGTGACCTGCTAAATCCTGTGTCTACGGTTGATTTATATAAGGACCGCGCCAGCGCCATACGCGCGCTGGGCTCTACTTACCTAGAATTCGAGCCTATCACGGGGCTGACGCTCCGCACCAATTTTGGGGCAGAGTTGCTCAACACCCGCCGCGCGATCTACGTGCCGGCGTCGTTGCCGACTAATAGCAACCAGGGCGCTAACATCTCCAACCCGGTGCTCAACAACATCGACGCGCGGCAGGCCAACGGTACCAACCTGAACTGGGTATGGGAGAATACGGCCACCTACAACCGCACGCTCGGCATCAACCATAACCTCACGCTGCTAGCTGGTTACTCGGCCCAGCGCAACACCAACGAAGGCAGCACGGTGCTGGGCCAAACGGGCACCTACACCAATACCAACATTGAGTACGCTACCGCCGCCGGCCAGCTGTTTGGGCAAGCCAACTATTCAGCAAACGCCCTGACCTCGGTATTCGGTCGCCTCGACTACGCCTTCAAGGAGCGCTACATTCTAACAGCTGCGCTGCGTACCGACGGCTCCTCACGCTTCGGCCCAGAAAACCGCTACGCTACCTTCCCTTCCGTGGCTTTGGCGTGGCGCTTGGGTGAGGAAAACTTCATCAAGGGCATTCCTACTATTTCAGAGCTGAAGCTGCGCGCCTCCTACGGCGTAACCGGCAACAACAACATCGGCGACTACAACTACCAGAGCTATCAGACAGCCGCCAACTACGTATTCGGCGCTGGCACAGGCACCCGCTTCTATGGTTTCTCGCCCAACGGGGTGGCTATTCGCGACTTAAGCTGGGAAACCAATACGCAGTTCGATGCCGGTTTTGACCTGGGCTTGTTCCGCGACCGGATCTACCTGACGGTGGCCGCATACCAGCGCAATACCACCGATTTGCTGCTCAACCGCAACATTCCGGCCTTGCTAGGTTACTCGGCACGGGCACTAGCCAACGTGGGGGAAGTACGCAACCGCGGCCTAGAGTTTCAGCTGAACACAGCCAACATTGTGCAAGGCGACTTCACGTGGAGCACCGCCGCTAACCTCTCGATGAACCGCAACGAGGTCATTGCCCTCGCTGGCGCCAATGAGCAAATCACCTTCGATGCCGTGTTCGGTTACACCGGCTCCATTCGGGTAGTGCCGGGCCAGCCGCTGGGTGTATTCTATGGCTACGAGCAGGAAGGACTCTACCGCGACCAAAGCGACATCGACAGCAGCCCCAAATGGACAGCTAGTAATACCGCCGTGCTACCGGGTGACTTCAAATTCAAGGACCGCAACGGCGATGGCGTTATCAACACCCAAGATATTGGCCCCATCGGCAACCCGTTCCCCAATTTCACCTACGGTCTGCAAAACACTTTCGGATATAAAGCCCTATCACTGGCCGTTACGCTGCAAGGCTCACAGGGCAACGAGGTTCTCTACGGGGGCGACCGGTACACCTTCAACTCGCCGGGCCAAACCAACGGCCGTGTGGAGCTAGTGGACCGCTGGCGCAGTCCCGAAAACCCAGGCGATGGCAAGACGCCCCGCGCCACTTCCGCTAGTTCGCTGCGCACGGTGTTCAATTCCTATTTCATCCACGACGCTTCATTCCTACGCATTCGCAACGTGACGTTGCGCTACAACCTGCCCGAGCAATGGGCCAAGAAAGCCAGCTTGCAAAACGCGAGCATTTACACCTCGGTGCAGAACCTGTACACCTTCACCAAATACGTGGGCTATAACCCGAAGCCAACAACTACGGCAATACCAGCAACCCCACATACGGCGTCGATCAGGGCTCTTACCCAATGAACCGCACCCTCACCCTGGGCATCCAAGTTGGCTTCTAACTCATTAGTGCTTAGTTGTTGGCGGCTCGTGCTCAAGCCAGTCTGAAGCCAGCGCAAACCAAGCCCAATTAAGCCCTATCAACTTCTCTCATCATGACTTTCAACTACAAAAATATACTTGTCGGTGCTGGCGTAACGGTGCTGCTGGGCCTGACTTCCCTGGGCACTACCTCGTGTCGGGACGAATTTATTGACCTAACCGACCCCACGCGCCTGCCTACCGTGGAGGGCTACACCGATTCATTGAGCATCTTCAACGGGGTGACGGCGACTTACGCCTCCTTGCAGGACTTGTACGGTCGCTCGGGCGGCAGCCGCGGCCTGTTCATCTTCGGCGAAATTCCGTCGGATAACAGCTTCACCGTGTCGTCGGGCGAGCGACTCAACGAGTACAACGATTTCACGCTGGTGAGCGACAATCAGCACCTACAGAGCTATTGGCAATCGACGTACCGCACCATTGCGCGCTGCAACATTGTGCTGAACCGCGGTGGCGCTGTCAAGCTCACCGATGCTACTCGTAACCGGTTCTACGCGGAGGTGCGCTTCATTCGAGCCTTAGCCTACTTCAATGCCGTGCGCATCTGGGGCGAAGTGCCGCTGGTGACCCGTGAAATCGAAAGCATTCCCGAAGCCTACGAATTTGGTCGTCAACCAGTGACGGAAGTGTACGCGCTGATTGAGGAAGACCTGGCTTTCGCCGAAGCTAACTTGCCGCCGACGCAAACCACTGCCAACCTCGGCCGCGCTACCAAAGGTGCTGCTACAGCTTTGCTGGGCAAGGTGCTACTTACGCAGAAGAAGTATCAGCAGGCTGTGAGTACGCTGCAGCCGCTAGCCACCGGCACAACGTACGCGTTGCAGCCTGCTTATGCCAACATCTTTCTGACTACCAATGAGATGAACAGCGAAATCATCTTCGCGGCGCGCTACAGCAAGGGCGCACTTGGGGTGGGTAGTGCGTTCAGCACTTGGTTTATGCCGGCCCTAACCGCCGCGGTGGCTACCACCGTAAATGGCAACGTGGGCACCGGCCAGCAGTTCAACAGTGTAGATCCGGACCTAGTAGCCGCCTTCACGGCCAGCGGCACGACGGATGTACGTGCCACTGCCTCTTTCGGTGCCTTCACCAGCGGCAGCAACCCTACGCTCTACTATACCAAAAAGTACAACGACGTGCCTACCAGCGCCTTCGATGCCGAAAACGACTGGATCGTGTTGCGTTACGCCGATGTGCTGCTGATGTATGCCGAAGCCGTGAATGAGCTAAGCGGCCCCAACGCTGCTGCTCTTACGGCCGTGAACCAGGTAATTCGTCGCTCGCGCAACCTGCCGGTGGCTACGCCCAGCGCCACCGTAGATTTGCCCGCCGCCACCACCCGCGAAGCCCTGCGCACCCGCCTGGAAGTGGAGCGCCGCTTGGAACTGAATTTTGAAGGTCACCGCTGGTTTGATCTGGTGCGCACCGACCGGGCTATTCCAGTAATGAATGCCTTCTTCACCCGCGCCAACAGCACCATTCGCCTCAGCCAGAACTCGCTGCTGTTCCCCATTCCGGTGCAGGAAATCCAAACCAACCCGATTCTGACCCAGAACCCCGGCTACAACTAAGCACTGCGGTGTGATGCTGAGCTGACGCGGTTTGTACTTCTCAAACAGCCAACTCAGCATCGCACCAAGTCGCTATTTCACTTTTTACACCCTGCTATGACTTTACCGAACCTGATGAAAACGCTGATAGCCTCTGTACTGCTGCTGGTTGGCACATTCAGCAGCCAGCTAGTACAGGCCCAGTCGGCGTTGCTCCAAAATGCCCCCAGCGCCGTGTATTGAGCCTGAACGGATCTTGGAACTACATCATTGACCCCTACGAGAATGGCTTCTACGACTACCGCCGCGAGGCCTTTGATCAGTCGAAGTCGGGCAAGGGCGGCTATTATGATAACCAGAAGCCTAGCAGCACGCAGGAAGAGGAATTGATTGAGTACGACTTCGATAAGTCGCAGGCCATGCAGATTCCGGGTGACTGGAATTCGCAGCGGCCGGAGCTGCTCTATTACGAAGGCACCATCTGGTTTAAGAAAAGCTTCAACCTGACGCCCAAGGCCGGCAAGCGCTATTTCCTGTATTTCGGGGCCATTAACTACGAGTCGCACATTTACCTGAACGGCAAGAAGCTGGGCATGCACAAGGGCGGTTTCACCCCGATTCAGTACGACATCACGACCGGCCTCAACCCCTCGGGGGGCAATTTTGTGGTCGTGAAGGCCGACAACACCCGCCGCCCCGAAGCAGTACCGACCATCAACACGGACTGGTGGAACTACGGCGGCATCACCCGCGACGTGTTTATTGCCGAAACGCCTGATACCTATATCGTTGACTACAAAGTTCAGCTATCTAAGGACGACGCCAAAACGCTTACCGGCTACGTGCAGCTCAGCGGCGAAGGCCGAGCCGGCCAAACGGTGAGCCTGAATATTGCCGAAGCGGAAATTAAGCAAACCATGAAAACCGACGCCGAAGGGCGCGCCACCTTCAGCGTGCCGGCCCGCAAGCTCACGCTCTGGTCGCCCCAAACGCCCAAGCTCTATACTGTTGCCTTAAGTGCGAGTGGCGACGCTATTCAGGACAAAATCGGCTTCCGCACCATTCAGACGCGGGGTCAGGACATTTTGCTGAACGGCAAGCCCATCTTTATGCGTGGCATTTCCATGCACGATGAAAACCCGCTAATTCCCGGCCGGGCCCGCGGCGAAGGCGACTTACGCATGATGCTGACTTGGGCCAAGGAGCTGGGCTGCAACTTCGTGCGCCTCGCTCACTACCCGCACAACGAAATCATGCTCAAGCTGGCCGACGAAATGGGCTTGTTGGTGTGGGCTGAAGTGCCGGTGTACTGGACCATTGCCTGGGAAAATCCCGCGACTTACCAGAATGCCGAAACCCAGCTCTCGGACCTGATCAACGTGGGTAAAAACCGCGCGAGCATTGTGATTTGGTCGGTGGGTAACGAAACGCCACTGGGCGAGCCCCGCCTGAAGTTTATGAGCAACCTGGCGAAGAAAGCGCGCAGCCTAGATGATACGCGCATGATTTCGGCCGCGCTGGAGCTGCACCGCACCCCCGACAACGTGATCCACGTGGACGACCCGCTGGGCGAGTTCCTGGACCTGACCAGCATCAACGAGTACGCTGGCTGGTACTGGGGCGGCAAGCCCGGCGAAATCACCAAGTATAGCTTCGACATCAAGTACAAAAAACCCGTGATCATCAGCGAGTTTGGCGGCGATGCCCTTGCCGGATACCACGGCGACGCCAACACCCGCTGGAGCGAGGAGTACCAGGAAGCATTGTACCAGAACCAGATCAAGATGCTGGGGGGCATTTCTGGTCTCCGCGGCATGACTCCCTGGATTCTGGCCGACTTCCGCGCCACCCGCCGCCAGCACCCCGTGTATCAGAACGGCTTCAACCGCAAAGGCTTGATTTCGAGCACCGGCGTAAAGAAAAAAGCCTTCTACGTGCTGCAGGAATATTATCGGCAGCTGGCCCAGAAATACGACAGCAAATAGAATATGAAACCCGTAAGCCAGAACGTCATGCAGAGCAGAGCGAAGCATCTCGCCAGCTGTAGTCAGAGTGGTACTCACGCATCAGCACGCGAGATGCTTCGCTCTGCTCTGCATGACGTTCGACTGGTTGGGGCTTTTCTGTTGCTGCTCGGTGCTACTACTGCTGCACAGGCCCAGAACCGCGATAGCGCCGAATACACCCTGCGCGTAGCGGCTAAAAAGACCATCAATAACTCCGCTATTGATGGAAAAGCGGGTTTCTCGGAGTACAAGAATTACCCTACGCGCACTATTGCGCAGCTGCAAGGCTTCAAGCCCGCTACCGTTAAGCTGAGCAAATACGGCGGACGGCTGGACAAGCACACCAAGGCCACGGGCTTTTTCCACGTGAAGAAAATCGAAGGACGCTGGTGGGCTATTGATCCGGAGGGTTACTACTTCCTGCACAATGCCCCTAATGACGTGCAGCCGGGCCGCTCGGAGCGCACGAAGAAGGCTTTGCAGGAGAAGTATAAGGACAATGCGGGCTGGATGTCCGCCACCCGTAAGTTTCTGTTTGCGAACGGCTTTAACGGCGCGGGCGCCTGGTCAGCGACCAAGGAGATTCAGGCCGAAAACGTGAAGGCTGATAAGCCGCTGGCTTACACCATCAATCTGGATTTGATGAGCGGTTATGGGAGCAAGCGAGGCGGCACCTACGTGCAGCCCGGCCACAAAGGCTACCCCAACGACGTGATTTTCGTGTTCGATCCAGGCTTCGAGGAGTTCGTTGAGGAGGCTACCAAGCAGCTGGCTAAGAACAAGAACGACAAGAACCTCTTCGGCTATTTCTCCGACAACGAGATGCCGCTGCTCCGCAAAAACCTCGACGGCTACCTTACGTTGCCCCCCACCGAGCCCGGCTACGTGGCCGCCAAAAAGTGGGCCGACGAGCGCGGTATTACCCTGGCCACCATCACCGACCAGCACCGCCAGGATTTCCTGGCCTACGCCGCCGAGCGCTACTTTTCCATCGTGGCCAAGGCCATGAAAAAGAACGACCCCAACCACATGTACCTCGGCTGCCGCTTCCACGGCGCCCAACGCTACTACCCCGAGCTAATGCGCGTGGCAGGCAAATACCTCGATGCTGTGAGCATCAACTACTACAACAACTGGACGCCCGAGAAGAAGTGGGTGGCCGAGTGGGAGCAGGTAGCCGGCAAGCCTTTCATGGTGACGGAATGGTACGTGAAGGGCGAAGACGCCCCCGGACTGGCCAACACTGCAGGCGCAGGCTGGGTAGTGAAGACGCAGGAGGACAGGGGGCTTTTTTACCAGAATTTCACGCTGGGTTTGCTGGAATCAAAGAATTGCGTGGGCTGGCACTGGTTTAAGTACCAGGATAATGACCCCACCCTGGTGGGCGCTGAGCCCTCGAATACCAATGCCAACAAGGGCATTGTGAATAACTACCTGGAGCCCTACACACCGCTGCTGGATAAGATGCGCGAGCTAAACCAGCAGATGTACACCCTGGCCGACTTCTTCGACAAACGCCAGCCCCAACCATGAAGTACGCCGCTACTTTGCTGCTGAGCTTAACGCTCCTGCTAACAGGCTCGGCCGGTGCGCAGAGTCTGCGGCCGCGGCTGCGCGAGGTGGTAGCGCCGCCGGCGCGTAAGGAGCAGTTTCGGCTTTACCTGCTCATTGGGCAGTCGAATATGGCGGGGCGCGGGGTGGTAGCAGCGCAGGATACACTTCCTAACCCGCGGGTGTTGCGCCTAAACCAAGCCGGGCAGTGGGAAGTAGCCAAAGACCCCGTTCACTTCGATAAGCCGGTAGCCGGCATGGGGCCAGGACTTAGCTTCGGCAAAACTCTGGTTGCGCAGGAGGCCGGCATCACCGTGGGGCTGATTCCGTGCGCGGTAGGCGGGTCGGCCATTGCCTTTTGGCAGCCGGGCGTGTTTTACCCCGCCACCAAAACCTACCCCTACGACGATGCCCTAGCGCGGGCCAAAGCAGCAATGCAGAGCGGTACCCTGGCCGGCATCATTTGGCACCAGGGCGAATCGGACAGCAACCCCGCCGGCAGTGAGGCTTATGCCCAAAACCTGACTGAATTAATTGTGCGGCTGCGTCAGGATCTGCAAGCTCCTAGCGTGCCCTTTGTGGCTGGTCAGCTGCCCGCATTTCAGATAGAAAAAGCCGATAGCCTCGGTCGCAAAACCACTAATGCTGCGGCCATTCGCCTCAATGAGGCCATAGCTACTCTTGCCCGAATGGTGCCGCATTACGCTTACATCAGCGCTGAGGGCACCCACGACAACGGCGACCAAATCCACCTAGATGCCGCCTCCGCCCGGCTTATGGGCCAGCGCTATGCCCGGGCAATACGCAGTCTGCAAGCCAAGGCCAAACGCCCCAAACGCTCCTGACGCTACCTAGGCATTGCTTTAACAGCTCACTACTTCACTCCCCCGCTCATGAAATCGTTGCCTGTACTCGTCTTTTGCATCCTGCTACTGATGCAGTGCAGCAACAAAGAGTCCGGCGACGTGGCGCCTGTTCCAACGCCTACACCCCCAAAAACGCCCCCCAGCACCACATTACGGCAAGTAGCGCCCTTTCCGATGGGTGCGGCCGTGAACATTAATCTGCTAAAGACGCGGGCCGCTTACCTGAACGTGGTAAAGACCGAATACAATAGCGTGACGGCCGAAAACGCCATGAAATTTGGCGCGGTGCATCCCAGCGAGACGGTTTACAACTGGACCGATGCGGACTATTTGGTGGAGTTTGCGCAGCAAAATAATGCCCGCGTGCACGGCCACACGCTCATCTGGTACAAGTCGCTACCCAGTTGGGTCACCAACTACCAAGGCAACACGGCGGCGTGGGAGAACCTGATGAAAACCCATATTCAGACCGTTGTGGCGCACTTTAAAGGCAAAGTAGCGGCGTGGGACGTGGTAAATGAAGCCTTTGAGGATGATGGGCAGTTGCGCAATAGCATCTGGCGGCAAAAGCTCGGCGACGACTACATCGCGCGGGCCTTTGAGTACGCGCATCAAGCCGACCCTGAGGCTTTGCTTTTCTACAATGACTATGGCCACGAGTACAGCACCACGAAGCGCACGGCTATTCTGGGCCTAGTAAACAGCCTAAAGAGCCGTGGTATTCCGATTCATGGTATTGGCCTGCAAATGCATACTAGCAGTACTATTTCCAATACCAATCTGGCCAACGCCATTAATACGGCCGCTCAAACCGGCTTCAAAGTGCATTTGGCCGAGCTGGACATTGCCATGAACCGAGATGCGGTGGCTACGGCAACGTTCACGCCGGCGCTGGCCGCGGCGCAGAAAGACAAATACAAAGCCGTGGTGCAGGCATTCAGGGCGCTGCCGGCTGCCCAGCGCTACGGCATCACCACCTGGAACGTGGGCGACGCGGATACCTGGGTGCGCGGCTACTGTAGCTGCCCCGATTGGCCCCTGCCCTTCGACGAAAATTACCAACGCAAGCCCGCCTACGACGGCATTGTGGAGGCTTTACAATAATCAAGCACTAGTGCGGGCTTGAGAGAAGCCCGTGCTTCTATGTTCACTTGGCGGCCACTGGCCACATTGGGGAATGGAAAAGCAGCTTTTCAGTAGTTCATGCGTCGGCCGCCTTGGTGGGTGAAATGCGTCGATGCTAATAGAAAAGCTGTGGCTAGTGGCCGCCAGTGAACATCTTATCCTTTGTTTTTGCCCCCCAGCGGCGACTTTTTACCCTAAACTGAATGCGCCTACCTCTTCACAGATATTTACTCCTGGGATTGTTGCTGGCCTCCGGCACCACCGGATTAGCCCAGAAAAAGCCCCCCACGGCGGCTACTATTGAGCAGCGCGTCAGCAGTTTGCTGGCCCAGATGACCTTGGAGGAGAAAGTCGGCCAGCTCAACCAATACTCGGGCCGCGAGCTGACGGGCCCAGTCAGCAACCGCAAAACCGATTTGCTCAACAGCATTCGCAGCGGGCAGGTAGGCTCCATGCTGAACGTGAAAGGCGTAG
The DNA here is from genome assembly GCF_004355185.1 of Hymenobacter radiodurans. Taxonomy (NCBI): domain Bacteria; kingdom Pseudomonadati; phylum Bacteroidota; class Cytophagia; order Cytophagales; family Hymenobacteraceae; genus Hymenobacter; species Hymenobacter radiodurans. Next base: position 4,216,351 of record NZ_CP037922.1, read on the forward strand.
CCGACACGCGCGCAATTCAAGCGGAAGCCATGAAGTCGCGCCTGAAGATTCCGCTGCTGTTCAGCCTCGATGTGATTCACGGCTACCAAACTGTTTTCCCGATTCCGTTGGGTGAAGCGGCTTCCTGGGACTTGGCGGCCATCCGCGAATCGGCGCACGTGGCGGCCCGCGAGGCAGCGGCTTCGGGCATCCACTGGACGTTTGCGCCCATGGTGGATGTGGGCCGCGACCCGCGCTGGGGTCGCGTGATGGAGGGCGCCGGCGAAGACACCTACCTCGGCTCCCAGATTGCCAAAGCCCGCGTGCTGGGTTTTCAGGGCGAGAAGCTGGGCAGCACCGACGCCATAATGGCTTGCGCCAAGCACTTCGCGGCCTACGGGGCCGCCTTGGCCGGCCGCGACTACAACGTGGTGGATATGAGCGAGCAGCAGCTTTGGGAGGTGTATCTGCCGCCCTTCAAAGCGGCGGCCGACGCGGGCGTAGCCACGTTTATGAACTCTTTCAATACCCTGAACGGCATTCCGGCCACCGGCAACAGTTATTTGCAGCGCGACATCCTGAAGGGTCAGTGGCAATATCCCGGCTTCGTGGTGAGCGATTGGGGCTCGATCAAGGAGATGGTGGCCTGGGGATATTCTCTGGATAAAGCCGACGCCGCCCAAAAAGCCATAACCGCCGGCAGCGACATGGACATGGAAAGCGACGCTTATTCTGCTTCGCTGGCACAGCTCGTCAAAGATGGCAAAGCCGACATAAGGCTCGTGGATGACGCTGTGCGCCGTATTCTGCGCAAAAAGTTTGAGTTGGGCCTGTTCGACGATCCCTACAAGTTCTCGGATGCCAAGCGCGAGAAAAAGGTACTCAGCGACCCGCAGCACCGCGTGGCTGCCCGCCAGATAGCGCAGAAATCCATCGTGCTGCTGAAGAACGAGAAGAACACGCTGCCCTTAACCTCGCAGCGCAAAATTGCCCTCATTGGTCCGCTGGCTAAGGCCAAGCGCGACCTGGCCGGCAGCTGGATTGTGCTGGCCGATACCACCCAAATAACCTCCGTGTACGACGGCCTGACCAAGCGCGGCGGCGAAAATGCCCCCAGGTGCTTTACGCCAAAGGCTGCGAGGTGCAGAGCGACTCCCGCGCCGGCTTCGCGCAAGCCGTAGAAACGGCCAAAGCCGCCGACGTAATTGTGCTGACCGTGGGCGAAACCTGGGACATGAGCGGCGAGGCCAAGTCGCGCGCCGATATTCATTTGCCCGGCGTGCAGGAAGAGTTGTTTCAAGTCTTGAAAGCCACCGGCAAGCCCATTGTGGTCATACTCATGGCAGGTCGGCCACTCATTTTTAACGCCATAGCCGATCAGGCCGATGCCATCTTGTACGGCTGGTGGCCGGGTTCGGAGGGCGGCGCGGCCCTGGCCAACGTGCTGTATGGCGACTATAATCCGTCGGGCAAGCTGCCGGCTACGTTTCCGCAATCTGGGGGGCAAATTCCGATCAGCTACCAGCAATACAGCACTGGTCGGCCCGTTACCAAGCCCGGCGACATTCGCTACAAATCGGCCTACATCGACGCGCCCAATACGCCGCGCTACGCTTTTGGCCACGGGCTGAGCTACACTACGTTTAAGTATGATGGTTTAAAAATCAGCCAGCCTAGCATGCGTGCGGGCCAAACGGTGCAGGTGCAGCTGACGGTGACTAATACGGGCCAGCGCGCCGGCGAGGAAGTGGTGCAACTGTATTTGCGCGACTTGGTGGCTTCGGTAGCGCGGCCGCTGAAGGAACTCAAGGATTTTAAGAAGCTCAGCCTCAAGCCCGGCGAAACCCAGACCGTGACGTTCGTCGTCGATAAAGACAAGCTTGCCTTCTACAATCGGAAGCTGGAATGGGCCGCCGAGCCCGGCGAGTTTCAGCTCATGGTTGGCTCCGCCTCCGATGATATTCGGCTGGAAAGCAAACTAACCCTACTACCCTAAGCGACCTCTCTATATGCTTTCTACTATTCCCGTGCAGCCCGATGGAGCCACCGATTCCACTCCTCGCCCGAAGGCCGCTCTTGATCAGTTTTCCCTACGCGGCAAAGTCGTTGTCATTACTGGGGCCACGGGCGTGCTGGGTGAGGCTATGTCGCTAGCCGTGGCCGAGGCCGGCGCCAAAGTAGCCATCCTCGGCCGCGACGCTACCCGAGCAGCGGCGCGCGTGGCGGCAATTCAAGGCATGGGCGGCGAAGCCATGGCGGTATTAACGGACGTCCTAGACCAGGAAAAAATGCAGGCCGCTTGCGACGAGATTCTGGCTGCTTGGGGTTCTATTGATGGTTTGGTGAATGCAGCGGGGGGCAATATGCCCGGCGCCACCATCGGTCCCGACCAGGATTTGTTTGATCTGAGCATTGAGCAAACCCGCCAGGCGGTAGACCTGAACCTGTTCGGCACCGTCATTCCTACCACTATCTTTGGCCGTGTGATGGCCGAAAAAGGACGCGGGTCTATTGTAAATATTTCCTCTCTTACTGCCCAACGGCCTCTAACTCGGGTGTTGGGCTACACCATGGCCAAGAAAGCGGTGGAAGCGTACACGCAGTGGATGGCTTCGGAGCTGGGCCTGCGCTACGGCGGCGCCCTGCGCATGAATGCCATTGCCCCCGGCGTTTTCCTGACTGAGCAAAACCGTTCCTTGTTACTCGACGCTGACGGAAATCATACAGATCGGGCCCGCAAATTCATCGCCCATACGCCCTATCAGCGTTTCGGCGTGCCCGAGGAACTGACCGGTACGCTCATCTACTTGCTCAGCGATGCCTCCCGCTTCGTAAGCGGTGAAACGATATTGGTGGATGGTGGCTTCAATGCCTTCAGTGGCGTATAATTGGTCATTAATCAGTTCAAAAGGCAGTCATACAGAGCGCCGCGAAGCATCTCGCGTGTTTAGTTGGAAGACTAATCTCATCCCATCAGAATGTCATGCTGCGCTGGTTGAAGCATGACAATATTCTGACAACGACCGCGCGATACTGCGTCCTGCCTGACGTCCTCCTAGTGTTTTCTTCCCTATGCCTATCATTCAAAGCTGGCGCTGGTACGGCCCCAATGACCCCGTAAGCCTCTCCGACATCCGCCAAGCCGGTGCTACCGACGTGGTATCGGCCCTGCATTATATTCCGAATGGTGAAGTGTGGCCCATAGCCGACATCAAGCAGCGGCAGGCTGAAGTAGCCGCGGCGGGCCTCACGTGGAGCGTGGTGGAAAGTGTGCCCGTGCACGAGCAGATCAAAACCCGCACCGGCAACTTCGAGCACTACATTGCGAATTACCAGCAAAGCCTGCGCAACTTGGCTGCTTGCGGCATTCATACCGTCACCTACAACTTCATGCCCGTGCTGGACTGGACGCGCACGGATTTGGCCTACGAGGTAGAAGATGGCTCTAAAGCGTTGCGCTTCGAAAAAGATGCATTTGTGGCCTTTGATGCGCTGCTGCTGAAGCGCCGTGGGGCTGCTCACGAGTATACGTCTGAAGAATTGACGCGAGCCAAGACGCGCTTAGCTGGCATGAGCGAAGCCGAGCGGCACCAGTTAGAGCGCAACATCATTGCCGGCTTGCCCGGATCAGAGGAAAGCTTCACGCTCGCGCAGTTTCAGCAGGCGCTAGACGCGTACGACGGCATCGACGCAGCGCGACTGCGGCAGCACCTGATTCTGTTTCTGCAAGCCATTGTGCCCGTGGCCGAAGAAGTAGGCGTGAACCTGGCTATTCACCCCGACGACCCACCCTACCCTATTCTAGGATTGCCGCGCGTGGTCAGCACCGCCGCCGACGTGGAAGCGTTAGCCACCGCGGTGCCTTCGCTAAATAATGGCTTATGCTTCTGTACTGGCTCCTTCGGCGTGCGGGCCGACAACGACCTGCCGCAGATGGTACGCCAGTTTGCCGACCGGATTCATTTCATTCACCTGCGCAGCACTCAGCGCGATGCGGGGGGCAATTTTTACGAAGCTAACCACCTTGAAGGCGATGTAGACATGTACGCCGTGATGCGCGAGCTGATAGCCGTGATGCGCCAGCGCCAAGTGAGCCTCCCCATGCGCCCCGACCACGGCCACCAGATGCTCGACGACCTGCACAAAAAAACCAATCCCGGCTATTCCGCCATTGGCCGCCTGCGCGGCTTAGCCGAATTGCGCGGTCTGGAAATGGGCATTTCGCGCAGCTTAGCAGCGGAATAAGTAACTCCAAAACAGTGCGGAGACGCAACACTTTGCGTCTTGTCGTTGCTATGTTGGTCGTTCAGGCGGGAGAAGGTCCTGCCTTCGTCAGGATGACAGACGATTATGATTCTGACAGCAACATTTGCCCCCCAGCCACTTAGGCAGCGAAGTATTTATCCACCAATTCATCCGTCAGCTCACGCGAACCTAGCTGCCCGTTTTGGGCAGGTGGGAAAGCGTTGCGGCAAAAGCCAGCTTGGCGCTGGAAATCATACAGCGCGTGACTTTTGCCGTTGATGAGCAGCACAGCCGTGTTTTGGGCTTCATCCCAGAAGATTTGGGCGGTTATGGGCACTTCTTGATCTTCAATATCAGCCACGTTGTAGATGTGGAGCGCATCGAGCAGTTCCAGCTCATTGCCGTTGCGCAACGCGTAGAAGTGGCCGGTGGTGCCGTCATCTTCAAACAGAACCTGAAACTCATTATTAGCCGCTGCGCTGCTGATTAAACGGTTTTTCTCGCCGGGCTCTGGTTCGCCTACTCGGAATTTTTCTTCGACGCTTAAGATCATAGCTGCAATAAAAAAGGAGCCGCTAAGTAGCGGCTCCTTCGTTTTACGAGAAATCTGGGTTGAGGTCGCTACACTTTGTCAGCCAGGAAACGGGCCGTGTGGTTCGTGTCTTTGAGCTTCACCATGTCTTCAGGCGTGCCTTCGAACAATAAATGCCCCCCATTGAGGCCACCTTCCGGGCCGAGGTCGATAATCCAGTCGGCGCACTTGATGATGTCGACGTTGTGCTCGATGATGAGGACCGAGTTGCCTTGCTCTATCAACGCGTTTAGGGCTTTGAGCAGCTTGTTGATGTCGTGGAAGTGCAGGCCGGTGCTGGGTTCGTCGAAGATGAACAGGATTTTATCCTGCTGCAAGGTGGCGCCTTTGGTCAGGAAGGAAGCCAGCTTTACGCGTTGGGCCTCGCCGCCCGAAAGCGTATTGGCCGACTGGCCCAAGCGGATATAACCTAGTCCCACGTCGTCCAGCGGTCTGAGGCGCTCGGCTACTTTGGGCTGGCCTTTGAAGAACTCCACGGCATCGGCTACGGTCATGTCGAGCACGTCATCGATGCCTTTATCCTGGAATTTCACGTCCAGAATATCCTGCTTGAACTTGTGGCCGTTGCAGCTTTCGCAGGTCAGGTAGATGTCAGCCATAAACTGCATCTCAATCTTCACCTGGCCTTCACCTTGGCACACTTCGCAGCGCCCGCCTTCGATATTGAAGCTGAAGTGCGAAGGTTTTAAACCGCGCGCTTTAGCCAGTGGCTGCTCCGAAAACAAGGTCCGGATGGCGTCGTAGGCCTTCACGTACGTCACTGGGTTGGAGCGCGAGGACTTGCCAATCGGGTTCTGATCGACAAATTCTACGTGCGTCACCTGCCCGTTTACGCCCATCAGGCGGTCGAACCTACCAGTGGCTTCGCCCGCTCCGCCGCCGAGCTGCTTCATGAGTGCGGGGGCCAAAATGCGCTTTACCAGCGTCGATTTGCCGGAGCCCGATACGCCCGTTACCACCGTCATCACGTTCAGCGGAAACTTGATGTTGACGTTCTTGAGGTTGTTTTCGCGGGCGCCGGTTATTTCCAGGGTGTTGCGCCAAGGGCGGCGTGAGGTGGGTACTTTGACCTCCATTTTGCCCCCCAGATACTGCCCGGTATAGGTGCTGGTGTTTTTAAGAATCTCGGGGTAAGTGCCCTGGAACATCAGGTTGCCGCCGCCCGAACCGGCTTCGGGGCCGATGTCAATAATCTGGTCGGCCTGCTCCATCATCATTTCCTCGTGCTCCACCACAATCACGGTGTTGCCGAGTTTTTGCAAGGAGCGCAGCACGCCAATCAGCTGCTCCGCATCCTTGGGGTGCAGGCCGATGCTGGGCTCATCGAGAATATACATGGAGCCTACCAGTGCCGAACCCAGCGACGTAGCCAGCGAAATACGCTGCGATTCGCCCCCTGAGAGCGTACTGCTCAGGCGGTTGAGCGTGAGGTAGCCCAGGCCCACGCGGTGCAGGTAGCCCAGGCGGTTGGTCACCTCCGTTACCAGGCGCTCAGCTACTTTGGCGTCGTGCTCGGTTAGGGTCAGATTGTTGAAAAACTCCAGGGCCTTGCTCACCGGCAGCAGCACCACGTCGGTGATGCTCTGACCGTCGATTTTGACATACTGGGCGTCTTTACGCAGGCGGGTACCGCGGCAATCGGGACAGGTGGTGCGGCCCCGGTAGCGGCTTTGCAGCACGCGGTACTGGATTTTGTGGGTCTGGGTACTTACCCAGCGGAAGTAAGCGTCGAGGCCCTCGAAGTACTTGTTGCCGTCCCAAAGCAAGCGGCGCTCGGCTTCGGTCAGCTCGTTGTAGGGGCGGTGAATGGGGAAGTCGAAGCGGATGCCGTTTTTCAGCAAAGGCTTCAGCCACTCGCTCTGCTTATCGGTGCGCCAGGGGGCAATGGCGCCCTCAAACACGGTCAGGTTTTGGTCGGGAATAACGAGGTCTTCATCAATGCCCAGCACCGAGCCGAAGCCTTCGCAGGTCTGGCAGGCGCCGTAGGGATTGTTGAAGCTGAAGAAATTGACGCTCGGCTCCTCGAAGCTCATGCCGTCCAGTTCGAAGCGGTCGGAGAAGATGCGGGTTTCCTCATCGAGGCGCACCAAGCAGGTGCCGTGGCCCTCGAAAAAGGCCGTTTGCACCGAGTCGGACAGACGGAACTGCAAATCTTCGTCGCCGGGCCGGATAACGGCGCGGTCAATCATGATGTGCACGGCGCCTTTCACTTCCGGCTTGCCTTCCCCAATCAGGTCTTCGATGAACGACACTTCGCCGTTTTCGGTCACTACCCGCGAGTAGCCTTTTTGCAGCAGCAAATCCAGCTCCTTGCTCATCTTCCGGCCTTCCTCGGAGGGAGTCAGCGGCGACAGCAGCATCACACGGGTACCATCGGGCAGCGTAAACAGAAAATCGACCACGTCGGCCACGGTATCCTTGCGCACCTGCTCGCCACTGACGGGCGAAAACGTGCGACCTACGCGGGCAAACAGCAGCTTGAGGTAATCGTAAATCTCGGTGCTGGTGCCGACGGTGGAGCGGTTGTTCTTAATAGATACCTTCTGCTCGATGGCAATAGCCGGCGAAATGCCCCGGATATAATCGACGTCGGGCTTGTCCATGCGGCCCAGAAACTGGCGGGCGTAGCTGCTCAGGCTCTCCACGTACATGCGCTGACCTTCAGCGTACAACGTATCAAACGCCAGGCTCGACTTGCCCGACCCCGACAGCCCCGTCACGACAATAAACTTATTGCGCGGCAGCGCTACGCTGAGGTTTTTGAGATTATGAACCCGGGCATTTTTAATGAGAATAAACTCGCGCGGATCAAGCGCGTCAATCGGGTCGTCCGCGGGGCCGGCACCTGGAGGGAAGCAGTTTTGGGCATAGGTAACGTAACAGCCGGCAGCGGGTGGAAGGTTTCGCCCACAGCGTTTTGAATTCGCAAAGGTACGGCGGGGGTGGTTGGGATGGTAACTGCCTAGTGGTTTTGCGCTACTGCTCTATGATGACTTTTAGTGTAATCTATGCTACTATTGGTACGATTTACGCTACTATTTTGTGCGTTAAGGATTCATTGACGCTACTCCTTAATGGCGATAACACTAATTTCACCAAAAATTTTAAGGGAAAAAATAACTAATGAGAAGGTCAAAACAAATTACGTTGACAGTATTAATACTTTCCCTACTTACAGGGTGTGATTTTATTAAAAACGCTTTCACATATAAAGATAAAACAAAGGGCTTTATTGAATCAGTCTTAAAGAAAGACTACAATAATGCGATTGGTTATTTCGCTATGGAACATGAAATAGCAAAAGACTCTAATTCTGAAGAAATGAAAGCAAGTTTCGCCAGATTTCGAGAAATTATAGTCAAAGATTTCGGAACAGATTTGGACTTCACTTTTATGAATGCCGAGAAGAAATTCTCAACTAAGGAAGAGGAAAATACAGCACCTAACACAACAGTTGCACTAATTGAGTTTTCGAACGGTAAAGAATTTGGAATCTTTAAGGTTGTCTTTGACGACAAATCAGGAAAGATATTGAATATAAATACACTTGATGTAAAGAAGCCCGTTCCGTCTATGATATACTTTTGGTTATTTGGGCTTGTCGCACTATGTGTTCCTATATTTAATATTTATGTCATTAGACAAATAAAAAAGAGTGACTTAAGAAAGAAAAAACTAAAATATATTGCAGTGTTTGTTTTCAATGTTCCTGCATTGACGTATGCCGCGGTTAGCGGATTTTCCTTTAATATTCTTAGTTTTCAAATTTTACTTGGACTTAGTTTTAGCTACATGGGATATCTAGGTTCAGTCTGGACTTTTGGAATTCCATTGGGCGGATTATATTGGTTTTGGAAAATTAGACAACGAAAAATTGAGGTAGCAGAAACTGAAGTTGCTGCTTATTAAATTATCCCCCTAACTGGCGCGAGTTTAGCGCAGCGTAACTCGTGACACTTATCCGGGCGAGGCTGTGCCTCGCATCAGAACGTCTTGGCCACTTAATCTCACCCAAGTTTGCCGCTAACGCGGCAGTGGAGGCACAGCCTCCACTTTATAGTTTGTCACGAGTTGCGCTGCGCTAAGCTCGCGCCAGCACTGGAGCGTTTTAGATTCAAATTTCCTCCCATTATGCCCATCGAAGTCATAAATGCGGAAGTGACGCTGGAGAAATTTTCTGGCAAAGGTGGCTGGACGTATGCGCCCGTGCCGGCGCCGTTTGCGGGTTCCAAGGGTTACTTCAGCACGCTGCCGGTGAGCGGGCACATCGATGCGTTTGAGTTAACCAACGCGCACTTGATGTCTATGGGTCAGGGTCGGCTGTTTCTGCCGGTGAAGGCCGCTATTCGCAAGGAGTTGGGCAAGCAGGCCGGCGACGTGGTGCGGCTGGTGCTCTTCTGCCCCGATGAAGAGGCGCCGCTCACCGTATCCGCCGATGACTTTCGGGAGTGCCTGGCGGAGGTGCCCGGCGCGCTGGAAGCTTACGAGCGCCTGAGTGCCGCGCACCAGCAAGCCTGGGTAGCGTGGGTAGCGGCAGCCTCCACCGATGAGCAAAAAGTAATTCGGGCCGAAACTGCCTGCACGCGGCTGGCACATTTGCCCCCCAACACGAAAAGCTGCCTGCCACCGACGTAAAAAAGCCCCCCAGCGGCGGCTGCGGTCATGCTGAGCGGAGTCGAAGCATCTCTACTGCTTCGTTGATTACCGTTGCGGGAGAGATGCTTCGACTCCGCTCAGCATGACGTCCATTTTGGGATAACTTTAGCTTGGCGACGTCAGCACGCGAGATGCTTCGTGCTGCGCTGCATGACAAAAAATGTACATATGCTCTAAGGCAGGTCGTTGTAGCTAATCACTTTCACGCCGGGCATGGCCGCCAGAATTTCGCGCATGCCTTTGCCGTGCGAGGCTCCTACTCCCACAATTACCTTTTTGGCGCCTTGCTGACGAGCCTGGCGCACAATGTTCTCGCACATCCCCTGGTTGCGCCGCTCATATTGCACCTTCATTCCCTTCACCGATTCCGTGGGAAAGCCCGGCATGCCATAGAGCGCCTCACCACCGTAAAAATTCATGGCTTCGTCTACTGCGTCGTAGGCGGGTGTATTCATGAATTGGTAATAAATCATCTCCTGCGTGAGGGTTTCGGTGGGCTTAATATCATCCCCAAATGTGCGGTAGGCCACCACGGCGGCCTGAATTTTCTTGGCCGTTAGCGCCTCGGCAGAAGTGGAGTCGGCTTTTACCCGCGCCTTGAGCGCTTCTACCGCCACGGCCGTGCGGCTCCATTCTTGGCTCCATTCCTTATCGTACTTCTGGCAATCCATGGGGTAAACGCGTTGCCCTAGTTCATATACTAGAGGAAAATAAATCCGGTCGTACTCGGTGCCGGGGCGTAGTAGCTTCACCTTTCGTAAGGAGTCGGCGCCGCCAAGCACGGTATCGAAGTGGGCTAGGTCGGCGGGGCTGAACTTGGGCTTCTGAACCTTTTCCAGAATGTGCAGCTGGTACTCGGCGTTGGCCCGGTCGTAGGCCAGCACGTAGTTGCGAGCCAGCTCTATTCGGGTGGTGTGCTTGTCGGGCGACTTCCGAAGCGTCTTTTCCTGCTTGCTGATTTCACGCGCTAAGTTCTTGGGCATTACCGGTGTACGCCGCAGGATATAGCGGTAGCGGGGCATAAATGTATAACGGCCGTAGGTGCTGTCGTTGGCCGCTTTTAGCTCCGCTGGCAGCATGTACTCACCGAACACCATATCTGGCTGATAGGCCTTTAGCTTGTCAATAATAGGCCGGTATTTTTCCGGCTTGCTGGGGTTGCCGTGAGAGGAAGCCACCAGCACGACCTCCAGAGGCGCTTGAGCGCTAACGTTGCTGCTAAAGCCCGCGCAAAGCAGTGTAATGGTGAGGAGGAGAAGTAGAGATTGTTTCACTAGATGTTACTGTGATTTTAATAAAGGATAGGTTGTAGAGTTAAGATGCTAACAGTAGGTTAAAAGGATGCCTGGGGGGCATTTTTATTTACAACAACCCCTACCGTCATGCAGAGCGGAGCGAAGCATCTCGCATGTTAACCAGGATTACTAATCCAATGTCAGCACGCGAGATGCTTCGCTCCGCTCTGCATGACGGGCGAAATTATTGGGACAATCCTTCTAACAGCTTTCTTATTTAGCCAAAACGGGTAGTACCGCCTGCGTCCAGATTTCATAGCCGGCGCGAGTCATGTGCAGGCCATCTTCCAGGAAGAGCTCCGGGCGGGGTTTGCCATCGGCGCCGAGCATGGGCGCACCCACATCCACGAAGCGCAGCCGCTTGGGGTGAGCCTCGATATATTGACGGATGAGGTTGTTGGCCTCCTGCATTTTGGGGTAAAGCGCCCACCGGGCCAGACTAGGCTTGATAGACAGAAAAACCAGCTGCGACTTGGGCAGCTTCCGGCGCATAAGCTTCTCAAATGTGCGGAACGACGCATATACTTCCTGGGGCGTGGCACCGGCCGCTATGTCGTTGTCGCCTTCGTAGAGCACCACTTGCCGCGGCCGGTAGCGCACCACCAGCTGATCAAACAGCTGAATGGCATCGGGAAAGCGCGAGCCGCCGAAGCCGCGGTTGAGCACAGGTTGATTGGGGAAGTCGGTGGCCAGCGTTTCCCACATGCGGATGGAGGAGCTACCGTAGAACAGAATAGCGGCGATGGGGGGCTTTTTGAGGCTGTCCTGGCGTGCAAATGCTCGTAGCTCAGTCGTCCACTGGGCGACGCTGGCAGGGGGCGGAGCCGTTTGGGCGAAGCCCGTCAGCGCGACCAGTGAGAAAAGCAGAACAGCAAAAGCGCTCCTCAGAGCCTGAAGCGAACGTAGCCGAAAACGAAGCATAGAGTTGAGCATACTACTGATGAAAGATTGGGCAGCTGGCACTCACTGAGGCATCAAGGTAGCGGAAGCAACGCGATTCTCAGCTAAAAAAGCCCCCGCAAGCCGCCTGATAGCCACAGCAACGGGTGGTACTGGTCGGTGATTTTCTGCGCCTGCCTTAGTAAATATAGCATTTAGCCAATGGCAAAATTTAGAGATGGGTATACTATTCCTATCACTGGCCGGCGTTTTGCACCTGCCTGCGTCAGCTATTCATATCCCTCCCTATGCATACCGCCACCCCATTTCTGCTGCTATTTCAGCTCCTACTTGCCTGCAGCACCTCAGCGCTGGGCGCTGCCCCGGCTCTGGGGGCAAATGGAGTGGGACCCTGAAAATACCGAACGGTAAGCTGCTCCAGCTTCAGCTGCATATCTCCGACAATAATGGGAAGCCCACGGCCAGCTTGGATATTCCGACCCAAAATGCGCGTGGCATTGCCGTGGAGCGAGTGGAGGTGCGCGGCGACAGCTTACTGTTGCAGTCGAATGCCATTCGAGCCTCCTTCGCGGGCCGCATAGCACCTACTGGGGGGCTAATTACGGGTAAATGGCGGCAAAATGGCGCTAAGCTGCCACTGCTGTTGCAGCGCACCAGCACCGCCGTAGTGGCGGCTGCCGCGGCGGCTACCCCAACTATTCCGCCGAGCAAGCCTGTGGCCAGCAAGAACGCAAAACGGCCACAAGAACCCCAGACACCATTTCCGTATCGCGAAGAGGAGGTGCGTTTTACAAACAAAAGCGCTGGTATCAACTTCGCCGGCACCCTAACGGTGCCGCAGGGTGCGGGCCCATTTCCGGCCGTCGTGCTGCTTTCGGGTTCTGGGGCCCAAAATCGCGACCAAGCCGTGTTTGGGCACCGCCCATTCTGGGTTATTGCCGATTATCTGACCCGCCGCGGTATTGCCGTGCTGCGCTTCGATGATCGGGGGGTGGGCCAGTCGGGGGCAATTCGGCCACGGCTACGGCCGCTGATTATGCCACGGATGCCCAGGCCGCCCTGGATTTTCTGCGTACCCGCCGCGACTTAAATGCCAAGCAACTTGGTTTGGTAGGGCACAGCGAAGGCGGCACAGCTGCTATTATAGCCGCTAGTAAAGCGCAAGCGTCTAACTTCCTGGTACTACTGGCCACGCCCGGCGTGCTTGGACCTGAGGTTATCGTGCGTCAGACCTTGGACATCTCTCGTCTGAAAACCAATGACCCCAAAATTCTGGCTGGCGTAGAGCAGCGCCAACGGGCCCTGCTCAACATCGTGCAGCAGATCAGCGACAATAAGCACGCGCGGGCCCGTCTTATTCCGGCCATGATTCCGCCCATTCCGCTGCCTCCCGAGCAAGCCGCGCAGATGCAGAAACTAGCCGAAAATAAGGCTGACATGATGACTACGCCGGCTTACCGCTATATGCTGGAGGATAATCCGCCCAAAAACCTGCGCACGATTAAGTGCCCGGTGCTGGCGCTTAATGGCTCCAAAGATCTGCTGGTAGCGGCTGAGCCTAATCTGAAGTCAATTGAAAAAGCATTGAAAACCGGGGGTAACCGCGACGTGACCGTAAGGGAGCTATCGGGCCTGAACCACCTTTTTCAGACAGCCCCTACTGGTGCCGTCACCGAGTATGAGGGCCTTACGGAAACATTCTCCCCCACGGCACTACAAGCCCTGGGCGACTGGATCGTTCAACGAACCAAATAAGGTTACGGGCTGGTTATTAAGACAATTATCTTTTTCCGCTATTGCATAGATAGCAAGCGAACGGCACGCCGATTGCGCTAGTGAAAATATTTGTCTTAAATTATCCCAAAATAGCTTAATCGCCTATATTAATCACTATTCAGCGAGTGATAGGCTAGAAGACTATTGTTGCGTTTGACTGACTCCCAAGCAGAACATAATTAAACTTTATGAAGAAATCTTTATTCATTTCTCTGTTAGCGTGCCTGCTGATTTGGCTACCTAACCTTAGCCAAGCCGCTGATCCTGCTCCGCTAAAAGGCCAGTGGAAAGGGATGCTGAAGGTACCAGGAGGCAGCCTGGAGCTAATTATCACGATTATGCCGCTTACAAATGGCTCTTACTATGCAGCGCTAGATGTGCCTAAGCAGCGGGTTAACCGCATGCCCGTAGAGGTTGAGCTGAAAGGCAACGACCTGACGCTACGTATGGAGCAGGCTGGCAGCAGCTTTGTAGGTAAAGTAGGGCAAGGCGCCGCTACCCTCACCGGTACTTGGAAGCAGCCTGGCCTCACCGCTCCGCTTGTACTGAAGCGCTTGGTCGTTTCTACGCCGCCCGTAGCTAAAAAAGCGCGCCTCACCCCCCCCTACCGCGAAGAGGATGTTGCGTTTATGAATGTCGCGGCTAAGCTCAAGCTGGCCGGCACGCTGACCATACCAGCCGGACCAGGTCCGTTTCCGGCGGTGGCTCTCTTATCTGACACAGGCCCGCAGGATCGGGACGCCGGGCAGCAGGAATACCGCATGTTTGGGCAGCTCGCCGACTATCTCACGCGCCGCGGCATTGCCGTATTGCGCTTTGATGATCGAGGTGTAGGCAAATCGGGTGGGGATTATCGTACTGCTACTACCGTCGATTTGGTAGGCGATGCGCAGGCTGCGTTAACGTTTTTGCGCTCGCGCGACCTCATCGACCCGCAGCATGTGGGCTTGCTGGGGCACGGGGAAGGTGCCAACGTAGCCTTACTAGCTGCGGCCGACCAACACACGAAGACGCCTGATTTCGTGGTATCCTTGGCGGGCTACGGCCTAACCGGTCGGGACGTGCTGCTGCGCCAGCAAGTAGAAATTATGCGGCTTATTGGCTCAGATGCTCAGCAAGTGCAAGCGGCCGTAGACCTTCACAACCGTATGGTGGAAGTAATACGCCAGACACCCGATGATACGCAGGCGCGAGCTAAGCTGGCCGGCATCCTGCGGCTCAATAACACGCATATTGACCCGGTGATGGCTAAAGCACGCGCTATTCAGCTCACCACGCCGTGGTCGCGCTACTTCATGGATTTTGATCCTACCCACAAATTATCTGACGTAAGATGCCCAGTGCTGGCGCTCAACGGCGTGGATGACTTACAGGTAGCGGCCCGCACGAATCTTTCTATGTTATCGAAAGGTCTCAACGCTAACCGCGATGTGACCGTGCACAAGCTGGCGGGCGTCAATCACTCTTTTCAACCCGACATGAAAGATTGGCCCATTGTGAACGGGCAGCAGCAGCCGGCTTTCTCACCCAAAGCGCTGGACACCATCCGCGAGTGGGTGATGGATCGTAGCGGGCAGCCCGACGCTAAAAAGTTAGCAGCGCACACCACGTTTTTCAAACGACTGAAGCCTAACTTCGCCAAGCAGCCTAAGAGTCAGGCGAGCCGGTAGCATCATTTGTTTTTGGCATAAAATAGCCCAGCGCTTTCTCCGCCCAGCTGCATGAGAAAGCGCTGGGCTAGTTTCGTTTGTGCATTTATAAGCGCACCCCAACGCTATAGCCAACCCACCCCAGTACGCGAGTACTGGCGCTGCCTTCATCCAGCCACAAGCTGCGGTTCTGCAGCAGACTGGAATACACTTGAGCACGCTCCGTATCGTAGCGCTGCGTGACGAGCACGCTCACCGTCGGCCCGGCCACTAAACGCAGGCGGCCACCGGCTTTCAGCGGGGCGAAGCCTACTAGCAGGCGCAGCTGGTTGTGCAGATTCAGGTCGTCAGTCCAGCCGCGGCTTTCCTCATTTACGTGCATAGCTACCGCATCGAGGCTAAAGCTGACGCGACGCCGGGCAAATACCTCGGTGCCTACACCATAGCCAAGCCCCCAGCGTCGGTCGCGGCTGCCGAAGCCATCGTAAGCGCCCGTGAAAAAGGTATAGAAACTAGGCGAGCCGCCCAGCTTCAGGCTGGCGCTTACCGGCCACGATTCCGTATTAATAACCTCAAAGCGATGGTAGCCACGGCGCACAAAGTTGAGCGGCGCAATACTGACGCCCGCCACTGAGTCAGCAATATTGAGCAACCCCGCCACCTGCACACCCCGCACCGTACCGCCTACATTGAATAAGCCTGCGGCCTGCGCCCCTCGCACTTCACCCAAGGCGATGTTGAATAATCCCGCGGCCTGCATCGTTGGTCGGCCGGGGAGCATTTTAGCATCTGTGTTCTCGATATCCGTTGGCTGGGGGGCTTTTTTGGCAGGACCAACATAGTTGAACAGGCCAGCCGTTTGAGCCCCGCTTACGGGTCGGGTAGCTACGTTAAATAAACCCGCAGCTTGCCACCCAGTGGCGGTGCCACCCAGCACATTCAGCAAACCTGCGCCCTGAAAGCCAGTGAGGTTGCGCCCTACTATGTTAGCCAAACCAGCCACCTGCACACCCCGCACCGAGTCGCGGGCCACGTTGAAAAGACCCGCGGCTTCTACTCCATTTACCCCCGCCGAATAGCCTCCCAACACGTTCAAGGATAGTCGGTTTACCGTTTGGCCACTACGCAATCCATTCGACCCCAGAGGCCCCAGAAAAGACACCTGCACCTGTTTGGTAACAGTAGGCCTCCTCGTTTTTTCTGCCGAAATCTCAGGAGTGGTAGGCTGCGCTGTAGAATCGGATGAGGCGGTTGCGGCGAGTGTATCCACTGAGTTGGATGGCACAGAGGCCGCACTCGCGCTGATAGGTGGCGCTGCGGTTGGCACCGATTGGGTTCCTGACTTCGCCGTATCATTCGTAACCACGGTGGTCGAAGTCTGGGGGGCTTTTTTCTTACTTGGTAGCGGTTTACTAGATGCTGTCGGCTTATTGGGGGTTGAAGTAGTAGCGGCAGTTGCTTTCGTCACGGCACCCTTACTTGCGGCGTTTGCACCTGAGTCGAGGCTAGGCTTGGACGGAGTTGTGGAGTGCAGCACCACTTGGTCGCCTACCAGCTCATAGCCGATGTTTTTACCCGCCAGCACCGAGTTGAGTACAGAGCGCAACGATTGATTTTGCACGCTGAGCGTCACGGGCTGGCTCAAATCGAGGGCCGTATTGCTGTAGGATATTCGCACGCCATATTGGCGCCGCAGCGTACGCAGCACCGATTCGAGCGGTGCCTGATTGAAGGTCACCGTTACTTTGCGCTCCAGCACAGAGGCGGAGCTATTTTGGGCCTGAGTAGGTAGCCCGCATAGGGCAAAAAGCAAGGCCAAGGCTAGGCATATGCGGTTTCGCATAGCTATCATGAGTTAAAAGGCGAAAGAAAATCCGAACTGCTAGCGGCAGCCCGGCCCGTCGAGTGTGTAGCCGGCGCCTGATTGGCTTACCGTTAAGTTGGCCGATAAACTCACCACGCGTAGCACCTGGGGTAGGCTAGCCTGGGCAAAGGTGCCCGTGAATCGGCAGCGCCCAAGGGCCGGGTTAGCAAGCGTTACAGGCTGGTCGTAGTAGCGGGTCAGCGTTTGAGCAAGCTGTTCCAACGACTGATTGTCGAATACCAATTCCTGGCGCTGCCAGGCGCGGAAGTTAGGATCTACAATAGGTTTTTGCACGGCCGCCGTGGGTGCCACCCGATGAATTACCCCGCGCAGCCCCGCCGTGAGCAGCACCGAATCCGAACCAGTCGGTAAGCGGCGCACGGGGCTAAAAGCCACTCTCCCAGTTACTACGGCCACCTCCACGGAGTCCTCGGCGCCGTAGGCTCGTACGTTGAAGGAAGTGCCTAACACCTGCGTGCGGGTCTCATTGGCAAGTACCGTGAATAGGCGGCCTTGGTCTTTTTTCACTTCGAAAAACGCTTCTCCTTGCAGCTGCACAACCCGAGCGGTTTGGTTGAAGTTGGCGGCGTAGCTAAGCGTAGAGTGTCGATTCACCCACACCTTGCTGCCATCGGGTAAAGTGGTTTGCTGACGCTCAGCACCGGCTGTTACGGTTATCATTTCCTCCTGCCGGTTATTGAGCAAGAAGATGCGGAGCAAGCTCCAAACACCGACGAGCAGCAATACGGCTGCCGCTACCCGCAGCCAGGGCCGCGCAGCGGGCCACAAAGGCACTACTTTTCCAGCAGGTATTGCTGCCTGAATTGGGGCTGCTGGAGCTAGGTCAGCGGCTATCCGGAAGCGCTGCCAAGCTGGCTCAACATCAGCCTCCGAAAACTCCTCAGCTACGGTACCACCCCGCTCCCACGCCCGAACGGCGGCAGTAAGCAATGGCAAACGCTCCGGCGTAGCCGTCACCCAAGCGTGCAGTTCTTGTTGTTCCGACGCAGACGCCTCCCCGGCCAAGTGTTTGGCCAAAAGATCCCAGGGGGCATCCGTGTCGGAATACAAGTTGGGCATGAATGAAAGCGGCAAGTGAGCCTGCTAAAGTCGGTATTTTCGGGATACCGGATGGGGGTGCGAAAGGCAGTTTAGCAATTCCCCCGAAGCAATGCAAGTGAGCCTAATTGTCGGCTAGCACCTTGCCTGAACCTGTAATTCGGCTGCTTACGACGGGGGCGCCGCGGTAGTATACCGAGCCACTGCCGGTAATGTCGGCATTAAGCGTCCGTGAGGCGCGCACGTAGCTTCTACCCGATCCATTTATTGCTACGTAGCTATCCTGCGTGTCCAGATCATAGGCATCTACGCGGCCCGAGCCGCTGATATTCACGTTGTGGCTGGGTGCATTCCCGCTCAGCTTTGCCGCACCCGAGCCGGATATGCTCGTCCGCAGGGCATCGGCCCGATTGAAGTTCAAGCTAGCCTCTCCCGAACCGGATACCCCCACCCGGAAGCTGGTAGCCGTCCAGGGTGTTGTGCTGCTCACTTTTCCTGAGCCTGCTACCTCCACTTCCGTTAGGGCAGGCACCGTAATATAGATTCGAACCGGATCATGGCCGCGCACATTGTAGCGTCCATACTCTATCTCCAGCTTGTCACCGGCCAGTTCTGTTTCGAGCACGTCAAGGATGTTGCGCTGGGCCTCGATGCGCACTTGCTGGGGGCTGCCTTGGGTCAGAATCACATCAGCGTCAATTTTAAGCTCGAGGCGGCTGAAGTTATTGATGGTTCGGGTTTCGGTTTGGGTCGGGCCCGTGCCGCGTACACTTGGACCTAGTATGTCGCCTTCGTGGTTACAGGCAGTCGTGGTGAACAGCGAAGTGGATACTGCTAATAAGAGAAGTAGCTTTTTCATAGCTGACAATAGGTTGGGAGATGGGAATGCTTTCAGTAGTAAGATTCAAATCCCTGCCTTTACCCCTACGTCAGGTGAAAATATTTTTTTGCCCCAGCTTTTACCAACACAAAAAGCTGTGCAGCAAGCCCTGTAAGCCTTTTCGAAGTAGTCGTAGCGCTTTGCCCATCTGGTTCTCTACCGTTTTGGGGGCCACTTCTAAGGCATCGGCAATCTGCTGGTAACTCATGCCTTCCTGCCGACTTAATAAGAATACGGCGCGGCATTGGGGCGGCAGGGTGTCAAGAGCGGCGGCTACGGCAGCTTCGGCTTCCTGTCCGTAGACTTGTTCGTCGGTGGTGTTACGGCCCGGATCAGGTAATCTAGCTTCGTCCCACGTGACTTGGCGCTTCTGACGAGCGGCGTGGCGCAAGGCAACGTTCATGGCTGCCCGGAATAAATAAGCTTGATAAGTGGAAGTAATGTGGAGAGTTTCGCGGTTTTTCCAAACGTTCATCAACACGTCTTGCACCAAATCCTCGGCTACGGCTCGATCCTGCACTACACGAAAAGCGACATTCGCCAACGACCGGTAGAAGGCTCGAAATAGCGTTTCCATAAACGCCTCCGCATCCGTATGCTGCAACTCCGCCAAGCGAAGCTCTAAATCAGCGGCAGGTTCGGTAGCGATGGACATAGTGAGGTGGGTGAAAGCAACCACAACTCCTGAAATTCACCTAGTAAAACAGCTAGTCTAAACAGTCTGAATAAGCGGTAGAACCCACACTACTATTTACCTAGCTGTATCACTTGATTTCTGCGATGTCGCAAATTATAGTGGAGTTATATACTCAATCAGATAACTAATATGGGTGCAACAATACAGCTTTACAGGCTGATACACCACCTCAGGTTCCTATATTTTATTTGAAAAATACTCTAGTGTTTAACCAGAGTTGTTGGCGTAGGATAAGGACTCTCAATGAAGCACTTAGGCTGCTGCCACTGGCTTCGGCTCGGGTGTTAAATCGAGATGGCGCAGCTTATTCGCTTTAATCGCCGTGATACCAACGACTAGTAAGGTCATGGCGCCGCCAAAAATCACGGATGGCACTACGCCCATGAGTCGCGCCGCCGCACCCGATTCGAAGGAACCGATTTCGTTGGATGAGCCAATAAAAATGTTGTTCACGGCCGACACTCGGCCTTTCATATGCTCCGGCGTGAAAGTGTGCAGCAGCGTAGAGCGGACAATTACTGAAACGGCGTCGAAGGCACCAGTAAGGAACAGCAGAACTAAAGACAGCCAGAAATTACGCGACAACGCAAAGCAAATAGTAGCGACGCCAAACCCAGCCACCGCCCACAGGAGCTTACGCCCGGCCCTACGCCTCAATGGGAAGTATGTCATCATCACTGCCATTAGCACCGACCCGACCGCTGGCGCCGCGCGCAGGTAGCCTAGCCCTTCAGGACCCGTACGCAGAATATCATCAGCGAAAATGGGTAGTAGAGCTACGGCTCCACCAAATAGCACCGCGAACAAATCGAGCGATAAAGCCGCTAGCACCAACTGGTTACTAAAAATAAACTGCACCCCCGACAGAATACTTTCCTTCAGATTTAGCCGCTCCCCTTCTATCTGCGGAAGGGCGCGGCCAGCAATGCTACCGTACAGCAGCAAAGCCAGCGCCATCAGCACTGCATCGACACCGTAGGCGGTATTGATGCCGGCTTTGGCAAATAAAAGCCCCCAATCGCTGGTCCGAGCACCGCAGCCGCCTGATACGTAGTGCTGTTCCAGGTGATAGCGTTGGATAGGCGCTCACGGTCGGGGATAAGCTGGGGCATGAAGGAAAACAAGGCTGGCCCTAGAAAGCCACGCGCAATTCCACTCACGAATATGACGGCATACAGTGGCAGCGTATAAAACTGATCCTTCGCCAGCAGCCACGACCCAACAGGACGGGTAAGCAGAAACAACGTGACTGAGCAGAAAAGCAAAGCCGTGACGGCCGCCACAATAATGTTCTTCCGCCGCACGGAGTCCGCGACGTGCCCGGCGTAAAGCGATACGACAATGCTCGGGATTGCCTCGGCTAAGCCAATTAAACCAAGAGCTAATGGATCATTAGTAAGCTGAAACATTTGCCAACTTACCACTACGCCTTGAATTTGGGTAGCGACAGTCATGCACACACGAGCCGACAACAAACGTCGAAATTCGGGCAGTCGCAGAGCGGCGTATGGATCGTGGGGCCCGGTAGAGGAAAGAACGGACATAATATAAACGCAGGTCGAAATCGGGCTCAAAGGTAGCGCAACCCCGCTGGAAAGCAGGGCTATCAGGCGTCGGCCTTCGGTTTATTAGTAGGGTAGTTCTGCGTACAATCAGCGACCAGAATTAGTTTTCACACCATACGTGGGCGACTAACAAGCCAATAAAGGTGTGGAGAGTTGCAGTGCTCCTATCTCAACCTATACTTTG
This sequence comes from Hymenobacter radiodurans, assembly GCF_004355185.1. Taxonomy (NCBI): domain Bacteria; kingdom Pseudomonadati; phylum Bacteroidota; class Cytophagia; order Cytophagales; family Hymenobacteraceae; genus Hymenobacter; species Hymenobacter radiodurans. The sequence continues at coordinate 4,237,692 of NZ_CP037922.1, forward strand.
AGGAATAGATTAATCACTGGGGGCTTTTTTGAGTCGTGATACGTGCTATTGTACTAAATCCGGGTGATGCCGTGAATTCGTATGCTTGTTTTTGAAGGAATAACGTGACAATGATCCGGGCAGTCAAGCCGGTAAATCAACACTGAAATTGCCGCACGTAATTTGCAATATCTTGTTAGGGGCAGCGCTGGCGCGTTGTTATTACTCAGCAGTAAACCCAGTATTTGCCTGTATCTAGGGGGTTTGCAATAGTTAATGATATTAGTTTTTGAAAATTAGAAATAATAAATACTTGATTTACAATATTTAATAGTTTGTTTTGAATCCGTAAAAAAAATATTTTAACAGATTCTTTATCGCGTTGTATTTGGTCAACTAGTTTTATACATTTGATTCTCCCAGTTATCTTTTTATAAGAATTATCTCTTTCACCGGCAACCTGCACTATTTGACCTAAAGCTCTACGTTCTCTTAACCCGTAGCCTTTATGGAAACCATGCAGCCGAGTGATTCCGCGTTGATTTCGCTCTACATTGCCGGCAAAGAAGATGCATTCGCTCTCTTGCTGGAGCGGCACAAAGCCCGCGTCTTCACTACTATTATGCTCATCGTGCGCGATGAAGCCGTTGCTGAAGACTTACTCCAAGACACCTTTATAAAAGCCATCCACACCATGAAGGGTGGACGCTATAATGAGGAAGGAAAATTTTCTTCCTGGATTTGCCGCATTGCCCATAATTTGGCCATTGACTGCTTCCGCCGCGAAAAACGCAAACCTTTATTGAGTCTTGATACAACAAGCCACGCCTTTAATTCGTTGGCTTTAGCGGAGGAGGGCGCGGAAGCGACCATCACCCGCGAAGAGACCCATGCCCGGTTGCGCGAATTAATTCAGGACCTGCCCGCGGCGCAGAAGGAAGTGCTTGTTATGCGTCATTATGGCGATATGAGCTTTCAGGAAATCGCCGATGCAACGGGGGTCAGCATTAATACCGCTTTGGGGAGGATGCGCTACGCGCTTATCAACCTGCGGAAAAAAATGGCCGCACAACCCGTTTTCTATGATCAAAACATTTACCCACGAGAAACTGATCCGGTACGTATACAACGAGTTGCCGGATAAGGAGCGCCAAGAAATAGAACAAGCCTTAGCGCACGATGCTGATTTGGCAGCCCGCTGTGCCGATTTGCTGCTGGCCCAGCGCTGCCTCACCAGCTTGCAGCGAGGCCCTCGGCCCGCCACTACCCAAGCCATTCTACAGTATTCGCGCACCTTTCTGACGCCGTCGTAGAAGAGAAAAGAGGGAATGAGTAATGAGAGTAGCGTATTTTGCTGCTTCATTACTCATTCCCTCTTTTTATGCGCAAGGCCGAACGGTTTCGTCGCTTTCTGGACTACTTCACCACGAACTTTCCGGAGCCGCAAACTGAGCTACAATACTCCAATCCGTACGAGTTGATTGTGGCCGTGGTGCTCAGCGCTCAGTGCACCGATAAGCGCGTAAACCTTGTAATGTCCGAATTGCTGCGTCACTTCCCAACGCCAGCGCACTTAGGTGCGGCCTCAGCAGAAGAAGTCTACCCTTTTATCCGCAGTGTCTCCTACCCGAATAACAAGGCGAAACACTTAGCTGGATTGGGTAAGATGCTGATGGAGGACTTTGGGGGTGAAGTTCCGAGCACCATTGAGGAGCTACAGCGCTTGCCCGGCGTTGGCCGAAAGACGGCGAATGTGGTTGTCTCCGTTATTTATAATCAGCCAGCTATGGCTGTGGACACCCATGTATTTCGGGTGTCGCACCGACTAGGGCTAGTCAATCGCTCTTCTACTACGCCCCTAGCCGTAGAGAAAGACTTAGTGCGTTACATCCCGAACTCCTGATTCCGAAGGCTCATCACTGGCTGATTCTGCATGGCCGCTACATCTGCGTTGCACGTCAGCCCAAATGCGCCATTTGTCCCCTAACGGATATTTGTAAATACTACGCGGAGCATTATGGCTTGCCCTCTCCTGATAGTAGTGGCTCCTTAACTGAGCCGAAATTCCCCCCAGCGGGCCTTATATTTCATCTACAGGTACAACATAGTACATAAGTAGTTCTAGTTGGTATTAGACACAGCGCTTTCTAGCACTTTCTGCACATCCGCGGCAATTACTTCTCTATCGAAGTGAAGTAAGGCGGTAGCTCTTCCCCTTTCCCCAGCTTGCTTTAAGGCTGTGGGCTTGGCCAAGAGATTACTTAAACACGAAGCCATAGTGGATGCATTGCCAGCGGGAGTGTACCAGCCACACTTGTAGTCTTCCACCCACTTCTTTGTCCACCCGTTGTTTGTGACGACTACTGGTGTACCAACCGCAAGGCTATCGTAGAATTTGGCAGGAGAATTTGCGTCTAATACCGGCAGATTCAAGAAAGAAACTATCGACACTTCGGCCAACTTAAACCAAGTAAACACAGTGTGGCGGGGCTGGGGGGCAATTATGCGAATCCCAGTGCATCGGGCTGCTGCTGCTTGGATTAGGGGTTCATGAAAGCCATGCCCCATAAATAACCACGTAACATCCGGATGGCTGGGGGCCATTTTTTCGGCGGCGGCAACCAACGTGGGAATATCATTAGCCCGCCCGAAAGTACCTGCGTACAGCACCACTCTACGCCCTATTAAGCCCTGCTCCTGCCGCAGAGCCATTACGGCCGCGTCAGTGGCCGCGGCAGCTAGGTGGAAGTCCGTGCCGTTGAGAACCGTTGTTATTTTAGCTGAGCTTATCCCTAGCGCCTCAACGTAGTGCGACATATCGGGCGATAGGGGTAGGATGTGTTTTGCGCTAGCATAAAGGCCTCTCTCTAACGCAAACAGACGTCTTTGCGCTATTTTATTTGGTACGGCACCCATGGCGATTGGAAAAGACGGCCACAAGTCCTGAACTTCAAACACCCACGGCACACGACGTAGCCGGGCAACTTGCGCGGCGGCCCAGGCCGCCGTGAGCGGCGTAGATATTCCCCAGATAACATCTGGCTTCTCCAAGCGCAGGCCTTCGCGCAGGGCGTAGGTTGCATATTGGCCAAAAGCCAATGCCCGCCGGCCGACACCCATCTTATTATGGTACGGAACTTCGGCGGCTCGCATTTCTACACCTTCTGGCACCCACGGAAACTTTTGGGTAAGGCGCTGTGACTCCCACGTACGCGTCGTTATAAGTGATACGCGGTGCGTGCGGGCTAAATGCGCCAGCAAGGTGTAGTGCCGACTGGTAGCCGGACAATCGGGGTTGGTATGATACTGACTGAAAACCGCGATATGCACTTCGGCAACTAAAACTAGCTTCTTATTTCCCTTTCTTATTCGTTGAAAGCAGCTTCCCTTTCAAATCACTTCCGCTTCGGGCGGTAGCGCGACTCGTTTAGAATAGCCTGCGGATCCTTCATCGCCATAAGTTGAGCCAGTGTCACATTGGGGTGGGTTTCCATGTATTTACGCACAATTTGCCACCCTACCCAGGCACCAATACGTCCGGGGGCCGTTTTGGCAATTTCGGGCACGTTTGGTCGCTCGCTCACGTATTTTTGAATAGTGAAAGGGCTGTTGTTATAAAGCAGCTTTTTCTCAATAAAGTGAGCCCACACCTTACTTTCATTGAACTCTAAGCCCGCCAATTCCTCAGCGGTATAGCCAATGAGCACCGAATCGGGAGTACAGGGCAGCACCTTTTCGGTGAAGTAAAGCGACTTGCCCAGTTGTATCATCTCGCCCAGCATGGTTTGCTGGTTGGCGGGCAACGGTTGGTTGTACTTGCTGGAAATAGCCTGTGCTACGGTCGGCAACAGGTGAGCTGGAGTGTAGCGCCGCAAGATGTAGCCGGGTACATTGGGGCGGTAGCTAGCTTTGGGACCCACAAAGAAGTCAAGGCTAAGCACCATCAGGCTATCATTCACAAATAAATCCTGGCTCAGGCCGCTTACAAACGTCTTGACCGGTGGCACTCGGAAGGCCGGGAAATAATAGCGCACGTGCTGCATCAGCTGTTTTAGCTCCATCTGCAACGTATCAGTGCTAGAAAATTCGGCCAGTGTTTCGCGGCCTAGCTTCTGCAACCCTGGGTTGGTAGCCAAGCGCGTGAGAGTAGCCGCCAGCGCCGCATCGGAGGGGTACTGCCGGCGCTGCAGAAACTGGTTGGCCAACAACGGGTTTCGAGCCAAAAATTGCTGGGCCTCTGCTTCGTTCTTGATAGCGAAGAATGATTGCTCCAGTCGCTCCACTTGGACGGGCGCCTCTATCTTGGCTACTTCTGGGTTAATTTCGCAGGAGTTATCCTTTTTGCAGCCAGCCAGCAGCAATAGAGTACTCAGCCAAATGGCAAAACAGGTACGCAAGGGGGCAGATTTATAATACACGGTTCTATCTTTGGGACGAAAATAGCCAAAACGAAACGCCAGCCAGTCAGCTTTCGTGTTTCAGGTGTCGTTTTATCCGTTTAATTATGAAAAAAATACTCATAGCCCTGTTCTTACTTGGCGCTTCCCTCGGCACTGCTTCCGCTCAGGTTGAAATTGGCATTAAGCTTTCACCGTCTATTGCTTACCTGCGGGCCGATGCACCTTCGCAGTACAATTTTCAATCAGAGAAAAGCAAGGTTGGTATCGGTGGTGGCTTAGTTGTCGATTATTTCTTTGGCCAAAACTATGCCTTCGGTACGGGCTTACAGCTCACCAGCAAAGGCGGTACAGTTTCTTATGATGCCAACACCACCATTCAGGATAATGAACAGAAGATTAGCCTTCAGTATCTAGAGATACCGCTAACCGTGAAGCTGTTTACCAACGATATTACCACGGATACTAAGCTTTACTTCCAGCTGGGGGGCAAAATTGGCGGCTTAGTGGCAGCCCGCATTGATGGCGAAAAATTCTACCAATTCGGTGGCGAAAAGGCCACAAAGCACTTTATTATTCCGGATGCTGCCTTACTTGGTGGCCTCGGGGCTGAATATCAAGTGGGGCAGAGCACAAAAGTCTTTGCCGGTCTCTCTTATCATCACGGCCTTGCTAATGTGGACCGTTACTTCAAAAAGAATGGTTTCAATGGTGCTACCCTAAAAAACGGAGAAGTAGCGCTTGATTTGGGTATCAAGTTCTAATATAAGCCAGTGAGAAAAAAGCCCCCCAGCAGCGTTTTTATTGTTGAAAACGCTGCTGGGGGCTTTTTTGACTGCACATTATAGAACACAGACTATCTCTACGCAAAAGCCCGCCTTGCTCATCCAGAGCGAGGCGGGCTTTCTTCTTGGTCAGGGGCTTTTCGCAGAAAAAACCGTTAGTCCGTAATCTCTATTTCGCGGTCTTGGAGGCGGGCCATAGCTGCTGCGGGTGAGTGCAGCTCAATGTCTTCGCCTCGTTCGTCCTCAATGCGGTAGTCGGTGAGGCCAAGGCTAGTGTCCTTAGTCACTTTTACCCACTTATAGTATTTCAGATACCACTTCATCTGCTTGGAAACCAAGCCTTTGGTATAGTACGCGTACAGGAAAGGGTGCACGTGCAGCGTAATACCCGACTGGTTCTGGGTTACGAGCAAGTCTTCGATGCTGTTCTCAATCTCGTCGGTAACAAGGATAGAAGCCGAAATCTTGCCGGTGCCGCCGCAGGTGGGGCATAGCTCGCCGGTAATGATGTTTTCAGCGGGCCGCACGCGCTGCCGCGTGATTTGCAGCAGGCCGAACTTGGTGATGGGCAGAATTGTGAAGCGCGCTTTATCGTGCTTCATAATGTCCTTCACCGCGTCCTCCACCTTCTTGCGGCTCTCCGCCGACTTCATATCAATGAAATCGACGACGATAATGCCCCCCATATCGCGCAAACGCAGCTGACGGGCCACTTCACGGGCCGCCGACATGTTTACGTGCAAAGCATTAGCTTCCTGGTCGCTCTCTTGGTTGCTCTTATTGCCCGAGTTAACGTCGATGACGTGCAAAGCTTCGGTGTGCTCAATAACGAGGTAACCACCACCGGGCACCGTTACAGTTTTGCCAAACAGCGTTTTGAGTTGCTTCTCAATGTTGAAATGCTCAAACATCTTCACCTTACCGGTGTAATGCTTGAGCAAGCCCAGCTTATCAGGAGCGATTTTCTCCAGATAGCTGCGCATCTCTTCGTACATCGGCGCCGAATCGACGGTGATAGCATCGAAGGATTCATTGAGCATATCGCGCAGCATGGAGCTAGTGCGACCCAACTCACCCAGAATCTTATCGCGCTCCTTGGCAGTGCGCAGGGTCTGGAAGAGTTGTTCCCAATTAGCCGTCATGCTCTGCATATCCTTATCCAACTCGGCTACCTCGCGGCCCTCCGCTACAGTTCGGATAATAACGCCGAAGTTGTCAGGCTTGATAGACGCAATAAGACGCTTGAGGCGGTCTCGCTCCGTACGGCTGACAATCTTCTTAGAGACGCTTATGGTATTGGAAAAAGGCACCAATACCAGGTAACGACCAGCCATCGAAATATCGGTGGATAGGCGCGGACCTTTGGTCGAGATGGGCTCTTTTACTATTTGAACCAGCAATTGCTGACCCTTTTTGAGCACGGTGTCGATCTTGCCGACTTTGTCGAGCGGCTCCTCAAACTGAAAAGTCTTCAGTGGCCCAACGGTAATTTTCTGCGATTGTACGCCTTTCACCCACTTATTCAACGACGGGAAGTTCTCGCCCAAATCGCCATAGTGCAGAAAAGCGTCTTTTTGATACCCGATGTCAATGAACGCAGCGTTCAGACCGGGCATCACTTTCTTGACCGTACCCAGGAAGATGTCACCAACGGAATAGTTGGTGTCGTTGCGGTCGAAATGATATTCGATGAGCCGCTTGTCCTGGAGCAGGGCAATTCTTTCGCCATCCTGAGCAGAATTAATGATTAATTCGTTACTCAATGTCTCGGTAGCTTAACTAATCTCCCCAAAAGCGCCTGCATTTGCCCCCCGAAACCCACAAAGGGAAGCCAGTGCACCAAGGCACCAGCTTCCCTTCCGAGCCACGGGGAAAGCATCAAACCAGTCACTCTCAAGGATACTAAATGAGAGATAAACGGACTTTGGTTGAAGCCTCAACCGTCCGCCAGCTAACCCCGCGGGCTTACTTCTTCTTGTGACGGTTCTTGCGCAGACGCTTCTTGCGCTTGTGGGTGGCAATCTTATGACGCTTTCTCTTTTTACCGCAGGGCATGTGGTTGTAGGTTAAATGGTTGAATGATTCTATTGTCGAATGGCTGACCTTTTATTCCTCGTTCTTGCATCAAGTGCAGTGAGTTTCGGAGTTACAAATCTGCCGATTTATTCCAACTTGCTCAGCTCCTCATCAACAGAGGCCGCTAGGCTTGGGTCGCTGCTTAGGCTTTTTGCTTTAGTAAAAGCCGCTATAGCTTCTTCTTTAGCACCCGTTTGGGCCAAAGAAACGCCCAAATAAAACTGGCCGTTCACATTCTCTGGATTCACTTTTACAAGCTCCCGAAAACGCTCTACGGCTTTGTCGTACTGATTGCTTTGAATAGAGAGGATGCCCAAATTATAGAGCGCCTTCTCATTACGTGGGTTGGCGGCCAGCACCTCGCGCAGTAACGTAACGCCCTGCACGGGGTTGTCGCTGGCCATGTAGGCCATGCCCAGGTTGGTTTTGGCATCGAGGTTATCGGGGTTGTTTTTCAACACCTTCTCGTACAGCTCGCGCGTCTTTGCACTTAGCGTTTTGGCTCGCTCCTCGGTAGCAGCAAAGCCAAAGGCCTCGAAGTACTCATCGGCAGCACGTTTCCAGGCTTGCTCGCCCGGACGCGCAATAGCTACCTGCTCGTAGTAATAGCCAGCGCTATCAAACTTAGCGATATCCTTATACTTAGTAGCTAGGTCAGAGGCTACGCGCAAACGAGCCTGCGGATCGCGCTCCTTATTGTAGCGCGCGGCCAATTGCTTGATTTCGCGGCTTTGCTCGGCTGTAGCCTGCTGATGTGGCTGTTCAGGTGTAGCGCCCGCAGGGCCAGCTGTTTGCTCTTGGTCACCCGAAGAAGCAATAGCCTTCGACCCATTAGTAGCAGGGCCGCCACCGTCACGGTTGGCCGTGCGAGCTGCATCCTGATTCATTTCCCCTTTACCTTCTTTGGGTTTCACCGTTACTTTAGGCAACAGAAACAACCCAGCCACCAGCACAAGAGCGATGACTAGTATAATTAACTGATGTGAACGGGAACGTGATGCCATACAGAAAAAGCAGGCCGTCGGGCCCCCAGTTATGGAACGCCCGACGGCTCGCCGGCAAAAATTAAACGAAAGAAAAAGAGGGATTAAGCCTGAGCTGTTTCCTTGATTTTCTTGCTGTTCTTGATTTTGCCGATGAATGTTTTCGACGGCTTGAAGCTAGGAATAAAGTGCTCGTCGATGATGATCGACGTGTTTTTAGAGATGTTACGAGCCACTTTCTTTGCCCGCTTCTTGTTTACGAAGCTGCCAAAGCCGCGTACGTAGATGTTGTTGCCGTCGGCCATCGAATCCTTTACTACTTTGAAGAAGGCTTCAACGGTAGCTGACACGTCTCCTTTTTCGATGCCGGTCTTGTCGGCAATCTCGGCGATTACTTCTGCTTTAGTCACGCTGGTAAATGAAATGTACTATGGAGAGAAAAAATATGCTGGGCAAAATATCCCGATTCAACACGTAAGCCCTTGCCCGGTAAGCTGTTCGCTTATGAATTGGGGCCACAAAGGTAGTTTCCTTTTTTGGTTTTGCAACATTATTTACTGATTCCACACGGCTCTGTCTTTCTTTCCTAAATTATTTATTCTCAATATATTGACTTCCCTCTCTTCTACTTCTGCCCACCCTTTCTTTGCCTCTGCTCTACTCGAATGGTACCCACGCCACCGCCGCGACCTGCCTTGGCGCCACACGCGTGATCCATACGCTATTTGGCTCTCAGAAGTCATTTTGCAACAAACTCGTGTAAAGCAGGGCCTCCCCTACTACCTCGACTTTGTAACAACTTATCCCACCGTTCAGGAGTTAGCGGCGGCTCCCGAGGATGAAGTCATGCGTCACTGGCAGGGACTGGGTTATTATTCTCGGGCCCGCAACATGCATCACACCGCCAAACAAGTTACAAGTGAGTTTGGGGGGCAATTTCCAGGCTCTTATGACGGCTTGCTCCAACTTAAAGGTGTGGGGCAGTACACCGCGGCCGCTATTGCCTCTTTTGCTTACGACGAACAGGTAGCTGTCCTCGATGGCAATGTGTATCGGGTGCTGGCCCGCGTGTTTGGTATCAGTGCGGATATAGCTGCGCCGGCTAGCCGCAAGGTGTTCCAGCAACTAGCTGACTCGCTTATTCCGGCGGCCTCGCCAGCGGAGTTCAACCAAGCTATCATGGAGTTTGGCGCTATTCAGTGCACGCCTTTAAAGCCCGATTGTCTTTTTTGCCCCCTACAAGGTCAGTGCTTTGCTTTTCAGCACGGCATGGTGCAGGAGTTGCCCGTAAAAAGTAAAGCCAAAGCGGCACGCACGCGCTATTTCCACTACATGGTCTTGCGCTACGAGGACACCGTCTACCTGCGCAAGCGCACGGAAAAAGACATCTGGCAGGGCCTTTATGATTTTGCCCTGACTGAAACTGATGGCCCCAATTTGCCCCCCACCGACTTGCTTGATGCAGTAGAAGCCTTGGGGGGCAAATTGGACACTAATAGCGTGGAGGAGCCAGCTTACGCAGCTCGACATGTGCTAAGTCACCAGAAAGTGGAAGCGCGTTTTCACCCTGTTTGGCTAGAGGCGCCACTCCCCGCTGCGGCTTTAACGGCTAGCGGCTTGGCAGCTTTTACTAGTGCCGAAATTGAGCAGTTGCCCAAGGCCGTTTTGATCAGTAATTACCTAGGAAGACCCGGCTTTTAAGCCGTTTTGGGCTTGGATGCCTCATGCTTTTTTTGTATCTTTAAAGGAATAGGAAGCGGCTTATTTCGCTTCATAACCCCTTATTAATCAGGCTATGTCAGCAGGAGTTAACAAAGTAATATTAGTTGGAAATCTGGGCAAAGACCCGGAAGTACGCCACTTAGAAGGCGGCGTAAGCGTGGCCAATTTTACCTTAGCTACAAACGAGTATCACAAGGATAAAAACGGCGCCCGTATTGAGCGTACCGAGTGGCATAACATCACTGCTTGGCGTGGCTTGGCCGAGGTAGCGGAGAAGTATTTGCGCAAAGGTCACCAGGTATATATTGAAGGTCGCATCCGGACGCGCCAGTATCAGGACAAAGACAATCAGACCCGTTACATTACCGAAATTGTGGCTGATGAAATGACTATGCTGGGTGGCAAGCCTCATACTGACGGAACTACTACCCAGGCTGCCCCGACTCCGGAGGCTCAGACGTTCCGTCAGGAGCCGGAACTCGACCAGTTGCCCTTCTGAAATTGCCCTAGCGGGTAGTAATGCTTGAAAGCCTCGGCACGAAGCCGAGGCTTTTTGCGTTTCAAGGGTCTTACGAACGAATTGGTAGAATCAGTAGATGGAGACAACATCTTCTTTTCCGCCTACCTTTGATTATCATCTTCGCATTGTTTCAAATGCCTGTTTTTCGACTTTATCGTAGCCTGAGTGCGGTTCTGCTTTTTGTAGGTGCCTCACTTACTTCTTGCACATCTTCTGGGGGCGACTATACGCCTAAGCCTAAAGGGTATAATCGTATTGATTTGCCCCCCCATACCTACCAGCAACTCCCGTCGGGCCGCCCCTATACATTTGAGTATTCGCAGCACGCGCGTATTCTGCGGGATTCATCATACTTAGCACAGCCCAATTGGATTAACATTTATTATCCAAAGCTGGGCGCTAATGTGCAGATCACTTATACTAACGTGCAGCAGAACCCCAAGCTGTATAATAAGATGATGGAGGATGCGCGTAAGCTCACCAGCAAGCACCAGATCAAGGCATCAGCCATTGACGAGAGCATCATGCAAACGCCTAGTGGGATGAAAGTGGCCGTGTTTGAGCTAGCGGGTGACGTACCTAGCCAGTTTCAGTTTTATACAACTGATAGCACCAAGCATTTTTTCCGGGGGGCATTATACTTTCCTATCGCGACGGCCAATGATTCGCTCGCCCCGATCATTGACTATGTTAAGAAGGATATTGTACAGATGCTCAACACGTTGAAATATCAATAACACTTTGCTTAGTGAGCAATGCAGGGAGCCAAGACGCCTTCGTCTTTTATCCTGCATTGCTCATTCCCATGAATGAGCAATTTCTTCAATACCAAAATCGAGTATTTGCGTGGGGTAGGTACCCAGCGGGCACAGCTTCTGCAAAAGGAACTGAACCTTTTCACTTACGGCGACCTCATTCAGCGCTACCCCTTCCGCTACCTCGACCGTACCCAGTTTTATAACATAGCGGACCTGCACGACGATCTGCCGTATGTGCAGGTGAAGGGCGTGTTGCGCAATCGTGAAGTGTTAGGGGAAGGCCCGAAACAGCGCTTGGTAGCCAAAATTGCCGACGAGAGTGGTGAGCTGGAACTGGTGTGGTTTAAAGGGGTAAAATACCTGCAAAACGTCGTCAAGAACCACCAGGAATACATTGTCTTCGGCAAGCCGACGATGTTCAATGGCAAGCCGCAAATGGCTCATCCAGAACTGGAGGAAGTAACGGAAGCCAAGCCGGGCCAAAGCTTCTTGCAGCCCGTTTACAACACTACCGAGAAGCTCAAAAACTACCATCGTATTGATAGCAAGGCGCTGGCCCGCATAGTGGCCGACTTGCTCAAAATTGCCCCCCGCACATTCCAGAGTCGTTGTCGCCGGCGCTGATTCAGCACTATGCGCTCATGGGCAAGGCAGATGCGTTGCAGCAGATTCACTTCCCGCAGAGTCCTGAGCTACTGCAAGCAGCGCGATTCCGGCTCAAGTTTGAGGAGTTGTTCTATGTCCAGCTCAAGCTGTTGCGCCAGCGAGACCAGCGTAAAGTAGAGCTAGCCGGCCAGATTTTCCGGGAGGTACCATCACTGGTTGATTTTTATAAGAACCATCTTCCCTTCGACCTCACTGGTGCCCAAAAACGTGTCATCCACGATATCTACAAAGATTTTTGCGCCGGTAAGCAAATGAACCGCTTGCTACAGGGCGACGTAGGCTCGGGTAAAACCATCGTGGCCTTTATTGCTATGCTTATGGCTGCCGATAATGGCGCCCAAAGCTGCCTGATGGCCCCCACCGAAATTCTAGCTGACCAGCATTATGTTGGCCTCAAAGCATACGCCGACCAGTTGGGTATTA